>NZ_AP038804.1:600000-1200000 GCF_047159865.1 Arcobacter sp. 15-2
ATAAATGAAAAATAAGCTTCTTTTTCGCCAGGATTAAAGAGCCCAAACTCTCCACCACCATATTCCCAAGGTCCTATATTAAAAGCTTGATTAATATTATAATTTCCTTCAATTGCACCGTAGTCTGCATTTGCATTTGTACTAAATCCTAAAAAGACAAGCAGCATCAATTTTAATAATTGTTTAAAACTATTTTTTAACATAATATTTTCCTTATTATAAACCATAATGATTTTTATATATTTTGAAATAAATATATTTTATTTCACCTCAAGAGTTAAACTCTTCTTACTAAACAAAATAGTATAACTGAACATTGTCACATATAGTGTCACATTTTTAAAAAGTTTTTAAATTTTCTACAAAATTCAAATAATTCTAAGCTTAAGAAAAGTTAAAGTTAATATCTAATACCATAATCTGTAGTAAAAAGAAAAAGGATTTCAAATGAGAATAAATTCAACTACTCCATCACAATATGTAGATATAACTACTCCAAGAGAGTCTACACTTTCGACATCTACAAATACAAACATCACTAACAACACTATCTCATCTTCAAATGGACCGGAACTAAATGCTTACAATGACTATACAAGTGATTTAACTATAGCAAGAAAAGAGATCCGAAATGAGTATTATGCACAAGCTGTAGCACTTGATAAAAAGTTTGGTGATCCTGCACAACATATCGAAGATAAATATAAAAATGAGAATTCTAAATATTTTCGTTCTGATTTGTCAGAAAATGATAGATATAACGCATATAGAAATGAAATGGCATATTTAAAAACAGGTGATGCAAATGTATCAAGTTATGATCCTTTTGTTTATGATGTGATAGGTACTTTTAGCTTCACTGATGAAAAAGCATTAAATCTAGAATTTAACAGAGAACAAATAAATGAACAGTTTGCTCAATTGCTCGAAAAAAATAATATAACAATACCAGCAGATACAAAACTTAGCTTTACTGTAGATCCTTATAGTAGTAAAGTAACAGTAATTGGGACTGATGATACGAAGCTTATAAATTCTATAGAAGCTGTAATGGATGAAAAAAATGGGTCTGAATTATTTGCGCATATTAAACAGACTAAATGGGAAACAAATAGCCAGTATACTAAAGAAAAAATAAATAAATATAATGCTTTTACTAGCATAAAAGAAGACACAGGTTACAAGTTAAATGAACTAGAAATCGTAGATGGAAAGTTTGTGACAGAAGATGGAACAGATATAATCACTCTTTTTGCAGAAGGTATTTATGCTCGTACTGATATTTATGAGAATAAGGAACCTGTGATTATAGAAGGAATGTCTCGAAGACTATCAGATCTTATAGAAGCAGATTTTGATACTGTTCCTGATTTGGTTTTAACTATAGATTTTGAAAATGGTTCTTTTCATGATGTGGGACAAAGCAAGGGATTTGGTACAGGAGAAACTGGCTGGATATTTAATAAAGCAGAATCTTTGCAAAGAGATAAAATAAGTAAACAAATAACAGAAATGATAAAACAAGAAAATATTCCTGCGTCAAAAGATACAAAACTAACACTTACTATAAATTCAGATACAAATAAAGTAGATGTAAGTGGAGGTGGTGAGAAACTCAATAGTTTACTAGAAACATTATTAAATGCTGAAAATGCAAAAGAATTATTTATATATATCCTTTTAGAACAATGGGATGAAGATACACCTATGACTTATGATTTATTAGAAGATTTACTAAAAAATAGTTTTGAACTTATGAATGGTGAATCTATCTCTTTAAAATATGAAGATGGGACTTTACTTGAACTACCAGAAAATATTCCAAAAATAGATTGGTTTAATAGATTATCATTATTATCAGATAAACAATCTATTGATATTTATGTATAGTTTTGTTTTCTGGTTAGCCTTTACATCATAAGATGTAAAAGCTGTTCCGTAGGTTTTTACATTCACTCATACTCCTTATACTTTTCGATTTTTAATAACTCATCTAATTTTTTATTCATTATTTTTTGTATGTCAGAACCATCTTCGTTGGCTTCTGATAATTCATTTGAAAGGAGTTCTTTATCTGTTGTATCTAGCATAGATATATCCCCTTTTTCTAATAGAAGTTTTACCATTGCTCTTATTTTATCATCATTATGTTCAGATAATTTTTTTAATTTTTCCATCATCATTGCATCTTCTAATTCTTTTGGTAAACCTACCATATCTTTGGCAAGTTGAATAATAGAATCCTCTGTATTTTTATTATAATGTGTTGTTAAAGCTTCTTCGAAACTAATTTCACTATTAAAGTCATCATCATTATTTATAGTTATATCAAGTTGCTTATCAATTGTAATATTTGTCTTATTTTTCATTTGATTAATATAATTATTTGAAGAAGCACTTGAACTTTCGTAAGTATCACCAACCCAAGTATTTATTTCAAGACTATCTCCAAATCCCAAAACATTACCATGGTGAGAAAAACTATTTTTCGTACTACCATACTCACTATCACTTAAAAGACCATCTTTATTTGAATCTGCACTTAAAAACTCTCTTTTATATGCTATATCTCCAAACCATCCTGCTACATAGGCTTCTGCTTTATTATCTAGTCTAGTGATACCATCATCTCTTTTATAAAAATCATCTTCTCCAAAATGATTTTTTAGCATATCTATAGTACTATTTTGAAGAGAGACTATTGCATACTTCCCATTAGTAGGATCATTAAATACTACTAATGAAGAGTTTGAGAGTTTATGTTGTGTTTCATAAGATATATTTGATGTTTCTTTCACTTTTTGTGTTTGTAAATCGTTTGAACTATTTGAAACACCAGAAGAAAATATTTCTTCTTCTGACATCTCTTTATTAGTACGATTTACTACATCTGTGGATACCGCTGTAAATGCTGTACCTGATATGCTTGTATTAATCATTTTTTCTTACCAACTTCTACCCCAATAGTAACTACCAAAAGCTCTTGTGCATCTGATTTATTCATCTCCAATACTGTATTTGCCATCATTATTCACCTCCAAATTTTAGTATTAAAATTGTATCATAAGATTGTCACAGTAATTGTCACATTTAATATATTACTTATATTGTTACAGTAAAATAGTATATCTTTTCTTACAGTTTTTCTTTACTTGATTATTACCACATAATTTATTTTTAAATATATAGGAAAAGATATTTTCTAGATTTAAGTATGATCATCATCGATAGTTCTGTAAAAATCTTATTTTGGTCGTTTCAGGCTGTAACCATAACCATAAGTTACCTCTATGATATTGTTTCCCAGCTTCCCTTTCAGACGATAAAGGAGAGTACGAAGAGCACTTTGTGATGGCTTGTGTCCATCCCAAATAGCATCTTCTAAATCTTCTTGCTTCACTTTTGTATAGTTTGCATCAATAAGTATAGATAAAAGAACTCTCTCTTTAGATCCTAGTTTTACAAAGTTGTCATCATAATATAAATTTTTTTGAACCATATCAAAATAAAATCCTTCGCCTAAGTAGTGATGATTTTCATTGCTCTCTTTTAGGGGTACTTGGCTTAGCTTATAGATTGCTAGTTGTATATTTGTTCTTAATTCATTTGGGCTAAAAGGTTTGACTATATAGCCTATTGGATTTGTGGCAAATGCCTTTTGCATAGTAATATCATCAGAAAAAGCTGTGATATATACTACCGGAATATTTTTGCTTTGTTGTATCTGTTTTACTAGTTCTATACCATCTTGATTTTTCCCTAGTTTTATATCCATCATGATTATATCTGGTTCATTTTGTGCTATAGAGTTTAATGCTCTTTTTTGTGTATGTACTATAGCTGTCACTTCACATTTCATCTTTTCTATCTGAGTTTTTAAATCCATCGCAGCAACTATTTCGTCTTCTACTATTAAAATTTTAATCTTCTTCATTCTCTTCACTCCATATCATTATTGTTTCTACCCCATGTTTAGTATCTATAGATATACTACCTTGTAGTTTTGATTCTACTAATGTATGAACTAATATAAGTCCAAACGATCTCTTGATTTTTTTCTGATCATATCCTACTCCATTGTCTTTGACTATCAAAGTATATTTATCTTGCAATTTTGTCAAACATACATCTATATATCTATCATCACCCTTTTCATTATAAAATGCATACTTTAAACAGTTTGTTACAAGCTCATTTAGTATGATACCACAGGATATAGCCTGCTCTGTTTGTAGGTCTGTATCTATAGTATAGTTGATAAGCACATCTTGAGTGTATGTTTCTTGGAGTCCTTCTATAAGTGTGGTAAAGTACTCATAAGCATTTATATAAGAGAGATCCTCTTTTTGATACAATAGCTCATGAAGTTCACTCATAGCATTTAGTCTATTTTGTGTTGTTAAAAATAAAGCTTGTATCTTTTTGTCATCTATATCATCTGTTTGAAGTCGTATAAGTGAGACTATCATCTGCATATTGTTTTTTACTCTGTGGTTCAGCTCTTGAAGAAGTAAAGTTTTCTCTTCTAGACTTAACTTTAGGTCTTTTGTTTTCTCTTTTACTTGAAGTTCAAGTCTTTCATTTTCTGTCTTTTTTTGGATGATTAATTTTGTTTTTAAGGTATTTATTTTATCAGATAGAGCAATAGAAAATAATATTGCCTCCAGTAATAATGAGCTTTCAACAATATATGGAAAATTATTATAAATATTCAAAATACCTGTACTTGATAAATACATAGATAATCCACCAACTGCTAGAATAAGCCATCCAAATATAACAAAATAAGCTTGCCTATTTTTTTTAAATACCAAATAAATTGTAATAATTATTAAATACAACAATACTAAAATTGAAAAAATATTTCTATATTTATTAAACTCATCTGTAATCAAAAAAACACTTACGGTGATAGGAAAAAGTATTAATAATATATTCAAAATAAGATTTAATTTAAGATAATTATTAACTTGCAAAAATGTTTTTGAAAATAAAGCTAAAAAGAAAATAGGAAAAGCAATAAATAGAGAAGCAAACTCTACAATATATCCCATAGTAACCTGATTCACTAAATATATATTTGCAGCTCCTACATATAAAGTATGGTGCACAGATATACCAAAAATATAAAGTACATAAAATAGATAACTTATATCTTTGGTAAAAAAGTACACAAATAAATTATAAATAGCTAATACAACCATTGCCCCAAAAAACAAGGCTAATATAACTTGATGTTTTAATTCATTGCCATAAAATATATTATAATCCCAAAGCTTTAGTTTTATTATCATTGTAGTGACATAAGATGATGCTTTTATATAATAAGTATTTGCTTCATTAGGGTTTAGAGTGATTTCAAATATAGGGTTGACACTGCTTCTTGTTGATGATGTATTCAAAAGACCATCTTGATATGATATATTCTTTTTTAAATCATAAAAAACTACATCAGTAGTTAAAGAGTTCCCATATTCCAAAATCTTCTGTATAGGTTTATCTGAGGTATTTTTCAAAGTAAACTTTACCCACACATCAAAATCGGGTGAATAACCGTAACTCAATAGCTCTTTATCATTGTCTTGAAACTCAATATCTTTGTGAGCAATATCATCAATAGTGAGTTTTTTAGTTTTATCTATATATATTTGAGAAGAGGTCAATATCTCTAGTTGTTCTGTTGTATCATCTATTGCAACGGTATTTGCATATAAAATATTTGTACAAAAAAATAATATTATAAGTATAAATTTATTCATCATTAAGCCTTACATAATTATACCTATAAATTGTCACATAAATTGTCACATTTTTATATTTTATAATTCAAAGACTAAATTTTAAATATCAAGTGTTAGTGCTATCTCATCACAGATAGGGAAGTGCTTACATTTAATACAATCTGCCCAAATTTTAGTATCTGGCAATGACGCTTTTTCGATCACCTCAAAACCAAAATGCTCAAATAATTCTTTTTTATATGTTAAAACTAGCATCTTTTTTAAGTTTAAATGTCTAGCTTCAAAGAGTGCTTTTTCGATAAGAAGTTTGGCTATATTTTTACCTCTAAATTCTTTTTTTACGACCAAGCTTCGTATCTCTGCTAACTCAACTGTATGTATATGAACAGCCACAAATCCAACAAACTGTTCATTTAATTTCACTGCTGTATAAGAGCGAATCGTTGTAGCCATCTCATTACTATTTCTATCTAAAATATTTCCATTTTCTACATCTTCATATACTAACTCTTGCATAGCTTTTACATCTAATACATCTGGTTTTATAAATTCTAATTTTTCCATACTACTCTCCAAACAAATATGTAGCAATTTTCTTTTCTAACTTATCTATTCCCTTATTTTTAAGATTACTGATAAATATCCCTTCTGGATATTCTCTTCTTAGTTTTTGGATATCAGTTTGTTTAAGTTTGTCTATTTTTGTAAAAGCGTTGATGATAATTTGATCACCTCTTTTAATATGATGTAAAAATTCATCAACACTTTTATCGATATCAAGAGTAGAATGTCTTGAGTCAATCAAATGAACAAATATCTGTAAAGAGGGTCGTTGCTCTAAAAAATCAGTAAGATTTTGGTGCCAATTTTTTTTCAATGATTTTGAAACTTTAGCATACCCAAACCCTGGAAGATCAACAAATCGTGCATAATAGTTTGAATTTTCTTCAGCATAATCTTTAAATGTTACATTAAAATAATTGATAAGTTGAGTTTTACCAGGTGTTGAAGATGACTTTGCTAAGGACTTTCTTTTTGTTAATGAATTTAAAAGGGAACTTTTTCCAACATTACTTCTTCCCAAAAAAGCTATTTCTGCCATATCTGGAGTTGGTGAATCAGCTAATTTCTGAGCTGATGTTAAAAATTCTGCATTTACTATTTTAAGGTTTTTCACTATTTTTCCTTACTTGAGTTTGTATCTTTTTTTGAAGATTCATTTAATCTCATTCTAAATTTAATTGGTTTATTTTTTCCACCATCAATTTTTGTTTGACCAGTTAATTCATTTATATAAATTTTTTCTGCTATTATTTTCTTACCCTCTTTTGTATCTTCTAAATAACCATTTCCTATGATTATATAGCGTTTTTCATCAGGATAATAATAAACCACATCACCTTTACCCTTTAAGATATTATCTGTAGTGTGTAAAGTAAATGAAACATCTCCACTTGCTTTATAATCTTTTGGAACTTGTTTAGTTTTATCTTTAGATGATGTTTTTGTATTTATCACTAAACTCTGACATAATAAAACATCTTTGTTTTTTGTCATTTTAACATCACCTTTAAAATATAAAACATTTTTTTGTGTTTGAGATTCAAAATGTTTTGAATCAATATTTAAATAATTTTCTTCAGCATTTGCACCTGTTATAGATATAACTAATAATGCAATCAGTGCGATAATTGAGAATTTACTCATTTGTAACCTTCATTCGAAATTTTGTTGTGTTTGCTTTTATCTCTTCTTTTAGAGAATCAAAATATAAATCAGTACCCTCAAAAGTATTTACATCTTTTGTAGCAATAAAATATACTTTATTTGTAGCTATTTTTGTTCTTGTATTATATTCTAGCTGTTCTGTTTTTAAGTTTGTTCCATCTGACATTTGAAGATTTACAGAACCTTTTAAATAGATTTGATTCTCTTTTTTAATCATAGAATCCCCACTCAATATATTTGTATCATAACTATTTTTTTTTGATTTAGTTACAATAGTTGCTACTAAGAGTTCTTCTCTATTATCATAAACATCTGCTCTTTTTGTTTTTACAATTTGAGTGACATTATCAGGAGTAATATCATACATTGTTGAGTCAAAAAAACTCACCTTCGGTTTTTCAACTTTAGCTGTTTTATTTACAACTTGTTCTCTTTCAAAAAATAAAAACAGTACAATAAATACAATAACTAAAAAAAGAAACTTATTTATTCCCATAAACTTTTTAACTCATTTTGACCATCATATTTTAAAATATATTCTATCATCTCTCGGACAGCTCCATTACCCCCATTGTTTGTACAAACAACATCACAAAGGGCTCTGATATCTTCAACTGCATCATTAACAGAAAAAGAAAGTCCAACTTTTTTAAGCATTTTATAGTCATTTAAATCATCACCTATTCCAGCCGTTTGTTCCCAAGTAAGGTTTTCTTCTTTTAAAATATTTTCAAGAATCTCATCTTTGTTATGAACCCCTTGATAAAGATGACTAATACCTAATTCTTTTGCTCGTTTTTCCACTAATTTTGATTCTCGTCCCGTAATAATTGCCACTTTTTTATGTAGAATTTTTGTCCAAGATGCAATGGCTAATCCATCTTTTACATCAAAGTTTTTCAACTCATCACCACTTGAAGTATAAATAATATTCCCATCTGTTAATGTTCCATCAACATCTAAAACTAGTAATTCAATCATAATTATAAAACACCTTTAGTACTAGGTATTCCTAGTTTTTTATTTTCTAATAATGCTCGCCGTAAAGCAACAGCAAAAGATTTAAATGCAGCTTCTATGATATGATGTTTATTTCTTCCGCGGTCTTGAATAATGTGACAAGTAATTCCACTATTCATAACTAAAGCATGAAAAAACTCCTCAACTAACTCAACATCAAATGTACCAACTTTTTCAGAAACATCAAGAGCATACACCAAAAAAGGTCGATTGCTTAAATCTAACGAACAAGTAACGCTAGCTTCATCCATTACAACTGTAGCATTTCCATATCTTTCAACATTTTCTATAGGAAATATCTCTTTTTTTAGTAATTGTCCTATTACGATTCCACAATCTTCTACACTATGATGATAGTCAACATGTAAATCGCCTTCACAATTAAGATCCAAGTCAATTGCACTATGTTTACTAAAAGCTTCTAACATATGATCAAAAAAACCTATTCCCGTTTTAATTGTTGACTTTCCTGTTCCCTGTATATCGATAGCACAAGTAATTTTTGTTTCTTTAGTAACTCTATTTAACTCTTGCATCTTTACTCCTTATTCAGCTATTATCATAGCTTTTTTTAGATTATAATTCTTTTTAAAATCTTCTGCTTCTTGTTCACTTCTAAACCCACTAATCCAAACTCTTTTAACTGGTTTTCCTAATAATGTACTATCTTTTAAAATAACTTTATACTCTTTTTCTAGCACTAAATCAAATTTTCGTTTTGTTACATTTGCACCTGCAATTTTAGCAAATACTCCAACTTGTACATAATAATTTGACATACTTCGTACAGCTTTCTTTTCCTCTTTTGTTCTAGCTATTTTTCCATTAAATCCAATAACAGTTACTCGAACTCTTGCTGTACCTTTTTTTACCATATCAATAGCATGAGCAGCTTTATTTGAAAGATCTATAATCCTTCCACTTACAAAAGGTCCTCTATCATTGATCCGCACAATTGTAGATTTTCCATTTTCTAAATTCTGCACTTTTACCATTGTATTCATAGGAAGTGTTTTATGTGCCGCTGTATTTGCATACATATTATAAAGCTCACCGTTGCTTGTTTTTTTTGCATGAAATTTTGGACCATACCAAGAAGCAATTCCTCTTAACTGATCGTTTATTCTAGCAACTGTTGGATAGTACTTCTTACCAAAAACTTCATAAGGACGCATTGTTGCTCTATGCATCGCTTTACTATTTCTTATTTTTGAAGTAGAAGTATATTTTGAAGTGCTAGCTTTAACAGATGAACGCTTACTATTAGTACTATTATAACTTGATGAATAACTATTTGGCTCATAATAACTTTTATTAACATAGCCATATCTATTTGTTGAACTACATCCAATAAAAAGAATTGCTATAAAAAAAACAAAGATATATTTTTTATTTAAATTTAATAACAAGTTTATCTCCTATATTAATTCTACTTGTTTTTAAATTATTATCTTTCATAAGTTTTTTAAATTTTATTTTATGACTAGATGCAATTTTTCCTAAAGTATCTCCTACTTTTACTATATAATTAACTGGTCTTTTATAAACATCTGGATCAATTGGAATCATCAATTTTTGATTTAATCTTACAATTGTTGTTTTTAATTTATTATGTCTTTGAATATCCTTATAATTCAAACCATATTCTCTTCCAATTGATGATAAAGTATCTCCTCGTTTAACTTGATACATTTCATATTGAGTAGACTTTAAATTTTCTTTATTGAGATTAAACCTTGATAGTTTTGAATAAGGTATATACAGTCTGTAAGTATCATCATCCATAGGTAAAAGATCTCTTTTTATATGTTGATTTAACTCTTTTAACTTATTTTTATTAATACCAATAACTTCAGCAACATTTCTTAATAAAATACCACCTTTAATATCAATGCTAGCAATAGGATCACTCATACCTCTATTTAATAAATGTGTATTTTCATCTTTTATCAAAAAATCACTGTTATTCATCATAGCAAGTGAGATTATTTTTCTAATATATCCACGACTTTCTTCAGGAATATATTGTCTACTTACACCTTTTTGTACTACTAATAATTTATCAATATCTGGTTTATATTTCCATTTTTTAACTATTCGATATATTTTATTTATCTCTCTAAATTTTACTTTTTTAGCTTGATAAAGTCGCATAGTTGTTCTAAATTTATTAATTTGAGGTTCTTTTCGACAAACCTTATACCCTACATCTTCACAGTACATATCGATAGTAGCACGAGTAAGTCCCTCTATAACTCTTCCCTCTCCACAATTATACGCCACAGCTGCTAAATACCATTTATCAAACATACTATGAAGTTTTTTCAAATAAGTTACTGCAGCTTCTGTAGACTTTACTATATCCATTCGTTCATCTATATATTCATTTGTTCGTAATCCATAATGATTGGCTGTTGGTTGCATAAATTGCCATAAACCTTTGGCACTTTTATTTGATGAAGCGTTTAATATAAAATTTGATTCAGCCATTACTAAATATAAAAAGGCTGATGGTATTTTATTTTCTCTTAAAACTTTTTTGATTTGGGGCACGAATAGATGTGCATTGTTTAATTTTTGGGTATACCCTTTTTTACTAAATCGTAATCTATTTTGAAACTCTTCTTGTAACTTGTAATCTGTTATATAATCTGAACTGATATCTAATTCTTCTAAAACACTTAAGTCATTGTGTACAAATGCAGTACTTACAAGGGTTGCATTCGAGAATGAGATAGTTCCAAATAATAAAACTATTTTTAAAAATACTTTCAAATAAATACCTTTTTGTTAATTTTGTATTTATTTTATCTAATTTTTTATATCAAACTCTTTAAATAATTTTTTTGCATTTTCCGTAGTAAGTTTTGAGACTTCCGATTTACTCATCGACAAGATTTCTGAAATTTTTGTAACTACATTATTAGTATATTTTGGTTCATTTCGCGTACCTCGAAATGGATGTGGGGTAAGATAAGGTCCATCTGTTTCTACAATAAGTTTATTAAGAGGAATTTTGGGCAAAATATCAACTAGTTTTTTTGCATTTTTAAATGTAATCACCCCTCCAACTGAGAAATAAAAATTATGCTCACTTAAAGGTAAAAGATGTTCACTTGCATTAAAACAATGTAAAACTCCACCTACTTCTTTTGCATTGTGTTGCATCAAAATTGTTTTACTATCATCTGAAGCATCACGAATATGTACAATTAAAGGTTTTTTTACATCTTTAGCAAAGTTTATTTGATCTATAAATATTTTTTTTTGAAGTGCTATATTTTCGGCTTTTTCAATCTCATCTTCTGGAAGTCTAAAATAATCAAGACCACATTCTCCAACAGCAATGCATTTTGGATGAGTTATATATGTTTTGAGTATATCCAAATCATAGTTTTCACAATCATACGGATGCACGCCAGCTGCAAAATACACTTCAGGATATTTTTCTGCTAGCATTTTTGCTCTTGGTAAATCTTTAGGATCTGCACCAGGTATAAGAATAGCTTCTATACCTTCATTTAGTGCTGTTTGTATTACAGTATCAACATCATCTTGATACTGAATATTGTCTAGGTGACAATGAGTGTCTATTATTGGCATCTATTTATATTATAAACCCATTCTAGTTTTAACTTCACCAAGTAATTCTGGTAACTTCTCAAGATCATCTCTTTTAATCCACGCATTTATTCCAAAATTTTTGAATGCATCATAGTCACTAGGATCATCGATAATTGCAATTGAAGTATACTTCTCTTTACACGCTTCATGTTTTTTTTCTTCATAGTCAAATATACTGTTAATATCTAATAATATAACATCAGCATCACCTTCACACCCACTATGAATAAAGCAAATATCGTAACCTTTTGCTTCTATATCTTCAAAACTTGTAATCTTCATCTCATATCTCCATTTTTAAGTATTTACATTTTAACAGAATAAATCTTAATCTACCTATAGAATATACCTTGCTGTATCTTCATTTTGCGCTATCTCTTCTAGTTTCTCTTTCACTAATTCTTCTGTTACTGTTATTGTTTCACCAGAATGTTCATCAGCATCAAAACTAATATCTTCTAAAACTTTCTCAATCACAGTATGTAATCTTCTTGCTCCTATATCTTCAGCATTTTCATTTGCACTTACACTCAATCTTGCAAAAGCATGAATAGCTGCATCATCAAACTCTAAGTTCACACCTTCTACATCGAGTAATGCTTTATACTGTCGAAGCAATGAATTTTTAGTATTTGTTAAAATCTTATATAAATCAGCCTCTTCTAGCGGATTTAACTCAACTCTTAAAGGAAATCTACCTTGTAATTCTGGTAATAAATCACTTGGTTTACTTACATGAAATGCACCAGCAGCAATAAACAATATATGGTCTGTTTTTACTTGTCCATATTTTGTATGTACTGAACTACCTTCAACTATAGGTAATAAATCTCTTTGAACACCCTCTTTACTTGGATCTTGGTTTTTATTATTACTCCCTGTAGCAATTTTATCGATCTCATCAAGAAAAATGATACCACCATTTTCACATCTATTTAACGCTTCTGTTTTTAAAGACTCTTTATCAAGTAAATTATCACTAGCCATACCTCTTAAAAGTTTTTTAGCTTCTTTGATAGTAACTTCTTTTTTGATTTTTTCTTTGCCCATTTTTCCCATCATACTATTGATGCTTTCACTAATAGCACTCATATCCATAGGCATATTACTATCAACAATCTCTACATGTGTTGTTTTAGGAAGTTCTATAGTAATTTTTTTATCATCCATATCACCATTTTTCACTTTAGATTCCATTAGATTATATGTTTTGATAAAAGATTCTTTTGCATTTTCACTTGCAGATTCTGGTAAAGGTGGTACAAGAATTTCTACAATTTGTTTTATAACCTCATCATCGATAGAACCTTGAATTTGCTCTTCATACTCTTTTGTTACTAGATTATATGATTCATGTGCTAAATCTTTTACCATAGACTCAACTTCTCTACCAACATACCCTACTTCTGTATATTTACTAGCTTCAACTTTAATAAATGGAAGATTCATCATCTTTGCCATTCTTCTAGCGATTTCTGTTTTACCTACACCAGTACTACCAATCATTAAAATATTTTTTGGCATGATTTCATCTTGAAGTTCAGCTTCTAACTGCATTCTTCTGTATCTGTTTCTTAAGGCAATAGCAATTGTTTTTTTAGCATCTTTTTGACCTATAATATAATCATCAAGATAAGTTACTATCTCTTTAGGAGTCATATTCATTATTTATTTTCCTTATCATCTAATGTTAATGTTTTGATATTTTGATTTGTATAAATACATAATTCACCTGCTGTCATTAAAGACTCTTTAACCAACTCTAAAGGCTCTAAGTTTGAGTGCTTTTTTAATGCTCTTGCTGCTGCAATTGCAAAGTTACCACCACTTCCTATAGAAGCTAAACAACCGTCTTCTGGCTCAACAACATCTCCTGTACCACTTAAAATAAAAATATGATTCTCATTTAATACAAGCATCATAGCTTCTAATTGTCTTAAATGCTTATCTTTTCTCCACTCTTTAGAGAAGTTTACAACAGATTTCAATAAATCACCTTTTGAATTTTCAAGGTGTGTTTCGAACATATCAAAAAGATTAAAAGCATCTGCAGTACTTCCAGCGAATCCTGCTAGAACTTCCCCTTTTACCCCCACTCTTCTTATCTTTGTAGCATTATTTTTTAAGACTGTATTTCCAAATGTCACTTGTCCATCCCCACCTATAACAGCTTTACCATCTTCACTTTTATAAGCAAGTATCGTTGTTGCATCAAACATCAATTAAACCTCTGCAATCACATCAATTTTTGCTAACGCGTGAATACCATTTCCAAGTTTACAATCAACCTCAAAAATACCAACAGTTTTTATTTTTTCTTTTAGTGTAATTTGTTTTTTATCTATTGCTATTTGCGCTTGAGCATACATAACTTGTTGTATCTCTTTATTTGTAACACTTCCAATAAGATGTCCATTTGCACCAACTTTGTGTTTTACTGTAAATTTTGAACTATCGATTTTTTCTTTTATCTCTTGTGCTTCTTGTATCTCTGCTGCTAATATATCTTTTAAGTTTTGTTGTTTTTCTTCCCACTCTTGAAGTACTTCAGGTGTTGCATGTTTTGCATATCCTTTACCTATTAAAAAATTTTTTCCATAACCATCTTTTACTTCTTTTACATCACCAGCAACTCCTAATGATTTCACATCTTTTATTAATAATACTTTCATATTTTATTCCTATTTATTTGATATCTAACATAATATTATAACATATACTATCTTAGCTAATTTTTCTCTAAAAGTTTTTTTAAAATCAACTTTAATTTATTTTCTTCAATCGGTTTTCCAAGCCAAGCTTTTGCTGTAATTAATTTTCCCAACTGATTAATATTATCATAATTTTTTGGGATAAGCATGACAATGGGTAAATTTTTCGTAGCATAATCTACTTTTATCATCTCTGCTAATTCTATAGACTTTTCATTTGGCAAACTAAAATCACAAAATAATATATCTATAGGATATTTTTTAATTTTTTTCCAACCATCTTCTGTATTATCTGAAGTTAAAACATTATACCCTTCATCCGTAGCAATTTTTTTTACCATATATCTTACTAAAGCAGCATCATCAATCACTAAAACTGTTTTAAGCTCATCATATTGTTGCTTTTTATTCTCTGCAATATGAATGTATTTAGTAAATTCATTCTCGAAGTCCATGAAAACATTTTCAGATTCATCATCATCGAAAATACCTTGTGAAATATTATCTACAAGTAATGAGATAAAATTCTTTAATTCAAAAAATAAATGAGCCAATTGATTATCAAATTGAAGCTTGTCCTCTCTGACAAATTGTAAAACATCTTCAGCTTTATGCGTCAATGCAACTACTTCAAACATCCCCAACAAATCTGCTGTACCCTTTATAGTATGAATTGAGCGAAAAACTTCGTTTATATTTTCTTTAGTACAATTACCAGATTGGATATCTATAATAGAGTTTTCTAAACTCGTTAATTTATTTTTAAATTCATCAAAAAATATATTTTGTTCAATCTCCATATAATATATACCCCTTTTGAGTTGAATGTTCATTATACAATAAATGAATTGAATTATCAGTTATGTTCACTTAAGCTTAAATATACTTAACATTCACTATAATTTTGTTCCATTTTGTAAATTTAATATTTACATTTGAGACTATATACCGATCAGGAGGCCAAAATGGCTTTAGATTTGGACGTAAAACAAGCGATTGTTACTAAACACCAAAGAGACGAAAAAGATACAGGTTCTGCAGAAGTGCAGATTGCAATATTAAGTGCACAAATCGTAAGATTAACAGATCATTTAAAAGAAAACCATAAAGATCATCATTCAAGATTAGGTCTACTAAAAATGGTTGGTAAAAGAAAAAGACTTCTTAAATATTTAAGAAGAAAAGATTTTGCTAAATTTACACAACTTGTTGCTGATTTAGGTATCAGAGCAAAATAATCCAAAAAAAGTAAGTTTAAAAACTTGCTTTTTTCTTAATTATATCTTATTATAAACAGATAAGATAAACTTTTTATACTTTGCACAAATCATTTTTGTATAATCATTTCAAGATTAAAATTTAGGAGATAAATGTTATTAACTAAAAAAAGTGAATATGCGCTTCTTTCATTAGTAAGTATTGCACAAAGTACTACTCCTAAAAATGTAGAACAATTATCAACTGAATTAAACATTTCAAAATCTTTTTTAGCAAAAATACTACAAAATTTAGCTAAAAATAATATCCTCAATTCTTATAAGGGGAATAATGGTGGCTTCACACTGAAAAAACCATGTGAAGAGCTTACAATATTTGAGATCACTACAATAGCTGAACAAAAATTTCCAACAGTTTTTGAATGTACAACCTCTACAGAAACCTGTGAAGGTAACAAAGATGGAAAATGTACGATATTTCCTCTGTTAAATAATCTACAATTTAAAATAAATGATTTTCTAAATCAACTCACTTTAAAAGACATATTATAAAAAGTTCGTTACAATATGTAAAATAAACAAAATATTGTTCATTTTACATACAAAAGGATTGTTAATAATATGAAATTTTTTCATCTCTCACATACAGATTTAGATGGTTTTGGCTGTCAATTCACTACACTACTACTCTTTCCAAATGCAATATATTATAATGCCAACTATGGAATTGAAGTAAAAATGTATCTCAAAGATATTTTAGAAAAAATTGAAGAGACAAACAAAAATGAAGAGATATTTTTTTTAATAACAGATTTAAATCTTACAGCAGACGAGTCTAAAAACTTAAATAAACACATTATAAACTTAAATGAAAATGATGGATATAATATTACACTGCAACTCCTTGATCATCATGCAACTGGACAAAAAAGCGCGGATAAATATGACTGGTATTATCTAGATACAACTAGAAGTGCAACAAAAATAACTTATGATTATTTATGTAAAAACTATCCCTCTTTTCAAGAATCGATACCATCAAATTTTGAACAACTAATCCAAGCGATTAATGCTGTTGATATTTGGTTAGACAATGATGAATTATTTGAATTTGGAAAAGTATGTATGAGTATGATTTCAAAAGCATATGAAATAAACAATATTTTGTTCAATACACAAAGTAGAGAATACAAATTTTATTTACTCAATAAAACATTAGAGTTTGTAAATAGAACAAATGGACATATCACATTGGATGAAAATATTTATAAACTCAAAAAAGAGTTTTTAAATATTGAAAAAAAAGACGATACAATAGATAATATAAGTTCACATTATTTAGTCAAATCACTTGACAACAAAAAAGAAGAACTTACTGTATATTACCAAGGTCAAAAAGGTTTGCTCACCTATAATTTAGGAGGAATTTCTATCCCTGCAAATGCATTTTTAAAAGCAAACGAAGATTATGATTTTTTTATAGATATTAATAGACGAGGTCGTACTGGTTTTCGAGCTAACAATAAATTAGATGTATCGCTTTTAGCACAAAAATTAGCGGGTGGAGGTGGTCATCCAAATGCAAGTGGAGCTGCTTTTAAAGACTTTAAAGAAACAGTTCTTTATAATGATGTAAAAAAATTTATACAAAATAAACTAGATAATTGTAAATAATATTATGAAAAAATTTATTGCAGAATCTGAAGAATCAAAAAAAATTTTAAATATTGTTCAAATGTCTTCAAATTTACCTGTTAATATAATCATTACAGGAGAAAGAGGTGTGGGGAAAAAACTTCTAGCCAAAGAGATATTACCACAAGCCATTTGTTTTGATGGTAAACTTTTAGAAAATAGTATTATTAATAATACAGTAAATATCCAGCAATATAAAGAACTAATAATCACTGATATACATTTGGTTCTCAATAAAAAAGAATTTTTAGCAAATTTATCCAATATTAAAATTATTGCAACTGCCCAAACAACCATTCATGATATTGAAGAACAATTTGCGATTAAAGTTAATATCTCACCACTTGAAGAAAGAGAAGAAGACTTAAAAATTATTTCACAAGAATATATAAATAGTGCAAACAAAATTTATAATACAAATATTACTTTGGATAATATTCATCTAGATATCTCTCAAAATGGTATCTCTCTAAAAAAATCGATTTATAAAAATACTTTATTGAACTCTTTAAATAGTGAAGAGATTAATCAAGCACTTGAACACTATATAGATAAAAAACTAGATGAACAAAAAACTTATAAAGACTTTTTAAAGGTGATTGAGATACCATTACTCAATATTGCAAAAATAAAATTTAAGTCCCAACTACAAATGGCAACAAAACTCAATCTTAACAGAATAACTTTAAGAAAAAAACTAGAACAATATTTTGGAAATAACCATGAATAATTTTTATGAAAAACTACTTGAACATGATTTAAACCCTTATTTTATTTTTAATGCAAATGGTAAAATACTAAAATTTAATAAAGAGGCTGAATTTTTACTAAACTATGTTAGTATTAAGGAGCTTTTCAACCTTGCTGTAGATAATGCAAGTCAAGATTTTGGTTTTTCTCAGAAGTTCATACCTCTAAAATTTAATAAACATGAATATTACGCTATCTTAGTAGGATATACATCAGATGATGAGATTGCACTTCGTTTATATAAAGTAGTTTCAAATCAAACAAATACTATCAATAGTGACAAACTAAAGCTTGTGAATATTTTTAGTTTAATCGAACTATCTAAAAACACAACTCTTCTAAATAGTAACCTCAAAATAAAAGAAGTTTATGATATTTCTCTCCCTGAAATGAAAATAAATATTAATGAATTTTTGCTATGCTTAAATGAATGTTTTAAATATTTTATTGAAGATGATGAGATAACATTAAAAGTAAAAATGAAAGTTGGTGAATATGAAGTGATTGATAATCAAAAATATAAAATCATGTCTTTATTATTTTCAGCAAATCGGATGGTCAAAGGAGATCATACATTAGAAGAGAAAGCAAATAGATCTAATGTCAACATTTTTTTTAGTCAAAATAGTATTAAACTTGAATTACCTATTATCTTATAATTGTATATTTTATATACAATTATAAGTTTTTATTTATTCTCTTCTATGGTATAGTAACAAAAAAATTTGAGGATAAAATATGTCACATGAAATCTCTTATATAATTGACACACTATTTATAATTTTTTCTTTTGTACTTATCATTTTTATGGTACCTGGATTTGCGATGCTTGAGGCAGGTATAGTACGAACAAAAAATGTTACAGCCGTGTTAATGATCAATACTATGATATATGCTTTTGCATCATTTGCATTTTTAATTATTGGATATCATATTGCTTTTGGCGCATTTGAAAATGAAAACATGAGTAAATGGGCTTTTGTATTGTTTCAAATGGCTTTTGTTGGTAAAGTAATTAATATTATGAGTGGGGGAGTTAGTGAAAGAGCTCGAATTATACCACTTACTATATTTGCTGTAATAATGGCAGCATTTATTTATCCCCTTGTTGTAAATATAACATGGGGTTCAAATTTATTACAAAATACAATATTTAACCTTAGTATATATGACCTTGCAGGAAGTACTGTAATTCATTCTACAGGTGGGTGGGCTTTATTAGCAGCTATATTTATTATTGGACCAAGAGTTCATAGATACGGGAAAAATGGTGCAGTAAGAGTAATACCTGCATCAAATATACCACTTGTAACTTTAGGTGCTTTTTTACTCTGGATAGGATGGTTTGGATTCAATGGAGGAAGTGTTGGATCTATCACTTCAAAAGAAAATGCAGATTTAGTGGCACTCACTATTCTCAATACAAATACAGCAGGATTATCAGGAGCAATTATCGCTGGTGCATTAATGCTCATTAAGTATAAAAAGCTTGATATTACTATGGTATTAAATGGTGCTTTAGGTGGACTAGTATCTATTACTGCTGGTCCTGATTTATATAATATTTATCAGCCTATTTTGATTGGAGCAATTGGTGGTGTACTCGTTGTGTTTGCTGTACCAGTTTTTGACAAATTCAAATTAGATGATCCAGTTGGGGCATTATCTGTGCATCTAGTAAATGGTATCTGGGGGACACTTGCTGTTGGTATTTTTGCAAGTAATCCAGAAGAAGGGATAACTTTTATAGGACAATTACAAGGGGTAATTACAATTGCCATATTTGCTTTTATAAGTAGTTATATAGTATTATTCCTTATAAATAAAATTATGCCACTAAGAATCAATCATGATGAAGAGCAAGAGGGTCTTGATGTAAATGAATGTGGGCTTGAAGCCTACCCAGAATTCAAAAGAGCATTTTAATATAACTAGAACAAGGGAACCTAAATGAAAAAAATTGAAGCGATTATAAAACCATTTAAGCTAGAGGATGTAAAAGATGCTCTAACAGAGGCAGGTATAACAGGTATGACTGTAACAGATGTAAAAGGGTATGGAAGACAACAAGGACATAGTGAACTTTATAGAGGTGCGGAGTATATTGTAGATTTTTTACCAAAAATCAAGATTGATTTAGTTGTTGCAAATGCACAAGTTGATGAAGTACTCACTATTATTTCAGAAGCTGCTAAAACTGGTAAAATTGGTGATGGTAAAATTTTTGTTTCTGCTGTTGAAAAAATCATTAGAATTCGAACAAGTGAAGAGGACGAAGAAGCAATTTAGATAGTATAATAACTATCTAAATTGACTACACATTAACTCACATTAAACAAATATCATTTTCACTCTTATCTAAAAATCCAAGTAACAATTTCTATATTAAAATAGATCAAAAATAAAAATAAAAAACTACTCATTAAAATAGCACCAGCAACAGATGATGGCTTGCAATTATAAAGTGCGGCTATATTAACATTTGTAACTGCTAAAGGAGCAAAAAGTGAAATAAGTAGTATTACAGCTATCTGATTATCCAGATCTGAATATAATGCAAAAACAATCCCCACAGCAGGTAAAAATACTAGTTTAACAAAACTGATTGATAAACTTAATTTATAATCATGCTCTCTCAATTTTACTTTACTTAAATAAATACCTAAGATGATAAGTTGTATCACAATTGCAGCATATGCGCCCATCTCTAATACTAAGTTAATTTGGGGATCAATTGAAATACTAAAATAATTGAAAAGTAATGCTATTAATGCAAACCAAAGAATAGGTATCTTCACCATTGATATCAAGGATTCTTTTAAGCTAAAAGAACTTTTTGCATAAAAAAATATTCCAATAGTATAAATAAAGAAAATATTTGCAATATTGATCATACTAGTATAAGGAACACTACTTTCTCCAAATAATGCGATACCAAGTGGGATAGAAAGATTTCCCGTATTTCCTATTAAAGAGGATACTATAAATATTGATTGCTCCTGTTTGTCTTCAAAAATATACTTAGCAACTAAGAGTAAAAATATAAGTACTGATATTATAACCAGTAGATATACTAATGGTAAATACAATAAATCATTATTTATAGAGACTCTAGTCAGTCCCCAAAATGTTAAGATAGGTTGTAAAAAGTACACAGATAAAAGAATAAGTGTTTTTTCATTTATATCATGAGTAAATATTTTTTTAAGTGCATATCCAATACAAATAAACAAATAAATTGAAGTAATTATTATTAGTGTTTCCATTGCGTGAGTATATTCAAAAGATTTCAATAAGTCAAATAAAAAATTTACTATTATTAATGTATAATCATACAAAAAAAGGAGTATATATGTTTGAGAAGTTAAAAGAGAATATTATCAACTATATTTACAATATTTCAAAACAACCCGTTAAGTTAAATGTTTTATTACAAGCAAATATACTTTTTAATGAAGGGATGAAATTAGATGGAACAAAACTAGGATTTAGACTTAGAGCAGCTAGAGCTTATCTTCTTTTTTTAGTTTTAATACATCTAATTATCATTCCTACTTCTTACATTATACATGAGTTATTTGCCGCTTTAGATTGTCATGCTTCAATTATTATAGCAGTTATATTTACAGCTTTTTTATTTGGTATTTTTAACTATTTTAAAGAGTGGACAAATGATGAAGTGTCGAAGATGAGAATTAAACAAATGTGGTCTTTACATTTTCCCCATTTCCCTTATGATGAATTTCATGTGGAAGTATCTAATATTTTTGAAAAAGCAAAAAATGAAGATATTAAACATGTTGATTTAGAGCGATATATTTTAGATCATTTATCAGCTTAATCATTCAACAAAAAAGTGATTTGATCACTCTTTTGTTTTATTTAAAGATTATTTAGATGATTCAAAACAATTAAGTAAATCATCTATGATATCTTGAGGTTTTTCTAAACCAATAGATACTCTAATAAGCCCTTCTGTGATACCTAAATATTTTTTTTCACTATCAGAAAAATCTTGATATATAGTACTAGCCATATGTAATCCTAAAGTTCGGCTATCTCCTATATTAGCAGTAAGAATTAAAAGCTTCGAACTATCCAAAAATTTGTATGCCTTCTCTTTTGTTTCCATATCAATAGTAATCATTGAACCACAACCATCTTTAAATGATTCTTTATATAATAGATTATCTTTATTCTCTTCCAATGAAGGATGATTAACACAAACTCCTTCACTTTTTAAAATTTGTGCTATTATTTCACATGAAGTATTTATTCTATTACTTCGTAACTCTAAAGTTTCCAGCCCTAAAAGTGTTTGATAACTGCTATGCGCATTTGCACTCATTCCAAAATCTCTTAAAGCTCTTTTTTTAGCACATCCTATTAAAGCTTTCCCCTTTAATTTGTTGATAAAAGGTTTTAAAAATTCATATCTAGCAGTATGAAACTTATCACTTAGTTTTACCTCTTTGAAAATTGCAATACCACCTAAAGCAGAAGAGTTTCCGCTTAATATTTTAGTCGTTGAGTATATAACAACATCGGCACCATAGTCAAAAGGTTTTATAACTAAAGGTGTAATTGTATTATCGATAATAAAAGCAATATTATGTTTTGTTGCTATTTGACCTAAAGCAGCTAAATCGGGTAATCGTAAACTTGGATTCCCAATCGACTCACAGAAAATTACTTTTGTTTTTGTAGTGATACTGTTTTCAATATTATCTAAGTCATCTACTTCTAAAAATTTTGTATTGATTCCAAAACGAGGTAATGTTTGAGACATTAAAGCATAAGACCCGCCAAATAAGCCACCAATAGCAATAATTTCATCTCCAGATGAACATAAGCTTGTTATAACCATACTAATAGCACCCATGCCTGAACTTGTTGCAACTGCACCAATTCCATTCTCCATAGCTGTGAGTTTCTCTTCAAGTTGTGATGATGTAGGATTACCCATTCTCGAATATAGAAATTCTTTAGAGTTTCCTGAAAATATATCTTCCGCTTCTTGTGAATTTTCATAAAAAAATGTTGCAGAAGAAACTATTGGTGTTGATATTGCTCTATTGTATGATTGCATAATGATTTTCCTTAATAGATGAGATAATATAAATAGCTATTTAGCTATTTATATTGAGATATTATATATGATAGTTTGGTGCTTCATTTGTGATTGTTACATCATGTACATGTGACTCTTTAAGTCCAGCACTAGTAATCTCCACAAACTCAGCTGTATTATGGAATGTTGGTATATCTTTACTTCCTAAATAACCCATAGAACTTCGTAGCCCTCCAATAAACTGATGAATAATTTCAGACATAAAACCTTTGTATGGAACCATACCTTCAATACCCTCTGGTACTAGTTTATCAGCAGCTGTTCCTTCTTGGAAATATCTATCAGTACTCCCTTTTGTCATAGCTCCAATTGAACCCATACCTCTATATGATTTAAATTTTCTACCATGTGCTAAAATAACTTCACCAGGAGACTCTTCTGTACCAGCTAAAGCTGATCCCATCATAACACATCCTGCACCAACAGCTAAAGCTTTTGCTACATCACCAGAATATTTGATACCACCATCTGCAATAATAGGAACGCCATATTTAGCACCAGCAGCAGCACACTCGTCAATAGCAGAAATCTGAGGAACACCAACACCAGCAACAATTCTTGTAGTACAAATTGAACCAGGTCCAATTCCAACTTTAACAGCATCAGCTCCTGCTTTGATTAAATCTTCAGTAGCTTCAGCAGTTGCAACATTTCCTGCAATTACATCTACATCTAACTCTTTTTTGATTAATGATACTGTTTCTAAAATCCCTTTCGAATGCCCATGAGCAGAATCTAACACTAATACATCAACGCCAGCTTCAACAAGTGCTCTTGCACGATCTAACTGACCTACTCCAATTGCCGCACCAACAATTAATCTTCCTTTACTATCTTTGATAGCATTTGGGTACTCAATCACTTTATTGATATCTTTAATTGTGATAAGACCTTTTAGTGTTGTATCATCATTAATAATAGGCAATTTTTCAATTTTATTTTGATGCATCACTTCAGCAGCTTCCGCTAATGTTGTTCCATTTTTTCCTGTAATTAATGGCATTTTTGTCATCACATTACCAGCTAATTGAGTAAAATCTTTTATAAATCGAATATCTCTATTTGTCAAAATACCAAGAAGCTTATTATCACTATCTACTACAGGTACACCTGATATTTTATATTCGCTCATCAGTTTTACAGCATCATCAAGTGTTTGATCAGGAGAAACTGAAATAGGATCTATGATCATACCACTTGTACTTTTTTTCACTTTTTTTACTTGTAGTGCTTGTGTTTTTTCATCCATATTTTTGTGAATAATCCCAATTCCACCAAGTCTCGCCATTGCAATTGCCGCTTCATATTCTGTAACTGTATCCATTGCAGCACTTACAAAAGGGATATTTAATGCAATATTTTTAGTTAATTTTGTTTTTAAACAAACTTCTTTTGGTAGAACCTCTGATTTCGCTGGTACAAGTAATACATCTTCAAATGTTAATGCTCTTTTTCTAATTTTCATATTTTAATCCCCTTTATTTTGTATAATTTACTGATTTTTCAAGGCTCATTGCCCCATCAAATAGTGTTTGTTCGTCAAATGCTTTTCCAATAAGTTGTAAACCAACTGGCATACCATCTTTATCTTTTGCTACTGGTAACGAAATAGCTGGAAGACCAGCTAAATTTACCGAAATTGTATATATATCACTTAAATACATCTCCAATGAACTTTTAAAGCTTCCAAATTTAGGAGCAGTTGTTGGTGCTACTGGTGATAAAATCAAATCTGCATCTTTAAAAATCTCTTCAAAATCATCTTTAATTAAATGTCGTACTTTTTGAGCTTTGATGTAATAAGCATCATAGTATCCACTACTTAGTACAAAAGAACCTAACATAATTCTTTTTTGTACCTCTTCTCCAAAACCTTCTGATTTAGTTTTTTTATATGTTTGGGCTAAGTTTTTACCCTCGACTCTATTTCCATATCGAATACCATCATATCTGCTTAAGTTAGCACTGGCTTCTGCAGTTGCTACTACATAGTATGCAGATACATGTTTTTTTGTATCCATCATATTTTTATGTATTATTGTATGTCCAGCATCTTTTAATGCTTGAACTGCAATCTCAAAACCTTTTCTTACTTCATCACTAGCATCTTCGATAAAATTATCAATAACTGCAATTGTAAGTTTTTTAGTATCATTTAAAGCTGGTGTAACTGGAGTATAATCTCTATTAGCACTCGTAGAATCTTTAGGGTCATATCCACTAATGATATCATATAAAATTGCAGCATCTTCAACATTTTGAGTGATAGGTCCACATTGATCAAGAGAAGAAGAATAAGCAGCTATACCATATCTTGATACTCTTCCATATGTTGGTTTCATCCCAACACACCCACAATATGCAGCAGGTTGTCTAATACTTCCACCTGTATCAGTTCCCAATGCAGCTACAGCTATACCCGCAGCAACAGCAGCAGCAGATCCTCCAGAACTTCCTCCTGGCACTTTAGCATTGTCTACTGGATTTAAAGTCTTTCCATAATAAGAAGATTCTGTTGAACTTCCCATTGCAAATTCATCCATGTTAGTTGTTCCAAAAGCAGATAAACCAGCTTGTTCCAAATTGTCTATAACTGTAGCATTATATGGAGAGATATAACCTTGTAAAATTTTACTACTACAAGTCATTGGATATCCTACAACATTTATATTGTCTTTAATTGCAATTGGTATTCCTGATGTATTTCCTGTAACTTTTTTCGATGTTAGTTGTTCGACATAAGCACCCAGTACTTTTGTGTCTTCTATTTTTGCAGCTATTTCGTCTCTTAACAATGAAATCTCTTCATTATTTAAGCTTAATGCTTCTTTTAAAGTTATCAAACTTACTCCTAAATTAAATTGTAAATATGACTAATTTTATCTAAAATTTACTAATAAGCTCTTTAATGATAAAATTCAATTTATGATTAAATTACTTTTTTTATTTTTAACATCCCTACTCTATGCAAAAGATGCTTTTAATAACTCTTTTATCACAAAATTTGAGTATGGAAAAATGCTTTATGCAAACCCTAGAGGCATAAGTTGTGTGAAATGCCATGGAGATGATGCAAAAGGAAAAACAATAACTTCTTTTACACATGTTCGAAATAAAGTGAAATATAATTGTACCATTCGCTCTGAAGATATTACAAATATCACTTATGAAAACTTCATAGCTACACTAGATCCGAAAAAAGAAAAACCTAAGAAAAAATTCTCAAAAAATCAAATTTGTGAAAAATTAATTTATGGGAATAGTATGCCTAAATATTTTTTAACAAACGAAGAATTAAACTCAATATATTTTTATTTAACAAATAAAGATAAATATAAATAATTTTTAATTATTTAATATGTATTTTAGTTATATATTATAGTCAAAGCCCCTCTTTTAAGCACTTTTTTCATTATTTACATTAAGTTATTTCATTGTATACTTTATAACAAAAATAAGTTACAGGAAGATTACAAATGGAGATTTTAACAGTGAAAAAACTAGAGAAAGAAGCAATGAAAAGTAGCGGTATTGATTTTATTAGGTTAGGATTTGCACTCTTTTTCATGGTTGTAGTATTAAGTTATAGCTTTATATCAACTGGAGGAATTCCAAATAATCTTTTTTTAGCCATTGCAGCTTTGTTTGGGGCTTACATGGCTATGAATATTGGGGCTAATGATGTTGCAAATAATGTTGGTCCTGCTGTTGGGTCAAAAGCACTTACTATGGGTGGCGCAATTATTATTGCTGCAATATTTGAAGCAAGTGGTGCGCTTATTGCAGGTGGAGATGTTGTAAAAACGATTAAAAAAGGTATTATTGATATCTCCGCATTTGGGGGAAATACCGATTCATTTATTTGGGCAATGATGGCTGCTCTTCTTGCTGCCGCTGTTTGGTTAAATATAGCCACAATGGCAAAAGCTCCTGTATCTACAACTCACTCGATCGTTGGTGGAGTTATGGGTGCAGGTATTGCAGCTGCTGGGTTTAGTATCGTTGCTTGGGGAACAGTTGCAAAAATTGCACTCTCATGGATTGTATCACCTGTATTAGGGGGTATGGTTGCTGCACTATTTTTATTTGCCATTAAAAAGACAATAGTTTATAAAGAAGATAAAATAGAAGCAGCTACAAAATGGGTACCTGTTTTTGTTGCTATAATGTCATGGGCATTTGTAACATATTTGACATTAAAAGGTTTAAAAAAAATTTGGCCAGAAATTGTAAATACATTTTCTTTTCTACCGCAATCAAATTCTCCATCATTTTCAATTGCTTCTACTCTTGGTATCATCGTTGCTTTTTTTGTTTATTTTCTTGTGAAAAAAACAGTTACAACTCGTTCAGTAAAATTAAAAAATTCAAGAGATGGTGTAAATATCCTATTTACTGTTCCCCTTATTTTTGCAGCTGCACTTTTAAGTTTTGCACACGGGGCAAACGATGTTGCAAATGCAATTGGACCACTTGCCGCTATTAGTGATGCTGTTATGACAGGAGGCATCTCTTCTAATGCAGGTATTCCATTATGGGTTATGGCAGTTGGTGCTTTAGGTATTGCTATAGGTTTAGCTCTTTATGGACCAAAAATAATTAGAACAGTTGGTTCAGAAATCACAGAACTCGATCAAATGAGAGCATTTTCTGTTGCAATGGCTGCATCTATTACTGTTATTATTGCTTCTCAATTAGGTTTACCTGTATCATCTACACATATTGCTGTTGGTGGTATTTTTGGAGTTGGCTTTTTACGCGAATATTTAGAAAAAACAGAAAAAAAAGATATTATTGCAATTGGTCAAGAAGCTGTAGAGGATGAAAAGAAAGTACTAAAAGCTCTCAATACAGAACTCAAAAATTTAGATTCAAAAAAAGAAAAAAGAAAAGATGATTACCAACGAATTGTAACTCTATATCAAATGATTGATGAAGAGGAAGAAAAAATAAAAGAGGTAAAAAAAGATCTCAAACAAGCTCAAAAAGTACAATATGTTAAACGAGATGCTATTAAAAAAATTATTGCTGCATGGATTATTACTGTTCCTGCTGCTGCTATCTTATCTGCATTGATTTATTTTATGATTCGTGGAATTGTATTATAATTATATAATTAACTTTAAATAAAAAAAGGGAGAAAATGAATTTTCTCCCTTTTTTTATTACATTATTTATCTCAAACTATAACAACTACAGCTATAGCATATCCTCCATCATGGGTAATACTAAGAGAAGATTTTTTGATTTTAAATCTTTTTCTTACATGTTTTTTATATTTTAATAAAGGTTGACCTTTACTTGTTTTAGATATTTTTATATCTAAAAAGCTACAATCTTTTCCTATGCCTGTTCCTATAGCTTTACTAGCAGCTTCTTTTGCAGCCCAAAAACCAGCCGCAGTTGCACTGTTTTTTACCAATAATATCTCATTTGGACTAAGAAACTTTTCTAATGATTTAGAACCAAATCTGTTCATCATTTTTTCAATTCTTGCGATGACACAAATATCTATACCTATCACAGATTATGAATCCATTTTTCCTATTGCACAAGAAACAAAACTTTTTGCTTTTGCTCCAACATTTTCCAAAGTTGATAATTGATCAGTAGATAAGGGGTATCCCATCTTTCTTAAACTTATTTTTAATTCATCGATCTGGTTTTCTTCTATATCTAAAGTTATTTTTCTAGGGAACACCTCAAGATCAACTTCAACTTCGCCAAATATATCTTTTAACTTTGTTTTTAATGTGTTAGCACAACCACCACATTTTACATTTTCTACTTCATATGTCTTTTTCATTATTAAGCCTTTTTTGTTAAATATCTTTCTAAAATAATTTTTGCTGCAATTGAATCAATTCTTCCATCTCTTGTATGCTTAATTTCTCCCTTTGTCATATCTTTTGCTTCTTGCGAACTCATATTCTCATTTTGAAATACGATTTCACCTTCAAACTCCAATAATGTAACAAAGTGATTTACTCTTTTTATCATATCTTCACTTGAAGCTGGATATCCAACGACAAGTGTATCTATCTCCCACTCTTTTAAAAAAGCATCAACATCACGACTTGCTTGATTTCTATTTTTTCGTATAATTGCTTCTTTTGGATTGACAATATGAGACATAAAAGAAACAGCACAACCAATTCTTTTTAATCCTATATCTATACTCGCATATTTTTTCTGCATATTTTAAAAACCTAGTATCCCTTTTAATTTATTTCCTAGCTTATCATTAAGTTTATTTTTAATTTTACTTTTGACTTTATTTTCTACTTCAGCTTTGATTGCATCTTTTTGAGAGTTCAATACATCTTTAACTTTCTTTTTCAGTATCGAATCTATATTAGAATTGATTTTAAACTTAGGATTATTTAATGTTCCAGAAATAGAAACATCACCTTTTATTCCTTTAGTTTTCATCAATGATTTATTTAAAATAGCAATATATTTATTTGACTCTGGTACTTTTATATCAGTAGTTAAAACTTTAATTGATTGAGAACCATTAATTTTATTTTTATTTACAATATTTAAATCAATTTCTGTATTAATAACTGTATTCGAGATACTAAAATCTTTTTCTTCTTTATTAGCTAAAGAATAACCATTTAGTTTTAAATTTAATTTATCGCTATTTATTTTTTTCGTTTCAATAAAAGAGCCATTAACTATCACATTTCCAATTTTTTCTGATTTAGTATTTATAGAAATAGTAAATGGTTTTTTATATAAATATTGATTTGTTGTAAAATCTTTAAAGCTACCATTGATTAAAAGATTATCTTTTACAATAGAAAATGTACCGTTTTTAATTAAAAATTCTGGAAGATTAGACTCTAAAGAGAAGTAAATATATTTACCATCATCTCTTTTTTGAACAACCTTTTGCTCTTTGTTGAATAATGGTTTAATTTGATTATAGTAACCTTTATATTTTTCAAATTGTTTTTTTATCTCTTTATCAAAATCTTTTTCTAATTTAATATTTTTTAAACTATTTAAACTAGCAATATCCATTGTGTTTTTCTCTTTAGTAGAACTATTTGTGTTTTTCTTTGAAGTAGAAGATTCAACTTTTTCATTTACTACTACTTCAGATGGGAAACTAATACCATCAACTTTAATATTATCAATAATTATTCGTTCAAATATCGCTTGTCCCAAAGATATGTCTAAAGTGATATTTTCGATATTTACATTTTCATCTTTTTTCTTTTTATCTGTTATATTTAAATTTTTTATACTTACAGAAGAACTAAAAAGACTTGTAGATAAATCTCCAATTTTCACCACTTTACTAGAAGATTTAGTAATAACATTTTCTAAATTGTTTTTGATAAGATTATCTAAAAGAAAAATATTAAATAAACTCACTAAACCAATAATAAATACAATAACTGCTAATCCTACTGTTCTTATACTTTTTACTTGTGATTGTTCCTCTTGTTTAAAATAGTTCATCTTATTTAGTAAAGGGATATTTTGAATTTTTACCGCAATTACAGATCTGTATTTTACAAGAAGAAAAGAAGATATTTTATAAACTACAAAAAATAATACTAAAGAAACAACTAAACTTCCCATAGTGATTGTATTGTTAAAATATGAAAGATGTCCAAATGGATTATTGTACCAAGAGGTAAAAATAGTTTCTAGACCTTCGGATGTTAAAACAAGTTTTCCAATTGATGCAAACAAAGGATCTAAAGCTAATCCAATCACACCAAAAAAAGAAACGGATAGTAAGAAGATACTAAAGTGTATATTAAAAATCAATACTATAAATAAAACAGCAATATTATGAATGGAAAATATAGGAGTAAACCCTACTAACATACCAAGTGCAATAGCCATTGCTATTTGCCAAGGTTTTCCTGCATGATTCAATGCATTCCATATTTTTTTAAGTGTAAACATAATTTTCCTTTTAGTTTATTAGTTCATTTGCAACATCAAATTTATTTGCAGTCATTAAATGTATTTTAGGATGAATTTTTTGTATAGATTCTAAAACATTAGAACTTAACTCCATACCAACTTTATATTCCTCTTCAATACTTATTTTAGATGCAGATGCCAACTTATCAATCCAATCTTGAGGAACATAAATTCCAGGTACATGTGAAGATAAAAACTGTGCAGTTCGCAATCGTGTAATAGGAAAAATCCCAATAATCAGCTGAGCTTTTTTTCTATCATCCTGAAACTCATTTTGTACATTTTCCATATATGTGATAAGTTGTTTAGCATTATCTAGATCATAAACAGGCTGAGTAATAATACCTCTTGTTTTAAGAGAAACTTTTTTGAACATCTTTTTTTCTAAAGATTTTAAATTTTTAGCATGAGAATTCATTACAGAAAATGGATAAATAGGTTTTGGCTTCACTTTAAAGGGTTTACCTGCATAATCCATTCCATTGTTAAAAGAGTTAATTATTTCTAAAAGCATTGATGAATTTGATTCAAATACACCTTTTGCACGAGGTTGGTCACTCATGTTTGCAGGATCACCAGTCAGGGCTAGTACTGCTCGTAAATCAAAATCATTTCCACCAATTAAATCACTTTGTAAAGCTATTTTATTTTTATCTCTCATACTCATAGTGGTAATTACTGGTTTGTTGAATTTTTGTTGTAATTTAACGCTTGCAAACATTGCACCATATTTTAATTTTGCTAATGGATTATCTGTAGTACTAAATCCTGCTACTTTTTTATCCAAACCGTATTCTTCTATTTTATTAATAATATTATCCATTGTTGGTTCATGCGGTGGAGTAGTTTCCAATGTTAAATATTTATCTTCTTCTAGTGTTTTTATAAGTGTTTCAAACATATAGGGTTAACCTTTTAATAAATCAATTTCTAACGAAATTATCGATATAATTGCTTATATTATAACACAAAAGGTATAAATAATGAAATTAGCAGTATTTGATTTTGATTCTACATTAATGGATGGGGAAACAATTGATTTTTTCGCTCGTGAACTCGGCTTAGAAAAAGAAGTTGCAGAGATAACAGATCTAGCAATGAATGGAAAATTAGACTTTTTTGAAAGTTTAATCACTCGAGTTGAACTACTTAAAGGGTTAGACCATAATAAAGTCATAGAGATTGGTAAAAACCTACCTTTAATGCCAGGGGCACTTGAAATTGTACCTGCACTTCAAGCAAAAGGATACAAAGTAATCTGCTTTTCTGGTGGATTTAGAGTGGGAACTAGTCCTGCAAAAGAAGTACTGGGTTTAGATGCTGATTTTTCAAATGTTCTACATCACAAAGATGGAGTATTAACTGGATTAGTTGGTGGAGATATGATGTTTGATTATAGTAAAGGTGATATGATTCAAAGACTACAAAATATTTTAAGTGTAACAAGAGCAGATACATTAGTTGTAGGCGATGGAGCAAATGACAGAAGTATGTTTGAACATGCTGATACAAGAATAGCATTTTGTGCAAAAGAGATTCTAAAAAAAGAAGCTAACATTATAATAGATACAAAAGATTTAACACAAATACTAAATCATATAAAATAAATTCTTTTGAATTTATTTTATCAACTGAAATGAATGTTTTTGTACACTATAAAGTTTTACGGGATAAATAATTTGATTATCGTGTAAACTTATATCTTCAAACTTAGAAATATCATCATTCATCAAATATTCAATTCCAATAATAGTTGAGTAATTAACCCAACTATAATTTAAATTATTTCCTATTAAATTATTGTACTCCTCTAAATCTTCTGGAATTTTTCCAATAGAATTTGCTATTACTAATTTTTTTCTATCTCTTGTTTGTGTTAGTGAAAATAGTAATGGAGTATAGTTCAATTGAGTAGACATGATTTTAGAGATAAGCAACTCTTGTGAATTAATCGCAGATAATAAAATAGAACTTTTGACAATTGGTGTATTAAGAAAAACATAACTATAATCTAACTTTTTATTATTTCGAAGAAAAAATTTATATCTCCCATTATTGTCGTCTATTTTTTTACTATATCTAATATTTTCATTCTTCAAATACTGATGTAATGTCCTTCCAATACCTGAGTTTCCATATAGTTCTACAAGAGGATTTCCATTAGCATATTCTAAAAGCTTTTCAAATTGTTTTTTATAATCTATAGCACCAAATGTTAAATTTAAATTATTTAATTGTTCTACATTTATGATATCTCCTTTATTTACTAAAGGTAAATAAAATTGAATATTTGAAATATTAAAAACATCTTTTAGATACTTAACATCTTCTTTAGTAATCATTGCAATTACTTTTGTAATATTATCTTTTTTTATCTCTTCCATTACATTTAAAATATTCTTTTTATTTTGTGTTACGATATCATATACAACAAGTTCAAATGGTTCATCTCTACTTATCAGATAAGTGTTAATACTATTTGTTGCTTCTAACGCATACTTACCAATCGTATATGAGGGAAAAACAATTGCGATTTTTGTTTTTAATTTAACTTCTTTTTTGATAAAAAGAGTTGGTTCTTCATCTTTTTCAATTATTGTATTATAACTATTTGATGAGTTATTTGATACATTATATGATTGACCCGAATATTTTGTTTGAGAACAACCTGTAAATATAAACACAAGCAATAAAGTTTTAATTATGATATTCATTTTTCATCCATTCTAATTTTTATTTTTTTTAAATCTTGATACATTTTTTCTTTATAAGATGGATTTTTATATATAAACTCTGGGTCCATCAAAGGAATTAAATCTGTGCCATTATAACTAAATAATTTTCCAGATACATCAGTTACTTTATCCTTAGATTTAATCATATGATCAAAAGCATCTCCTATTGTAATAATTATCTCAGGAGCACCTATTGTAATTTGTTTTTCCAAATAATTTACACAAAGTTCTGCCTCTTTATTATAGTTATTATTTGATTTAATTGCGTTGCATTTTAGTATATTTGTTATATATGTATTATTAATATTCACATCAATAACATTTTCTACCATATTTTTTAACAATTCAAATTTTTTATCATCAGTATAATTATAGTTTAAACCAATGATATAAAACCTAGAAAAAATATTTCCCTTAGCAAATAATGAATTTTTCTTTAACTTTCCCAATTCACACAAAGAACAATTAGATACATAATTTTCTAATGCAACAATACTATTAGGTAAAATAAAATTTTCTTGTTTCTTATAAGAAAAATAAATATTCTCTACATATTCATTACCTAAAATTTTATTTGTTTTTAAAATATCAATTATCTCTGATTTCATCTTATTTGTTATGTTCATAAATAAAATTATACAAAAGCTAGCCTTTCAACACCTTTTGTTCCAATAATTGGAACAAATATATTATTTTTATTGACTTTTGTTCCATATAATTGTACAATTCAAAGACGACTTAACACAAGGATGAAAATGACAGCACCCAAAGTAAAAACTGGCCCAAGCTTAAGAAAAATGGAAAGTGATTTAGAAGTAAATAAAACTACATTGCATAATTGGAAACAAAATAGACCAAAATTGTATGAATTTATTATTGAATCTTATCAAGACAGACAAGCGTTAAAAGAAAACATAATGTTTTTAATTGATCAAAAACAAAAGCTAGAATCAAGAATAGAAGAAGAGCAGCAAAAAGTTTCTTAAATCTAAAAATCAGACATAAAAAAAGGGAGGAAGCTATAAGTAGCTTCCTCCCTCTTTTTCAATTTAGTGTAATATAATTTTATTTATATCGGTGTGTAATTCTTCCCTTATCTAAAGAATAAGGAGTAATTTCTACTTTTACAGTATCACTTAAAAGAATTTTAATATAATGCATTCTCATTTTTCCTGATATGTGACACAAAACCACATGACCATTATCAAGCTGAACTTTAAATGTTGCATTAGGTAAAACCTCAATAACCTTACCATCAACAACGATTACATCATCTTTTGCCATTTTTTTTCCTTTTAAAACTTATAGTTGAGTTAATATCTCTGCTTTGCCATTTACAATAGCAACTTGGTGCTCATAATGACTTGTTCGTAAACCATCAGCACTTCGTACTGACCATTTATCGTTTTCATCAATTACAGGCTCTTCATCTTTTTGACATATCATAGGTTCTAAACAAAAAATCATTCCATTTTTAATTTTAGGACCCTGTTTTGGGTTAGGACTATCAAGATAATTTGGCACTTCAGGATCACAATGAGGTTCTCGACCTATACCATGTCCACAAAATTTTACTAATGGAACAAATCCACGATCAGTAATAAAATTTTCTAATGCTAAACTTAACTCTTTAAACCTCATACCTTCTTTGATAATATCAATTGCATGATACAAAGCATCTTTACTACAAGCAATTAAAGCTTCATCTTCTTTACTTATTTTACCAATTGGCATAGTAATAGCAGCATCACCATACCAACCATCGATTTCACTCCCAATATCTATTCCTAAAATATCACCTTCTTGAAGAACTGAATTATTTGGAATACCATGAATCACTACTTCATTGAGAGAAGTACATATAGCACCAGGAAATCCATAAAGTCCTTTAAATGAAGGACGAGCACCTAAATCTCTTAAGTACTTTTCCCCCATAGCATCTACTTCTAATAAAGTCATTCCTGCTTTTACATTTTCTTCAAGATATTTAAGAGTTTTACCAACAGCTTGACCTGCTTTACGAAGCTTTTCAATATCTGTTGCTTTTCTTAATGGAATTGCCATAATTTACTCACAGACCTGTCGCACTAAGCGTATTATATTTATCATTATACTGTTGTGCTTCAATTTTTCTCATTGTGTCAATTGCAACTTGTACAACAATTAGAACAGCTGTTCCACCAAAGAAAAATGGAACTCCCATAGCTTTTACAATTAACCAAGGAAGTGTTGCAATTAATCCTAAATATATTGAACCCCAAAAAGTAAGTCTACTTGCTACATCGTTTAATAGATTTTGTGTACCTTTACCAGGAGAAATACCAGGGATAAATCCACCTTGTTTTTTTAGATTTTCAGATATATCTTTTGCATTAAATGTAATTGATGCATAAAAATATGCAAAAAACACAACAAATAAAAATGTTATAAAATTAAATGTATAACTATTTGGATTTAAATAATCTGAAATTGCCATCAAAGTTTCATTTTGTGTACCTTGTAAAATAGTTGCAGGGAACATTAATATTGCACTTGCAAAAATTACTGGAATAACACCACTTAAATTCACTTTAATAGGTATATAATTCATGATTTTCTTAGACTGATTTTGCATGATTACTTTTCTACTATATGAAACAGGAACTCTTCGCTCACCTAATTCAACATAAATAATCGCACCTACTGTTGCTAAAATAACAACTAAAATAGCAATTACAGTTAAGAAATTCATTTGTCCATTATTTACTAAATCAATAGTACCACCAATTGCACTTGGAATTGCGGAAACAATACCTGCAAAAATAATCAATGAAATACCATTTCCTATACCTTTTTGTGTGATTTGCTCACCAATCCACATCAACATCATTGTTCCAGCTATCATAGATATTGTTGATACAGCAACAAAAGTATCCATATCAATCATAATTGCACTTTGACCTGCCGCTCCCGTAAGAGAATTTAATCCCATAGAAACTCCAATAGCTTGTACAAATGTAATTACAATTGTTGCATATCTAATGATTTGCATATACTTTTGCATCCCATCTCTCTCTTTTTTCATTTTACCAAGAGCAGGAAATGTTGCAGCAAGAAGTTCCATAATAATTGAAGCGGTGATATAAGGCATGATACCTAGGGAGATAATACTAAGTCTTTCAACAGCGTTCCCACTGAACATATTTACTAAACCTAATGCATTGTTTGAGTTTGAGTCAAAAAACTCTTTAACTACTGTTAAATCTACACCAGGTACTGGAACATAAGCCAGTACTCGGTATATTAAAATAAAACCTAATGTAATTAAAATCTTATTTAATAGATCCTTATTCATAAGAATTATTTACCTGTATATGTAACGTTTTCGTCTTTTATCTTAGAAGCCAATTCGTTTGTAGTTGAACCAATAAGTTTAACTTTAGTAACCTCTTTTGACAATTTATATACAGATTTAATAGTTTCCATTGTAATCTCTTCAAGGTTTGCTACTTTAACAACTTTATCTACATTAATAGAATAAGGTTTAGCAACTCTTGAATGAAATCCGATTTTTGGAGCTCTTTTTTGAAGTGGCATTTGACCACCTTCAAAGTGTCTTTTAATCTTATAACCAGATCTAGACTTTTGCCCTTTTTGACCTCTAGTAGAAGTCTTACCCATTCCTGAACCTTGACCTCTTCCTACTCTTTTTCTGTTTTTTGTACTACCATCAGCTGGTTGTAAATCTTGTAAAATTGACATAATTATTATCCTTTAATCTTAGCTAATGCTTCAACAGTAGCTTGAACAAGGTTATTAGGATTATTTGACCCTAATGACTTAGCAATAATATCTGTAATACCAGCAAGTTCTAGAACAGGTCTAGCAGCTCCACCAGCAATTAACCCTGTACCTTCAGATGCAGGTTTAAGTAAGATTCTACTTGCGTTATATTTATGCTCAATATCATGGTTAATAGTTGAACCATTAAGTTTAACTGTAACCAAAGATTTGAATGCATCATCTAATGCTTTTTTAATAGCATCTGGAACCTCTTTAGCTTTACCAACACCAAAACCAATCGTACCATTTTTATCACCAACAACTACTAATGCAGTAAATCTAAATCGTCTACCACCTTTAGCAACTTTTGTAACTCTACCTATTTTAACAATAGCTTCTTCGAAATCATCTCTATTAATTGCCATCATTGCCCCTTATAATTTGATTCCATTGTCTCTTAGTGCATCAGCGAAAGACGCTACAACACCATGATACAAGTAACCATTTCTATCAAATACAACTGATTCAATATTTTTAGATTTTAATGTTTCAGCTAATTTAGCTGCTACACTTACAACATTTTCTTTACTAACAGATAATTTCAATACTCTTGAATCAACAGCAGCTAGTGTATTACCAGCTACATCATCAATTGCTTGTGCATAAAAATATTTGTTCGATTTAAAAATACTTAATCTTGGAGTTTCAGCACAACCGCTGATGTTTCCTCTGATTCTTTTTTTTCTTCTTAATCTTAAAGAATTTTTTTTACTTAGATCTTTTGCTCTACTCATAATTTTATACCTTATTTCTTAGCTGTTTTACCGGCTTTTCTAACGATATGCTCGTCAGTATACTTAACACCTTTACCTTTGTATGGCTCTGGTGGTCTGAAACCTCTAATTTTCGCAGCAACTTGACCAACTTCTTGCTTACTGCTACCCTTAATATTAATTATATTTTTTTCAACAGTAATTTCAATATCATCAGAGATATCAAAATTAATAGGATGAGAGAAACCTAATTGTAATTCTAAAACTTTACCTTTAACAGCAGCTCTATAACCAACACCATTAATCTCTAAAGATTTTTTAAAACCTTCAGTTAAACCAGTGATTGCGTTTTGAGTTAATGCTCTATATGTACCCCAGTAAGCTCTATCTTGAGATTCTTCTCCAACCAAAGTAAAAGAAAGAGAACCATCAGATAATTCAGTTCCTACACGATTATGTGTATCAACATCAATAGATTTAGAACCTTTTTTTACTGTAACAACACCATTATTTACTGTAACTTCAACTCCACTTGGGATTGAGATAGCTTTTTTACCAATTCTAGACATACTAACTCCTTACCAAATTGAACATAATAGTTCACCACCAACATTAAGTTTATAAGCTTCTTCATTACTTATAACACCTTTGTTAGTACTCACTACGATTGTTCCGTATCCATTTTTAAAAGATTTAAGTTCAGAAGCGTTTTTATAAACTCTTCTACCTGACTTAGAAATTCTTTTAACTTCATTAATAACACTATTATCATTATCGTCGTATTTTAATGTAACACTAATTGTTTTCTTTGGAGAACCTTCAGTTTCTACAACTTTACATTCTTCTAAATACTCTTTTTCTTTTAACACTTTACAAAGTGCTTCTACAGTATTAGAATGGATCAATGTAGTTACTTCTAACTTTCTCATTGATGCATTTCTGATTCTTGTTAAAGCGTCTGCGATTAAATCATTCATCATGGGCTTTTTTCCTTACTTTTTTTAGCTTACCAGCTAGATTTTCTAACACCAGGTAATAAACCTTCGCTAGCCATTTTTCTTAAACAAATTCTACAAAGACCAAAGTCTCTGTAAACTGATTTTGGTCTACCACAAGAAGAACATCTTGTATAAGCTCTACTTGAAAACTTAGGTGTTCTTTGTTGTTTTGCAATCATTGACTTCTTTGCCATTATGCTCTCCCTTTAGTAAATGGTATACCCATTAATTCTAATAATCTATAAGACTGTTCATCACTATTTGTTGAAGTTGTAATAGAGATATTCATACCATGTGTTTGAATAATATTGTCAAATTCAACTTCTGGGAACATTAATTGCTCGTCTAATCCGAAGTTAAAGTTACCAGCACCATCAAAACCATTTCTATCAAGTCCTCTAAAATCCTTAACTCTTGGAAGTGCAATTGAACATAATTTATCAATAAATTCATACATTCTTTCACCTCTAAGGTTAACTTTTACACCAACTGGCATCTCTTCTCTTACTTTAAATCCAGCAATTGATTTTCTAGAATTTATTGTAACAGCTTTTTGACCAGCAATTAAAGAGATAGTATCAGCAATATTTTGCATTAATTTACTATCTTTCATAGCAAATCCAGTACCAACAGAAATAGTAACTTTTTCTAAAGAAGCTGTTAACATTTTATTTTGTGGAAACTCTGATTCTAAAACTGGTTTGATTTCACTTTTATATTTTTCTAATAATCTAGCAGCCATCTTACTCACCTTCTACTTTTGCAACATTAGAGATATCAATAGGCATCTCTTTATTAACAAATCCACCATCTTTATTTTCTTCTGATGGTTTCACTGTTTTTTTAGCAATTTTACAATCTTTAACTATAACTTTACCTTTTGTTGGTAATACAGCTAAAACTTCACCAGTTTTACCTTTGTCATCACCAGAGATAATTTTTACAGTATCACCTTTTTTAATTTTAAACTTAGTTGCCATTATAATACCTCCGGAGCTAAAGAAACAATTTTCATGAAACCAGAGTATCTAACTTCTCTAGCAACAGGTCCGAAAATTCTTGTTCCAATTGGTTCTCTTTTATCATTAAGAATTACAGCTGCATTGTCATCAAATCTAATTAATGAACCATTTTCTCTTTGAACTTCTTTATGAGTTCTAACGATAACAGCTTTAACAACTTGACCTTTTTTAACTTTTCCAACAGGAAGAGCTTTTTTAACTGAAGCAACAATAACATCACCAACAGTAGCGTATCTTCTATGACTTCCACCAAGAACTTTGATACACATGATCTCTTTAGCACCTGTGTTATCAGCAACATTTAATCTAGAAAAACTTTGTATCATACATTAGCTCCTGTAGTTAAAATTGTTTTTAATCTAAAAGATTTAGTTTTAGATAAAGGTCTACACTCTACAGCAATAGCTGTATCACCGATTTTTAATTCACATTTTTCATCATGAATTAAATATTTTTTGAATCTTTTAACAGTCTTACGGTATCTTGGGTGTAAAACTCTTCTTTCAACTAAGATTGAAGCAGTTTTTTCACCAGCAATACTTACCACAGTACCTTGGATTTCTCTTTTATGTGTACTCATAATTTTAATCCTTACTTCGCTGCTGTTATAGCAGTTTGAATTCGAGCAATCTCTTTTTTAGCAGCTCTTAATTCACTTGTATTTGTTAATTGCATAGTTTTTAACTTAAGTCTAAGTTCAAAAAGTTGCACCTTTTTCTCTTTTAATAATTCAGTTAACTCAGCTAAAGTTTTAGCGCTAATATCAGAATAATTCATTTTCACCCTCTTTTGTTACAATCTTAGTTTTAAAAGGAAGTTTACTTTGAGCTAATGCGAAAGCTTCTCTTGCAAGTGATTCATCAACACCAGCCATCTCAAAACAAATTCTACCTGGCTTAATATTCATAACATATTTATCAACTGAACCTTTACCTTTACCCATTCTTGTTTCAAGTGGCTTAGCAGTAAGTGGTTTAGCTGGAAATACCATAATCCATATTTTACCTGTTCTATTAACTTTTCTTGTCATAGCAATTCTGGCAGCTTCAATTTGTCTACCATCAATTCTACCATGCTCTAAAGCTTTGATTCCAATAGATCCGTAAGCTAATGTATTAGCATTAAAAGACTTACCTCTATTTCGACCTTTCATCTCTTTTCTGTATTTAGTTCTTTTAGGCATTAACATTGTTAGTTACCTCTTCTTTTTGTTGGTCTTTTAGATTTTTCATTTTCGTCTGACTTTTCAACAGGGATACCTTTAGCAAGTACTTCACCTTTGAAGATCCAAACTTTAATACCAATACAACCATAAGTTGTATGACCTTCAGCAAATCCATAATCAATTCTAGCTCTTAATGTATGTAAAGGAACTCTACCTTCTAAGTACCACTCAGTTCTAGCCATTTCAGCTCCACCAAGTCTACCAGAAACAGATACTTTAATACCTTTAGCTCCACCTTTGATTGCATTTTGCATAACTCTTTTCATAGCTCTTCTAAATGCGACTCTTCTTTCAAGTTGTTGTGCAATATTTTCTGCAGCTAATTGACCAGAGATGAAAGGTTTTCTTTCTTCTTTAATATTAACAGCAATATCTTTACCAACAAGTGCTTTAAGATTATTCTTAAGTTTTTCAACATCAGCACCTTTTTTACCGATAACTATACCAGGTCTAGCAGCTACAATAGTAACTCTAACTTTTTTAGTAGTTCTTTCGATAAGAGTTTGTGCAATACCTGCATAGTATAATTCTTTTTTAACGAATTTTCTAATTTTGTTATCTTCAGCAACATTCTCAGGCATTGTAGATTTTTTTGGAAACCATCTGCTTTCCCAGTTTCTATTGATCCCTAATCTAAGTCCAATAGGATTAACTTTTTGACCCATTACTTGTCTCCTTCTATAGCATTTACTTCAACATATATATGTGCCATTGGCTTATGTTTTGGAGAAGCACTACCTCTAGCTCTTGGTGTAAATCTCTTAAGAACTGGACCTCTATCAACTCTACAACTTGTTACGATCGCTTCTTCTGGCTCTAAACCTGAGTTAGCAACTGCAGAAGCGATAACTTTAGCAATAATTCCAGCAGCTTTGTTAGGTGTAAATTCTAAAGATGCAATAGCAACTTCTGCATTCATACCTTGAACTTCTCTAGCAACTAATCTAGCTTTAATAGGAGATAGTCTAACGAATTTTAATATAGCTTTACCCATTTACTATTAACCTACCTTTCTTTGTACTGAACCTTTGTGACCTTTAAAAGTTCTAGTTGGTGCGAATTCACCTAATTTGTAACCGATGTGGTTTTCTGTAATATTAACTGGTACGAAATTTCTTCCATTATGTACATTAAATGTAAGACCGATCATATCTGGTAATACCATACTTCTTCTTGACCAAGTTTTAATTGGTTTTTTGTCCCCAGACTCAACTGCTTTAGCTACTTTTTTCGCTAAATGAGCATCAACAAATGGACCTTTTTTTATACTTCTTGCCATTTTATACCCTTATTTCTTTTTTCTTGAAATGATTAGTTTATCACTAGCTTTTTTCTTTCTAGTTTTATAACCTTTAGTTGGCATACCCCATGGAGTAACTGGATGTCTACCTGAGTTAGTCTTACCTTCACCACCACCATGTGGGTGATCAATTGGGTTCATCGCAGATCCTCTAGTTTGAGGTCTTTTACCTAAGTGTCTTTGTCTACCAGCTTTACCGATTACCATATTAGAGAAATCTTCATTTCCTACGATACCAATTGTAGCCATACAAACACCAAGAATTTTTCTCATTTCACCAGATGGTAATCTTAAGATAATATATTTATCTTCTCTACCCATAACTTGTGCATATCCACCAGCAGATCGAGCAATTTGTCCACCTTTACCTGGTTTCATTTCAATATTATGAACCATAGTACCAACAGGGATATTTGCAAGTTTCATTGCATTACCTGGAAGAATATCAAGTCCTGATTCAGCAGCAGTGATAGTAGCACCTACTTTTAATCCTGAAGGTTGGATAATATATCTTTTTTCACCATCTGCATAATTGATTAAACAAATTCTACAGTTTCTATATGGATCGTACTCAACAGTTGCTACTGTTCCTGGAACATTTAATTTATTTCTTTTGAAATCAATAATTCTGTATAATTTTTTTGCACCAGCTTCTCTATGTCTAGATGTGATTCTACCGTTACTATTTCTACCTGCATTTGCTTTAACTCTAACTAATAGAGATCTAACAGTTGCTTTAGAAGTAATATCAGAAGTATCCATAACAGACATAAATCTTCTAGCAGGTGTTATTGGTCTAAATTTTTTAATTGCCATTTCCTACTCCCTTATGCTGAAAGGTTCGCTATTTCAGCGCCCTCTGGTAATGTTACATAGAATTTTTTGAAATCTGGTCTTGCACCAACTTTTCCTTTAAATCTTTTTACCTTACCACTTTGTCTCAAAGAATTAACTTTCATAGGTGTTACACCAAAATATTCTTTAAATACTTCTTTTAAACCATTTTTTGTCATTCTAGTGCTTGTTTGTACAACAATTACACCATTTTCTTGAAGCTCAATAGTTTTTTCTGTATAAACAATTGATTTGATATCTGTAATATCTGCCATTTCTTATACCTCTTATACTAAGCTATCTATTACTGCTTTTTCGATTAAAATCGAGTGGTAAGCAGCTACTAAATAAGCATTTAATTCTGATTTTTCAATCACATAACAATTTTTGATGTTTCTGAAAGCTAAGTATGTTTTATCATCAAAGTTTTCAACAACAACTAAAAGATCTCTTTTATTTAATTTATTAACAATAGCTTTTGCATCTTTTGTTTTACCAGACTCAACTTTAATTGAATCAGCGACAAAAATAGAACCTTTTTCAGCTTGTGCGTTAATAGCATATCTTAAAGCAAGAACTTTTTGTTTTTTATTAATTTTTTGGTTATAGTTTCTATTTGATGGTCCAAAAACTTGTCCACCACCTACAAATAATGGTGATCTCATAGAACCATATCTAGCCCCACCAGAACCTTTTTGAGCTTTAGGTTTTTTACCACCACCGCTTACTTCAGATCTGTTTTTTACTCTTGCTGTATTTGCTCTTATTCCAGCTAAATATGATTTAACATATAAGTGTAAGTTGTGAGAATTAATTCCCTCAAATTTTTCACCTAAAGCTATATCACCAGCTTGTTCAAATTTTTCATTTAATACTAATAATTTACTCATTATGCAATCCTTACTCTACCTAAAGTACCATTTGCACCAGCAACTGAACCTTTAAGAACTAAAATACCTGTAGTTGCATCAAAAGAAACAACATCATTTTTATGTGTAATATTAGTATTACCATAGTGACCTGGCATTTTTTTACCTGGCATAACTCTACCTGGCCATTCTGCATTACCAATAGAACCAGTTCTTCTACCCATTCTATGTCCGTGTGATGCTCTACCACCAGCGAAGTTATATCTCTTAACAACACCAGCAAAACCTCTACCTTTTGTTTTGAATGTAGATTTAATAACTACACCTTCAACTAAAGCAGCTGTATCAATATCACCAGCTTCTGTATTTGCTACATTTAATGTTGCAAATCTGTTAAACTCTTTTGATAAGTCATACTTTTTTTGTTGACCTTCAATAGTTTTGTTAAATTTTTTACCATCACTGTATGCAACGATAGCTACACCATCATTAACTTCACAAACCTTAGTATCAAGAACTCTTACAAGAGTTACAGGTACAGCAGGAACAGTTACAGTTCGACTCATTCCGATTTTTTCTACAATAAATTCCATCTATAACTCCTTTCTACTCTTGACCCATTGATCTAACTTCAACATCAACTTCTGGTGCAAGATCAAGTTTCATTAAACTATCAACTGTATCTGGTGTTGCAGATACGATATCAATCATTCTTGAATGAACTCTGATCTCAAATTGCTCTCTAGCGTCTTTGTTAACATGTGGTGATTTAAGAACAGTATATTTTCTGATTTTAGTAGGCATTGGGATTGGACCTATTAATTCAGCACCTGTTCTTTTAACAGCTTCAATAATTGAAGCAACAGAACGATCAAGCACTCTATGATCGTAAGCTTTTAACTTTAATCTAATTTTTTCCATTTTTTTTCCTTTAAAGAACTCATTAGAACTAATGCAAAACCGTGTGTTTTGTATCACTCTAACCAATGTATGGACGCGGATTATAACTTTTTTTATCTAAAATGTCAAGTTTAATGGTCTTTTAAGACTTTAAAATCTAAATTTATTTCCTTTTTAAAAGGAATACTATTTCTTTTAGAACAATTGTACTTTTTTAAATTTATTATTTATTATTGAATTTTTCATATACATTTAAAAGCAAAATTATAATACAATCAATAAATTTTTTGAAGGGATATTATTATGTGGAAAATTTTCGCTGTAATTGCAATTGGAATGGCAGCAATTTTATATATTACATCTCTACAGTCGTAATATATAAATTGTATTGCTAAAGTAAAGTACTTGAAACTTTACTTTATGTTTTTATTTATGAAAAGAAGACGAAATTATACTCATAAATTCATCTTTTGTTTTTTTCTCTTTTTTGAAAATTCCTCGTAAAGCAGAAGTAATAGTAGTTGAACAAATTTTTTGAACACCTCTCATCTCCATACACATATGTCGAGCATCTATAACAACAGCAACACCTTCTGGTTCTATTGCTTCATTTATTGCATCTGCTATTTGTTCGGTAAGTTGTTCTTGAATTTGTAATCTTCTTGAAAAAACATCTACAACTCTTGGTATTTTCGATAATCCAATTACTTTACCATTTGGAATATATGCTACATGAGCTTTACCAATAATTGGTAACATATGATGTTCACATGTTGAATATAGCTCTATATCTTTAACTATTACCATCTCTTTATTTGAACTTTTAAAAAGTGCTGATTGAATGATCTCTTTTGGATCTTGTTTATACCCTCCACACATAAATTCCCAAGCCTTCTGCACTCTTCTTGGTGTATCTAAAAGACCTTCTCTTGTGGGGTCTTCACCTATATGTTTTAGTATTTCTTTAACTGACTGTTCCAAGTGTTTCCTTTATTTTGCATATTATATATTATTTTAAAATAGAGTATTATAAAGTATTGTATTTAATATTTTATTTTGAGAATTATATCGAAAAGATTTAAGATTTTAAATTAAATAAGTGGAGCTTCAGATAGGACTTGAACCTACGACCTGCTGATTACAAATCAGCTGCTCTACCAGCTGAGCTACTGAAGCAATATTATTAAATTTGATTTTAAGTGGAGCGGGAGACGAGACTCGAACTCGCGACAATCTGCTTGGAAGGCAGAGGCTCTAGCCAACTGAGCTACTCCCGCTTAAAAAAGTTACAAACTAAAAGTGGTGGGTCCTGAAGGACTCGAACCTTCGACCACTCGGTTATGAGCCGAGTGCTCTAACCAGCTGAGCTAAGGACCCTAATCAAGCTAGTTTACTTTTGTTTGATAGCGGAATTATAATCGATAAATATTTAAAAGTTCCTTAAATTATTTTAAAATAAATAAATTTACCAATTTATACTTTTACAACAACCGTACTATATGGATTGTATAATACATTTGCTCTATTTTGAATTTTTACATTTCTTCTTTGTGTATAATCAACTTTAAATGTCCCTCCAAAATCACTTGAAAATTTTGCACAAATTTTTGCTGCTTCCTCTATAAGTTTATCAGGAATTGTTTTTTTCGTATTAGAAACAATAACATGTGAAGACACTTGTTCTTGTAAATGAAACCAATAGTCACTTGCTCTACTATTTTGAAGAAGATAAATATTTTCTCTCTCGTCACGACCAAGCATTATTTTATATCCATCTATAAAAAAACTCTTATAAGGATTTGCTTTCTTTGTCTTTTTTTGGTTTTTGTCTTTTTTGGGCATATAAAACTCTATCTCATCATTTGTTTGTGCATTGTTAATAATTTGCATCATTCTTTTATAGAACTCAAGTTTTTGAGTAAGATTTGTTTCTTCTATATGTTGGTTTTTGAGTTTTTGTTTTGTTTTTTTTGATTTAGTAAAAAGATCATTTGATTTTTTCAATTTTACACTTTTTTCAAATCCTGAATATTGATACAGATTTGAAATGATTTGACTTGCTTCCTCATTATAAATAATTGCATTTTTTTCTAGTTCTTCTATATTTTCTAAATTGTTAAGTATCTTTTCTATTTTTTTTATATGCTTATTTAGTTGTATATATTTTTGTTTTTTAATATTCACTAACTCTTTTTGCTCTTTACTTTTATAGATATCTAGTAAAAAAGTATCTATATCATCTATTGTTTTTTCTTCAAATTGAAAATTTGGTTTTTCTAAAGGTAAAAGTTCAATCCCTACTTTTACCATCCTTACTGATGACCATTCATCTATATGCCGTAAAGCTTCTAATATAATGTTATTTTCATCTAATATTATAATGTTTGTATTTTTCCCAGTAAACTCAAGCTGTAATATAGTAGTTTCTGTTTTATATGAACTTTTACTTTGTACTTTTATTTGCAAAATTTTATCATCATTTAATAAACACACCTCTTGTATATTACTTGATGTAAATCTTTTATGTAGTAAAACATCAAAAGGAGCGTTAAAATCCTTTTTTATATTGTCATTTATCTCTTTTTTATAAACATTACCATCACCTTTTGGAAGATCGAAGTAGTATATATTTTGATTATTGAACTCTATCTTAATAGTATTGTTTTCAACTCTTTTAATATATTTGATATTTTTATAACTGTTTAAATGTTGTGCTAATTGTTTTAATATGTAATATTTCATCATCAATTATAACATATTTTCAACTTTTTTGTTTATATTTAAATTTTTCTATGATATAATAAAAAGTAAACTTAAAAATAAAGGATTCTAATGAATAAATTAATGAAGTTAATATTATCGGGTGCTATTGCATTATCAGTATCAGCAACAGTAGTAAATGCAGATGTAGCAAAAGGTCAGAAACTATTTACTAAAAAATTAAAAAATGCTTGTGATATGACTGGTGCAAAAATGGCAGGAAAACATTCACAAGATGAATGGGAAGCAATATATGAAGACGGTAAATTAGGTGATGAGATCAAATCATTATGTCCTAATGTAAAAAAAGTAAAAGAAAAATTTATTCCACATTATTATGATTTCTTTTATGAATATGCAAATGATTCAGGAAATGTTCCTTCTTGCTAATTACTTGAAAACAGGAAAATAAAAAAGGTTGGGATATTCTCAACCTTTTTTATTTCTATAATTTATATTAAAAATAAGGAAATTTAATGAAAAAAAAGATAATTATACTCTCGTCTGTGGCAGCACTTGTCACAACAAGTTTTGCATCAAGTGACTTAGAAGAGAGATTAAATGCGATGGAGAAAAAAATTTTATTGCTTGAAAAACAACTTTCAACTGCACAAAACAAATTAAATAAGAAAATTGAAGTTGTAAAAAAAAATGATATTAAAGCAAATAAAAAGTTAAACAAAAAAATCAATAAAGTGAAAGCACATGATGCAAAAGACAATATAAAATGGAATATAGACTTTAGAACTGCATTTGATTCTATACATTATAAACATGCAAGTGGAAAAAAATCATCAAATCCAGATCTGTTAACAAATAGATTATGGTTAGGTATGGCATTTGCGCCAAGTGACAATGTACTTTTTAAAGGAAAACTTGCTTACTACAAAGCTTATGGTGATTCAGCAAATCACTCTCAGGCAAATACAAATCCTGGTTATGCTAACTTTGATTGGGTGACAAGTGAAAATGCAAATGACAACACTTTGAAAGTAAAAGAAGCATATTGGTTATATAAAAATGAAACTTTGTTTGATACAGCTGTGCCATGGACTATTTCAGTTGGTCGTAGACCTTCAACAGATGGATTGGGTATCAATATGAGAGAAGGGATGAAAGACAATTCGCCACTTTCACATACTGTAAATGTAGAGTTTGATGGATTAAGTTCAAAATTTAACTTAGATAAAGTAACAGGTGTAGATGGTATGTGGTGGAAGCTTTGTACAGGTAGAGGTCTTACAAATGCTAAACCTAGATTTCAATCTGATGGTTCATCTTATACAGAAGACGATACTGAAAATCCAGATGTAGATATGTATGGTTTTATTTTTGTACCTTGGGATAATGGACAATATTCAATCCACACAAATTATGCAAAAGCGGTAAATATGATTGGATTTACACAAACAGATATAACTGATGGAAACAATGCAAATAATAAATTTCAAGATGTTGGGGAATTAGAGCTTTTAACAGCAATGATAAGAGCTAATGGTTTAGGTGATGGAATCAACGATTTTCTTGATGATACACAACTTTTTGTATCATGGGCACAAAGTAAAACAGATCCAAATACTACACACTCTTTAAATGGGGGAATGCTCGGTAGTAGTGAAAGCAAAACCGGTCACTCTTTTTGGGTCGGTGTAAATTTTCCTTGTTTATTAACAGATGATGGAAGAATTGGTATCGAGTGGAATAAAGGGAGTAAGTACTGGAGAAGTATGACTTATGGTGAAGACACTATGGCTGGAAGTAAAATAGCTGCCAGAGGTACTGCATGGGAGATTTACTATGATAAACCTATCACAAAAGCTTTAAAGTTTAATGCAAGATATACTCAAATAAAATATGACTACACAGGAAGTCAAGCATTTTTTGGAGCAGATGGTACACCAAATAGTTTGGATAATATTAATGCAACAAACGCAGCAATGTATGGTGACCCAGTAAAAGAAGCATCTGATTTACGACTATCAGTTAGTTACAGATTCTAAAATAAATAAAGAAGAAAACTCTTCTTTATTTATAGGCATAAAAAAAGGGAGATACAAAAGTATCTCCCTTTTTTACTCTAAAAGTGTAAGACTACGCTTCTAAAGCTGCTTTCGCACTTGCAACAACTGTTGCAAAAGATGCAGCATCATTCATAGCCATATCAGCTAAAATTTTTCTATCTAGTGCAATACCAGCTTTGTTTAAACCGTTCATGAATCTTGAGTAACTCATACCGTTTAATCTACAAGCAGCATTGATTCTAACAATCCAAAGTTTTCTAAAATCTCTTTTCTTTTGTCTTCTATCTCTGTAAGCATACTGCATTGCATGCTCAACAGCTTCTTTTGCTTTTCTAAAATGTTTTCTTCTACCACTGTAGAATCCTTTAGCAAGTTTAAGAATTTTTTTATGTCTTGCTCTTCTTGTTGTACCAGTTTTTACTCTAGGCATATTTTTTCCTTTCTTTACCAACATACAACATGTGTATTTGGTGTCTGTACATATTTGTACTGAACTTATCCGAACTAAATCGGAGGGACTGTTTCTTTATAGGACTTAAAAAAAGATAGTTATACTCAGTATAAGCTTATGCTTACGCTTTATTTAACATTCTTTTTACTCTTGTTGCATCTGCATCAGCTACAACTTGTGGACCTCTAAGATTTACTTTTCTTTTTTGGCTTTTTTTAGTAAGAATGTGACTTCTGAAAGCACTTCCTCTTTTAATCGAACCATTTTTTTTCACTTTAAATCTTTTTAAAGCTCCACTGTTAGATTTCATCTTTGGCATTGTTAGGACTCCTTTGCGAAAATTTTGAATTATTAAGTTTGGCATTTAAACGCTCAAACAAAAATAAGTTGTGGATTATATCGAAATTATCTTTAATATTTCTAAAAGATGTTTTTCTTCTTAACAATTACTTAGAAATCTCTTTCAAAATTTTTCCTGCAGCGATATTTGCATCCCAATCTTCTACATTGATAATGATGTCGGCTACATTTTTATACTCAAGTATTCTTTGATTAAAAATTTTTCTTGCTTCTTCCAAGTTGTTTAAAAGTGGTCTTTTTTTAAACTTCTTTTTCGAATTTGGAGCATTGTGTAGACCTTCTATAATTTTATCAAATGTAGATTCAAGATATATCACTGTTCCTATATTTTTAATATTTGGTTGTTTATAAAATCCACCACCCGTTGAAATGATAGAATTTTTGACATTTTTTTCACACCATAATGCACATTTCTTTTCTAAATTTCTAAAATATGGCTCGCCGTTTTCTTCAAAAATTTTTTTGATTTTTTTATTTTCTAAACTCTCGATTAAATCATCTGTATCAACTGCAAAGTAGTCGCTTTGTTTTACTAAAGCTCTAGCAATAGTACCTTTTCCTACTCCCATAAAACCAATCAATATAATATTTTTATTATTCAAAGTTATTCCTTATTTCACATAATATATATTTTATTTTAACCTTAAATGGCTTATAAGTGGTATAAAATGATTTTTTTGATATGATAATAAAAATATAATAAAAAGAGATATATAAATGGCACAAACAATAACAGAAAAAATATTTAGTAATCATGTTGGACATGATGTATTTGCGGGTGAGATTGTACGAAGTCCTATAGATATGGTTATCGGAAATGACATCACAACTCCTATTTCAATCAAAGCATTTGAAGAAAGTGGTGCTACAAAACTAGCCAATCCTGATGGCTTTAGTATTGTACTTGATCACTTTATTCCAGCAAAAGATATAGCATCAGCAAACCAAGCTAAAGTAAGTAGAGACTTTGCAGCTAAACATAATTTAAAAAACTTTTTTGATGAAAAAGATATGGGGATTGAACATGCTCTTTTACCTGAAAAAGGTTTAGTAATTCCTGGAGATGTTATCATTGGTGCAGATTCACATACCTGTACACATGGTGCACTTGGGGCATTTTCAACAGGAATGGGAAGTACAGATTTAGCATTTGCAATGGTTACTGGAGGAAACTGGTTTAAAGTACCAGAAGCTATCAAAGTAGTTTTCAAAGGGAAACCTAGCCAATTTGTTACTGGGAAAGATTTAATTCTAGAAATTATTAGAATTCTAGGTGTTGATGGAGCTTTATATAAAACTTTAGAGTTCACTGGTGATACGATTCAGTACTTAAGTATGGATGATAGATTTTCATTATGTAATATGGCAATTGAAGCTGGAGCTAAAAATGGTATAGTTGCAGTTGATGATATCACAAGAGAATTTTTAGACGATAGAGCTAAAGTTAATGGTGGTTTAAGAGATACTCCAAAAGAGTTTTATAGTGATGAAGATGCTGTTTATTCTCAAGTTGTTGAAATCGATGTAGCTGCACTAGAGCCTGTTATTGCTTATCCTTTTTTACCAGAAAATGGTCACTCAATTACTCAAGCTGTAGAAGACAATATCAAAGTTGATCAAGTATTTGTAGGATCTTGTACAAATGGTAGATTAAGTGATTTAAAAATTGCTTCAGAAATTTTAAATGGTAAAAAAATAGCACAACACACAAGAATGATTGTAACTCCAGGTACTCAAATGATTTTAAGAGAGGCTACAAAACTTGGATATATTGATATCTTAATTGATGCAGGTGCTGTTGTTTCAAACCCTACATGTGGAGCATGTTTAGGTGGATATATGGGTATCTTAGGTGATGATGAAGTTTGTATCTCTACTACAAATAGAAACTTTGTAGGAAGAATGGGAAGTAGAACTTCTAAAGTATATCTTTCAAATAGTGCTGTTGCAGCAGCTTCAGCTATTAGTGGATATATCACAGATCCATCATCATTATAAAATGATAAATATCCCTTGTATCATCCTAAGTGGTGGTGCAAGTAAAAGGATGGGTGAAGATAAATCACTCCTCCCTTTTAAAAACTTCAACACTCTTATTGAGTATCAACACAATAAACTTTCACAAATATTTTCTACTGTTTATATCTCAAGTAAAACAAATAAGTTTAATTTTGATTGCAAAATCTTATATGATGAATCACAAAAGATTTACTCACCTATGATTGCACTTAAATCAATCTTAAAAAATATAAAAGAAGATAAAATATTTATTATAACTGTAGATGTACCTTTTATTGAAAATAAGACCTTTGAAGTTCTTTGTAAAGAGTCAAATAAATTTGATATAACCTTAGCTAAAGATCAATACAATGTACATAATCTCTGTGGAATCTTTTCAAAAACTTTGCTTCCACTTGTATCATCCATGATTAAAAATAATACACATAGAATAAATACACTTTTACAACAAACTACAAATTCACAAGTGATCTTTTTTAAAAATAGTGAACAATTTCTTAATATTAATACAAGGTATGAGTATAACAAATTTAAAATATAAGTAATCATTATAAATTTTGAATCTCGACTAAATATTAAGGATTATATTATTTGTTTTATGATAATCTAGAAAAAATATAAACAACTTACAAATGCTAAAGGAAAAATAATGATTGAAAATAGAGATCTGCAAAAAGACCTACACCAATTAGATAAAATCTTAAAAGACAAAGGTATCTCAAGAAGAGACGCAATGAAAATGATGGGATTAAGTGGAGCTGCACTTTTTACTGGAGGAACAGAACTTGAAGCTGCAACTGTTGCTAATGCAAGTGAAGCAAAAGGAAAAATTCTAATTATTGGTGGAGGACTAGCAGGTACTTCTACAGCAGCAAGATTAACAAACAGTTTATCAAATCCTGATATAACAATACTTGAACCAGAACCAAATTCTGTATCTTATCAACCAGGTCAAACTCTTGTAGCTGCTGGATTATGGAAAAAAAATGATTTAATGTATAAAAGAGATGATTTTGTTCCTAATGGCACAAAATTAATTGCTGAAAAAGCAGTAGAATTCAACCCTGACAACAACACCGTTACAACAGATAAAGGGACAATCATATCTTATGATTATTTAGTAGTATCAACGGGAGTTACACTTGATTATGGTTCAATTAAAGGATTAGAAGAAGTTGGAGAGTTATACTCTGTTGGAAATAATACAGAAGCAGTAAAACTTTTAACTAAAAAAGGGGTTTCTTCAATTTACACAATAGATGGTGCTGAACAAACATGGACTAACTTGCAAGCGTTTATTGAAAAAGCAAAAAAAGGTCAAAAAGTAAATGGACTATATACTCATCCAAATACACCAATCAAATGTGGTGGTGCTCCTAAGAAAATCATGTATCTTACAAATGCACGATTAAATGAAGCTGGAGAACAAGCAAGAGCAAATGCCAATTTACATTTTTATCCTAATGGAAGTACAATGTTTGGAATAAAAGATTATCATGATGCAATTGTGAAACAATTTGAAGCTAGAAATATGAACTATTCTTATAAACACAACTTAGTTGAGATAAAAGATGGTATAGCTGTTTTTGATGACCACAGCAAATTTAATGAAGTTTATGATGAAGACCTCGAAGAAAATGTAAAAGAGACTATTCATACAATGGTTGAGAAAGAGTTTGATTTTATTCATGTAACACCGCCAATGAAAGCACCAACAGAGATTGCAAAGTCACCAATAGGTTCAAAAAAAGGATGGGTACCTGTAAATAAAGAAACTCTACAACATGTTAAGTACCCAAATATATTTGCACTGGGTGATATTGCAGCTGTTCCTATGGGTAAAACAGGTGGTAGTGTAAGAAAACAGTATAAAGTAGTAGTAAACAATATCATCTCAATGATGGAAAAAGGTGAAATACCTAAAACAAATGCTAAATATGATGGATATACAGTATGTCCATTGATTACTGATATTGGAACAGTAATGTTAGCAGAGTTTAACTGGGCCTCAAAAGAATTGAAAAGTGGTAAAAATGCTGCATCTATATCTTTACTTGACCCAACAAAAGAGAGATATATTTGGTGGCTATTAAAAGTTTATTTACTAAAACCAATGACAGTTTACGGTATGCTTTCAGGTAAAGCATAAATAAATAGATTTCAAAAGCCTAAATTTTAAAATTTAGGCTTTTTTATTATTTCTTATTGGGGAAAATATGAAAAAAGAGATAGGAATTTTTATAGGTTTATTTTTATTTTTAAGTATTGGTATGCATTTTGAACAATGGATAGATCATCCAATAGAACATCTTCTAAATTTACAATCAGGAGGAGCTTTTGGTTTACCTGGCATTATCCATCCTTTTGTTTTTACATTAGTACTTTATATATTTGTGGGTATTCCAAGAGTTTTAGGAAAACTATTTTCACGCAAATAAAACTACTATAAATTAAATAGCCTTAACTATATTTAATTTATAAGTATATTTTTTATCCGTTCCACTTCATTTTGAAGATGTTTTAAATCTTTTGTATTATCAATCACATAAGTTGCTAACTTCTTTTTTTCATCTATATCCAACTGGTTGTTGATACGAGTTAGTGCTTCCTCTTTTGTAGAATTATCCCGCTTCATTAATCTTTCGATCTGCATCTCTTTGGGTATATACACTACAATAGACTTTTTAATATTATAGTGTTGTCGTTCAAAAAATAATGGAATATCAATTAAATAAGGTTTTTTTTGCGATTCAAATACTGCTGCTTCTTTTATAATCTCATCTTTTATTAACGGATGAATAAAATTTTCTAGTTTTGTTTTCTCTTCAACATTACTAAAAATAAGTGTTCCCAACTTTTTTCTTAAAACTTTTTTATTTTCTATATATTCAGTTCCAAATAACTTTCCAATATCTTCATAATAGATATCTAGTAATTTATGTGCTATTTTATCAGCATCAATAGTTAAAAAGCCATGAAGCATAAATAGGGATGCAACAGTACTCTTACCTGTTGCTATCCCACCTGTTAATACTATTGCATGTTGAAATGCGTTATTATCGTTTTGCAATACCAGTTATCGCTTTTGTGATATATGTTGGGTGTATAAATGAAGAGTTTTGTAATTCTGTATTATAATAATTGCACCCCTCTAATAGATCAGAAACCTGAAGTACTATCTCCGCTTGAGGGTGATATTTTTTAGAAGCAAATATAAGTGTATTGTGTCCGAAACTATATGGCATACAAATCCAAAAATTTTTACCTACAGTTTCTATCTCTTTTTTTGATATTTCTAAATCTTTTGAAAGTCTAGAAGCTTTTGTTACAAAAATACCTTTTTTAGGCTCTATGCATCTCTCTACATTTGCCATCTCTAACTCTGTTGGTATATCTTTGTTATATAGAATAATATCAAATTGACCTTCTAAATTTAATTCGTCTGTATAAGTAATATCTTTACATTCATGTTTTGCCAGTTCCATTTTGAAATCTTCAGACACTTCACCTACTACTAAAATTTTATTGATCTCCTTATGTGAACATATTGGTACATGTACCATCATCTCATCATACGCGAAGTTTTTGCTATCAGTACTTGCCATTTATAAGCCTTTTAAATTATTTTTAGGTATAATACCAAAAAATAGTTAAATGCAAATAACTTGTAAAAATTAAAGAGGAAAATTATGAATACAATCGAAAAAATACGAAATTTTTGTAGCCCATTTAGAATTGTAATAGGTCTTATGGCTATTATTATTGGATATTTATTAAGTGATGGAACACTAAGTTGGTCATGGTGGTATTTAGGTGTTATCCCACTTATTGCTGGATTATCTAATTTTTGTCCTCTTTGCATGATAACAAAAAAATGTGATATAGGAAGTAAAAGATGAGTACAATTTCATACAAAGACGCTGGTGTAGATATAGATGCTGGTAACAGTTTCGTAGAAAATATTAAGCCATATGTAAAGTCAACAAAAATTCCAGGTGTTTTAGGTGGAATAGGTTCTTTTGCTGGTGCATTTGAATTACCAGAAGGTTATAAAAAACCAGTTATTTTAGCTGGGACTGATGGTGTTGGTACAAAATTAAAACTTGCTATCGATTCTGGAAAATTTGATACTGTTGGTATCGATTTAGTTGCTATGTGTTCAAATGATTTAATTTGTAATTTTGGTGAGCCGTTATTTTTCTTAGATTACTATGCTACTGCTAAACTTGAAGTAGAAGAAGCTTCTGCTGTTGTAAAAGGTATCGCTGAGGGTTGTATTCGATCTGAGTGTGCATTAATCGGTGGGGAAACTGCCGAGATGCCTGGTATGTATAAAGAGGGTGACTTCGACTTAGCTGGTTTTTGTGTAGGAATTGCAGAAAAAGATGAAATGGATAGAGTTTCAAAAGTTGAAGCTGGTGATGTTTTAATCGCTCTTCCAAGTTCAGGTATTCACTCAAATGGTTTCTCTTTGGTACGAAAACTATTACTTGATAAATTAGGTATGAAATTTGAAGATGACTTTAACGGTCGAACTTTAATAGACACACTTTTAGAGCCAACAAGAATCTATGTAAAAGATTTTAAAGCTTGTAAAGAAAATATCAACGCTTTAGCACATATCACGGGTGGCGGTATCGTTGAAAATTTACCTAGAGTTTTACCTGATAACTTAAGAGCTATTGTAAAAAGAGATCAAGTACAAGTTCTTCCTATTTTTGAGCTTATGGGTCAACATGTAGAAGAAGCTGAAATGTTCAGAGCATTTAACATGGGTGTAGGTATGATTTTTGTAGCTAACGCTTCACAAGTAGATACTATTCTTTCTAAAACTGATGGTTATGTTATCGGTGAGATAGTTGAGGGTGAAAAAGGTTGTGATATAGTTTAATTTCTATTATCACTAATAAAAAAAGGGGAAAGGTAAAACTTTCCCCCTTTTTATTTCATAAGTAATACTATCCAAGAATATCTAACTCTTCTGTATACTTATCTTCACAATATGGCTCGAAGCTTGATTTATATACTGCATAGTGTTCTGTAGCTTTGTGTCCATCTAATGCTTTTTCATCTGCCCAAGATTCTACTGCGTAAAATTTTCTTTTATTTTCTTTACATTGAAAGATATCATAAAAAATAATACCTGGTTCTTTTTTTGAAGGTTCTACCATAGCTGTTAAAAGCTCTTTCATCTTCTCTTCACAACCCTCTTTTGCTATAAATGTTACTCTTTTTGTTATTGTCATATTTTATCCTTCTATTTTATATTTGTATTTTATCGAATTTATTTTAAACTACAGACCAGGTGCTTTCCACATTGATTTAGTTGTACCATCATCTACTAATTTTAGTTGTTTGTCATAAGCTTTTTGCCAAATCTCTTTTATACTTTTATACAGTTCATAGTTCTTCTTATTTGGAGTATATTCTTTATCCCAAGTCACGAGTTCTTTTGATGCAGATCTTAAGTCTTTATAGATTCCTGCTCCCACTCCAGCAGCCATAGCAGCACCCAATGCTGTAGCTTCTGTTACATTTGGAATTTTAACAACACATCCAGTTACATCTGCTAGGATTTGGCACCAAAGTTTTCCCTTACTTGCTCCACCTGCAAATACTATTTGTTTTGTTTTGATACCACTAAAAGATTCTATTTTTTTAAGATTTATGTCACTTACTATACATGCATTTTCTTGTAAAGATCGAAACATACTTGCTTTATTACAAATGGCAGAATCAATACTGAGATTTAAAAAACTTGGACTTGCATGATACCATTTTCCATACTTCATGCTATCACTAAAGATAGGGATAATTCCGTGTGAACCCACAGGCACTTTACTAGCTTTTTCCTCAAGTAGTTCATAAACATCAATACCTTTTTGTTTAGCTTCAAGTTTTTCCATATCACAAAAAGTATCTCGAAACCATCTCATCACAAGTCCAGAAAAAAATGTGATTCCTTCGGCTTGAGATTGAGCAGGAATAACATGAGGATTTACCCGTATACTCATATCTTTTGGAGGTTTAGTTGCACTTGATATATTTGCAACTTGTTGCCAAAATGAACCGCCCAAAATAGCAACATCACCCAATTCAACCACACCAAGTCCAGCTGAACCCAACTGCACATCACCACCACCCATAACAACTAATGTAGATGAATCTAATCCAACTTTACTATTTGTTACATGACCTATTACTTCACCCACATCATAAGTTCTAGGAAAAATATCATCTTTAATCCCAACTTTTTTTGCCATAGAACTCATCCAATCTCGCTTATCTAAGGAAAATATTCCCGAAGTACCTGCATTACTTGGATCATTTGCAATCACACCACTTAATTTGTATAATATCCAATCACTTATCATCGATATAGATGACACTTTTTCATAAACTTTTGGTCTATTATTTTTCAACCATAAAATTCGTGGAAGTGCTCCCAATGCAAAAGTTTGCCCTGAAATTTTATAAAACTCATCTTCAATATTCGGAAACTTTTCTTTTAAATACTTTACCTCATTATTCGCTCTTGCATCTACATTGGCTACTGCAAAAAGTTCATTTCCCTCTTTATCATAAAGTACTATACCTTCACGCATACTAGTTGCACTAACACTTAATATATCTTTTGAATTTATATTTGCTTGTTTAGTCACATCAAGTATAGCATTTTGAGTTATTTCCCAATTCATATTCCAATCAAAACTCATAGAATTTTCTACACCCTCTTCTTCTAAGTGTATCCATTCATTTTGTGAAATAGCTATTTGATTGCCTTTTGTATCAAATAGTATAACTCTTAAACTTCCTGTACCAGCATCAATAGCCATTAAATATTTCATCTCTATCCTTTTTTGATATAAAAGTATACCAAAATAAATCATTAACATATAGATTATTCAAACGATTTATTTTTTATATTCAACTTCAATTTTGTTACTTTTATACTCATATTTAAATGTTTAGTCCACTTTTTAAATGATTTTGTGAGTAAAATTGCAACATTTCATATATCATCTATATATAATTTATTTTGAAAGGATTATTAATGGATAAGTTTTTATACTTAACAGATCAAAATGAAAATACCGAACATAGTTTTATAGGTCCTTTATTTGAAAAATATTTAGGGAAACATCTTGAAGTTGATATTATGTATTTTTCAAAAACAAGTGATAAGTTTGAGATAAAAAATAAAAATCATTTTATAATGCCATTGAAACATAAACATGACATCATAAATGAATTAGATAGAAATAAAATATATATTGGAAAATATAAATATGTATTTGTAAGAAATCATACAGCAATACTCAAAGAAGTTATAAATGTAAAACATGAGTACAATTTCATTTTAGGATATAGACTCTCCTTTCCAAAAAGAATTGCAAAACTTCAAAAAGATGAAGCAAACAATAAAAAAAGTTTTTTTGATGTTATTAGCAATAAAGTTAAAACTTTTTCAGAAGCAAACTTGATAAATCAATGTGATATATTTTTACCTACATCAAGACAGATGAGAGATGACTATTTAAAAAGTGTTAAAACTCGTACATTTATTATCCCCTCTGCAATAGATCCTGAAGTTTTACATGAAAATATTCAACATGATGGAATAGAAAAAAGATTTTTCTACGCAGGGACTTTAGACAAACTACGAGAATTTGAAACAATACTTGAAGCTTTTTGTTTGGTTGATCCTACACAATTTAAACTAATGATATCTACAAAAGATCCTGAATACGCACAAACAATGATTGAAAAGTATCCTGATATCAAAGAAAATATTGAACTTTATAATGCTAATAATAAAGCACAACTTTTAGACCTCATAGCTAAAGCTGATGTAGGTTTGGCGTCTTTACCTGATATTGTTCTTTTTAATAGTTCTACACCAATGAAAGTTCTTGATTATTATTCATCGGCAGTTCCATGTCTTATGACAAAAAATGAAAATAATGCATCGATTTTTGAAGATAATTATTCTGCTTGGATGTGTGAATTTGATAAAAATGCTATCAAAGATAAAATTGAAGAGATTGTATCATTATCAAAAGAGGAGGTTTCTAAAGTTGGTATTCAAGGTCAAAATAGATTATTAGATATCAGAAATTATAAACGAATTGCTGATGATTTAGTACATCAACTAAATATATTATAGATTATCTTTTTCTTCCTAGAGATTCTAGGAAGGGTATAGATTTTAAATCACTCTATTTTTTTAATTTAGCTTGTTCTAATTCCCAGTATTCCATATCAAAGCTATCTGATAAACTGATACTTTCATAACCACCCAATAGATCAGCTCTTAATACAGCTTGCATTGTGTGGTTATTTATATCTTCAATAATAGAAGCTTCTTTTTCTGTTTTACCAAAACTTAGTGTCCCATAATTTTTTACAACTGCCCAATTAGGACTAGGATTAATCATAATTTCATTTGATGTAAACTGGTTATAATATTCTAAATAATCTTCTTCAAAATTATCCAAAGAGTCTTGAATATTTTCATCTTCTATAATCAAAGGATTTCTTTTTGTTCTTATTATATGCTCAGGGGTTAATACACCTCTTGTTGCTAAATTTTGGATATTATTTTGTGAAGAATAGTGTAAAGCAAGTGGAGATTGATTGACTTTAATAACAACATCATATCCTTTCTCTTTTGAAAGAATAGCTTGTAACTTTTTTATATTTAGATTATTTTCAACGGAATATTCTTTGAGAACTAAAGGTGCGTTTTTATCTAAAAATTCTTCAGCTTTAGATACACCAAGAATCATTTTTTCATAAGATTTTTTGGAATCATTATCAAAAGTAAAAATACCATGATTATGTAAGATAATCCCTTCACAAGTTTCCCAATTTATATTTTGCAGTTCATTATAAATAGTTTGTGCTAAAATAAATCCTGGCATAACATACGGTATAACTAAATAATTTGGGTATATTTTATTGATGTAGTCGATTCCATTTTCACTATTTGAGATAGTTACAACAGCATCACTATGAGTGTGGTCAACATATTTAAAGGGAATAATAGCATGAAGTATAGCTTCAACAGATGGATTAGGTGCTGATTTATCTAGCATAGCTTCTTTTTGTTGCGATACCATCTCACTATCGCTTAACTGTGGCAATGTTGCCATCTTTTTTAAAATTTCAAGTTTCACAGGAGCAAATCCCTCTGCTTCAATAGTTGCCAAATCCCAACCACTTCCTTTTACATAAAGTACCTCTTCACCATCAACAATACTTTTTACAGAGGTATTTCCTCCCCCATGAAGAACTAAAGAAGGATCTGAACCTAATAATCTAGATGTATATACTCTGTGTTCTAAATCATTTGTAAAAGAATTTGCAATATTATCATCATATAAGCTTTTCATAAATAATTCCTAAAATCCAAAGTGAAAAAATTCTTTTGGTTCTTTTGCTTGAAATTCATATCCCAATATTCTTGTAACTTTACTATGTAACATCACTCTTGAAACTTGATTTGATGGCTTTCCATATTGCAAATCACCAATAATTGGCATACCAGCATACTGCAAATGTACTCTGATTTGATGTGTTCTTCCATTTTCAATAATAATTTTTATTTTACTCTTTTTTCCCTCTACCATATACGGATAAACTGTCGTTTTGGCAGGTTTTCCATGAAGTTCATCAATTCTACTTCGGGCAGTCTTCCCTTTGATAGTAGAAATTGGTAAATCTATAATCTCTTCTTCTACAATTTTGCCATCAACAATAGCTACATATTCTTTGTAAACTTTATTATTTTTAAACTCATTAATAGCTTTTTTTCTAAAATCTTCATTTTTAGCAAGTAACATTACTCCACTTGTTTCTTTATCCAATCTATTTAATAAAACAGCTTGAGGGAATTTTTTTTCTACCTCTTGCGAATTTAAATGTGCTGGTTTATCAACAACTAAAATATCGTCATCTTCAAAAATAACTCTTGCATTTGCAATATCTTTTACTTTAAATACTGTATCCTCTTTCATTTCACCACGAGCTACTTGAATTTTTTTACCCATAACAGTTACTACACCTTTATCGATAAGCTCTTTCGCCTTTCCATTTGAGATACCCTCTTGAAATGCTAATAATTTATATGCTTTTTCCATAATTATATATCCTTTATATATTTGAGTATAGGTTCAACAGTTCCCTCTTGCCCTAAACTTGTTTGTTTTAAATTTTTTATATCATCTAAGTATATTTTTAATTCATCATTTTTAACTAAATAGTAGTTATTGACACATTCAAAAAGTGACTTTTGATTGAAAATCGTTTCACCACTTATTACAACTGTATTAAAAAAAGCTGGTTCTATAGGATTGTGTCCACCTGCTGTTTTTATAAAGCCACCACCTAAAATAACAACATCACTTATCGCATAAATATTAATAAGTTCCCCCATAACATCTGCAACAATAATGTCACTTTCAAAATTTTTCTGTTCAGAATACTTATGAAATGTCACATTACTATCTTGGTATTTATTTTTCACTAGATCAAAAACTTCTTCAAATCTTTCTGGATGTCTTGGAACCAACAAAAGTTTTCCTTGTTTTTTATTCCAGGCGTTTAATATCAACTCTTCTTCTGTTTTATGGGTACTACCAGCAGTTATTATAGTTGCATTTGGTTTAGTTAATACTTTTGAAACTTTTGGTAAACTGGCCAGTTTTATATTTCCAATTACTTCAATATTTTTTGCTCCTAAATCTTCAAGTCTTTTTTTGTCGGTTAGACTTTGTGCAAAAATTTTATCCACATATTTAAATAATTGTTTATAAAAGAAGCTATATTTTTTATACTTTTTATATGATTTATCATTTATTCTGGCATTTATCAAAACAGTTTTTGTTCCATTTTTAAAAGCTGAATAAAATAACATCAACCATAATTCTGCTTCCATTACTAATAAAACTTTTTGTTTTGTTACCCAAAAAGGTAAAAATATTTCAAAGGGTAAATAGCGAACACTATCAACCATTTGAGAACCTTGTTCATATCCAGTATTTGTTATAACTGACAAATTGATATCATTTTTATTCAATTTATCAAAAATTGGTTTTAATGCTTTTGTTTCACCCATAGAACAACTGTGAAACCAAATTTTGTCTGTTTGAAATTTAGGATTGTTTCTTAAAAAAAATTTTGCAGGAATAACTTGTGAATATTTTTTACTTCGTTTTTTATAAAGTAAATAAGGTATGGCAAGAAAATATAAAATTAACGCCAATAGATAATAAAAAATATTAAACATTATTATTATCTATTTGTTATATAATTAAACAGCTGGCTCGTTCTCTTTATAGATAATTCTACCACAATGAGGACAAGTCATAATTTCATTTGAAAGTGTAAATTCACTATAAAATCTGTCATTTAATTTCATATTACACCCATAACATGCTTGTTTTTTAACAGGAACCACTGCGCTTTCATGAGCCCATCTTTTTATTTTTTCATAAAAAGAAAGAACTTTTGAATCAACTGTTGATACTAGTACAGATTTTTCTTCATATATAGAGTTTTTCTCTTTTTCTAACTCTGCAATATTTTTATCAATTGCTTCTTTTAGTTCTTTAACAGAGTCTTCTTCTGTTAATAATTCAGCTTTTAAAACTTCTAGTTCTTCAGTTTTTGTTTGGGCTAATGAATCTAGTCTTGCAATCTCTTCATTTGCAAAATCAACTTGCTCTTTTGCAATCTCTTCTTCAAGTTGTAAAGCTTTTACTTCTTTTTCATTTTTTGCTAATTTGTGTTTACCAGCAATCTCTGCAAGTTTATCTGAGAGTTCTTTTAAATGAAGATCATTTTTGATTCTTTTATTTTTAGTGTCATCAATGATTACATAAAGCTTATCTACATCTTCTGTTAACTTTGTAACTACTTGAGTAAATGACTTTAATTTCTCTTCTTCATTCTTGATTTTTGGATCAAAATTTACAATATCTTTATCAAATGTCGATAATTTTACTAATTGTTCTAAGTGTTTATTCAATCTGTTTTCCTTATATATACTTAAATGGATTGTGTGATTTTAGCATTATAGCTTTTTTCCCATTAGTTTTCAAATACTTTTTAAGAAGCATATCCAATAATGCTATAAAATGTATCTCACTTTCATAATGTCCTATATCAATCAAACAAATGTCTCTAGCTTTTGCTTCCATCGCTTCGTGATATTTTATATCACCTGTCAAAAAACAATCGGTAGTAATTTGAGGTAACAAAGACATACCAGAACCAGTTGTTAATGAAACATTGTTAATATTCTTTTTTTTATTTACAATTTTTAAAGTTTTTAGATTTAATTTATCTTTTAGAAGTTTAGTGAAACTCTCAAAGGATAAATTGATATCTGCTTTTAAAATAAAATCTTCATCTTTTTGAAAATTCAATCCTAAAATCTCTCTACCTACATAACTATTCAAATGTGTTTTATCGATATTTGTATGCATAGAGATTAGTGATATATCTTTTTTAATAAGTTTTTTTAAAATTTTCGTACTATAGCTATCATTATTTACTGTTTTTAAAGCAGTAAAGATAAGAGGATGATGTGTAATAATTAAGCTGTTCTTTTTCACTTTTCTTAGCATATCTAAATCTAAATCTAATGAGATATAAATATTATCAAATTCATCATTCATATTTCCAACTATTAAACCACTATTATCCCATTTTTCCTGAAGTCCAAATGGTGATATAGAATCTAAATAGTTATAAATATCTCTTATTTTCATCGTTTACTAGTACCCTAATCTTTTTAATCTTTCCGGCTCTTGATCTTTATACATTTTCGCACAACCTAAAGATAGTTCTCTTACTTTTAAAATGTAATTTTGTCTACTAGTTACGCTAATAGCTTTTCTTGCATCAAGAGTATTAAAAGCATGTGAAGCTAACATACATTGATCGTAAGCAGCTAAAGGAAGTTGAGCTTCTAAACATTTTTGACACTCTTCATAGAACTCGTCAAAATGTCTAAATAACATCTCCGTATTTGCTATTTCAAAGTTATATTTACTAAATTCGATTTCACTTTCCATATGGATATCTTTGTATGTAGTAACTCCATATTCATTTTCATTCCAAACGATATCAAAAATAGTGTCTACACCTTGAAGGTACATTGCAAGTCTTTCTGTTCCATAAGTAATCTCAACAGCAACAGGATCACAAGCGATACCACCTACTTGTTGAAAATATGTAAACTGAGTTACTTCCATACCATCAAGCCATACTTCCCAACCAAGACCCCAAGCACCAAGTGTTGGAGATTCCCAGTTGTCTTCTACAAAACGAATGTCATGCTTTGATAAATCGAGTCCCAGATACTCTAAAGATTTAAGATATAAATCTTGAATATTTTCTGGACTAGGTTTGATTAAAGCCTGAAATTGATAATAAGACCCTAATCTATTTGGATTTTCACCATATCTTCCATCTGTTGGTCTTCTACTTGGTGCAACATACGCTACAGACCAAGGTTTGCTATCTAAACTTCGTAAAAGCGTTGCTGGATGAAATGTACCAGCCCCAGCAGGTATATCATAAGGTTGTAAAATATTACAACCTTGTTCTGCCCAGTATTGTTGCAGTTTTAATAACAGTTGCGAAAATGTTATGTTCGTTTTTTTCATAATTAAATTATTACTTCAATCTCTTTAGAGTCAGTAGCAACTGCTTTCTCTTTTACAATTCTATCTTCTAATAATTTAACAGCTAATTCTTTATTGTTAATTCCCATAATTTGCATCGCTAAATAAGCAGCATTTACAGCACCAGCTTTTCCTAACGCAACAGTTGCAACAGGCATACCTGACGGCATTTGAACTGTAGAAAGCATAGCATCCATACCATCCATTGCTCCACCTTTCATAGGTACACCAATAACTGGCTTTGTAGTTCCAGCAGCTAAAGCTCCAGCAAGATGTGCAGCCATACCAGCAGCAGCAATAAATACTTTTGCACCTTTAATTTCAGCTTCTTTAATATACTTTTTTGTTCTATCAGGTGATCTATGCGCTGATGAAATAATTAGTTCGTATTGTACATTAAATTTTTCTAATGTATCTGCACAGTTTTTCATAATCTCATAATCTGATTTACTTCCCATTATAATTGAAACAAAATCCATAATAATCCTTTTATTCTTAAGTATGTGATTATAACAAATAGAAACTTAAACAGAATTATACAAATCAATCTATTTTTCCTTAAATCCATCTGAATTCATTAATAACTTTAATTAATTTAAGTAAAAAAAGATTATACTAATGTGATTTAAAATCTATATCTAAAAAGGAAAAAATAATGTCTAGCAAAACAAATAGACGAGATTTTCTTGGTATGTCATTTGCAGCTGTAGCTGCAGTTGGAGGAGCAGCATCGCTTGTTGGTATGAAACAAGCATGGGATCCGCTTCCATCTGTATTAGCAGCAGGGTTTACAACTATAGACCTAGCAGCAATTGATTTAGTTCCAGGAAAACCTCAAACATTTACATGGAGAGGGAAACCTATTTTTGTTCTTGAAAAAACAGCAGAGATGGAAAAATTTGACGGTGATTTAGTTATAGGAGATAAAAGATACACAATTTCAATTGGACTTTGTACACACTTAGGGTGTATTCCAGCATGGAAAAAAGACAAATGGAAATGTGCATGTCACGGTGGTGAGTTTAATCCAAATGGTGAACAAATATTTGGACCACCACCAAAACCACTTAATATTCCTCCATTTAGTGTTAATGGTACAGTGCTTACTCTTGGTGAGTCTGGACCTGAATCTAAAGCTATGATGACAGCTCGAGCATAAGGATAAACTATGGCAGAAATTAAAGAATCGTTTTTTAGCGCAGAAGGTCTTGAAAAAAGACTAAATGGGAAAAAATTCTGGAAAGTAATGATGACAGAATATTGGATTCCAAAAGATATTAACTTCTTATGGGCAATGGGTGTAGTTTTAGCTACTACTTTTGCAATTTTAATTATTAGTGGGATTTTCCTATTAATGTACTACAAACCAGATACAGCTTTAGCATTTGATAGTGTAAACTATACAATTATGCAAGATGTTGCTTATGGTTGGTTATTTAGACATATGCATGGTGTTGCAGCTTCGGTTGTATTCTTAATCATATATATTCATATGTTTACAGGTATCTACTATGGTTCATATAAAAAAGGTAGAGAGATGATCTGGCTTTCTGGTATGTTATTATTTGTAACATTCAGTGCAGAAGGTTTTTCTGGATATATGTTACCATGGGGACAAATGTCTTACTGGGCGGCTGCTGTTATTACTAACTTATTTGCTGGTGGATCTTTAGAAGCTTGGGGACTTGTTGAATGGATTAGAGGTGGATTTGCTGTTAATGATGCAACACTTACTAGATTTTTCATGTTACATGTTTTCTTATTACCATTAGTAATTATTAAACTTATCGTGATTCACTTTTATACTTTAAGAATTCCACATGTAAATAACCAATCTTCTGAAGATATTGATTATGATGCTGAGGCTGAAAAATATTTAGCTGGAAATAAAAAAGAATCTAAAGTTATTCCATTTTGGCCAGTATTCTTATCAAAAGATTTTGCTGTACTTGGATTGTTTTTAATATTCTATTTTTACTTAGTGTTCTTTAACTATAACTTTGCAATGGACCCAGTTAACTTTGACCCTGCAAACCCTATGAAAACACCAGCACATATTTATCCTGAGTGGTATTTCTTATGGTCTTATGAAACATTAAGAGGACCTTTCTTTGATATGTTTGGTTTAAAAGCTGGAGATATTGGACTAATGATTTTTGGATTTGCACAAGCTGCATTCTTAATTATTCCATTTATTGATAGAGATCCAGATATTTTACCAGCACATAAAAGACCTAGATTCTTTATTTGGTTCTGGATTATGATTATAGATTTATTAGTACTTACTGTTTATGGTAAATTACCTCCAACAGGTGCAAATGCATGGGTAGGTTTCTATGCAACAGCAGTATTCTTATTACTATTCGCATCAATGCCTTTTGTTACTAAAGCAGATGCAAAAGCAAGAGGAGCATTATAATGAGAGAGATTAAAATATTAGCAATCGTTGTATTTTTTACAGGATTATTATATTGGGGTGTTGAGCCATTTGCTCACACTAAATTACATCCACATGTAGAAGCACCTGATTATACATTTAAAGATGTAGATGGATTAAATGGATTAACAGGTGATGCAACGAAAGGTGCAGAATCTGTTGCTTCTAACTGTACAGCGTGTCATAGTATCACAGCAGTTGGTTTTCCTCCTGTAATGGATGATGCTACAAGTGCTGCATCTTATGGTGTAGTTCCACCAGATTTAAGTACTGCTGGTAAAATTTATAATGCTGATTATTTAGCTGCATTTATTAAAGACCCTGCAACAGCAGCAAAAACATCTCATAAATTTGAAGATGGTGCTTCACATCCTATGCCTGCATATAATTGGATGGAACCACAAGAGATTGCAGATATCGTTGCTTACTTACAATCAATTGCTCCAAAAGAGATGACTAGTAAAGAAGTATATACTGATGCTTGTCAAAGATGTCATAGTATTAAATATGGTGATTTTTATGGTGGTTCAATGGCTGCAAAAACTCCAGATGAAAATATTAAATCTTACATGGGTGTAATCCCTCCAGATTTATCTCAAATGATTCGAAGTAGAAGCGAAGGTTATTTACATGAATTTATCAATAACCCTCAAAAACATTTAGAAGGTACAGCAATGCCTAGAGTTGGTTTAACTTTAGAATCTGAGGATAAAGTAATTGATTACTTAACAGAAGTTGGTGATAGTAAAAAAGAGCAAAGAGAATCTTTAGGTGGACCATTCTTAGGTTATCTTGTGATTTTTGCAATATTTGCTTGGTTATGGAAAGCTAAAATCTGGCGACAAGTTCACTAAAAAGGAAGATGATGAAATTTACAAAAATTTTAATAGCTGGTTTATTAAGTGTGACATTTGCAAATGCAAATGATACACTTTCAAACTCTATGACTATTATGCAAAAAGGTATTGAACAAGTTCAATTTGGATTCATTAACAATAATGAACAAATGGTAAGAGAAGGTCTTAAAGCTATCAAAAAAGGAAACGCAATGTTTTCTGATAGTGCTGTGATTAAAAAAGCTCTTCCATCAAATAAAAAGCACATGGTAAATGTTGCTGAAAATGCTTCAAAAAGAATTGCAGCAGATGCAACTATTATTGAATTAAATTTAGATGACAAGGCATATACAAAAGCTGCAGAGGGTTACTCTGATATGTTAAATGCATGTTCTAGATGTCATAGCATAGTTAGAAGCTGGTAATTTACCAACTTTTAATTTTATTCTATAAAATAGTGGAACAAGGGGAGGAACAATGTTCTTCCCCTTTTTTTATAAAAGAAAAGGAAAATAATGTTACAAAAAGTTTTTCTTATATTATTACTAGGAAATATAATGTTAGCAGATTTTACAACACTTAGTACATCAGCTGTACAAGAAGAGATAAAAAAAGGCACTGTTCTTATTGATATAAGAAGAGAAGATGAGTGGAGTCATTATGGAATCATAGAAGGAAGTCACAAAATAACTTTTTTCGATAACTATGGGAAATATGATATCAATAAATGGATGGAGCAATTTGTAAAAATTGTAAAAACAAAAAAACAAAAATTTATCTTAGTATGTGCACATGCAAATAGAACAAAAATTGTTGGTAATTTCTTAAAAAATGAATTAAAATATGAAAATGTTTTTGAACTAGATGGTGGTATAAACTACGGTTGGATTGACAAAGGGCTTAGTACAGTAAAGTAAAATTATATTTACTTTACTCTTTTCAATCTAAACAGATATTTTTGAAGCAAGAGTAATCACCCCTGTTTCACTTCTAAGTATCAAGCTTGAATCGATACCCACTATTTTTTGTTTTTCTACTAAAGTGATCTCTTCATCTGAAAATCCACCCTCACAACCAATTACAATAGTCCTAATATCACTTTTAACATCATCTACTAAATTCTTTGAAAAATTAAACATATAACTCTCTTTATTTTCAGATAAAAAAGTTTTTAATGAGTCAGATTCTTCAAGTGCGATGATGCTACTTCTTCCTGACTGTTGACTTGAATTAATAAGTAATTTTTCCAATTTCTCATAATTTATAGTGTATTTTTTTTGTGAAAACTCACAATTTATAAAAGTAATTTTTGTCACCCCTAGTTCATTCAAACTAGCAATAACTTTTTCTATAGATTTAGGTTCAATTTTACACCAACCAATATGAAGCTCTTTTTGAGGTTCTACAATTTTTTCTTCACTTCCTTGTAGAGATAAAATTGTTTTCCTTCTGTTTATACTTTGTACTCGATAACGATAAATATTTTTGTCTTTTAGATTTCTAAAATACAAATCTTCATCTATATTATGTCGTCTAACTTTAAATAAATATTTATGCAACTCTGCTTCTATTTCAATTGTTTCAGTCGATGAATCTTTATGATAAGTGTATTGCATAATTTAACTTAAAATATTTTTGATATCACATAAGTGAATACAACAGCACTAATCTCCATCATATAAATTTTCTTTGCAAATACTCTAAACTCTTGTTGTTTTTCAATCTCAGCAACTTTAATCACTCTCATTTTTTTATATCTTTTAATTTCTAAAACCATAATAAATATAGTTGTTGCCAACATAAGTATAACAGTTGGACTCAAATCACGAGAAAAGGCTGCTACTATTCCACCTGTATATGCAACAACTGCATTCATAGAATGGTAAATTGGTGTCATTAACTTCAACCTTTTTACTATCGTAAAATAATCCTCAACTTTCATAACTGTAAATAAATTGTTTATCATGATCAAAACTAATATTACTATAGCATAGACATGCCAAGTAACTGATGTTCCTACTAATTCCATATATAATATTCCTCTTTAATATTTTTTGGTATTATATCATATAAAAATTAAGGGGTAATATTATGAGTATATGTATCAAAGAAGCATTACGAATTATAAGTCAAAGCATCAGTAAAGTTTCTTGTGAGATTATTCCTATTGAAAACATTCAAGACAGAATTTTAGCTGAAGATATTTATGCAAAATTATCTCTTCCTACCTTTAATAACTCAGCAATGGATGGTTATGCTGTGCATACTAAAGATTCGAATAAGAAAATAAAAGTAATCGATACCATTTTTGCAGGAAGTGAAAAACAGACACTGTTTGAAGAGGGAGAATGTGTTAAAATAATGACAGGAGCTAGAGTACCAAACTCTACACAAGCTATAATTCCTCAAGAGTTAGTAACCGTTATCGATGAATCTACAATTCTTTTACCTGAAAAAATCACAAAAAATCAACATATAAGATTTACTGGCGAAGATATAGAAAAAGGATCAAAACTCCTCAGCCAAGGTGATGACTTAAATTTTGCATCTGTAACTATATTGGCTTCTCAGGGTATTACACATGTAAAAGTATTTAGAAAACCAAAAATCTCTGTTTTTACAAGTGGAGAAGAGTTAAAACTTCATTATGAAAAAATAGAAGAATACCAAATCTATAATTCTAATACTCCTACTTTATTAGCTAGAACTCAAGAACTAGGTGCTGATGTAACTTTTGTGGGGATGGCAAAAGATAATATTGAATCTTTAAAAGATGTTATATCAAACTCTTTATACGCTGACTTTATTATCACTAGCGGTGGTATTAGTGTAGGAGATGCTGATTTTACAAAAGAAGCGTTTGATTCTTTTGATATGGAAACTTTATTTGATGGAATTACAATCAAACCAGGTAAGCCAACAGTTTTTGGAAAAATTGGAAATACTTATGTCTTAAATCTTCCAGGAAATCCACTTGCAGCAGCACTCATATTTGAAGTATTTGGAAAAATAATAATGCAAAAACTTTCAGGAAGCAAAAATATCTACCATAATACTTTATTAGCAAAAATGGGTGAAAAGCTTGACAATAAAAAAGGTAGAACAACTATTATACCTGGATTCTTCGATGGAGAATTTTTTACAGCTTCCCAAAAACGAGCAGCAGGAATGGTTGGTGTATTACATAAATGTAATGCCATTATGGTTTTAAATAAACAAAATGAGGTATTAGAAAAAAATGCCATCGTAAAAATTCTTCCTATTAGCTGGAAGTTTTTTACAGATCAAGAAAAAGATTATTTCAATTAAAAGGTTATAAATATATATGAAAAAAGCAGTATGTATATTAAGTGGTGGGATGGATTCAACTCTATCTTCATACATTGCAAAAAATAGTGGCTATGAAATCATAGCAGTTCATTTTAATTATGGGCAAAGAACAGAACACAAAGAGTTAGAAGCATTTAGAAACATATCAAGAGAACTAAATGTTGAAGAAAAATACGAGATAAATATCCCATTTTTTACTCAAATAGGAGCATCAGCATTAACAGATAAAAGTATCGATATCCCCATTGGTGGAGTTGAAGAAGGTGTACCTGTAACATATGTGCCATTTAGAAATGGAATCTTTTTAAGTATCGCAACCGCAATTGCAGAAAAACATGGAGCTGAAGCTTTATATATAGGTGTAGTACAAGAAGATAGTAGTGGATATCCAGACTGTTCAGATACTTTTATAGATAAGATGTCTTCTGCTATGAATCAGGGAACAAAAGAGGAAACAAAACTCGAAATCATCACACCTTTGGTACATATGTCAAAAGCTCAAATCGTGACAAAAGCAATAGAACTATATGTTCCTTTAGAACATACATGGAGTTGTTATGCAAATGAAGATAAAGCTTGTGGAGTTTGTGATAGTTGTAGACTAAGACTTAATGGTTTTAAACTAGCAGGAATACCAGATAGAATAGAGTATATTTAAAAATCGAGATACAAACGAAATTAATCGTTTGTATTAAATGCTCTATCACCAGCGTCACCAAGACCTGGTCTAATATAATTATTTTCATCTAATCTCTCATCAACTTGTGCAACAAAAATATCTACATCGGGATGTGCTTCTTGTACATTTTTAATTCCCTCAGGAGCAGCTACAAGGTTTAAAGAGATAATTCTTTTAGCACCTTTTCCTTTTAAATAATCAATCCCATCAATTAATGATCCACCAGTAGCGATCATAGGGTCAAGTAAAAATACTGTTTTATCTTCGATATTTGGAATATTTTCATAGAAAAGTTTTGATTCTGCTGTTTCTTCATCTCTTTTCATCGCTAAAAATCCACTCTTTGCATAAGGAAGAGTTCTAAGGATTCCTGTAAGCATTGGTTCCCCTGCTCTTAAAATAGGTACTAAAACTAATTTTTGAACCTCAAGCATTTGAACATCAAGAGAACCTTGCCATGTTTTTACTGTTTGTGTAACTGTTGGGAAATTACACAGTGCTTCAGAAACCATGATTCTTGATATCTCTTCTATGGTAAGTCTAAATTCATTTGATGATGTATGAACATCTCTTAGTCTGTTGATTAAATGTTTTACTACTACATTTGTACTTTCTTTATACATATTATTTTGTCCTAAAATTTTTTTGTATTGTACCACAATTTACCAAGTTTTTTACATAGCTTTGGTACTATATGCAAAAGGTTAAAAATGGATAAAACACAATATAATTTTAGAATTAAAGATTCTATCGTAGGCTTACAATTTTTATTTGTAGCATTTGGAGCACTTGTATTGGTGCCTATTTTAACAGGACTCAATCCTAGTGTTGCATTATTTACAGCTGGAGTTGGGACACTTGCTTTTCAGATTATAAATAAAGAAGCAATTCCCCCTATTTTTTTAGCATCTTCTTTTGCTTTTATTGCACCTATCTCATATGGAGTAACACAATGGGGAGTTGCTGCAACAATGTCTGGACTTGTTGCAGCTGGTTTATTTTATATCATTTTGAGTTTTATTATTCGAGTAAAAGGAACTGATTTTTTGCATAGACTACTTCCTGCTGTTGTAGTAGGACCTGTAATTATATCTATAGGTTTGATTTTAGCACCAGTTGCTGTTAATATGGCTATGGGTAAAACTGGCGATGGTGCAGTTCAATTGGTACCATTAGATCAAGCTCTCATTATCTCAATGATTGCTTTAACTATAACGGTATTTACTTCACTACTAGGCAAAGGTATTTTTAAACTTATCCCTATTTTATTTGGTATTGTTGGTGGATATAGTGTTGCATTATTTTTTGGTGTTGTTGATTTTACTAGTATGGAAAAAGCAGCTTGGTTTGCTATTCCTGACTTTGTAGCTCCTGTTTTCCATTGGGAAGCTATTATATTTATTTTACCTATAGCAATTGCTCCTGCTATTGAACATATAGGAGATATGTTAGCTATTTCTAATGTAACAAAAAAAGATTATCTTAAAAAGCCAGGGCTGAAAAATACTCTTTTAGGTGATGGAATAGCTACTTCTATTGCTTCATTTTTAGGTGGACCTCCAAATACTACTTACTCTGAAGTAACAGGCGCTGTGTCTATTACAAAAGCTTTCAATCCTGCTATCATGACATGGGCTGCAATTTTTGCAATCATATTAGCATTTGTAGGTAAAATCGGTGGCTTTTTATCTACTATTCCAGTGCCTGTTATGGGTGGAATTATGTTACTACTATTTGGAATCATCGCTTCAGTTGGTATGTCTACACTTATCAAAGAAAAAGTTGATCTTTCTTGTACTAGAAATATGGTAATAGTATCTGTTATTTTAGTATTTGCAATTGGTGGTATGACTTTTAACTTTGGAGCAGTATCTTTTTCTGGTATTGGTCTTGGTGCTATTATGGGGATTTTTCTAAATCTTATCTTGCCACAGCCAAGAAAAGAAGTAGAATAAATAACAAGATACCTAAACTTTTAGGTATCTTAACACTTCTTTTAAATCTTTCTTTTTTATATCTAACTTTATAATCAATCGAATAATTGCTTTTTGTACTGTTGGTTGACGAATAGCCCCAACTAAATAGCCTTTGGATATGAGATTTTCTTGGATCTGCATCACTTTTATGTTATCTGCTATTTCAATAGGAACGATTAACGATTTTGGATCAATGTGTAAATATTTTTTTACTATATTTTGATTTCCTTGTATTTTTTTTCTAATCTTTTTTTTATTTTTTTGCAAATACTTTAAATTTGTTAAAGCTAAAGCGATATCAAACAATGATGGTGCAGTACCATAAATAATAGGTTTTGCCCTATTTTCTAAAAAAGAGATGATACTATCAGAAGCCAAAATATAAGCCCCATAACTTGCATAGGCTTTACCTAGTGTTCCCATTTTTATATGATTTTGTTGTGGTACTATATCATGATAATCAAACCAACCTAAGAGGTTTTTCCCTATCACTCCTGAACTATGTGCTTCATCTACTAAAAGTATTGCATTGTTTTTAGTAGCAATATCATTGAACTCTTTTGGTGCAATATCTCCAGCCATTGAGTACACACCCTCTATAGCTATAATAATTCTATTTGGGATATACGATAATGCGCTTATCTTCCTTTTTAAATCTTCTGTATCATTGTGTTTAAAAATTATAACTTCACCTTGAACTAATTTTGTAGCTAACATACCACTTGCGTGATACTGTTCATCGATAAATAATATATCTCTTTTTCGTATTAAACTCTCTATTAAAGATATATTAGCCAAAAAGCCACTTCCCACAACAATTCCGCTTTCAAATCTATTGAGTTTACAAAGTGTAGACTCAAATTCTTGATGTACTCTAGAATATCCATTGACAAGCATCGAAGCTTTTGGTGAAAAACACTGCTCTTTTTTGAGTTTTTTGTATGTTTTTTTTAAAAGTGATTTTTTTGTACTGAAACCTAAATAATCATTTGATGCTAAATCAATGAGTTCTTTATCAAATAATTTCCGTTTTCGGAATCTATTTGATTTTTTTATAATTTTTAATTCTTTTTCATAATAATTCATACTAGAATTTTATCCTAGTTGTGATTATAATGACTTTGATTTAACCTTAAAATTTAGGAGATATTGACTGAAACAAAGAACCATCACATAGATACTTTTTTTGAGTTTTAGAATGTGTAACTTGTATATTTAAAATAGCAGAACTATTTATATAGTTTTGATCCACAGATATACTAAAATTTGTAGTGTTAGTGTCATCTTTTATTTTACCAAAAATTGGTAGATATTTGACATAATCATTTTCATTATTGATAATTTCATTTGTAGTGAGCTGAATATTGTAATTTATTGTTTCATCATAAGTGTTAAATATTACAATTGTTTTTTGACTTTCCGTTTTAATATCTTCTTCGATTATTTGTTCATCAGGCATAACATCGTTTTGTGATATTGGCTTAGTTTCTATAACTGGATCTGTATATATTATCTCTTCATATTCTCTTTCATGATTTATCTTTTCTGGTTTTACATGTTTAACTATTTCGATTACTATATTATCTTGTACGGGTTCTTCTTTTGAAGAAATAATGGAGACGATAACAGTAACTATGAGTAAAAGGAAGAGAAAAACTTTTCGATAACTATCTTTTTCTAAAAATGCGATGTACATAAATATTCTTTTTAGTATTCTCTATATTCCATATTAAAATATGGATTGTTATTATTTACTGTAGTATTTTTATTTCTCTCTTCTATTTCTTTATAGTTATCTTCTATACTTTTATAAAGAGTTTGTAGCTTTATAGAATATTCTTTTAGGTCAGGGTGTATATCAGGCTTATCTATATAATTGTTTAACATAGTAAAAACTTTTTCAAAAAATACTTGACCATTCATTTTTGGTCTTTCTTCTCCTAAGATTAAAGAAACATCTGATCTTGCACCAGCTATTCTAGATACTTGCATTTTTTCATTTCCAAGCATTTGGGTAAAGTTCATTTGCATTTCTGTCCGTAAAGTATCTCTGTCTTCTTCACTTAAATTAGGGTCTCTCAGAGTCGTAGCATACGCTTCATTAAACACTTCATCACTAGTATAATTTGAGGCGGAATGTATACTAAGTGCTTGTCCTATAATTAATGACGCAGGAATGTGCTTGTTATCTTCATCTGTGAATTTTCTATCAAAAACAAAATTTAAGAATTCCTTTGTTTCTTTAAAGTTTAAGTCTTTTATCTCATCCATAGTAATTTTATCATCAGATAAAATAGTCTCATATAATTTTTGTTTCTCTTCTGAAAAGCCTGCAAGTGCATCTTTACCTAGATAATTTAAAAATTTACTCTCAAAAACTTTTTCTTCTTTTTCAGGTATTACTTCTTCCTTTGGAATCTCAAAAGTTTCATTTGCTTCTGTCTTTTTTTGGACATTGTTTTGTGAAGTATATTGTGTACTTAGTGTCGATGATATTTCCATAATGATAATCCTTTTTAATATATTAGCATAGATTAAGTTAGGGGGGGGGTAAAATAATCTAACTTTCATACAAAAGGAGAAATTAATATGAAAAGACTATTGTTTATTGTTATTAGTTTAGGACTATTTTTAAGTACAGTAAATGCCGCTTGTGCAAAGTGGGAAGCCACAGGAGGTACAGCACCAGGTGATTACTGCTGGGAAATTTCCAAAATAGAAAAAACACTTAGACATAATGGAAACTATCATGATGATGTTTATGAAGATCTTAGAGATAAAACTGAAACTCATTATGAATGGTTTGCAACTATTCCAAAAATGATGTCAGATGGAGAATATTACTATGGTATTTATATATATTATGATGTATATGGTATACCCGGTCGTCAACCATCATTTATAACTTTTGATAAAGCAATGTCAACTGTACTTGTAGAACAAAGTACCATCCTCAGTCCTAGTGGAAATATTGTAAATGGTACTAGATACAAATACTTTATCGCTTATAAAAAAGCAAGTAAAGTAACTGGGATTAATGATGTCAATATAAAAGGTAAGCTTACTGTTTATAGTGACTCTTTTAATGTACTTAGAACAATGAAAATTAACTAAATAGAAAATTTAAGAGATGTATTATCTCTTGAATTTTAAAAAAGTATTTTTTTATCTTTCTCTATATTCCATATTAAAATATGGATTGTTATTATTTACTGTAGTATTTTTATTTCTCTCTTCTATTTCTTTATAGTTATCTTCTATACTTTTATAAAGAGTTTGTAGCTTTATAGAATATTCTTTTAGGTCAGGGTGTATATCAGGCTTATCTATATAATTGCTTAACATAGTAAAAACTTTTTCAAAAAATACTTGACCTTTCATTTTTGGTCTTTCTTCTCCTAAGATTAAAGATATATCAGATGTAGCACCAGCTATTCTAGATACTTGCATTTTTTCATTTCCAAGCATTTGGGTAAAGTTCATTTGCATTTCTGTCCATAAAGTATCTCTATCTTCTTCACTTAAATTAGGGTCTCTTAGAGTCGCCGCAAATGCTTCATTGAATACTTCATCACTAGTGTAATTTGATGCAGAATATATATGACCTACCCGACTTTCTTTATGTACCATAGGCATATTCTTTTCATCATAATCACTTATTTTTCTCTTGTACACAAAATCCAAAAATGTTTTTGTATCGTTATAATCTAAATCTTTTATCTCATCCATCGTAATTTTATCATCAGATAAAATAGTTTCGTAAAGTTTTTGTTTCTCTTCTGAAAAGCCTGCAAGTGCATCTTTACCTAGATAATTTAAAAATTTACTCTCAAAAACTTTTTCTTCTTTTTCAGGTGTTGGTTTTTCCTTTGGAATCTCAAAAGTTTTATTTATGTCTTTCTTTTTTGAGACATTGTTTTGTGTAGTATATTGTGTACTTAGTGTCGATGATATTTCCATAATGATAATCCTTTTCATCTCATTTTCTATTTAGAGCTTACTATCTCTTTATGTGTATTTTAATTTCTTGGATAGCTTCTAACGCATCTGCATAAATTTTAGTAGTATAATTAGATAATTCTTCTTTCTTACCATATCCACATAAAACACCTATCCCTTGAACTCCTGCTTCTTTTGCAGCAATAAGATCAAGTTTGGTATCACCAATCATATAAATAGTATCATCACTTGTGATATTTAAATTTTCCATCGCTTTAAAGATAGGTTCTGGGTGTGGTTTAGGATTTGTTACTTCTTGTCTTCCAATTATCGTTTCAAAAAAATCAAATATTTTAAAGTTTTTTAACAAAGGTATTGTATATAAAGTAGTTTTTGTTGTAACTATTCCAAGCCTTGCAAAAGAAGATGCTAATTTTACTGCTTCGTATGCCTCTGGCAATAAAGTTGTTTTTTCTTCTGATACTTTTCTGTATTCATTTTTGTATGAATCTACAAAGTCCCATACATTTTCTTTTGGAACTCCCAAAGTTTCATACATCACATCCAATGGATAACCAATCTCATTTTTAATATCTTCATCATTCCCTTGAAAATCAAAATTCAACTCTTTAAATGAATGATAAAAACAGCCAACTATCGCCTCTGTACTATCAATAAGTGTACCATCTAAATCAAATAATATCACTATATCACTATTATTTTCCATTTTATTCCTTTATTTTTATCCATTCTTCTTGGTTGTGCATTATACCTATTAATGCAGGTGTAACATTTTTTATATCTTTATTTATTGAGGTTATGCTATTTGGCACATAAAGAAAAAGATAGGGCAAATCACTTGCTATTTCATCAAATATATTTTTATATATCATCCCTAGTTTTTCTCTATTTACAGTGATTTCACCCTCTTCTATTAATCTATCAACTTTTTTATTTGAATAGCCAACAAAATTAAATCCACCATTAGTATCACTGCTACTATGCCAAATTGATCGTGCATCAGGCATCAAAGCCAATGACCACCCCATAATGATGCTTTCAAATTTTCTAGGATGTATAACAGTATTTAAAAAAGCTTGCCACTCCATAACTCTAATTTTCATTTTGATACCTACTTTTGCAAGTTGATACTGAATTATTTGTGCTAAGTTGATTCTTGTAGGATTGTTTGCGTTAGTTATAACTTCAAATTCAAACGGATTATTTTTGTTATATCCTAGAGTTCGCAGTAATGCTTTTGATTTATCTATATTTTGTAAGGGGGTAATTGTATTTGGGTTAAAGGCAAAAGTACCTGGTAAAAATGGTCCATGACATATTTTCCCATGTCCAAAAAATAAAATATCAATAATCTCTTGTCTATTTATAGCTAAACTTATCGCTTCACGAATTGCTTTTTTTTCAAACTTTTTATTTTTTAAATTAAAACCTAAATACCCATAACCAAAACTTTGTTTTTCATAAATATTAAATTCTTTATCAAACTCTTCATCTAGCTGTCTATCAACTTGAATAGGAGTTAATGTTCCCATATCTAATTGTTTTTGTTTGAGCATATAATACGAAGTTGTAGGATCAGATACAAATTTATAATGTATCTTTTCTATTTTTGGTATTTTTGAAAAATAATCAGTATTGAGTTCTAAAGTTATATCTTGTGATATTTTTAGTTCTTTGAGTTTATAAGGACCTGTACCAATTGGTCTTTTATTGTAAACACTTGTCATAATATCTTTTTCATTTTCAAAAATATGTTTAGGAATAATTCCCACCATCCAAATCTCTAAAGCTTTAAAAAAAGGTTCTTTATATTTGATAATAATTGTATATTTATCTTTTACAGTAAGAGATAAAACTTTTTTATAACTAGAAGTTAATGGTGTATATATTTTAGGATTGTGAATCACATTGTATGTAAACAAAACATCATGAGCTGAAAAGGATTTTCCATCATGCCATTTTACATTTTTTTTCAATTTTATTTCAAGAGTTACATCATCGATAAACTTATATGAGGAAGCTAAATCGACTACCACCTTACCATCTTTATCATACTTAAATAAACCATTAAATAACCATGAACCTATTTCACTACTTACACTATCAGTTGATAAAATAGGATTTATTCTACTAGGATTTGAAGAGAGGCTTAGATTTAATGTTGAAGATATCATCGCTGTGATAAACAAGCAGAGTACTATTATAAATTTCATAAGAGATTATACATAAAAAAAGCCAAAAAGAAAAATCTTTTTGGCTTTTGAAGAAAATTGGTAAAAATACCGATTATCTCTTTGAGAACTGAGGAGATCTTCTCGCTTTTCTTTTCCCTGGCTTCTTTCTTTCAACAACTCTCGCGTCTCTAGTAAGTAAACCATGAGGTTTGATGATTGCTCTAAATTGCTCATCATAAGCAACTAAAGCTCTTGAAATACCATGTCTTAAAGCATCAGCTTGTGCAGAATATCCACCACCTAATGTTTTAGCTACGATATTTACAGATTCTAATTGTTTAGAAACTTCTAGTGGTTGTCTAACTCTTTTTTTAAGAGCTTCGTGACCACCAAGCCATACATTTAATGCTACACCATTAACTGTGATTTCACCTGTACCAACTTCTAACCATACTTTAGCTATTGCTGATTTTCTTCTTCCTGTTGCGTATACTTTTGCCATTTATTATCCTTGTACCTGTGCAGTATGAGGGTGATCTGCACCATCATAAACTTTTAAGTTTTTAAGTATTTTTGCACCTAATTTTGTTTTTGGTAACATACCTCTAGTAGCTAGTTTAAATAACTTTTCTGGGTTATTTTCTAACATATCAGACATTTTATGAGTCTTTGTAGAACCAAAGTGTCCTGAGTGTGTAAAGTAGTTTTTATCTGCTAATTTAGCACCTGTAAATTTAACTTTACCTGCATTGATAATAACTACATTGTCTCCACAATCAACATTTGGTGTAAAAGAAGGTTTATTTTTCCCTCTTAATATTGTAGCAACTTCTGTAATTAGTCTACCAAAAATTCTATCAGTAGCGTCAATTACAATCCAGTCTTTTTTAACATCTACTTGATGTATACTTTGTGTAAATTTCATATGAAATATATCCTTTCTTAAAAATAAGTTCGGAATAATAGGTTAATAAAGCTTATATAAGGCTTAAATTAAGTGTTTTAAAAGTTTAAATTTTCAAACTCTTTTTTTAGTAAATTTTCAATATAATAACATATGTTTAATAAAGAATTTTTAAAAACCCTAACCGTACTTTATGTGGAAGATGATGACACTGTTCGTTCATCTTTATCCAACCTTCTTGAGAAAGTTTTTCTCAATATAATTATCTGTAAAGATGGAGAAGAGGGACTCAATCAATTTAAATCTTTAACACAAGAACAACGAACGAAAATAGATGTTGTTGTTAGTGATATTAATATGCCTATAAAAAACGGTATAGAATTAGCTCAAGAAATAAGAGCATTAGATGCTGATATTCCTATTATTTTTACAACTGCTCATGCCAAAGCCAAAGACTTGATGGAAGCGATACATTTAAAGATATCTTACTATGCACTCAAACCAATCAATACAACAGAACTTTTAGATAATATTTCAAAATTCTGTATGATTGAGCACAATAAAAATGTTATTTTAGAAAAATCTGCGCAGATTACAAAATATATATCAATTATTGATAATATAGCATCAATTTTCAAAGTTGATACAAGTGGAAATATTATTGAGGTCAATGACTTGATGTGTGAAATTTCTGAATATACACAAGAGGAACTTCTTTCAATGCATCTTGATACGATACTCAATAAAGAAACCTCTTCTATAAAAACATTTCAAGATACTTTGAGTTTAATAGACAATAATGATTTATTTAAAACCAAATTAAAATGTATTTCAAAATCTGGTGGTACATTTTACTTAAATTCTACAATTATTATTTCTAAAAACGAATATTCAGAAGAGATAGAAGAGTATATTTATATCTGTATTGATCAAACAGAAGATGAACTGGAAAAGCAACAAACTATGCAAAGAGTACGAAAAAATATGATTTTGCAAAGAACAAAAGAATCAGAACTCCTCAAAATAACAAAAGAGTTAGAAAAAGAGATTGAAAATATCAAAGCTTCAAGTATCAGCAGTACCGATACAAAAGTGATACTCGCAACACTTGCAAAAGAGAAACAAAAAGTGAGTTACTTAAATAGTCAAATAACTCATTATGAACAAGAGATAGTAAAACTGAAAAAAAAGCAAGAAAAAATTGATATAGATGATAAAGCAAAAAAACTTGAAGTGATGAGAAAACAAGAAAATTATTTAAACGAAAAAGAAAAATTCCAATCAAAAATTATTGAACTGCAATCTTTACTTTCCCAACAAGAAGCAAAACACAAAGCGAAAGAGATATTTTAATTCTATTTTCCTTTAGTGTTTAACTTTTTCACATCTTTGTAGTTAAGTTTGTTTCGTTTAAATTTTACAAAATCTGTTATGATAGTATGCTCTTTAGGAACTAAAGAGAAGTTCTCTTTTGCAATAATAGTTTTTGTAAGTTCAGACATCGATTTTAAACTACTAGTAGCTAACTCCTCCTCAAGTTCTGAATGTTTTCGAATAAGTTGATCAAAGATATAATTGTACTCATATCCTAATGTAGCCTTATCAGTAATTATTTTTTTAATAGATATCCAATTTGAAAAGACAATATCCCAAGCTCTTTTTTGATCGTGAGTGATACAAAGTTTAGAAATTATTTGTTTCCATTTGTAAAGTCCATAATAAGCTTGATGATTAGACCACAACTCTTTGATCCACCAATCTTCAAACTTAGGAAATCCTCTAAAAGGAGGAAGTTTATCTTCTTCTATATTTTCTTGAATATTGGTTCGTAATACATGTAAATGAACGATAGTTAAAACACAACGAAAATTTAACATCCCTAAATCTGAAATATTTTCACCCTCAATATTTTTAAGAGCACTTTCAAATTCATTTTTTACTTCAATAATCTTTTTTTGTAGATCTATATGTAAAGTAAGCCCCAAATCTATAGACTTTGAAGCTATCTCAAAAAGCTCCTCATCTTCTATAAGGAAGTCCTCTTTTAATTCATCAAGAATAAGCATAGCTTCTAGTTTTTCATCATTTTTTTTCGTGATATCACGATTTATTCTAATTTTTTGGTAATTTAAATAATTTTTTCGCTCTATGGCATCTCGAACTTTTTCTTTTTCTACGAGTTCTTCCATATCTAAAGCTAGATATTCTTTTAATCGTTCTTTATTTCGTGATAATTGTTCTTGTGCTTTTTCCAAATTTGTTTCAGCAGAAGCTAGTCCCATATAGGAGAGTTTACTCTCTCCTGATTCATGTCTTCCTAATTGTTTTTTAATAGACTTAATAACAGTTTCATTCTCTTTTATGAGTTCTTCTAGTGCGACAATTATTTTCATCTTTATACTCCACAATTTAGCAAGATATTATTTAATTACAATATTTGATTATATTGTACTAAATATATAGTTAATTCGCTATGAATAATTATTATTTTCTTTTTAAAATCACACCTGATTCTATATGATGAGAATACGCAAACTGATCAAATAAAGCAAACTTCTCTATAGTGTGTGTTTTTGTTAACTCTTCTAAATCACGATATAATGTTTCAGGGTTACATGAGATATAAATAATATTATCAAACTCTTGAGATAATGCTGTCGTAGTTACATCCAGTCCAGCACGAGGAGGATCAAGAAATATTGTACTAAAATTATACTCATCAAGATTTACATCTTTCATCCGAGTAAACTCTCTCACTTTGTTTCTAGCTTCTACAAACTCTTCACTTGACATTCGTATAAAGTCAATATTTTCTACACCATTTAAAGCACAATTTTCTTTTGCAGATTTTATAGATGTTTTACTAATTTCTGTTGCTATAACTTTATCAAACTTTTTTGACAATGGAATAGTAAAATTACCTCCACCACAATACAATTCACATAAATCATCATAAGCACTTATATTATTTAAAACCCACTCAATCATTTGAATATTCACATTTTGATTTGGTTGAGTAAATCCACCCTCTTTATACATAAATTTAAAATCATCACCGTTGATATTTAAAGTTTCTTCTATACAATCATTTGTAAGTACAACTTTTTGTTTTCTACTTCGTCCAATGATTTTAATACCAAATTTCTTTTCTAACTCTTTTGCTTTTATATTCCAATTTTCATCTAGTTTTCTATGATATATCAAAGTTACTAACATATCTGAAGTGGTTGAACTTAAAAATTCTATTGTAAAAAGTTTGTAGTTTAAGTCATAATCATCTTGCAAACTTTCTAGTAAAACAGGCATAAGTTTTGAGATGTCATCACTTACAATACTACAGCGATTTATAATCAAAGGGCGTTTTTCGATGTCATTCATCGCATAGTCCAAAATATAGTCATTATTTTCATCAAATGTTTTCCATATTCTAAATTCTGCTCTATTTCTAAATGCTCCATCTTTACTTTTTATGATATCGATATCGTTATTCCATAAATTTTTGAATCTATCTTTTTCAATATCAATTTTTTTCGATAATTGCTCATCATAAGTTAGCCCTCCAAGATTACAACTACCACACACTCCGAAATATTCACAAGTCATTTACTTTTCCTACATTTTTATTATATTTTATATGCTATTATACCGAATGATAAATAAAAATTTTAAAGAACAACTAAGCGACTTACTCAACTGTGATATTAAAGCACTCTACCCTCTAGCAAGAGAACTCAAACGAAAACTCTATTTTTATGTAGGACCTACAAATAGTGGGAAAACATACCAAGCTATGAGTGAGATGACAAAAGCAGATACAGGTACATATCTAGCACCTTTACGACTTCTTGCATTAGAAAACTACGAATCCCTAAAAAACAACAATGTACCAGCTTCACTCATTACAGGAGAAGAGGAGATTTTTGATGAAGATGCGGGACACATTTGTTCAACAATTGAGATGATAAATTTTAACCTTGAAGTAGATGTTTGTGTGATTGATGAAGTACAAATGCTTGATGATGAAGATAGAGGTTGGGCATGGGTAAATGCTATTTTAGGATCACCTGCTAAAAAAGTAATTATGACAGGAAGTGTAAATGCACTTGATATTATTAAAAAAATTGCAGTGTATTTAGATGAAGAACTTGAAGTTGTAAAGTTTAAAAGAAAAAATCCTTTAAAAGTAGATGAAAAACACACCACACTAAAAGATATACAACCAGCAACCGCTCTTATAGCTTTTAGTAGAAAAGAGGTTTTAGGACTCAAAGCAAAACTCAGCAAATATAACAAAGTTTCAGTTTTATATGGAAACCTCAGTCCAGAAGTTAGAAGAGAAGAAGCAAAGAGATTTAGAGAAGGGAAAAGTGATATTTTAGTAGCAACAGATGCTATTGCTATGGGACTTAATCTTCCGATTAAACACATTCTTTTTACAGCTGATAGAAAATTTGATGGAAAAGAGAAACGCCCACTTACCCCAAACGAAGTGATCCAAATAGCTGGTCGTGCAGGTAGATATGGACAACATGAGATAGGTCACATAGGAGCAACTTCAGGAACTGTTTTAACACATATTGCAAATATGTTTACAAGTCCTATGAGTACTATTAAACCACCAGTAAAAGTAAAAGCAACACAAATACAAGTAGAAGAACTCTCCTCGCATTTAGGTACAAAAAACTTGACACAAATTTTACGATACTTTTCTAAGCATATGAAATACGATGGACCATTTGAAGCTGTAAATCTCAAAGGTATGTTAGAGTTATCTATGATGCTCGATCAGAAAAAAGAGTTAAGTTTAGAAGATAAATATATGCTAAGCAATGCACCTATAAATACTCGCTCACCTTTGATTTTAAATGGGTATAAAAAATATGTAAATGCTATATTGACACATCGAGTTACAAAAATTAAACTTTCTTCAAAAATACTAGGGATTGCTAAAACACAATTGGAACTTTTACAAGCAGAAGATGAAGTCAAAAAAATCTCACTTTATTTATGGCTAGCATACAAACTACCTGAACTTTTTCCAGATAAACAAAAAGCAGAACTTTTAAGAGTAGAGATAAATAATTTCTGTGAAAACTCTCTAAAATCAAACAAAACTTTAAAGCCTATGATAAAGAGAAATGACAGTAGAAATAATCGTTTCAAAAGAGATGATAGAAAACAAGATAGAAATAGAGGATATCAAAAATCATATCACGAAAGAGATGGAAGAGCCAGAGATAAGTTTAAAAATAATACAGCTGAAAAAAAAGAAGAAACAAAAGAAAAGAAAGAAGGTAATAAATCACCAAGAAGAAGACGAAGAAGAGAAAGGTAAAAATAACAATATTTCGATATAATTTATCGAAATAACATTTATAAAGAGAGTATACTATGCAATCAAATCTATCTATAATCATACTAGCAGCTGGTGCTGGTACACGAATGAAATCTACACTTCCAAAAGTTTTACATAAGATATCAGGGAAAGAGATGCTGTACTATTCCATAGAAGAAGCAAAAAAACTTTCAGATGATATTCATGTAGTTTTATACCATCAAGCAGATTTGGTACAAGGCACTATGGAAAAATATTTTGATGATGTTACTTACCATATTCAAGATCATGAAAAATATCCAGGAACAGGTGGAGCTGTGATGGGGATAACACCTCATCATGAAAAAGTGCTTGTTTTAAATGGTGATATGCCACTTATTGAAGCCGATGAGTTAAAACAGCTCACATCAAATGAACATTCTCCTGAAGCAAGAGATTTAAAACTCACAATGTCTGTCTTAGATTTAAAATGTGCTGATGGTTATGGTCGTGTGATTATAGAAAAAGGTAAGGTAACTAAAATAATCGAACAAAAAGATTGTAGTAGTTACGAATTAGATATAACAATTGCAAATGCTGGAATATATTGTTTCAATACAGATTTTCTACTCGAAAATCTTCCAAAACTTTCAAATGACAATGCACAAAAAGAGTATTATATAACTGATTTAGTTGAAATTGCTGTAAAAGATAATCACTCTATCAAACCTGTATATGTAAAAGAGGAAAACTTCAAAGGTGTAAATAGTAAATACGATTTAGCACAAGCAGAAGTTATTCATCAAAATAGAATCAAAGAGCAGTTTTTAAAAGCAGGAATTGCTATGAGATTACCTGAAACTATTTATATAGAATATGGGGTAACTATTGAGGGTGAAACTATATTAGAAAATGGTGTTACTCTTTTAGGCAATAGTAAAATTTGTAACTCTCATATCAAAACAAATAGTATAGTTGAGGATTCAATTTTAGAAAATAGTGAAATAGGTCCTATGGCTAGAATTCGACCGCTAAGTATTTTAAAAGATACACATATTGGAAATTTTGTAGAGATAAAAAAATCAAATCTTACAGGGGTAAAAGCTGGGCATTTAGCATATCTCGGAGATAGTACTATAGATGAGGGTACAAATGTAGGAGCGGGAACTATTACTTGTAACTATGATGGAGTTCATAAATACAAAACAATTATAGGAAAAAATGTATTTATAGGTTCAGATACCCAACTTGTAGCTCCAGTTACAATAGAAGACAACTCAATGATAGCAGCTGGAAGTACTATCACAAACGATATAAAATCTGGTGACTTAGCACTAAGTAGAACAAAACAAAAAACAGTAACTGGATTTTTCCATAGATTTTTTAAAGATAAAAAATAAGCCTTAGTCCTTAATGGCATCTTTTGCACAACATATAAATACAGCTGTAGTGGTTTCAGGAATCTCTATAGCTCCTTTATATTCAGCATCATTTATCGACCTCAACCAAGCATTAGTATTACTTTTTTTTGGAATGATAGGTGGTGTTTTACCTGATATTGATTTGGAAAATTCAAAACCAATACAAATAGCATCTGGTATACTCTCTATTTTCATACCATTACTTGCAATACTAACCCTACTTCAAAGTTTGTCCATTTCTAAAATGCTTTTTATTTGGTTTTTATCCTCACTTGTTTTACATTTTATTATCTTTAAAATACTTCTTACGAATACTATACATAGGGGAGTTATACACTCTATTCCTATGGGTATAGTATTTGCACAAGCACTTATCATTTTTTTTCATACTTTTTTAGAATATGAAGAGTTATTCTCTTTATTATGTGGTTTGTTTTTATTTGGAGGTTTTATTATACACCTATTACTTGATGAGCTTATTAGTCTCAATGCTTTTGGAATGAGTTTTAAAAAGTCTTTAGGAAGTGCATTTAAATTTTACGATAGTAACAACGCAATAGGTTCAATTCTTTTATATATTCTCATAGGTGTATTATTTACACTCTTTCCTCTTAAAATAGAACACTTATTAGAAATTTACCACTCTTTTGAACATATCAAATTCTAAGGAAATTATAGTATACTTATTTAAATTTACTACAAAGGCTTATTATGTTTTCAATGTATGATGATGATGGATTAAATTTTAGAAATAATATTGATCACCTTTATAAAGTCAATGAGTTATCTCCTTCTCAACGAATAAAAAACAAAACAAAAGATGAAAGTCAAGAAGAGAAACAAAATTTTCAAGAAGCTTTATATAAGGGAAAAATAACAAAAGAAGCGACAAACGCATATAAAAATATGACAAATCTTGATACAAGAGTAGATATCTACCATGTTGAACAAATCATGTCACATAATGTACTCACCGTTGATGATAGTAAAACAATTTTAGAGTGTTATCAAATGATGAGAGAACACCATATTCAACAGTTACCAATCATCGCAGAAAATAAGCTTCACCTCAAAGGGATTGTGACAAGGCTCGATATTTTAAAATATCTTATGAGTGATTTAGAATTTGCACAAGATAAAGCAGATACACCAATCTCTGAATTATCAACAAAAAAAATCATCACTACTGACCCTATTTCAGATATTAGAAGAGTTGCTCAAGTTATGGTTGATTTAAACCTCAATGCAATCCCTGTAGTAACAGAAGAGGATATTTTAGTAGGTATTGTTTCACGAAATGATATCATGAAAGCAGTAGGATCTCTACCACATTTACAATTATGGGCATAACAATGAAAAACCTTGATAACACATACAAAGAACTTTCAAACGCAAACAATAAGATTTTAGATATAGCATACAAAATAACATCACAAAAAAATTTTAGTATGATTTTGGAAACGATACTTTTAGGAGCAAAAGAGTTATCTAATTCAGATGGAGGAACACTCTATTTATATAACCAAAAAGAAAATACCTTAGACTTCAAAATCGCTTCAAATGATACTTTAAAGATTCATTACAATAGTGAAAACAGTGAACTAAACTGGAATCCTTTAAATATATACAACGAAGACAAATCACCAAATATAAAAAATGTTGCTGTAGTATCTGCTATGCAAGATAAACTTATCAATATACCTGATATTTACAAATCAAAAGAGTTCGACTTTTCAGGTGCTATGGCATTTGATAAAAGTCAAAATTATCATACAAAATCAATGCTTGTGATCCCATTGAAAAATAAAGATGATGATCTTGTTGGTGTTATTCAACTGATAAATAAAAAAGTTGCTAATGAAACAGTAAATTTTGTAGAACATGATGAACTTCTTATAAAAGCAATGGCATCTCTTGCTACAATGATTATAGAAAATAATCAGTTAGTAATAGACCTTGAAGCTCTTTTATATGGTCTGATAGATTCTGTAAACAAAGCCTTAAGTGAAAAATCAAAATATACACAACAACACAATGACAATGTAGCTGTTTTAACAAAAATAATTGCAAACGGAATCAACAACAACAAAACTCTTTTTGAAGATGTACACTATACAAGTACAGATATGGAAGAGTTACGACTCTCAGCTATGCTTCATGATATAGGAAAAGTAACTACACCTGTTCACATTATGGACAAAGCAACCAAACTTGAAACGATTTATAATAGATTGCATACTATTAAGCTTCGATTTGAGCTAGAAAAAAAAGATTTAGAGATTTTATTTTTACAAAATGCTATAGATGAAACTACGAAAAATGAGAAAATCACTCAACTACAAAGTGACTTTGAACTTATCTCAAAATTGAACAATGGTGAATATTTTGCAAAAGATGAAGAATATGATAGAGTAACTGCTATAGCAAAAGAATCAAACTACAAACTACTCACAGAAAATGAGCTTTATAATCTTTCTACACGAAAAGGAACACTCACAGCTGAAGATAGAGAGATTATCAACAACCATGTGATTGTGTCATACGAGATGATTAAAGATTTACCATTTCCTAAAAAGTTTGTCGATGTACCAAAAATTGCTTGTTCTCATCACAAAACAATCAATGGTGGTGGATATGCAGCAAAAGAGATAAAAGACTTGCCACTTACACTCAAAGACAAGATTTTAGTTATTGCAGATATTTTTGAAGCATTAAGCTCAAAAGATAGACCATATAAAAAACCAAATACTCTAAGTCAAATTTTTAGAATTTTTACTTTTATGATAAAAGATAATCATGTAGATAAAGAGTTAGTTCAAATGTTTTTTGAAGATGGACTTCATTTAGAGTATGCAAAAGAACATTTTGAAGAATCTCAAATGGAAGATATCGAAGAAGATATCAAAAAGTTTTTTAACGACTAGTGAGTCTTACTAAAATGGTTAATATAACTATTAACTTTTTTGATAACTTCATCACTTACTTTCACTTCCAAATCCATCAAAATAATTGGAGCTTTTATCTCTAAAAGATTCAATTTTACCATATCTTTTGCAGTAGTGATAAGTGTATAGTTTGGATATTTTTGTTCAATTTCATCTATATCATTTTGGATAAAACTATAATGATCTGGATAACTTACCATCTTTATAGCTTGAGGTAAATACTCCAAAAGCCTATATGGCTTTGAAATAGCCGTTACCAAAACAGTATCTTTTGGAAGAGTTTCCATTATATTGTGCTGAGTATCTTTAAAACAAACTTCTCTCTTAAAATCTATATCTTCTTTTACAACACAGTCAGCAAATGAATACATCATTTTTGTATCTCTATACCCACCACTAGGAAGACAAAAAATATTTGTAGGCTCCTCTTTAGGTCGAAGAAGGATATCATACTTCAATATCTCATGTTTCCCATAACCATCATCTAAAAAAACTATTTTACACCCTAACTCTTTTGCTTTAATAATAGCTTGGGTTCTATTTTCAGATACGATCACTGTAGCAGTTCGAAGAGATTTAGCTAAAAGCATCGCCTCATCACCACTTGTTTTTACATCTTCTAAAATATCACCTCTTAAAGAGATAACAAAAAGCCCTTGTGATTCTCTTCCATATCCTCGTAAAACAATTGCTACATCATCTTTTTGTTTTGCTAAAGCAATAGTTACAGGTGTTTTTCCAGTTCCACCTACGAGAAGATTTCCTATACTAATAACAGGTATTCCATGATAAATAGGTTTTTTAGACACTCTTTTAAAAGTGGTGATGATGCAGTAAAGTAAAGTAAGAGGTAAAAACAAAAGACTGATCAGTCTTTGAAAAAGATTTGGAAAGAACAGATACTGTTCTATCCATTGTACTAAAAAGCTTTTTATACTCTTTAGATCCATTGTTTTGCTATTTTTTTAATATTATTACATACATATAAAACATCATCATCACTCATAGAAGGATAAATTGGTAAAGATAATATTTGCCCATAAGTTGTTAAAGCATTTCCATAAGTTGTGATTTTTAATTTATATTTCTTCTTATAATATGTTAAAAGATGTAGAGGGATATAGTGCAACCCTGTTGATACACCTTGCTCTTTTAAAGCTCTTGCAAATCCATCTCTATTTTTAGTCACTTTGATGATATATTGACTAAAGATATGCTCTTCATCAAACTCTGGAAGTGAGATATGTTTTAAATCAGTTAGCTCTTTATTGTAAATAGCAGCTATCTCTTGTCTTCTTTCACAAAAACTATTTGTTTTATAAAATTGTGCAAGGTTAAAAGCTGCTTCTAATTCTGTCATATCATATTTGTACCCAATATCAACAACATCATAAATATAGTCTATATTCCCAAACTCATCAAAACTACTATTTATAGCATGTGTTCGTAAAAGTTTCGCTCTATTTGCTAAGTCTTCACTTTCTGTTACAATATATCCACCTCTACTAATTGCTGTTTTACTATTAGAATAGTTTGTAGAAAAAATTGTCATATCAGCTTCTAAAGAACCTACCATCTCATCTTTATACAAAGCACCTAAAGCACTTGTAGCATCTTCGATTACTAAAAGGTCATATTTTTTTGCTATTGCATAAATTTTATCTAAATCAGGAATACCTCCTGCTACAAATGTCACCATCAATGCTCTTAACTTTTTAGAATTATTCTCTTTTAAATACTCTTCTAATTTATTGATATCTATATTAAACCCATTTTCTTCTATATCGATAAATATAGGCTCAGCATCAAAGTGTCTAACTGTTTCTGGAATATTTACAAAAGAGTTAACACTCATAAGAACTTTATCGGCTCTTTTTAATTCCATTGCACTTAAAGCCAGATGCAATGCACTTGTTGCATTGTTTGTAGCAATTGTATAAGTTCCCCCTACAAAATCTCCAATCTCTTTTTCTAGCTCTTCTACTTTGCTAACTGAAAGTGACTCTTGGTTTAATACAGAGGTAACAGCATCTATCTCTTCTTGGTCTATTGTTGATTTGAAAAAAGGTATTGTTCTTTCATTTTTTATAGTTTTTATCATCTAGTTTCCTTTTTTATGAAAAGTTTATTGTTGCAATTGTAGGTAGTTTTGATTTAAAAGCATTTGCTTTTACACGATACTCAATCATATCGATTAACTCTTCATCTATTTTTTGCTCTATTAGTTCATTTTTTGTTTTGTTCTCATCGATTAGTTTTTTCAATACATTGTCCATCGTTTCATAAGAATATCCTAAGTCATCTTCATCACTTTGACCTTCCCACAAATCAGCACTTGGTTTTTTATTGATAATTGCATCAGTTATACCAAGGTACCGAGCAAATTCAAAAGCATCAGATTTGTACAATTGTCCTATAGGATTGATAGCACACGCTGTATCCCCCAAAAGAGTACCATATCCTAAAAGAATTTCAGATTTGTTGCTTGTACCAACTACGATTGCATTATGTTTTGCACTAATATCATAGAGTACAGACATTCTCATTCTTGCACTAAAATTACCAACTCTTAAAGGCGTTGCATCTTGAACACTATCAAAATATCCTCGAACCATTGGTGCAATTTCTACAATCTCATACGACATATCAAACTTCTCACAAAGTTCTTTGGCATCAGAGATACTAGCATCACTTGATAAATGAGATGGCATAAAAACACCATGAAAATTTTCTTGAAACGCTTCTTTACATAATACAGAAACAATAGCAGAATCAAGCCCACCACTGATACCAACTACAACTTTACTTACACCTATTTTAGAAACTTCATCTTGCAAAAAAGTTATCATTTGCGACTTAATACTCTTCCAATTCATTAGTATCCTTTAAGTTTGGCTAATTATAACAAATTTAAGGTTAAGTTTGATTTTCAATCTCAAAATTAATCTTTTTTTCTATTCTATAATTTATCAATGTAATTTAATAGTAATTTACTTATAATAGGATTACTATTATAAAAACGGAGCATATATGCAAAAGATGATCGATATTGAAGGTGAACAAGTATCCCTAGAGGAACTTATAGAAGTTTTCAAACATAATAAAAACAACAACACAAGTATTAACAAAGCTATAGAAAAAAGACAAGATGAACAAGCACTCAAGCCATATCAAGCAGAACTTATAAAACTCCAACAACATCTAGAAAAAAATGATCAAAAGATGATTATACTTTTTGAGGGTCGTGATGCTGCTGGTAAGGGTGGAACTATAAGAAGAGTTACACGATATATGGATGAAAAGCATTATAGAGTAGTAGCCTTGGGTAAACCAACTCAAGAGCAAAGATCACAATGGTTCTACCAAAAATATATTCAACATTTTCCACGAGGTGGAGAGATAGTTTTGTTTGATCGAAGCTGGTACAATCGAGCTATGGTAGAATCTGTATTTAACTTTTGTACAAAAAAAGAATATGATGACTTTATGAAAAGTGTTACAGGGTTTGAAGAGGACCTCACACAACAAGGAACAATTCTTGTTAAACTCTATTATAGTGTTACAAAAGAGGAGCAAGCTAGACGATTTGAAAGACGAAAAAACGATCCTTTAAGACAATGGAAACTAAGCGAAATCGATCTACAAGCACAAGAGAGATGGGATGATTTTACCAATACAAAATATCATATGATTAAACAAACACACACTCACAATGCCCCGTGGACAGTTATCCGTTCAGATATCAAACAAAAAGCAAGACTAGAGTCACTCAAAGTCATTTTAAATTCGGTTGACTATGAAAATAGAGAGTCTTCTCTTGATTTTACACTTGACTCTGATATTGTTATCTCAGGAGCAAGAGAGATAGAGATCATGGATGCTCAAAGATCACTCAATGGGAAATTTACAAGCTAAGAGAGTTTTCTCTTAGTTGAATTTTTAGTCAAAATTGACTAGCTATTTACTTTTCTATTTATCTATGTAGTTGGGTGATTATTTATTTCAAGTACCGTATATCCAAATGCTATTACTATTGCTAGTGCAGCTATTATTAATGTCCATTCCATCATAAATCCTCCAATTGATCCATCTTATTATAAGCTTTTTTATTTACCATCATAATAAGTATTGCATTAAAAACTATTAAACACAATGTTATTATAACTAAAGTTTCATCAGAAGTGTTATAATTTGCAGCCAACCAACCAGCCATAGAAACTAAAACAGCTGACAATATTCCAAACACTACTTTAAGCCAACCTATTTGTTCTTTTATTTTTTCATTTTTACTCATAAATGATTATATATTAAATAATATTAAAATGATATGAGGAAAATATTGACTAGCTATTTACTTTTCTATTTAAAGTCTTTTCTACTGCTTCCACTTTTGTTTTCAAACGATTTTCACAGTTTTTTCGTATATCAAATTTAAGTGAACTATACACTCTATCACAATCTTCAAGTTGCTCATAAGCTAACTCAACGATACCTAGTGCTTCTTTCATACTTTTTGCTTCTATAATCGTACCCATAGCTGTCAACTGATAAGACACACCGCTTTTATCGATAGCATCGATTATTTTGCTCACCTCTTTTGAAACAGAAGAGCCCTCTCTTCCATCTGCTGAAGTTGGGAACATCGCAAACTCTAATAATACTGATAACATTTGCTTTCCTTTGTATCTATATCTCAATTTTATAACAAAAATCAAATATTGTCAATCAAAATTGAACAGCTTCTAAAGCTTTTAGTTTCCAGTCTTGTTTCACTAACCATTTTTCTATTTGTTGACTGTTTTGACTATTTTCCTTCGATAGTTCAGAAATAAATTTTTCTTCATTTTCAACGATACTAAAATAATTATTTAAATTCTCTACTTCCTTAAATTTTGTACTAATTACTTTTAGACCATACGCTGAATATTCGTATATTTTGACAGGATTTATGGAATCAACAAAATCATTTATTTTAAAAGGTATTATACCTATATCACTGTGGGCTAAATATCTTGATATATATTTGTGTTCTTTACTACCTAGTATAAATATATTCGATAGTGACTCTAACTTTTTTAAACAGATATTGCTATCTCCTATTAAAATAAAACTATGACCTTGTAATTTCATTGCACTTTTATATAGTAAATCTACATCAAACCAATCATCAATCATACCAATATAAAGAACTCGAGGACTAGGAATATTATTAAATTCTTTAGGGAAATCTTTATTTGAAAACTGAATTAAGTCTAAATCAATCCCGTTAGGGATATAAACCATCTTGTTTTTATCTTGAATTTTATCATATTGATTAAAAAGATTTTTTCCTGTATATATTACTCTGTCAACCTTATTTGCTATTTCTATTTCTTTATCGTAAAACAGATCCCATGAATTATTAAACCCTTTTGAAAAGTCTGCTATTCTCAATATAGATTTTTTGTGTTTTACCTTATCAAGCATAAAATTATATAAGGGACTCTCTATCCATAGGATATCTACCTCATCAAATCCATTTTGTTCTAACAATTTAAAAATACTTTTTTTGCAAAATTTATACCAATTTTTAAATATATATTTAGCTGATAAAAAAGTTTTATTTTGAGGTGTGATATATGACTTTGGAACATAGTACCAAATATTATTTTTATGTATACCATTGTTTTTGTATATTTCATCTCTTTGATTAAGTGTTTCACCTTTAGAAAATATATAATGCAAAGGTGAAATAGGATCAGATAAAAAAGCTACTTTATACCCTAGCTTTTCAAAAGCTCTTGCATAATTGTGACTACCTACTTGATATTTTGATGTGTAGTAGTTTGCTGTACAAATAAGTATTTTTTTCATTTGTGAGTACCTTTATAAAATATTATTTGTGTATGTTGATATATTTTTTTGAGTAATTTTCCTGTAGATTTACTATCTCTATATTTTACTACCCATTCTCTTGCATTTTGAGATATACTATGATAAAGTTCTTTATCTTCATAAAGTTTAATGATATTTTCGACTATTGACTCTACACTTTCTTTTTGGTGAACTAGTCCATTTATCTCATGCTCTATAAAATAGCTATTTGCTCTAACACTTGAAGATACTATAGGCTTTCCATAAGCCATAGCTTCAAATGGTTTTTTTGGAGATACTATACGGCACACTTCCCAGTCTAATCTTGGATAACAAAATATATCAGCTACACTGTAATAATTCTCAACCTCTTCATAAGGCACTCGACCTGTAAAGATAAAAAGATGCTCTATATCTAGACTTTTTACCAAATCTTGAAGATTTAATAAATCGTTTCCATCACCTACTATAAGATAACGAAACATATTAGGAAATACCGCCTCAATAGCTTTTGCTGATTGAATTAGTAAACTTAACCCCTCATAATCAACAACAGAACCTATAAATCCTACCACAAATTTATCTTTTAATTTTAGAGTTTCAACAGTCTGACTCTCTTTAGGTAGTGGCTTCAAACTATCTGTATCTACTCCATTTGGTACTACAAATATCTTTTCATCTTCGATACCTCTATTTATAAGCTCCTCTTTTACAACCTCAGAAAGTGCTATCACACTTGTAGCTTCAGTACATGCTTGTATCTCTAGTTTTTTTTGTAGTTTATATGCTAAACTATTTTTAAAAGCAGGTTCTCTTGAAGCTCTTGTGATCTCCCAAAATCCTCTTACTTCATAGATAGATGGTATTCCCAAAGAATTGGCAGCACTAACTCCTGCTAAACCATTTATGTAGTTTGAAGCACTGTGGATGATAGTTGCATTTGTGTTTTTGGAGAATTTTTTTAATAAATAAGCATATCGATTAATATATGCTATATCATTTACTTTTCCAATATGTAAGGCATCTTTTTTGAGTCGATGATATTCAATCCCACCAATTTCATACATAAGTATATCATTATGGTATTCTTTTAAAAAATTAAAATCCATAGGAAATGCAGCTCTAGTAACTACTTTTATAGAAATATTTTCTTTTTGAACTGCATGGGCAATTGTATCAGTTCTCATCGCATATCCATTGTTAGTTTCGGGCATGGAGTTGTGGACATTGTAAACAATAGACAACTTATTACTTTGTTGATTGTTTTTGGATCGAGAGTGAACTTTATATCCAAACAATAGAAGTTTTAGTTTTACTATTCTATTAAGTGTTTTTTGTATCATTGTTCATACTCTTTTTATAATATTTTACTACTTTTTGCATAGGTTTTAAAGCTTGAGTATATAAAATACGGTTCATTGAATGATCGATTCATCTTTTTTATTAGTTTTTTATATTCTAGTTCATAATTTAGATTCATTTGATCGCTCCCCAATAATATAGCTCTTTGTATGTAGTTTTTTTCTAAAATTTTTAAACATAATAGTGTACTCTTCATTTAACCCAATTTTCTTAATGAATTTTCTCAAAAATAGATTTATTTTGATAGATCATTTTTAAAACTTGTTCATACCGCTGAGTTTTAAATAAACGATCTATTTGATACATAATAGATGATAGCACAGCATTTTCAGCACTTACCGATAGTTTATTTATTTTAATGATTTTTTTTAATAATTCTAAATTTTTTCCATCAATCAGCCAACCTGATCCCATAGGTTCTATTGTACAATTTGACCAATCTAATAGTATTGGTTTATCACTTTTATCAACTAATATGAAATTTTTATTTATATTAGGATTGATAATTGTCAAAGGTAATTTTTCTAATATGATTCTAATACCATCTAATTTATTACTAAAAAGCTCTATTACTTCAGAATATTTACCATTATCAACTAATTTTAATCTTTTTATAAAAGTATCATTTAATCTTTCATATAAAAGCTGATGAGATCGTTGATATTGAAGAATACATTCTTCATTTAATTTAGTAATCAATAAACGGGTTTTTAACTTTTGCTCTAAAGAAGACAGCACAGTACTCTTTGGATGTATTTCTCTTCTATACATAAAAATATTGCAAATAAAGTTATTTACTTTAGTTGAAAGTAAAATTTTCATACTTGGTAAATTATGACTATAAGACAACAACATCGCTTCATTTTTAGCAAATTTTGTTTTATTTTTATTATATAGTTTTATAAAATACTTATTTTTTATGATTTGCTTATCATCTAAACTGTGTACTTCAAAAGATATAACATCTACTAAAATATTATCTTTCCATATAATTTTAAATGTTTGAATTTCTAAATCTATTTCCATCAATATATTTCTGAGCCAATTTTTTCTATTTTTCGGTAAAAGAATATCCAAAAATTCATTATTGTCCTCTACCAAAGTTGTATTTAATTTATGTGAATGGTAAAATAATGTATTTAAAATTACTCTATTTTTCAATAAATAATTTATATTAAGAAGTATTTTAGAAAACTGCGTTGAAATTTGCCTTGCCAAAATAAAAGTTATTATAGTAATCAATAAATTAGGAGGTGTATAATATAAAAAATCGATAATTATAAATAAAAATATAATTAAAAAGCTACTTCCTGAAATTAAACTAGCTATATTATTTATATACTTCTGAATATCCAGTTTCGGTTGAATCGAATAGACTATATAAAAGATAAGCATATAAACTAATGGAAGAAATAATAATATCTTGAAAATGTATTGATATATAATAAATAAAACTATAAATGACAAAACAACATATATAAGACTTGATAAAGTTTTAATAAATCTACCATATAAATTAAATGCTATCTCTGATTGATTTTCATATATATTAATTTTTGCACTCTTTTCTAATAATAAAGAGGATGATTCATAGGATATTTTTTTTATATATTTTTCGCAATATAAATGGATTATATAAAATAAAATTGATAAAAATGACAATAATAATACGACTATATCATACCCATAATTTTCAATATAAACTAAAAAATATTTATTGAGACTGTTTCCTCCCATTAACATAAGAATCTTAATAGGTACTAAAAAAGCTATTAAAAAAGATACTTCTGATATTAAAATCAACATAATAGACTTAAAAGAGTTTTTAGGAACTATTGTAAAAAACTTTTTTCCAATAGATTGAAACCATTCAAGATTTTGTTTGTATTCTCTATATAAAGTTTCCTTCATTTAATTATCTTTTTTGATACAATTTTTTAGTAAATATTTTTTTTGATACTTTTTACCTGATTTATCTCTAATAAATCCTATAACACTATATTGAGAAATATCTTTAGTTAGATCAATTTCAAAGTTTACTTTATTACTCTCTTCATACCAGCGTTGTTGTATTTTTTCATCGCCATCCATTAGATAAAAGGCATATTTTAAAGCATTTTTATTTAAACTTGTTTCAATAGTAGCAGTAACTTGATTGTTAGAAAGTATAGTAGCAATTTCTATAATGCTTTTTTTCGTAATATTTTGAAAATTAAAAATAAAACTTTGTTCAAGTTCTTTAGTTTTATGATAATATTCCAATGTATACGATTCTTCTAAAATACCACTTTTTCTTGAAACCCAACCTTGAATAGTAGGTTTTATTTGAGCTTTTACTAATTTTATATTTCCACTAAAATTTGGAGCTTGTAAAATAAGTTTTTTATTTTTACCTTCAATTTCTACAGTTTTATTATTAGTATTAATCATCACTTTTTTATCTTTAGGTATTTGAAATTTTGTAATAAATGTTGGAAAATTCTGTTCATATTTTTTAGATATTATTTGCTTTGAATCTTCTGATATTGGAATACACTTATCATCTATTATTATTTTATTCTCTACTTTATTATATGATAACTTTCTATAGTTTTCAAAATTCCTAAACATATAAGATTTAGCTTCAACAGTATAAAAGTCTGCATCTTGATAATATTTTTTAATACCAGTATTTTTTGAATCTTCTAAAATTCTATGAGCTCGTAAGTTATATGGCTTAGATAGATTATGAGAATCAGCAGAACGCATATATATTCTATAGGGATCCTTTGGGGCATGTTTGTATTCACCACCATCTACTAACCACTCTTCTCCATCAGAAAAAAGTGTAAAATGTAAATCATCATCATGTCTATGATAGTTACTTAAAAATCCGCATTTAAAAACAATATGAGTACTTTTCACAAAACTTTCTTTTTCCCATGATTCTCTAAAAATCGCCCAACCGCTTTTTGGTAATACTAGATAATTTTCAAGTGGCATTTTACCTTGCTTTGCTTTTCTTATAGAGTATAAAAAATTTTGATATTCTTCACTTTCAATATTTTCAAAAAAGTTTCTTACCTCAAAATCTTTTGTATCACCTAACAAAGGAAGTTTTCCGTTTGGTTGTGTAAAAAACGCCAATACTTTAATAGCATTATTAAATATATTATCAGGAAACGAAATCTTTGAATTCTTTCCTTCAAAAGTTTTACCTATAGTAAGTGCTTCTAAAACTTGTTTTAACCCAAAATTTAAATAAGCTGGACTATTTTCAACATGCCCTCCATCAGAAGAAAAAGCATGAGAAATTTCGGTATTAATTCTATTTACTGATAATTCTTTTATTTTATTTGTATCAGATAAAACATTTGCCAACTCATACAATGCCAAACTTTGATCTAATCCATGGTTTGTAAATTGTGAATAAAAATTTTCATCTACAAGCATCTTGAGATGAAGATTTAATATTCTTTCCAAATAAATTATGATTTTATTTTCATAATCGATTTCCTTTAAATATAAATAAAGTTTACTTATATTTTGTGCTCGAAGAGCTGTAGCATGGTCATGCCAAGCAAATACATTTTCTAAGTCTTTTTCAAAAGCAGTAAACCAAGACTTAATAATTTCTAAACTATATTCTACTGCCTTATTATTCAAATATTCTTTATCATATTCTATTAAATCAGTAATATACGACATTTGATGAAGATGCCACATCCAAGTACGGTTGTTGTAAGGATTTTCTAACCAATCAATTTTAGATGTTAAAGGAACTGCTTTAAACCCCATAAATGAAATTTCTTTTAAAACCATTAATTTATTATTCATCTTTATATTTCTTAAATAAATTGATTGCTTCTGATACACCATGATTTTTTCCATGAGAAGTTATTGGTCTAACTTCCAAATAAAACTTTTGTTTTAATTTATTTAAATGAGTTATAAATCGTAAACCTTGCTCTTCAAAATAGTTTCCACCCTCTAATTGATTAAAACATAAAAAATATTTTGTTCGACTACGCTCTGAAAATAATAAATTTAAATCATTCAGTTTATTATCTATTATATCCCCAAAAATTGGTGAAAAAAACTTTTTCATGCCATTTTTTGAATAATTAGATTTCAATAAAAAAGTTTGCGGAATATTTGCATAAATTGCTGTTGCGTTATTTAATCTTCCATGAACTATAGATGCATATCCACCCATAGATGAACCCCAAAAATGCAATCGTCCATTTCCAGATTGCTTTCGAACAAAAGATATTATTAAAGGCATTACTTCAAGCCAAAATAAATCACCCTCCTCCCCTAAGTACCATGAGCCAAAATTGTCAACTCCAAAATAATCCATAGGACAAACTATATTCCAAGAGGGACTTTCAAATTTCGAAGGTTCACCAGAATGTCCATGCCCATGCAAAATAAATAATATTGGTTTATTTTTCTCTTCTGCACCAGTAAACCTAAATTGGATTTTTCTATTTTCATATAACAAATCATACATATTAGTTAGAAAAGTAGAATTGTTTTTTTCTATTTGATAATTCATATTATTTAATAATCTCTATTTCTTTCTCAATAGTCTGTTCAAATCCACACTGCTGTCTAACTCTTTGACTTGCTCCTGCTGAAAGTTCTAAATATCTTTCTGGATTTTTATATAAGTATTCTATTGCATCAGCTAAGGCTTTGGGATTTTCAGGTTCTACAACTCGACCAGAATTATTATCAATAAATTCTGGTATTGCAGAATTATTAGTAGTAACTACTACTAACCCTGATGACATAGCCTCATCCCTAGATACTCCTTGAGAATCCCATCTAGTTGGATTTAAAAAGACTCCATATTTCTCTTGTAGTTTAGCAATTTCTGCATGCTGAGCAAATCTTTTTTCAAGCTTTACATTAGTAAATTTCTTTAAAGCTTCTGTTTTTTTATCAAATAAATCTCCATCACCTATAATCAAAAATTCTAATTGATTAAAGAAATCTTTTTTAGATAATTCTACTATTGCTTTAACACTTAAATCATTTGCATATTTTCTACTAGCAAATGACCGAATAGAAAGAATCTTTGTTCTATCTTCTACTTTTTTTTCAAAATATTTAAAGATATTAGAATCTACATAGTTATGAATAATATTTGTATGTCCAATGGGCAGTTTCATTTTTAAGTCTTCTTCTATTTCTTGTGTAAAAGTTTTTGAAACGAAAACTAACTGAAAATTCTTAGGTGGGTTGGTTAATATTTTATGCCAAAATTTAACTCTATGTGCACTCAATCTTTTCTGTCTTTGTATTTCATCTTGTGTCATTCGTTCAAATTCATACGATCTTCTTTGCCAAACTTGTATCTCAGCACCATGTACCCATACTGTTACTTTGACTTTATCTATAAACTTTTCCAAAACTTTCCACATATTTTCATCTATGAGATGGACCAACACATGATCATACTGTCCTGTTTGTAGAGTTTGTTCGAGTAGCTCATTGTCTCCAGTAACTACATCAATATCTTCAAATTCGCGGTAAGGTTTTTGGGCTTGATTATTTATCCTAAATACATCAACCATCATATTTTTTTGTTTATATGCTCGTATTCTACTATGTAGAAATCCATATTTATAAATATCATCATAAGATGGATACTGTTTTGTTAAAACTAATTTTTTTGATTTACCTATCACTGCAAAAGGTACTTCTCCATGAGTACCTAAAATAAGGTTAGAGATGTTAAGTGTTCCATCTCCTACTAGTTTTAGTCCAAACCTGATATATACACACTCACTTGGAATTGCTAAGGAGTGAGTTTCTCCAGATGGATTCATGCTATGAGATATTTTTTGACCATCTTTATCTTGAAATTCAAAAACAGTTTTTACATCTTGAAGTGTTGATTTAGATACTAGTGTAAATTGACTATTTAAAACCAAATTTAACTCTTCTCGCTTAAACTGTTTATCTGCATAAATGTAAGTATGTTTTCCATTTCCAAGTTTAGTATCTATTTTCATTTTATTATTATCTAAACTTATTTTTACTTTTGAGGAAGCAGGAGTTGGAAAAAGGTTAAATAACTTTTCAGCAGTTACCTTTGGTAATGATGTTTCATCTTTTTCTTTTGCAGCTTTTGCAGGAAGTGTATCTGCTATTTTTGATAATTTTTGTTCAAAAGATATCCCTTGATCTATAAGATTTAAATCATCAATATACTTTTCTAAATCATTCTTTTTAGCTCTATAACCATTTGAACAGTAATTAAACTCATCAATAGCAAGCATATTTTCAAAAGATATCTCATTGTTATTTTTGATGATATTTTTTAATAGTTTTTTATCAAGTTTATCTTTTTTGACTAATGAAGATTGTATTTGAAGTTTTTCGACTTTTTTGTATTGTGTATTATTATTTTTTAACTTTATTTTTGTATCAAACTCATAGTAAGCACTTTTACCAAATGCATCTGCATCACTATATCTTGTAGACAAGTTCATATCTGTTAAATAATTTTCGCCATAATAATCGTTACTTTCCAATTTTCCAAAAAAGGTCGCATCATTATTACTTAATATTATTTTTACAAAATCTTTTTCATTTTTAAAAATTTTGATATTATTTTCACAAACAAGTTTTTCTTGAAAATTTATAAGTATGTATAACTCTTTATGTTGATAGTTTTGTTTTGTAAATGAATCTATTATATTTAAAGCTTCAGCTTTTGAATTAGCTATAGAGATTAATAATATTTGCTGTTCTTCATTTTCAAATGAAGTATCAAACACTTTAGATGTGATGAAATTTAATCTTTGAGCATAAGTATGCTCTAACATCACTTTTCTCAATCCCATTAGTCTTAGTTTTTTATAAGATAACTCGTCTTTACAAAAAACTTCTAATCTATCTGATAATTCTTTCTCATTATCTGAAGATATAACTAAATCTCCAAAAAGCAATCTCACCCCTCGTGAAAAATTACTCACTACAACAGTATTTGAAGCTAACAGTTCAAATACTCTTCTTGCAAACATAGATTGAGATTGTTTTATAGTATTCATATTGATACCAAAAAGATAACCTTTATACGCTTTATCTATCTCTTCAAATGGAAGTTTACCCAATATCATAGGTTTATACTCATCTGGGAAAGTATAGTGAGGATGAGGGTTATCAAAATTTCTATCATAGATATCAACTGGTCTGAACTTTTTAACTGCACCAATTAAAGAAGAAAAATCTTTTTGTCGTTGAGGATATCGTAAATAATACGAACCTGCAAAATTAAAAGCATCTTTTCTTTCAAATAATTCTATTGGATTATGTACAGCAGGTTGTGCAGCAAAAGGTAAAAACTGTACATTGTTATGTCCTACTTTCTCCTTATACATTGGTACACAATCTATATCTGTAGTAAAAACATAGTCAACCATTTTTGCAACAGGTATAAAAGTATCAAAATGTACAGGATCTTCTTTGTTCCAGAACATTGTTTGAATATTGTTTTCATCACACCATTGAATCATTTCAACTAACTCAACTGCACAATTACTAACTTTTGTAGCCCATAAGTCATCTTTACCTTTCCAAGCCGACTCTATAAAAACAAGATCAGGTTTAAAAGATTTTAATTCATTTTTCCAATCATTAGGAGTAATTTGCAAAAGATTACATTCATACTTGAAAGAGTTGTATGTAAATTCATCCATAATAGATGCCATTTTTAATTCTGAATTACTTTTATCAAATGGTATTTTTTCTTTGTGAATAAGTTTTTTATTTGTTTTTGATAAAGATTTCAAGGTCTCTTTTTTTGTACTTTTATTCTTCCATATTTCATATATTCTTTTAGGAGCAGTTAAAAAAACTTTTGGATTCTTTATTTCATGTATCAGTAGATGTCCTAGCTGATAAGATGCAGATTTTTTATTGTCTTCAAAACCTTTTTTGACTTGTTTATTTACTAATTTTAGTTTTTGTACTTGAGTATAATACCTTTTAAACTGATTTTGACTTTCAGTAAGTTTTCGCACAAGTTCTTTTTTTTCATCTTCTAATCTGTTATTTCTCTCTTTCATCCCTATGAAATTTGTTTCCATCTTTTCAAATTTTTTACGAATCTCATCTTTTTCTATCTCTAATTTTTTATTTTCTTCTTCTTTTTCATTAAGTGTTTTGGTAATTTTTTCTTTTTCTATCTCTAATTTTTTATTTTCATTTTGAGCACTAATAAGATCACTATTATGTTTAAGTTCTTTTTTAGTCCATTCGTTTTTTTCCTCTTCTAACAATGTTAGATTTTTTGATAATACTTTTAGTACTTCAGACAAATCATTTGTGATTCTTTTACTATAGTTGAGTTGTTGAGTCATTCTATATGTTTCTGATATATTCTTATAGCTAGTATTCGCCATAATATCTTTTTCACTTAATGATTCTTTAGGAATGAAAAGATGAGTAGGTGTTGCATTAAAAGTCTCCCAGTACACATAGCTTAATTCATCTAATATAAAATTTAATTTTTTATATTCATTAATATTAATTGCTTCTATATATAATAGTGGTCGATCTTTTTTGATTAATTCTTTTGCACCTTTAAGTACATTAATCTCCATTCCCTCTACATCTATTTTTATAACAGAAATTTTTTTTGGAAATCTAATATCACTTAATGGCTTTAATTCAATATTGCCTTCACCTATTAATAAAGATTGTCCACCTAAGTTTTTTTTATCAATATTCGTAATTTTTGCTTTACTTATCGTATCTGATATTCCAAAGTTATATGCTTTTATTTTATCATCAAAACCATTTATTTTGATGCTATTATCAAAAATATCAAAAACTTCACTATTTGCCTCAAATGAGTACACATCATAACCATTAGCGGCTAAAAATAAACTATGATTTCCTATATTGGCACCCACATCTATTATAATATCTTTTTTAACTCTACTTATTATATCTTTAAGCATTTCATATTCATAAGGGACTTTCTCTTCATAAATTTTTTTTTGTATATAATCAATTTCTCGTCCAGGAAGATATATGCTATAAGTTACATTATCAACTTCTATTAATATAGTGTTTTGTTTTTTCATTATTGACCTTTGATTATTGGTTTCTTATTCAGCTAAAAAGTATTTTTAATTCAAAATCCCACAAAAGTCAAGCTCAGTTTCTATCTCTAACCCTTTAAATTCATTATGACCAACCAAAAATGTAACTACATCAGCTTCTTCTAAAGCTTTTTTATACTCTACTATTTCAAACTCATCATGTGACTCAATGTTTGGTTCTACTGCAAGTACATCAAAACCTTGTACCATCAATGATTTTGTGATATACACAGCTGGTGATTCTCTTAAGTCATCTATATCTGGCTTGAAAGCTAGACCCATACAAGCTATTTTTGCTTTTCTTCCATTTTCTTTTTCAAAAGTTAAAGCTGTATTTTTAATCTTTTCTATTGCCCACTCTGTTTTGTAAGTATTTACTTCTCTTGCTGTTTTTATCATCCGAGCATCATCGCCACCTGCATGAACGATGAACCATGGATCTACAGCTATACAGTGTCCACCTACTCCAGCACCAGGATTGAGTACATTTACTCTTGGGTGTCTATTAGTTAGAGATATGAGTTCCCATACATCTATGCCAAACTTATCACATAAAATAGATAACTCATTTGCAAATGCTATGTTTGTATCTCTAAAAGAGTTTTCAGTAAGTTTTGCCATCTCAGCTGTTCTAGCATCCGTACTAAGTACTTCTCCCTCTACAAAAGTTTTGTAAAACTCTACTGTTTTAGCTGTAGCTTTTGGTGTAGTTCCACCCACTATTCGGTCGTTTTCTACAAGCTCTCTCATGATATGACCGGGAAGTACTCTTTCTGGACAATGAGCTATAAAAAGTTTTGAAGTATCTACATTCTCATTTTGAAGAGTTTCTTCTACTAAATCCGTAGTCCCTACAGGTGATGTCGACTCAAGTATCACTATATCATCTTGTTTTACAAAAGGTGCTATTGCTTTTGTAGCACTTACTATGTAGTCAACATTAGGAACATATCCTTCATGAAAAGGTGTAGGAACAGCTATGATAAATACCTCTGCCGTAGCAGGAGTCAAACTAGCTTTTAGTTTTCCACTATTCACAGCACTGTGTACAAATGTATCAAGCTCTGGTTCTACAATATGTATCTGACCTTTGTTTATAGTATCTACAGTACTTTGAACTACATCTACTCCATGAACATCATAACCTCTGTTGGCTAATAATGCTGCTGTTGGTAAGCCAATATACCCTAGTCCTATTACACATATTTTTTTATTTTGATTCATATTATTTACTTTCCCTAATAAATTTTACTATTCTTTCACAGGCCTTACCATCTCCATAGGGATTGTGAGCTTTGGACATTTTTTCATACTCATATTTATCATCTAAAAGTTTTTGCGCTTCTTCTATGATCATTTTTGTATCTGTCCCTACAAGTTTTACGGTGCTTGCTTCTACAGCTTCTGGTCTCTCTGTTGTATCTCTCATCACAAGTACAGGTTTAGCTAAACTTGGTGCTTCTTCTTGTACTCCACCACTATCAGTGATGATAAAATATGATTTATTCATCATATATATGAAGCTTTCGTATTGTAAAGGTTCTATTAAGTATATATTTGAGATGTTTGAAAGTATCTCTTTGACTGGTTGTTGTACATTTGGATTTAAGTGTACTGGATAAACGATGTCTACATCTGGATTATTTATAGCAATTGCTTTTAATGCTTCACAAATATTGATAAATCCTTGCCCATGATTTTCTCTTCTATGCCCTGTAACCAAAATGATTTTTTTACTTTCATCTATTTTATACTGTGCATTAATATCATCTAAAATATTATTTTTTAGCTCTTCATTATTTTCTATTTTTTCTAAAGCTAAAAAAAGTGCATCTATGACTGTATTTCCTGTAACTATAATACTATTTTGTTTTTTGTTTTCTTGAAGTAAATTATCTTGACTTGTTTTTGTTGGAGCAAAGTGATAGTTTGCTAACACACCTGTTATTTGTCTATTGGCTTCTTCTGGCCATGGACTATAAATATCACCTGTTCGAAGCCCTGCTTCTACATGCCCTACTTTTATTTTTTCATAAAAGGCAGCAAGTGATGATGCTGAAGTTGTAGTTGTATCACCATGTACTAAAACTACATCAGGCTTATACTCATTTAAAACATCTCTAAGTCCTAACAGTACTCTAGTAGTGATATCATACAAATCTTGACCTTGTTTCATAAGGTTCAGATCATAATCAGGTGTAATATCAAACATAGCAAGAACTTGATCTAGCATCTCTCTGTGTTGTGCTGTTACACATACTTTTGAATCAATATTTTCATCTTTTTCAAACGCTTTTACCAATGGTGCCATTTTTATAGCTTCTGGTCTTGTTCCAAATACTAATAATACTTTCATAAAACTCCGATTTATCCTAACAATTCAGTAACATCTACAACCATCAAAAACAATGATAATACACCCACTAAAAACAGCATAGCAACTATAAGTACTTCATTTTTCTTTGTCATTAATAATTCCTTAAATTTCTTAATTATATTATTAATAGAATTAGTACTCCCTTAATAATCTAATCATATAGATTAATATTCCCTTTTAAGGAGAACAGTTATGGAGATATATGAACGGATAAACAAGCTTATAAAAGCCAAAAAAATAACCAAAAGAAGATTTTCTGAAATATTAAGAGATTTAGAACCAAAACTAAAAAGTACAGGAGAAACTCCTACGGAAAAAACTATCTACAAATACCTAAGTGGAGATATAAGCATTCCTATAGAACTCATAAGTTACATAGCAGAAGCTTTAAATATAAGCGAACAAGAACTCTTCGATACAAACCTAAACACAAAACTAAAACTCTACAAATATATAGTAAATAGTGTGGATACAGAACAACTCTCATACTTACAAAACATCTCATCAAATGCATCGGTAGTCAATAGTACAAAAGCCCTTTATGGTAAAAAACAACCAAGAGAAGAAAATATTTATGATAAAGAAGAGATTGAAAAACTTTTTTCACTCATAGAATATGCCCCTAAAGAGCTAATAGAGAAAATAACAAAAAGACTTGAAGAGATAAAAAGAATCACTTTAGAGAGTATATAGAAAAGATCTATTATTTTTAAAATCACATATTTTTCTATCTTTTATTCTTACTAGATTTTGCTATAATATTCACTTTTAGCTATAATAATTAAAATAAATATAAAAGGATAAATATGCACACTTTAACTTTAAATATTAAAAATAGTGCTTATGATAAAATTGCATATTTTTTACAAAATGTGTCAAATGATGTTGAAATTGTAAATCATAATATAGAACAAGATGTTAATTTATCTATGAAAAAAAATGTTAATTTAAGAGGTGTTTTTAATTCTTATGCTAATATTGAAAAGTATAAGAAAGAAAACGATGCTTTAAAAAACCATATAGTAGAACAATACAAAAAAGACAATTAATGATTAGGCTTGATACAAATTATATTGTTAGGTATTTAACCAATGATAATGAAGAGATGGCTCAAATTGCAGAAGATATAATATTAAATGAAAATGTTTATATTTCAAATGAAGTATTAGCAGAAGTTGTTTATGTTCTTGTAGGAGTTTATGAAGTTCCTAAAAAAGATGTTTCTGATATGCTTACACAATTAATATCATTTGAAAATATTCAAGTCGAAAATAAAAATATTGTAAACAAAACATTAGAAATATTTCAAATTAAAAATCTAGATTTTGTTGATTGTTTACTATGCTCATATTCTCAAAATGATGTCATTAAAACTTTTGACAAAAAATTACTTAAATGTATCAACTCACATAAAGTTATTGGGACAGTAAAGCCATCCCAATAACATAACAACTACTGTAACTGTAAAGCTACTAGTTTATTTACTACTTGTGGATTTGCTTTTCCACCTGTGGCTTTTAGTGTTTGCCCTACAAAGAAACCTAAAAGCTTATTGTTTCCAGCTTTAAATTTTTCTACATTGTCTGGATTTTTAACGATGATTTCATCTATGATTGGTAAAATAACAGCAGGATCAGATATCTGAACTAAACCTTTATCTTCAACTATTTTACTTGGATTATCTCCTGATTTTACCATCTCTTCAAATACTTGTTTTGCTATTTTACTTGATATAGTTTTATTATCAAGCATTTTTACAAGCTGTGCTATTTGTATTGCTGTAAATTTTAACTCATTTATCTCTTTTTCTTTTAACTCTTTTGCAACATCATTTGCAACAATATTTGCTAGTGCAACGGGGCTATTGAGTTCAGTTAACGCTTCTTCATAAAACGATGATAGTTTTTCATCTCGAGCCAAAATATTAGATAGTTCATTATTTAGTTTCAACTCTTTTGTGTACTTGTCAAATAAAGCTTGTTGAGTATCATTCATAGCTTCAACAACACCCGCTACTTGTACTTTGTTCGCTTGTTTTTTAGACTCAACTCTTTCTTTTGGTTTATTATTAGCTTTTTTACCCCAAGAGTCTTTTAATCCTACTATTTTATTAAATACTGGTTTTTCAGTTGTGTAATCAATAGGATCAGCGTAGAAATAACCTTGTCTCTCAAACTGGAATCTTTCATCTATTTTCTCACTTACAATAGCAGGTTCTATTAAAGCATTTTTGATAACAGTTAATGAGTTAGAATTTAAATCTTCCATTCCTTCAGGTGCTTCGCTTGCATATAATCTATCATATACTCTTACTTCAGCTTTGATAGCTTGTGCTGCACTTACCCACTGGATTGCACTTTTTACTTTGATACCACTAGTATCAGACCCACTTTTAGAATCTGCATTGTACTCTACTTTTAGCTCTACTACTTTTCCATTTTCATCTTTGATAACTTCTTTACAAGTGATGATATATCCATGTCTTAGTCTTACAGGTTGTGAAGGAGTGAGTCTAAAGTATCCTTTTGGAGGATTTTCACAAAAGTCATCTCTTTCTATATATAGTTCATTTGAGAAAGGAAGATCTCTAGAACCCTCTTTAGGAACATCATGTGGATAATATGGAGCATCGATTACTTCACTACCTTCATAGTTCACGATTGTTACCTTTAAAGGGTCAAGTACCGCTAAAACTCTAGGAACTTTTCTGTTTAAATCATCTCTGATACAAAACTCTAGTTGTGCTACATCTACCATAGAGTTTGCTTTTGCAACACCTATTTGGTCACAAAAGTTTAAAATAGATTCTTTTGTATACCCTCTTCTTTTATATCCAGCAATTGTAGGCATTCGAGGATCATCCCAACCACTTACAACACCCTCTTCCACTAACTCTAAAAGTTTTCTCTTACTCATAACTGTATAGTTAATACCTAATCTTGCAAATTCATGTTGGTATGGTCTAGGTAGTTCTAAACCTAAAGTATCTAATACCCAGTTGTAAATATCTCTATTGTTTTCAAACTCTAGTGTACAAATTGAGTGAGAAACTCCCTCAATATAATCAGATAAACAATGAGCAAAATCATACATAGGATAAATACACCATTCATCACCAGTTCTAAAGTGATGTGCATGTCTGATTCTGTAAAGTAATGGATCTCTCATTTTCATATTAGCTGCACCCATATCAATCTTAGCTCTTAATACATGCTCTCCATCTTTGAATTCGCCATTTTTCATTTTTTCAAAAAGTGCTAGGTTTTCTTCTATAGAACGAGAAGCATATTGACTTCGTTTACCCTCTTGAGTAACTGTACCTCTAAGCTCTCTCATCTCTTCTTCATCTACACTATCGACATAAGCTTTACCCATTTTGATAAGCTGTACTGCATACTCATGAATCTTAGAGAAATAATCAGAAGTAAAATATACATTTTCACCCCAATCGAAACCAAGCCATTGAACAGCGTCTTTTAAAGCCTCTACATATTTTGTATCTTCTTTAGTTGGATTTGTATCATCCATTCTTAGATTACAGTGCCCCTTATAATCACTTGCAATTCCAAAATTTATGCAAATAGACTTAGCATGTCCGATATGTGGAAAACCGTTTGGTTCTGGGGGAAATCTTGTGATAACCTCATTATATTTTCCTGATTTTAAGTCCTCTTCTACTATTGACCGTAAAAAATCTTTGCTTTCACTCATCTATTAAACCTTTTTTAGAAACTTTTATTTTGATTTTACAACTTATTTAAGGTGTGCATTTTATCAAATTTGTGCTTATAGCATCTTATATTTTATTATGTTTTGCGATGAATTCAACTGCTTCATTTATATCATCTGTGATAATATATAAACTCAAATCTTCTTTACTGATATATTCATGTTCAAGCATCACTTTAAAAAACTTTTCCAATGGTTTGTAAAACTCTTTGCCAAAAAGTACTATAGGAAAAGCACCCATTCTTTTTGTTTGCACCAAACATAAAGCTTCTGAGAGTTCATCTAAAGTTCCAAAACCTCCTGGCATAGCTATAAAAGCAACAGAGTGTTTGATAAATGTCACTTTTCTAGTAAAAAAATATTTGAAATTTAGTGAATGTTGAACAAACTTATTTACCTTTTGCTCTTCTGGAAGTTTTATATTTAGACCAACCGATATTTTTGCACCTTTATTTCCAGCTTCCATAATACCACCGCCACCTCCTGTTACAATAGCAAAGCCTTTTTTTGATAATTTTTGCGAAAGCTCTACAGTTTGTTTATAGTAATTATTTTTTCGTGGTGTTCTTGCACTTCCAAAAATCGACACAGCAGGTGGAAGTGATGCGAACTCTTCATGTGCGTCTGTAAAATCACTTATGATTCTAAATATTCTCCATATATCTTTCTCTTTGTTATGATTGTCTAAAAAACTTTTTTCTATATCTTTCATAAATGGCTCCTAGATTTTTGTAAGTTTAACTCTTTTTTCTTTAAAGCATCATCATAAAAATCATTGTATTTAAAGGACTCAAATATATTTTTAACAAAATTCAGAAACCTTTTAGCTTAAAAAATGGATATTTAGTTTATAATTTTATTACAGAATATGAGAAGAAAAGAACCTTGAATTCCTATTTTTAATTTTCTTATTCTAAATATTACTACGGAAAAAATACAATGAAAAAAGACTCTATAATATTTATGTTGAGATCACATGGTGTTACAGAAGAACATATAACTGCTTTTTCTTTAAAGCTAAGAGATAAAAGTTTTACAGTTGATGATTGTGATAAACTTTTAGTAAAACTAGGTTATGAAAAACTATTTACCATTGAAGATGAAACAGTACACAAAACTGATGATGAATTAGATGATAATCTTTACGAAGATGAGATAGATGATTTTGATGATTTTGATGATGATTCTTACTCAGACCATGAATTATTTCATAAAAAACCTACTTTTATTGACTAATAGCTAATTTTTACAATTAGCTATTTTTATATGTTTTTAGTATACTTCTACTTGTAAATGAAGGACAAAATATATGAATATAAATAAAGAATTTATCAAACTTATCGCACACAATAATACACTCAATAAAACACAATGTAAAATCTTGAATATCGATTTTCCCACACCTGAAAACTTTATAGAAGAGCTACTACAAAAAGAGATCTGTGAACATGATGTAAATAGATTGATACTTTTAAAAGGCATTGTTGCGGTAAAGTCACAAGAACAAATTGTCAAAAATTATATGCAGATACTAGAGTTTAAAAAAAACAAGATAAAAGAAACATCAATACAAACACCTGTAACAACCACACAAAACACAAATAATCAAGAAAATACAAATGTAAGTATATATTGTGATGGTGCTTGTTCAGGGAACCCTGGAAAATCAGGAAGTGGACTAGCTTTATATAAAAACAATGAAAAACCAGTTTTATACTACGGAAACTATGAGCCAAATGGCACGAATAATACAGCCGAACTCAAAGCACTTTATAAAGCACTTTTATTAGCATCTGAGATAAAAACTCATGAAAAAGTGATGATACTTTCAGATTCAAAGTATAGTATAGACTGTATCTCAACTTGGGCATACGGATGGAAAAGAAATGGCTGGACTAAAAAAGGTGGAGAGATAAAAAACTTAGACCTCATTAAAAATGCTCACAATCTTTATGAACAAATAAAAGATAAAATCACTATCAAACATGTCAAAGGACACGCAGGGATAGAAGGAAATGAACTAGCCGATCGAATGGCACTTCATGCTATAAAAGCTCAAAATGATGAGTTTGAGGTGTATGATTATGTGAGTGTGGATAGTGTTTTGTAAACTAAGTTTTTAAGAATGGTATTCTTTTAAAAGAGTTCTTAGTTCATTATCTGATAAATTCTCTTTTTGAGTTTTAGAAAAAATAGAAACCAAAACTATTTTTTCTTTTAATTGTTGATAAATAATAATTCTAAAACCTCCACTTTTACCTGTAGGTATTGAAGAATTTTTGACTTTTTTTTTATAAAGGTTATATCCCAATGAAACACCTACTTCATGCTTCGATTCTATTTCATTAACTGCTTGCTTTAAATCAAATTTTAATAGTTTGAATTTTTTTGATAAACCTTTTGCTTCTCGTAAAAAGTTGTTACTATATTCAATCATCCAATTGATCCCACAACTTATCTATCGCATGAGTATTTCCTTTTTTGATATCTTGTAAACCCGTGTCTACAGAGGTCAAAAACTCTTGTGATTCTACTTTTTTGAGAGCTTCATTCATAACTTCATATTCATCTTTTGAAACTAAAACTGCTTCTACTTTATTGTTTTTTAAAATAGCAAGCTTTTCTACTGTGTTATTTTTTATTTGAGATAGATACGAACCAAACTTTTTTGCAAAATCTGATGAGGGTATAAGTTCATTTGTTGAATATGACACCATTTAAAATCCTTAATATATACCGTAATATTTTACGGAAATTATATCATAAAAAAGTTTTTTTGTAAAATAAATTATCTAAAGGTATTTTTATATCCTTAGTTGTCTAGTCTTATACTGTAAAATAGCACCATTATCATCTGCTATATAAATATGCCCATCATTATCAAAACATATACCCTCTTGGGCTGATTTGTCTAGTTTTATTTTTTTGATAGTTTTATTCTTTTTGATATCGTATTTTATGAGTAAGTTTTTTTTGTCACTTGTCATATACAAGTATCCATCGTGAAAAGTCATTCCTGCTATGTCGATATAGCCATGGTTATAAACCTCTTTTATTTTTGTTTTTTTCTTTTTTAGTGAGCCTACTTTTAAGATCACGCTAGCATTCTCTTTGAGCTTTTTATCATAAGTTTTTTTTGATTGGTTTGATACATAGATATCTCCGTTTTCATCTATGGCTATCGCTTCTAGTCCTGTTTTTTTAGACTTTTTGAGTATCTCTACACCATCAAATTTTCTTTTGATTTTTACTTCACGCTCTAATTCTAAACTTGCTCGATTTAAGATAAGAATAGATTCTTTCCCCTCAACTGCAACTAAAAGCTTATCATTTTTTGTATCGTATGTGATACCTTCCAAGTCATACTTTCCTAAAAAAAACTTTCTTTTGATATCACCTTTTGGTGTGAGTTTATATATCCAGCCTTCATCGTTTACAACTATGAGCATATCTGTTTTTGCTATATATACGATACCTGAAGCTTCTGGAATTTTTGCTATTGTTTTAGCGTTTAGGTTTAGACTAGAAATTAGAAATAGTGTGAATAATATTTTTTGGATCATTGTGTGTACTTTCTATAATAAATTTAGTCAAATTATATCTAAATAATTTTATAGAAAGTAACTATTTTTATAAAAAAGTTATTTTAGATTTGAAAGTTTCTTTTCGCTTCTTCCTCTTTTTTATCATTCCATTCAAAGATGAAACACATAGGAAGTTGGTCTCTTTTTCCTAAATACTTAGCTGTAATAAAAGCAGAAATCATAATAGACAATATAGCCACAACTGAAGCAACAGCCAATGATGAAACACCACTTAACCCTTGTCCAACAGTACATCCAATAGCTAAAACTCCACCAACACCCATTAAAGCACCACCTATCATATTGTATTTTATTTTACTATGTTGTAAGTTTGCTGTACACCCAAAACTGTATTTTTTGTTAAATTTTGACATAATAAAAGCACCACTTAAAACTCCAAGGATAATGCTTACTCCAAATGACAATTCAGTCACTTGATAATAAGTAAAAAACTCTAAAGTTTGTGCTGTAGGATACACAAAACTCATACTAGCAACTGCAATCTCTTTTTCCATACTATCAGCACCAACAACACCTGTGATATACCAACCTATAGCTACTAAAAGTCCAACTACAACCCCATCTCTTAAAGATAAAATTCTTTTGAAACTTTTTGTTAAAATCCATAAAAAAATAGCAAGTGGTATTAGTACTACAAATATATTTAGTTGTTCATTTGAAAGGTATGCTGATACAGATAAAAGTGTTTCATTTTTTGTAAACAAACTTATATATTCACTCAAAAAACCTCTTGTTGTAGCATACGCAAAAATTCCTATGAAAATAAGAGTCACTAATGAATATGGATCACCTTGAGCGAACTTTACAAGATGTCTACTACTACACCCATCTGCTATCATCATCCCTATTCCAAATAACGCACCACCTATAATAATCGTAAAATAATTTATATCATCTTTAAAATAGTTTGATTGTGTTAGGTCTATCTCATTTATGTTTGCAACAAAATATGTAGAAACTATTGCTACAATTATTGCCATCACTACTGATGCGGCTCTTTTAGTAGAGTTTGTTAATATATAATCTTTAATTGATCCACTAAAACAAAATTGATTTTTTTGTGCTATCATTCCAAACAATGCACCTAATATAAATGCTGATAAATATACTATCTCGAATACTTCATAATTTTCTAAATCGAACATCTCTTTCCTTTTTATAATTTTGTGATTATATCAAATATTTTATTCTATGTCAACTAATTCACTTAATTTACTAGAGATTAAATTAACTTAATAAAAATATAAATTAAGTTTGAGTTAAACTTGGTTTATGTTATTCTTTCAAAACTATATTTAAAAAAGAGAAACAAATGAAAAAAAATGTAACTATCCCTATTCTTCTAAAGAATCCCAAAATATTACTTATTGGTGGAGGAAATATTGCTTTACAAAAAGCAAGTGTACTGCATCACAACAATATTGATTTTGCAATTATATCAGAAACTGTAAATAAAAAAATAACAAAAAAAACAAAAGATATAACTTTAAAAACTTTTAAACTCAAAGATATAAAAGATCATTATATTATTATAGATGCTACAGGTGTTCCATCCGTTGCAAAAAAACTTTTAAAGTACAAAAAAAAGCATAGTATATTACTCAACATTGTTGATGTACCAGAATATTGTGACTTCTATTTTATGGCACTTACAAAAAATAAACCACTTCAAATAGCAGTTTCAAGCAACGGGGCTTCACCCACAGCTGCACAATTTTTTAGAGATGAGTGTGAAAAACTCATCCCTAAAGATATCAGTAAATACCTAAGAAAAAAGCATAAACAAAGAGAAGCTGGAATCATCAAAATCAAGCAAACAAAAAAAGAATTAGAAAAGAGAAAGAGATCCTTACTCTAGTTCTCCACTAGAGTATACTTAATTAAATAGGTAGAGTTACTTGACATTAATCTCTCTTTCTGTTATAATTTCTTCAACAATTTGGCAAAAGGTCAAATTCAAAGGAAAATAAGATGAAAGAAAAAGCTTATCGGTCGTTAGTAAAAACTATCTCATGGAGAGTTTTAGGTACTATTGATACTATAGTTATATCTTATTTAATAACTGGTAGTTTAGCGATGGCAGCATCGATTGGATCTATTGAAGTTGTAACAAAAATGATTTTATACTATTTTCATGAAAGAGGATGGGATAAGTTAAACTTTGGAAGAACACAAGAACCAGATTATCAAATATAGGAAAAAATATGACAAATACAATAGAAGAATTAAACACAAAATTTAAAAGCTCAAACCCACAAGATGTACTAGAGTTTCTTTTAAATGACAAAACAAAAATCGTTGCACTCTCTTCTAGCTTCGGAGCAGAAGATCAAGTGTTAACTCACATGATGCTGATGCACGATAAAAATGCCAATATTTTTACACTAGATACTGGTCGGCTTCCATATGAGACTTATGATGTTATGGATTCAACAAATTTAAAATATGGTATAAAAGTAGATGTTTTTTTTCCACAAAATGAAAAAGTTGAAGAGTTATATAAAACACAAGGTATCAATGGATTTTATGAATCAATTGAAAAAAGAAAAAACTGTTGTTTTACAAGAAAAATAGAGCCTTTACAAAGAGCTCTAAAAGATGTAGATATTTGGGTGACTGGTTTGCGTGCATCACAAAGTGTGACACGAGAAGATATGCCGCTTTTTGAATATGATGAAACATTTAAAGTGATAAAAGTAAACCCACTTATACAGTACAGTGAAGAAGATGTATGGGAATATATCAAAGAAAATAATGTTCCTTTTAATAAGTTACATAAACAAGGTTATCCTAGTATCGGTTGTGCACCCTGTACACGGCCAGTGAAAGCTGGCGAAGATATTAGAAGTGGTAGATGGTGGTGGGAAAACCCAGAACATAAAGAGTGTGGGTTACACGCTAAATAAAAATTTAATTTTAAAGGGAGTACAAAATGGAAATAAGTAAAGAACGATTAACGCATTTAAAACAGTTGGAAGCTGAGTCTATGCACATCATGAGAGAAGTAATAGCAGAGTTTCAAAATCCAGCTATGCTTTACTCTGTTGGAAAAGATAGCTCAGTAATGTTACATATTTTACAAAAAGCATTTTATCCAGCACCACCACCACTTCCACTTGTGCATGTTGATACTAAATGGAAATTTAAAGAGATGATTGAGTTTAGAGATAGAAGAGCAAAAGAAGTAGGTATGGAACTACTTACATACTCAAACCCAAAAGGACTTGAGATGGATATATCTCCATTTACACATGGGTCTGCTGTACATACTGATATCATGAAAACTGAGGGTTTAAAAAATATGTTAAATATCCAAAAATTCGATGCTGTTTTTGGAGGAGCTAGAAGAGATGAAGAGAAATCTCGAGCAAAAGAGAGAATTTACTCTTTTAGAGATGAAAATCACAGATGGGATCCAAAAAACCAAAGACCAGAGTTATGGAATATTTATAATGGGCGTCACACAAAAGGCGAGTCTATTAGAGTTTTCCCTATTTCAAACTGGACTGAGCTTGATGTTTGGCAGTATATCTATTTAGAAGGGATTCCTATTCCTGATTTATATTTCTCAAAAGAGCGAGAAGTAGTAGAATATATGGGTACAAAAATCATGGTAGATGATGATAGAGTTCCTGAAGAGCTGCGAAAAACTGCAAAAAAAGAGAAAGTAAGATTTAGAACACTTGGTTGTTATCCATTAACAGGAGCAGTTGAAAGTGAAGCTGCAACACTTCCTGAGATTATTCAAGAGATGTTAGTTTGTACAACAAGTGAGAGACAAGGTAGATTAATAGATAGTGATGGCGACGCATCAATGGAAAAGAAAAAACAAGAGGGGTATTTTTAACATGGCACACCAATCAGATTTAATAGCAGAAAATATTGAACAATATTTAAAAGAACACGAAAATAAAGAGATTTTAAGATTCATCACTTGTGGGTCAGTTGATGATGGGAAATCTACTTTAATTGGAAGACTTCTTTATGATTCAAAAATGATTTTTGAAGACCAATTAGCAGCGATAGAAAAAGATAGCAAGAAATCTGGGACTACTGGTGATAAAATAGATTTAGCACTTTTAGTTGATGGATTAGCTAGTGAGCGTGAGCAAGGTATTACTATTGATGTTGCTTACAGATTTTTCTCAACAGAAAAAAGAAAGTTTATCATTGCAGATACTCCAGGTCACGAACAGTACACAAGAAATATGGCGACAGGTGCTAGTACAGCAGATGTAGCTATTATCTTAATCGATGCAAGACAAGGGATTTTAACACAAACTAAAAGACACTCATATATAGCAAGTCTATTAGGTATTAAAAACCTTATTGTTGCTATTAATAAAATGGATTTAGTAAACTTTAGCCAAGATACATTTGAAAGTATCAAAAAAGATTATCAAGAGATTATCCCTAATCTTCCACATAATGATGATATTAATTTTGAGTATATTCCAATTTCAGCGTTAGATGGAGATAATATTCTTACTAATTCACCAAAATGTTCATGGTATGAGGGACTTCCTTTAATGAAGTTACTTGATAGCATCGCTATACATGATGATGAAAATGATGATTTTAGATTACCAGTACAGTATGTTTCAAGACCGCACCTTAACTTTAGAGGTTTTTCTGGAACGATTGCAAGTGGTAGTATCAAAGTTGGTGATGAAATTACAGTTTTACCATCAAGAAAAACATCTATTGTAAAATCTATAGTTTCAAATGAGATTAAAGATTTACGACCTATAGGAAAAGATGAAACAGTAGAAACTATTGAAAAAGCATTTGCTCCTATGGCTACAACTCTTACACTTAAAGATGAGATTGATATTAGTCGTGGAGATATGATTGTAAAATCTACATCTATTCCACATGTATCAAATAAACTTGAAGTTATGGTTGTTTGGATGGATGAAAAGAAACTTGAACTAAATGATAACTATATCATCAAAAGAGCAACATCAGTTATCAATGGTTCATTTAAAAATATTGACTTTAAAAAAGATGTAAATAGTTTTGAAGAGATTCAAACAGATTCTTTAGAGTTAAACGATATCGCTAAATGTACATTATCTTTAGACAGACAAATTGCAGTTGATCCATATAATGAAAATAGACATACAGGAAGTTTTATCATCATCGATAGATATACAAACTCAACAGTTGGAGCTGGTATGATTTTATCTTCAGTTGTATCAGAAGCTGTAGATCAAGATGAGAAGTTACGAGAGTATACAAAAGCAGAAATCGAACTAAATGCGTATATTAGAAGTAATTTCCCAGAGTGGGAAGCAAAAGAGATATTTTAGGAATTGAAATAAAGTAAAAATCTATAAATGATTTTTACTCTATTTTCTAACATACTAATGAACTAAAATTTCATTTAAGAACTTTTTTGCTCTATCACTTTTCGGGTTATTAAAAAATTCACTTGGCGTATTTTCTTCTACTATTACACCATGATCCATAAATACAATTCTATCCCCAACCTCTTTTGCAAATCCCATCTCATGCGTTACACACACAATTGTAAAATTTTCTTGGGCGAGCTCTTTCATTACAGATAACACATCACCTATTGTTTCAGGATCTAGTGCGGAAGTGGGTTCATCAAATAACATCACTTTTGGTTTCATAGCTAGACTTCGTGCAATAGCTACTCTTTGTTTTTGTCCACCAGATAAATCAGAAGGATATGAATCCGCCTTATCACCTAATTTCACTTTTTCAAGTAAATCATGTGCAATTTCGTTTGCTTCTTTATTTGATCTTTTTTTTACAAGTTTTTGTGCCAATGTTATATTTTCTAAAATAGTCAAATGGGGAAAAAGATTAAAGTGTTGAAAAACCATACCCACTTCACTTCGTATCTCTTTTAAATTTTTTCGACTCTCATAAATGTCTATATTATCAACAAAAACATTTCCCTCATCAATCTCTTCAAGACCATTAATACAGCGTATCAGTGTTGATTTTCCAGAACCACTAGGTCCACAAATGACAACAATTTCACCTTTTTTTACACTAAAATTTATCCCTTTTAGTACATGGAAATCATCGTAATACTTATTTATATTTTTCATTGAGATTATCTCGTTATTCATCTTCTCTCTTTGTTTAAAGTCAAGCTTAAATTTTACTGAAATATATTTAAATACAAGTTAAATCATTCCTCTTGATTATAAATGCTCATATTTTCATATTTTAAACTAAGCTACTTTAGGGGTGTTTACATAAAGCCTTTAAACACTACTATTTTAAGACAAAAAAAGATATTCTCATCAAAATCTATCTGTTTACTTGACATAAATTCTAAAATTTGTTATTATTCTACTAGTTAAATAAAAAAGAGGTTTTAAAATGGCAATTGTATCTACAAAAGGTGTTTATGGTTTAACAGCCATGCTTATTTTAGCAAAAGAGAAAGAGAAAGATTTGTTGCAAATCAAAGAGATTGCTGCAAAAGGTGAGATTCCTCAAAATTACCTTGAACAGATACTTGTTACTTTAAAAAAAGGTGGACTTGTTGAAAGTATTAGAGGAGCAAATGGAGGGTACAGACTCATAAAAGATGTTAATAAAATAACAGTCTTTGAAGTTTTAAGTACACTTGAGTGTTGTTTAGCTAATACAGATAGCAAAACAAAAACTGATTTACTTCAACCATTTTGGGAAGATATACAAACGAAAATAGAAAAAATTTTCATGCTTACCATTAAAGAGCTGGAAGAATTTTTAGATAAAAAGTCTAATAATCTAGTATACTATATATAAAAAGGAATTAAATATGAATATTGCAAAAGACGCTACACAATTAGTTGGAAATACGCCATTAGTTAGAATAAACAAACTTTCAAATGACACAAACACAGAAGTGTTAGGAAAATGTGAATTTATGAATCCTACAAGTTCAGTAAAAGACAGAATTGCTCTTGCTATGATTGAAACAGCGATTAAAGAGGGAAAAATTACTAAAGATACTGTTGTAGTTGAACCAACAAGTGGGAATACAGGTATTGCATTAGCAATGGTTTGTGCAGCTAAAGGATTAGAACTTATTCTTACAATGCCTGAGTCTATGAGTTTAGAAAGAAGACAACTACTTTCTGCATTAGGTGCAACTTTAGACTTAACTCCAGCAGCTTTAGGGATGAAAGGTGCTATAGATAGAGCAGCAGAGATTGATAGTACAATGCAAAATAGTTTTATGCCTCAGCAGTTCAATAACCCAGCAAACCCAGAAGCACACAGACAAACAACATCTCAAGAGATTTTAAGAGATACAGATGGAAAAGTTGACATAATCATTGCTGCTGTTGGTACAGGTGGTTCACTAACAGGTATTTCAGAAGTACTAAAAGAACACAACCCAGATATTCAAGTTATTGCTGTTGAGCCTCAAAGTTCGCCAGTTCTATCAGGAGGAACTCCAGGACCACATAAGATTCAAGGGATCGGAGCAGGATTTGTACCTACAGTTCTTAATGAAAAGATTTTTGATGAAGTGATTCAAGTATCTGATGAAGATGCTTTTGCAACATCAAAAGCAATTGCAAAAACAGAAGGTCTTCTAGTAGGTATCTCTGCTGGTGCAAATTTATACGCAGCTACTCAAGTAGCATCAAGAGCCCAAAACAAAGGGAAAACAATAGTTACTATTCTTTGTGATACAGGGGAAAGATATTTAAGTACAACTCTTTATTCATAAGAAGAGTTGTCTTTCATTTAAAGGTAAACAATGACAAAAAACAACGAAATATTTAGACCATTTATAACAGAAAATACTACTTTTGAAGAGATTAGTGAAGGTATAATTGGTAAGAACAAAGATAGCTATTTTGATTATACAGCATCAGGATTAGCTTATAGACCTATTGAAGAGAGATTGCAAGAGGTTCTAAATACTTATGCAAATACACATTCAGAATTTGCAGGTAATGCAAAAGCTACATCATTTAACTACGATATAGCAAGAGAAAATTTAAAGAAATACCTTGGATTAACAAACGATTTTGTTGTGTTCCCATGTGGATCAGGAGCAACTGGTGCTATTAAAAAATTTCTAGAGTTACTTGGACTATATATTCCACCTGCTACAAAAGCAAGATTCAATATCAATGTTGATGACTTAGAAAAACCACTTATTTTAGTAGGTCCATTTGAACATCACTCAAATGAGATAAGTTATAGAGAAGCATTATGTGATATTTTAAGAATACCACTTGATGAAACAGGTAATGTAGATTTAGAATTTTTAGCAAATGCTCTTGAAGAAAATAAAGATCGTCAACTAATAGGTGCATTTTCTACAGCATCAAATGTTACAGGAATCGTTTCACCTTTTGAAAAAATATCGAAACTTTTAAGAAAATATAATGCAATTATTGCATTTGATAGTGCAGCTTCATCTCCATGTATGAGCCCGAAAAGTGAACTATTTGATGCAATCTTTTTATCACCACATAAATTATTAGGGGGTCCTGGTACTTGTGGTCTTTTAGCAATTAGAAAATCACTAATTGACAATGCAATATCTCCTACTTTTGCAGGTGGAGGAACTGTTGCTTATGTTTCAAAAGATGAGCATATTTTCAATAGTGATATTGAGATGAGAGAAGATGCAGGAACACCACCTATTCTTCAAATGATCAAAGCATCATTTGCATATCAAATGAGATATGAACTAGGACTTGACAGAATACAGGAGCGAAAATCTGTAACTTTTAGATATCTAGAAGAGGAGTTAGCAAAACTACCTGAACACACTATCTATGGGCAAAACAATATTCATGACAGTATAGGAATCATCGCTATCAATTTCCATGGTGTGACACCATTTGATTTATGTGAAAAACTTTCAACTGAATATGGAATTCAAACACGAGCTGGATGTAGCTGTGCAGGACCTTATGGGCAAGATCTGTTTGGAATAACAGAAAGTGATTCTGAAAAAGAGAAGCCAAGCTGGTTACGAATCAGTCTAAACTATACACATAGTAAAAAAAATATAAAATATTTAATTGATGCTCTTCGAACATCAGTAAATGAACTAAAAAAGGAAAAATAATGAATAAAGAGACTTTAGCAATACACGCAGGATATAATAAAGACACTCAAGGGACAATGGCTGTACCAATCTATCAATCAACAGCTTATGCTTTTGAAACTGCTCAACAAGCATCTGATAGATTTACACTACAAGATTTAGGAAATATATACACAAGATTAACAAACCCTACAACAGCTACTTTGGAAGCTAGAATAGCCGAGCTTGAGGGTGGTGCTAGTGCTATTGCAACATCAAGTGGGCAAGCTGCTATTTTTTATGCAATTTCAAATCTATTTGAAACAGGTGACAATATCATCATCTCTGATAAAATTTATGGTGGAAGTGTAACTTTATTTAAGCACACAATGAAAAGATTTGGTCTTGAAGCTCGAGTTTTTGAGCTAGACAATCCAGAAACAATTAACGCACTAGTTGATGATAAAACAAAAGCAATTTTCTTTGAATCATTATCTAATCCACAAATTGCAGTTGCTGATATTGATGCAATTTCTGCTATTGCTAAAAAACATGGTATTGTTTCTATTTGTGATAATACAGTAGCAACTCCATACTTAATCAATCCAATTGCACATGGTACAGATATAGTTGTACATAGTTGTAGTAAATATATGTCAGGACAAGGTCTAGCTTTAGGTGGAGCTATAGTCGATAGAGATGGTTTAACAGATTTCTTTAAAGACAATCCACGATATACTCACTTCTTTACACCAGATGAGAGTTACCATGGTTTGGTTTATACAGATTTACCATTTCCTCCGTTTAACTTAAGAATCAGACTTGCGCTTCTTAGAGATATTGGTGCTACACCATCTCCATTTAACTCATGGTCACTTATTCAAAGTCTTGAGACTTTAGGTTTAAGAATGGAAAAACATAGTGCAAATACTCAAAAAGTAGCCGAATATTTAGAATCAAACTCTGAAGTATTTAACTTAAATTATCCTGGATTGAAGTCAAATAAATACCATGCTTTAGCAAATAAGTATTTTAAAGATGGTTTATGTAGTGGTTTATTAAGTTTTGAAGTAAAAGACAAAGATACAGCTTGGAAAATTCTTGACAATACAGATCTATTCTCAATAGTTGCTAATATTGGTGATTCGAAATCTATTATAACTCACCCATCAACAACAACTCATCAGCAAATTCCTCTTGATGAGCAAAAAGAGATTGGAATTACAGAAGGATTAGTAAGAGTAAGTGTTGGTCTTGAAGATGCCTCAGACCTTATTGCAGATTTAGAAACTGCATTTAACGCATAGGTTAAATATCCCTAGAAGTTATCTAGGGATATAATTGCCACTTTTTAAAAAAAGGAAATCCTTATGAACAATAAGAAAGTATTAGTTGGTATGAGTGGGGGAGTTGACTCCTCTATGACTGCTTATATGTTACAAAAAGATGGGTATGAAGTAACTGGCTGTTATATGAAACTTCACAACTCAAGAGTTGGATATCATGAAAAGAATATCGAAGCAGGTAAAAGAGTTGCTGATTTTTTAGGTATTGAATATCATGTACTAGATTTAGAAGATGACTTCAAAAATGAAGTTTATAACTATTTTGTAGATGAATACAAAAAAGGTCGTACACCAAATCCATGTGTAAAATGTAATAGAAGCATCAAGTTTGGTGGGATGTTTGATTTTGCTAAAAGTTTAGGTATAGATTATCTAGCAACTGGACACTACGCAAAAACTGATGGTGAATTTATCTATGAAGCAGATGATAAAACAAAAGATCAAAGTTATTTTCTTGCACAAGTAAAAAAAGATGTATTAAAACATCTAATTTTTCCAATGTCTATTTATAAAAAAGAAGATATCATCAAGCAAGCATCTCAAATTCCTGCTATTAAAAAAATATCTGAAAATAAAGAGTCTCAAGAGATTTGTTTTGTTGAAACTGTTTATACAGATGTCCTCAAAAAACACAATAAAATCGATCAAGATGGAAAAGTTTTAGATGTTAATGGCAATGAAGTAGGAAAACATAAAGGATATATGCACTACACAATCGGTAAAAGAAAAGGTTTTACAGTTGATGGAGCACACGAGCCACACTATGTAAAATCGTTAAATCCAAAAACAAATACAATAGTTGTAGGGAAAAAAGAGGACTTAGCTATAACAAATGTAAAACTAAATGACCTTAACCTTTATGTAGATGGTGATTCTTTTGAGTGTACTATCAAGCTAAGATATAGAACAACAAAAATTCCATGTAGTGTTACTATTGAAAATGGCATCGCAAATGTAGAACTTAAAGAGCCTGTATATGGTGTAGCATCTGGTCAAGTTGCTGTATTTTATGAAGATGAAAAAGTTCTAGGAAGTGGTTGGATTACGCAAACAGTAGAATAAATTGTTCTAATTGTATTTTCATCACAGTTAAAAACTAAATCAAACTTTATGTTTGTTTTAGTTTTTAAGACTTTCTATAAAATATTATTGTCTTATAAAAAAGTCTTTTAAATAAAGCCTACAATACAAATGAACCCAATAATCCAATTAGTCCACCAAAGACTCCACCCCAAACTACAAGCCATCCAAGGTGTTCTTTAATCATATCTTGTACTAGGTTTTTTACCATCTTTGGATTTAACTCATCTAGTCTTAATTGAACTACTGAATCGATTTTTTTACTCATATCTTCACTGATATCACTATTTTGTAATGTTTCTTGGATAAGTTTTTGAAAATCATCTGTATGTACGATATTATTTATAGCAACTTTCATTTTTTTTGTAAAAGGTTCTTGAAGTGGTTCAAGTGCTTTTTCACCACCAAACATACCTAACATACCACCAAAACTAGACTCCATAACTGCACTTTTTAAACTCTCGTAAGCTATAGAGAAATCTGTTTTTTCTATCACATTTGATAAGTCTAATTTTTTATTTGTAGACATCTCTGATTCAAAAAATTTATCTAAGTTTTCTTTGGTAAAAAACTGATTCATAATCAAAGTATGTATTGAAGTTTTAAACTGTTCAAATCTATTTTCTACTACACCGCTTCCATATAAAAAAGGAACTTTTTCAAATAACATATGTACAGCTATCCAGTTTGTCACTGCCCCACTTAATGCAAACAATCCTATAGTTAGAATGATGCCATTTCCTGTAAAATACCCAACAATAACTATTAAACATGCTATTAGATTTGTTCCTAAACTTTTATTCATTTTATTACCTTATATTTTCTTCTTTTTAAAATGTGATTTTAGCGTGTTTCTTATAAAATGTTATTTATTTTCAAAAGTGCTTTTTTTGTAAGTGTAGAGATAGGTAAAGTATCTATATCTTCAATTTTTATCCAGATGATTTCATCGTTATCTAACTCTTCAACTTTATATAAATTTACTGTTAATCTATATTTTGTATAACTATGTTTATAGGTATCTATAAAGTTTTCATCTATAGGATCACAACTTGGTAATTCAAGCATACCTTTGTACATTTTACCTGTCGATTTTTGCAGAGCTATTTTATTGTCTTTTATACATATTGCATAAAATAAATCCATAGATTCATATACAGTTTTTTTCTTTTTGGTATAAAGTTCTGGTTCATTTTTACCCAAACAGTTTTTTTCTAGTGGGCATTCATCACATTTTGGATTTTTAGGATTACAAACCATTGAACCTAAATCCATAAGTGCTAGATTATGTGCTCTTGATGCTTTATGATTTAAAAGTTCATCTGCATTTTTCCAAACTACCTCATCTTTTACATCTAAAAGCCCACAATATCTTTTCAGTACTCTTGCTATATTTGTATCTACTACACTTACATTTTGCTCATATCCAAAACTGCAAATTGCACTTGCAGTGTATCTACCTATTCCAGGTAATTTTAATAACTCAGCCATAGTATCAGGTAATTTTTCAGTGGATAAATTTGCTGTTTTGTGTATATTTCTAGCTCGTGAATAATATCCCAAACCACTCCATGAAGCCAATACCTCATCAATAGGAGCTTTTGATAAAATCTCTAAAGTAGGAAACTTTTCTAAAAAATTAGGATAAAACTCTTCCATCACTCGACTTACTTGTGTTTGTTGAAGCATGATTTCACTGATATAAATATGATAAATATTTCTAGTAGTTCTCCAAGGTAAATGTTCTCTACCATTTTCTTCATACCAAGATAAAAGAGCGGTATGTAATTTTTTTATATTTTGCATCTATACTGCTAATAACTCCACATTTTGGGGATGTAAATATACTAGATACCCCTGAACATTTTTTTCATCTGTTATCTCTTTTATCGCTTGTACATATTTTTTTACTTGCGTAAGATGTGAACTATTTTTCTGTGTTGTTGTTTTATAGTCTACTACTACATATCCATTTTTATTTTGTACTAACAAATCGATAATTTTATGTTCATCATTAAACATCAACGCTTGTTCTTTTGTAAAACTACTTTTGTCAACAATCTCTTGAAACTTTGTATCTGACACTAAAAGTGCAATTCTATTATAGAGATCTTCAAATTCGTTTTCATCTAAAAAATTTCCATATTTATTTTGTGTATTCACAAATGCTTTTTCTAAACTTTTTGTATCAAAATTTTTCATCATCTCCAAACAATAGTGTGTCGCTATACCAAAATATCGTGCCTTTAAACTACCTATACTATTATCTTGAGTAGATTTCGATTTCTCTTGATATCCTAAATTTAATGGCTTATACTCAACATCTTGTTCACTATTTCTTACTTTTTTATGCACTATCTCTTTATGCAAACTCCCTATAGTTTTTAAAGGAAAATCTCCCAACAAATCAAAAACACTATTTTTCTCTTTTTTTAGAACTATCATATTGTTTTTTGCTCTTGTTAAAGCTACATATAAAATATTGAGTTCGTCAGCTACGACTAATTTTTTTTCCTTATTGACAGCTTCTTCATAAAATCTATCTAGGTTTTCCCTTTTTGATCTTTTGTAAAATATCTTTTTTAAATCGATATCATCATATTCAAAAAGCAAAGAGCTTCTATCAGGGTTTTTTTTCGTAACTCTATCAAGTACAATTACTGTATCAAACTCTAAACCTTTTGATTTGAAGACTGTTAAAATAGAGATTCCATTTTGTGCTTGGGATACAATTGAGGTATCATCTTTACTACTATCATATACAAAGTCTACAATAGTATCATACGATACAGACAACTCTATAAAACGGATAACATTATCATCAACTATATCAAAATGATATGCCACTTTTTTAAGCAGTGTCACTACATCAATATTATCAATATCAACAAAATATTCAAACTGCGTAAAATACTCTTTTCCTACAAGCGCATTGAAATTCACTCTATAAATGTCTTCTTTAAAATAGATATATTTTATAGCATTGATGAGTGCTTTTACATTTGTTTGGCTTATAAGTTTAGAAGTCATCTCCGTTACCACTTCAAGTTGTGGATTTTTTTGTTTAAAATATTCATAAATAGCCAAAACATCTGCGTTTGTATAGGTAAGTATTGCTATGTTATTTACTTCAATATTGTTTTTGAGTAACTCTTCAACTTTATTATAAACATCTTCATAAATAAGTTCTTTTTCACTTGAGATATTAGCAACCTCAACATACCCCTCAATTTTACTATTGACTTTTTGATTATCATATTCATAGTTAGAGAGAGGTTCAAAAGTGTTATTTACAAAATTTACTACATTTTGACTACTTCTATAGTTTTTATCTAGAAGTTCAACTTCTAACATTGGATGAAAAATAGAAGCAACATAGTCAAATAACTCTTTTGTTCCACCTCTAAATCGGTAAATAGACTGCTTGATATCTCCTACATAAAAAAATGTTTTATATACTTCAGGGTTTCCAGAGATAATCTCATCGATCAGATGAAATAAGATTTTAAACTGCAAAGTGGAGGTATCTTGGAACTCATCTATTAAAATATGATTATATTTGGCATCAAGTCTAAAATATAAAAAATCTTTTTCGATGTGATTTTCCAATAACTTATACACAATATTAGTAATATCACTAAACTCCAAAGAGTTTCTTTTTGCATTGTATGAGGAACGAAACTCTTTAAAATCATCAAAAATCTGAAATAAGTTTTCTAGAGTATAACTCTCTTGGATTTGATAATAAAGTGTGACATTTGTTTGTAATCGTTCAAGATTATCATCAAGTTCTATAGGAGGTTTTGCTTTTTTGAAATAGGAAAAATCAGATAAACTCTCTTTTGTAAGCCATGTTTTCCCTTTGTCTAAAAGTTGTTCAATTGTATTAAAATCTACAGCATTATAGCCTGACTTTGAAACTGTACTTTTATCTATGAAATTTTTTATGATATTTGCATCTTCCATAATAGCAATAGATACAGCCTCAAAACTACCCTTTGGATAGTGTTGTACCTCAAGCTTTTCATTTTTATCAATCAATACTTTAAATAACTCAACAATCGAATTGAGCTTTTTATTTTCTCTATGAGCAAACTGAATAAGACTATCAAATTGAGACTCATCTAAAGAGGTTAAAAATTTATAAAGAAGTAACTCTTCATCATCAAACTTGATATCAAAATCATCGTTTATCCCTATATATCCACTAAACTCTCGTAAAATCTTATTGATAAATTTATCTATAGTATAAATAGAGAGTTCTGAAGAGATAAATTTTTTGATAATCTTATCTTTTTTTGCTAATACATTCTCTTTTGATAATTGTGTTTCAATTATTACAGCATCCAAAATAGCTTCATCATCACCAAGACTAAGAAGTGTATCATAGATACGCTCAGCCATTTGAGCTGCTGCTTTATTGGTAAAAGTTAAGGTAAGTATCTCTTTTGGATGTGCATCAAGAAGTAAAAGAGAAATATATCGTACAGTTAGCGCAAATGTTTTACCACTTCCTGCACTGGCTTTTAAAGCTATAAAAGGTTTCATTTACAAATTCTTAATTTCACTTAATTTTTTCAATCAAAATAGCTACTGTTTTTGAGACAGAATCTCTCATCCCCTCATTGAGAATAGATTCAAAACCCTCAGCATCTAAAATCATTGGTTTGTAAAGTGTTTGGTTTGTTTCTATTTGAGAAGTTATTGTTTTATCATCTTTTTTTATGACTAATTCTATTTTGATATTTGCACTCATATTTTTTGAATCTAAACTATATTTTGTATATTTAGCACTAATCTTTGTGATATTTACAATAACATCTATACCCGATACATTTTTATTGTTTAACATTTTTGCATTTTCAAACTCTCTTTTAAATGCTTCTTGATACCATTTTTGAACATTTGAACTTAATGAATATTGGTTTTCAATCTTATTATCATTATATATTGTTGATACTATTTGTGTATCTCTTTTATCATTTACACCTATAAAATTTATAGAAAGATTTTCTACCTCATTTTGATGTAAAGTTACATATGGTTTTATATCTGTTTGTACTTTTGTAGTACACCCTATAAATAAAAAAACTACACATATTCCCAAAATAATTTTTTTCACTTTATCTCCTTTTTTATTACTAACTAAATTTTTTTATTTTTTGCAAGTGTCGTTTCAAAACCAATTTTAGGATTTTTAGGTATTAAAAAAGATAATGCCAATGAACCTATAGCAATCATCGAACCAATCAAAAATACTAAAGAATGAGAATATAACCATACAAGTCCTAAAACTACTGGTAAAACAACTGCTGCAATATGATTGATGGTAAAACTCACAGCACTTGCACTAGCTATATCTTCTGGATTTGCTATTTTTTGAAAATATGTTTTCAAAGCAATTGCCATTGCAAACAAAAGATGATCCAACACATATAAAAAATAAGCTAAATAAAGATTATCCACAAATGCATACATACTAAATACAATGAATAGTCCAACATACTCCAGTTTTAAAGAGAGTGATTCTCCAAAACGAGAGATAAACTTTCCTATTTTTGGAGCAAGATACATATTTAAAACAGAATTAATAATCAATAATATCACCATATTATGAATATCAACACCAAATTTCTCCACAAGTAAAAAGCCAGCAAATACTACAAATATTTGCCTTCTTGCTCCTGCAAAAAAAGTCAAAAGATAAAATAACCAATACTCTTTTTTCAAGCGGATTTTTTTATCTTGCACAATATCATCATCAAAATGTTTAAACATAATCCACGAAAAAGCACCTATAAAAAAAGTAATCCCTCCAAAAAAGAGATATACTACTTTATACTCAACACTGTAAAACTTCATCATTATATAGATGATTCCCAATGACATAAGTGCTGTAAATGATTTTAAAGCAACAATCTTTCCTAAAATAATTGGTGCTTCTTTTTTACTAAGCCACTGTAAAGATAACGATTGATTCAGTGTTTCTAAATAGTGAAAGCCTGTAGACATAATCAATGTAGTAATATACAGACCAAATACACTAGGAAAAATCCCTGTAATTGCTGTACCAAGACCTAACAGCATTATAGAGATATAAGCGAGCCGTTGTTGTGCAATAATAATCGTAACCAATACAACAGTAAAAGCTAAAAAGCCAGGAATCTCTCGTATAGCTTGTAAAATACCTATTTGACTTCCATCAAAAAAAGCCACTTCTATAACAAAATTGTTCAATAAACTCATCCAAGCGGCAAAAGAAAATGACATAGAAAGTGCCATAATATATAATAAAACTTTTTTTGAATGAAACACTTTTTCTAGCATGATACTAATCCCTCTGACAAATGGTTTTATAGGGACAAAATGTACAGTGTGCTAAATTATCTGTACATTTAAAATTTACTTTTTCTGTCTTTAGAGCTAAAAAATGAAGATCTAAAACAGCAAGTTTTTCTTGTAAAACAACTTCATTTTTCATAACAACATCACTCAGACTATAATAACAAACATCTCTTATCATTTTATCTCGCTGGGCTAGATAATAAAACTCAAGCTGAAAATCTGTACTCTCTTCATAGGTTTTGAGTGTATCAATTTTTAAAGATGAGGATGTTTTATAATCAATAATTTCATAGGTATTGTCAGGATACTTATCAATTCTATCAATAGCACCTTTGATATTAATTCCATTATAAGTTAAATCAAATCTTTTTTCAACCTCAAATATCTCAATCCCATTTGCTTTTCTCATAGATTCGTACTCTACAAGTTTTTCAAGTCTTTTTTTCCATAACTCTAACTCTAAAATTAAATAAGGATTGTTTTTTTGAAAAGTACTAAAATAATTACTTATAAACTGATTGGTAAGGCTCTTTTTTTTCACAGCCTCCTCTAAACAATTATGAATGATATTACCTATCTCAAAAGCTTCTGGTTTGATACTTATGGTGTGATCTTTTATATTTGAAAGATACTGAAAATAGTATTTTCTTTTACACTGTAAATATGTTTTTAGGCTTGTTGCTGACCATGATTGTTTTGATAAATCGATATCTAAAATGATTTCACTATAGAAATGTTTAAAATCGTTTTTTGTGTATAAAACAGATTTAAAATCATTTTTTTTGATATGTGTTTTATAGTCTTCAAAAAGTTGTACTATAAATCTGCTCATAACACTTTGCTCATCATCAATATAACAAATAGCGATATTTAAAGCATTGTCAAAAAGTCTTTTATAATAATATCTTTGTAAATTTTCTCTATCTTCTATACTTGGTAATCCTACCATACTTTTTAAAGAAGATGAGATAAACTTATCTTTTACGCTGATTTTTGGAATTTTTTGATCATTAAAGTCAATCACAATAATTCCATCAAAATTTACCGCTCTTGTTTCAAGTATACCTAAAACTGTAATTTTACCACCAGAGATATCATCTATTGTGATATTATTTATCTCAGTAGAGAGCAGTTTCATAAACTCCTTTGTTTTGATCACAATTGGTTCATTGGTACTATTTGAAAAAAGCAAAATTTGCATCGATATTTTTATCTGTTCAAGTTTTTCCAATACCTCTTCATCACTCTCTAAAGAGAAAAGATACTCCAAAATCTCTAGCATCATCTCTTGGGTTAACTCTTTATTCCAGTTATCTCGAAAAAGTTCTGAAAATATCTGATTATCTATATTGAAGTACTCTAGCTTTACACTATCTTTTGGTTCTTTATCAACCAAAACTTTTGTAATAAGTTTTATCACTTTTACAATTTTATGTTCTGATATACCTCTTCCCATAGCAAAGTTGAAATAGTGTTCATCATCAAACAACTCTAACTTGGAACTTATCTTTTCATTTGGAATCACAACAGCAATTTTTTCTGCTGCAATACCTTTTTTAATCATCTGAGTAATATGGTATTTTATAAAAGCAATTTGCTCTAGCTGTGATGAAATAGGAGAGATCACAACATCTTCTGTAATCTTTTTTTTCTCCTCTTTTTTGATTACTTTTAAAGCAGTTAAATCGATTGTATAACGGTTTCCTATCTCAAAATCTTCTTCTAAACCATACTCTTTTAATAATGAGATATTTTTTTGATTGAACTGATTTAAAATAAGAATAATAGTAAGATTTTTAAATTTAGCTACATCTTGTAAGATTTTAAACTCAAATTTTGACAAGTACCCTTCCAAATAAAGAGTAATATCATCAAACTGTTCTATATAATCTTCATTTAATATATAATCATTTGGTAAAAAAATATTATCACAGTAATTATGTTTTTCGAGTATCTTTGAATAATTATAATATATCTCTTTTAATATATCTAAATGATCTGAGTATAATGCATAAGTATCATATTCTACGAGTCTTTCCATCTCTACATATTCATTTGCTAACTCTTGAAAAAATCGAAAAATATATTCACTTTGTTTTAAAAATGTTGTAAACTCTCTACTGAAGCCAAGTTTTTCAATATCTATGTTTGCGATCGCTTCTTTTAAAAAAATGATTTTTAGATGTTTATCGACGAATTTTCGATTTTTACTATCGATAATTGAGCGTTGGAAAAAATCCCCTATAGAGATATACTTTTTGATAAGTTGATTTGTTGTTTTTAATTCACTCAAATGATCCCGTATTGCCCTTGATGTTGGCAATACGATAAGTGAATTATTTAGTTTGTCTTGATGCATTTGTTTTTATGTAAAACGAACCTTTACTTCCATTTACTTCTACTGTCCCAGTAATGTTCCAGTACCCAAAACTTTGAATTTCAAATTCTTTACTTCTTTCATTTGTAAGATTAAGTGTTACATCTTCTGCGTGTGTGGTATTTTTTGTTACTAATATATCAACTTTGCTCTCTTTTATCTCATTGGCATTTTTATCTTGAATATATACTTTTACACTATTTTTCCCAATATGTAACATATTTTTTCGTATTTTTCTCTCTTTTATAACTCTTTGAGAAAGATAAATATCAGAATGACTTAACCCAATAATCTCTTCATCATTAAAAACAAACTTTACATTGTACTTAGAATTGAACTCATTATTTTGTTCCATTATTTTATTGTAGTTATCATCTACATCATGTTGATTACTTAAAAAAGCATTATCGTCATCTTTTCCTACATCTGACTGTAGAGTCATATAAACAGTCCAAAAAATAAGGGCTATACTCAACATAAACTTTAGTATAAAAAGTGTATATACAAGCCATTTTGGCATAGGTTTATTCTCTTTTTTATTTTCCACTATTTACACCCTTTTTATATTTTCTCTCTTTAAGTATTATTATAACATATAGACCTAATCCTGTAAGTACAATAAAATACATAAATACTTTCCAAATAGTTCCCGCTGTTTTCCCTTCACTTCCTATACTTGACTCTAGTTTAATATTTTGACTATTTGCAACACTATCTGCCATTTGAGCAAAACCATTCAATGTCGCTGCACTTGTTTTTGCAAATAAACTATTTTTATCTTTTGAAGCTAATAAAGGGATAACATAACCATCTAAAATATCATCTTTGTCAATAATATTTTTCATATCATCAGAGTATAAAATATTTGCATATAACTGATCTACGGATATACTTAAAACTACATACGGCTTTTGAAGTTTAGAGATCAAATTAGCTTCTAGTTTTCTCATAAGCTGTAGTCGTATTTCTCTTTTTTCGCTAGGATTAATTCCATTATTTTCTCGAATATCTATATAAAGATTCACTCCCAATTTTTCTTTTGCTTCAGTTCCAATTTGAAAAATCTTCTCTTGTGCACGCTGATCAATCAATCCATCATGCTTAATAATATATGGGTTTTGACTTGCATTTAGTGCAGATATGCATATAAATACTAAAAAAAATAATTTGCTTCTCACATATGTTCCTTTAATTATAAATAATTTGTATATTTACTGTATTGTACTTAAATTAGTATAATTTTTTAATTATTCTGATTTGATATTTTAATAAATTGTCCACAACCTTTATGCGGTTTTCCATTAAATCTTTTATGATCATTTTGACCTAGTTTAAAAAGTCTATATCTTTCACACTCATCCTTTTTCATACATATATCATTGCTACATGCTTGTATCTGTTCAGCCATGTTTTTCCTTTTTAATTGTCATAATTCTATATTTACATAAAATAAATTTATAGTTATTATAATTTAAAATTTTCAAATGAATATTACTACTATTTTTCTTCTTTGTCAATAAATAATATATTTTAGATTTCAATCATAAAAAAAGGGGAGATGAATTAACATCTCCCCTTTTTAACTACTTTAGTCACTAATTAGCCAACAAATACTCTTGTAGAATCTAAAAATGATAAAGCGATTGTTACTACAGCAGAAACTGCTAATAGTCCCCAAATTACATAATACATCATCTACTCCTTATTTATTGATCCACATTTTATGATTTTCTGGATCATTCATTTTTAATGCGTTAAGATCCTGATTTACTTCATAAAAGTTTTCAGCGTTAGCTTGTTGTGTTACAACAGCGAAATATGTTAAAGTACCAAGAATTGAAAGAAGTAATACAACTGCAATTAACATACCTGTAATACCATGTATCAAACTAAATATACCTCTTTCGTTATCATTCATTTGTGTATTTCCAGCCATACTATTCTCCTATACTTCTTAAGTAATTTGCAACAGCTTTTACTTGTGTTTCAGATAATCTTCCATCAAAACTTGGCATTGAACCTATGATAGATTTTTTACCATCTTTAAGAACTGTAGCTACTAATTTATCACTATAGTTTTTAATATTTGGTGCAACATAGTCCATACCTTCACCATTCTCACCATGACAAGATGAACAAGCAGCCCACATTGCAGGTGCAGTACCTTTTAAACCACCAGCAACATACTCAGCAATCTCTTCAGCATCTTTTCCTGATGCCATACCTGCTGGCATACCACCTGGGAAATCAGTTTTGAAGTTGTTGGCACCATTATTAATTACATCAAGAACTGATTCTTTACTAATTCTTTTTGTTAAATCTTGTGCCTTACCATCAATACCCTCAGCATCAATACCATGACATGGAGCACATTGTACTAAAAATACAGATTGACCCATACCAACTAAATCTTCTTGTGAAATATTATTCCATTTAGATTCAAATTTAGCTTGATATTCATTTGTTTCTTCATTGTATTGTCCAATTTGTGAAAATTGATTTGTTGGGTAACCAATAAAGAAATACCACATCATCCAAACAATTGTACCTATAAACATCAATGCCCAACCAGTAGGAATATTGTTACCGTATTCACCAATACCATCCCAATTTTCTTCTTTTAATTCACCAGTAGCTTTATCATTTTTAATTTGATTAACATACTTTAATGCCACAAATACTGTAATACCAATAATTGCAACAGCTCCCAACATTGTAAGGTCATTGATATAATCTTCACCTAAGGCAAATGAATCACCTGCCATGAAGTATGTACCAGTCATCAATGCAATGATAAGAATAATACCACCTATTACCATAGACTTCATATTAGCTATCTCCTTTTTTATTTTTTTTCAAAAGTTTCTCAACTCTCTTTATTGTCATTTTTTCTTTTTTCTAAAGGTTTTGATTCTATACTATCGTCTAACACAAGGTTCGAATAACTTTCATAGTTAGTCTCACCTTTTTTGTCTCTTCTATATATAGAAAAAGCATAACTATAAAACACGATACATACAATTGCCAACAAAGCAAATTTAGCATAAGCTTGAACAGTTAATAGAGTTTCGTATTCCATGTTTTAGCCTTATTTTAAAGAATTTAAATATGCAATTAAAGCAACAATTTCTGGAATTTCGCCAGCTTCTACTGCATCTTTTACACTTTGATTTTTCATATCTGCTGCAACTAATTTTGCTTCCGCTAAAGCTGAAATTCTTGCATCTTCCCATGAACCTAACTTAGGCATACCAGCTTTGTCATATGGTACAGCAAATACTTGTTTTTGAGTATTTGCATTTGCATATGCAGTAGCTATATCAGCTTTATTAGTAAACATATGAGGATATGCAGGCATAACTGTACCTGGAACAACTGAAGCAGGATCCATCATGTGGTTTTCATGCCAATCTGTAGTTCTGTAGTTACCAACTCTTTGTAAATCTGGTCCAGTTCTTTTAGATCCCCATAAAAATGGTCTATCATAAGCAAATTCACCAGAAATTGAATACATACCATATCTATCAGTTTCTGATTTAAATGGTCTAATTAACTGTGAGTGACAAGCGTTACAAGAATCTTTAATATAAACTTGTCTACCAGCTAGTTCTAAAACAGTATATGGTTTAGTACCAACTTTAGGTTGAGAAGCTTTAGCAAAATCTGGTAAAACTTCTACAAGTCCTGCAAACGCAATAAATAAAAATAATACTACCGTAAAGAAAAACGGTCTTTGTTCTAACCAATGAAACATATTAACCCCTCTCTCTTAAGCGCCCATAGGCGATGCGTTTGTAGGCTCTTTATCAAGAACTCTACCACAAGTAGCTGTTTTATACATATTATATGCAAACATAAAGAAACCAATTAAGTATAATAATCCACCAACTGCTCTAATTGTGTAGTATGGTTGTAATACTGTAACTGTATCAATAAATGAGTATAATAAAGAACCATATTCATCATATGCTCTCCACATCATACCTTGAGTAATACCAGCAATCCACATAGATGTAAAGTATAATACGATAGCTGTTGTTTGTAACCAGAATTGTGTTTCCATTAAAGATTTAGAATAAATCTCTCTTTTATACATTCTTGGTGCCATATGAAATAATGCTGCCATTACCATAAATACAACCCAACCAAGTACACCATCGTGAACATGTCCAGGGATCCAATCTGTAAAGTGAGCAATAGCATTAACAGATTTAATAGCTTGAATTGGTCCCTCAATAGTAGATAACATATAGAATGTTGAAGCCATAACCATAAATTTAATTAATGGAGATGATTGTAATTGACCCCACTCACCTTTCATAGTTAAAAGCATATTAATAGCAGAACCCCATGATGGTAAAATAAGAACAACAGACATAACAGAACCCATAGTTTGCATCCAATCAGGAACAGTACTATAGATAAGGTGGTGTCCACCAGCCCATAAGTATACAAACATTAATCCCCAGAAAGCTAAGATAGAAAGTTTATAAGAATAAACATTTTGTCCTGATTCTTTTGGTAAGAAATAATAAATCATAGCAATAATTGGTGTAGTAAATACAAATGCAACAGCATTATGTCCATACCACCATTGTACTAGTGCATCATTTGTACCTGCATACATTGAAATTGAATGGATCCAAGAACTTGGAGCATCACCTGCAAATAACATTGTTGGAACTTCCATATTATTAAATAGATATAACATTGCAACAGCAACGAAACATGCAATATAATACCATAGTGAAATATACAATGTTCTCTCTCTTCTAATACCAATTAATCCAAAAATTGAAATACCCCATAGAACCCACCATACTACTACTAGTAAATCTAATGGCCATTCTAATTCAGCATACTCTTTTGATGTTGTAATACCAGAAATTAAAGTTACTACTGCTAAAAGAATAGTAACAAAATACAATACAAAATGTAATTTTGCTATACCCATTAAAAAAGGTGACTCTTTTAAAGATACTTTTAATACTCTTTGACCAACATAATACCATGTTGCAAAGATACCACTTAGTGTAAACCCAAACGCCACACCATTTGTGTGTAAAGGTCTTAACCTACTGAATGTACCATACTCGCCAGCTAAGTTATTTAGCCCTGGGAATGCAAGTTGAAATGCTAAAATAACACCAACAGTCATACCTATGATTCCAAACAGAATTGTTGCAAAAGTAAAGGCTTTTGCTATCGAGTAATCATACTCAATTGTTGCACCGTTCTGCATCAATCTCCTCCTAAAGTTTAAAATAAAGCCACGAAAAACGCCACTTATTAAACGAATTTTATCCTAGATTAATTTAAATCAATCTGAATTAGTTAATTGTTTGTTAATAATAAATTATTAGTTTAATAATTTTATCTAAAATTAAGTATATCTATTAATCTAATTTTAAGAAATGTGCAGATATACTTTCTTCATATTATTAAAAAGGTGTATTATGTTAAAGAAATTATTAAAAAGTGGATTAGTTGCTTCACTTATATGTATTGGTACAACTGGTTTCGCTCAAGGTGAAAATACAATTGAAATCAATAGTGGAAACATGATATCAGATTATGTTTCTCCTGTTGGATCAAATGGAATGGTTGATGATAAAATAGTAGAACTAGCTGATAGCCTATTAGCAAGCAGCAGAATTGCTCAAGCAGATATGGGAAATATCGCTATTACATCATTTGTAAATCTACATAACTTATCAAAAACAAGCTCTTTTGGAAGAACAATTGGTGAAACATTTTTCAATGAACTCTTTATTAGAGGTTTTAATGTAGCTGACTTTAGAGGTCAAAATGCACTAACGATAAACCCTACTGGTGAATTTTTTATCACAAGAGATGCACGAAAAATCAATAAAAAAGTTGCTAATAGCTATGTATTAGTAGGAACATTTTCTGCTATTGATAAACAAGTTATCATAAATGCAAGAATTATGGACAACCAAACAGGTAGAGTTGTAGCTTCAGCTAAAACTTATTACAGAACAACTGATTGTCAACTTTTAAATAACTGTCCTGTTAAAAGAACAATTAGAATTGTATCTAAATAATTTAGATTAGCACTTAAAGAGAGACTATCTCTTTAAGTGCTTCAACAAAAGTTTCATTGTCATTTACACAACTACAGACTTTATACTCTTTTACTTGTAAATCTTTTGCAATCTGTCTATACTCTATATCTAACTCAAAAACTGTTTCACTATTATCAATAATAAAAGATAGAGGATAAATAATCACCTTTTCATCTTTAAAGTATTTTAACATATTATCAAGACTTGGTGTTAGCCACTTCATTGGCCCAACTTTAGACTGATATGCTAAATTAATCGATTTTATGTTTGTTGCATAGTGAGAAAGTTTTTCTTTTAATAAATCAAAATGTTCCTCAATTTGTTTTTGATAAGGATCACCTTTTTTTACTATTTTTTGAGGTAAAGAGTGTGCTGAAAATATCAAATGAAAGTCATTGTACTTCCCTTGAACTTTAACAATCTCATCGCAAATAGCTTTATTATAAGTCTCATTTTTATAAAATGGTTCAATAGTTGTAATGTTGAACTCACCTGCACTTTTTTCCACAAAATCTTCAACACTTGATTTAACTGTAGTAGTTGAATATTGTGGATATAAAGGAAGAAGTATAACATCTTTTATTTTTTCTTTTTTTATTCGTGCAATAGCAGTCTGAGAAAATGGAGAAGTATAACGCATAGCTGTAGTAATGTAGTATTCAGGAAAAATAATAGTCAATTTCTCAACTAACTTTTGCGTAAAATCATGTAACGGTGATGAACCACCTATAGTTTTATAATTGTCCCACACTTTATTTAAACGACTATAAACTAACAAAGAAGCAAACATAGATCGAATAGTATCATTTTTAAATGTAATAATATTTTTATCATTAAACATATTGCGTAAAAACACTTCTAATTCATCTTTATTTCTTGCTGCTCCCATATTCAATAAAACTAACGCTTTTTTGCTCATTTTTTTCCTAAATATCTATATTTATTATTTTATTACTACACCATAATCCAAGATCACTGTCATGTGTAATTAGAAGAATACCAAACTTATCTATAAAACCTACTAATAGTTTCATTGTCTCCAAAGCTACTATATTATCTAAAGCACTAGTTGGTTCATCTGCAAGTAAAATATCAGCTTTCATAAGAATAGCTCTTAAGATACTACATCTTTGTAATTGACCTCCACTTAATTTATGAGGTTTTTTAAGAATCAAACTTTTTTTTAAGTCTAACTTATTTAAAAGATCTATTAACTCTGTCTCTGCATAGTTTTCTACTACATCATTAATTTGTTCAATAATTGTGTATGAAGGATGAAATGAGCTATAAGGATCTTGAAAAATAAAAGCTATTTTTTTCACTTTTATCGTTCCCTCTATAGGGGTTAGGTTAGAAGTAATTAGTTCAAATAAAGTTGATTTACCACTTCCACTTACCCCAACAATAGAAACAATTTCGTTTTTATTTAATGACAAATTAAAATTATCATAAAGCAGTTCATTTTTATTATAACCAAAAGATAAGTTATCTATTTTTAATACACAGTTTTTATTCATAAATATATTTTATCTTAATTTATATAAGATAACTTGAAGTAAGAAGTTAGTATTATTTAGCAAAATTAAATAAAGGACAATAATATGAAAAAAATCGTATTAGGAACATTAGTATTAAGCGTAGCAGCATTTGCAGCAGTAAATTTAGGTGCATGTAAAGCATGTCATGGACAAAATTTTGAAAAGAAAGCTTTAGGTAAATCTAAAATTGTTAAAGATATGACTAAAGCTGAAGTAACTGCTTCATTAATCGGATACAAAAATGGTACTTACGGTGGACCTATGAAAGGTGTTATGAAAGGTCAAGTTGCTAAATATAGCGAAGCTGATTTATCATCAACAGGTCTTGGTAAATAATTTTATCAAGTTGAAAAAAGATTAACCATTAGAAATAGTTAATCTTTTTTTTGTAATTTTTCTCTCTTTTTTTCTCTTAAATCTTTCACTTTTTCATCTTTTTTAACAGCATCTTGTAAATCTTCTGTACTATCATTTAAAAGACCATTCATCATCTTTTTACCATCATCAAATTGTCCCTGTTTTACACCCCAAATAAATATACCTAAAAGAGTAAAACTTACAATAATACCAACAACTAATTCAATCCATAAAATACTATTCATCTATTTTCCTATTTTTTATTCTTAAACTATTTCCAACAACTAATAATGAACTTAAACTCATAGATAATGCAGCAACTAAAGGTATAATATAACCAGCCATTGCAATAGGAATCGTTAGTATATTATAAACAGTAGATATCATCAAATTTTGTTTGATAAACTTAAATGTTCTTTGAGAAATATAATGACTTTTTTTGATTCCTTCAAGCTTATCATTTAAAATGACAATATCACTAATAGCAATTGAAATATCAGCGCCATTTCCCATAGCAATTGAAATATTTGCTCTACTTAAAGCTAAAGAATCATTTATCCCATCACCCACCATAACAACACTTTTTTTACTATCTTTTAAACTTTGAATATAATCTGCCTTTGCTATGGGGGACATTTTTGCATTATAATGATCAACTCCAACTTCTTTTGCAACTGAAGAAACTGCTTGTTCATTATCACCACTGCACAGTATTGTTTTTATGTTCTGTTTCTTAAAATACTCTACTGTACTTTTTGCATCTTCTCTTAGTTTATCTTCTAATTCAAAAGTTGCCAAAAGTTTGTCATTGATAGTAAAGTGATAAATAGTGGTTTGATACTCAACATTATTTTCTAATCTACCACCAAAAATTATATTGTTATTATATCGAGCTTGTAGTCCCATTGAAGGTAGTTGTTCTATCTCTTCTAAAGTTATTATATCTAAATTTTCAAAGCACTCTTCAAGATAGTTTTTAATTGCTACACTTACTGGATGAGTTGAACTATCTGCTAGGGAGTACAAAATATTGAGTTCCTTTTTTGTTAAAGACAAAGGAACTTTTTTTACAGTAAGTTTTCCTGTTGTAAGAGTTCCTGTTTTATCAAAAACTATAGCATCTATTTTTGCAAATGTTTCTAAAAACTTTGCTTCTTTAAATAAAAGTCCTTCTTGTGATAACCAGCTTATACCAATCAAACTTGCAATTGGAGTCGCCAAAGCTAAAGCACAAGGACACGCAATAATAATTACAGAAATCGCCACAATTAAAGAATTTTCAAATCCTCCAACATACAAATACCAAGCTATAAAAGTAGCCAATGATAATGTCAAAATAATAATTGAAAAATATTTTGATATCTCATTTGTAGTATCTTCAATTTTGGGCTTAGAATTTAAAGAATCTTCAAGTAACTCAACAATATTATTTAAAGTAGAATTTGCATAATTTTTAACCGCTTTATATCGTATAACAGCTTGAGTGTTAATTGTACCACTATAAATTTTATCACCTGTAGTTTTACTAACAGGTAAAGATTCACCACTTATACTGCTTTCATCAAAACTACTAAATCCCGAGACAACTTCTCCATCAACACTTGCTTTTTCACCCGTTTTAACTTCAATAATATCATCAACTTTTATCTCATCAAGTGATACTACTTTTTTCCCACCATTTTTTATGATTGTAGCTTCAAGTGGTATTTGAGATTTTATTTTATCCATTGTATCAACAGCACTTTTTTTCCCTAATACTTCAAGATATTTTCCAACCAAAACAAAAGTAATAATCATAGCAACACTATCAAAGTAACTATCTCCAGCACCTCCAAATAAAACATATAAAGAGTAAATATAACTAAGTGTAGCTCCAAATGAAACTAAAAAATCCATATTTATTATTTTATTTTTTAGTCCATAGTAAGCACCTCTAAAAAAAATCCATCCACTATAAAAAAGTACAGGAGTTGCAAAAATAAATTCTGCCATATGGATAATACGAAGCATCTCATCATCAATACCAGTAAAATAACCTGTATATTTTGCAACATCGATCATCATGATATTCATCGATGCAAAAATTGCAATAGACATCCGTAAGAAAAAATCTTTTTTATTTTTTGTAGCTTTTTTTTCACTCTCGGTTCTATCATAAGGATATGCGTTGTATCCAATACTTCGTATTTTATCTATAATTTGAGAAAGTTTTATAACATCTTCATCCCAAATTATTTTTGCTTTATTATTCGTAAAATTAATATTTACTTCTACTATTCCAGCTGTTTGGTCAAGTACTTTTTCATTGAGCCAAATACAAGCAGCACAATGGATACCTTCAATAATTAAATCAACTCTACTAAAACCCTCATCAGTTTTCTTAATATACCGAGTAGTAAAACTTTCCATATCAAAATTACTACTATCACTCCCAACTGCTAATGGCTTTGCTAATTTATTTTTTCCTACTTTTTCATAAAAACTATCAAGCCCATCATCTTTTAAAAGATGATACACTCCTTGACAGCCATTACAACAAAAATGTAAATTTTTATTTTCAGGCTCATTTATCATAAGTGATTCATCAAACTCTAAATGACAATGGCTACATGCAATTAGTGACATTCAAATATACCAAGTTCTCTGTTTTTATAAATTTTATTATATTTTTTTACTTTTCCATGCATTGCAATATAAACATCATTTTTTATCTTTTTACCTTGAAGAAATCCCATAGCGAGTGAAAAGTTTGCAGTTGCTTCAACTTTATCAATACTATAAGGAACCATTGCACCCGTAAGAATAATAACTTTGTTCTTTATGTGTTTATTGATAAATTTTGCAGTTTTTTCCATTGTATCTGTTCCATGGATAATAATAATATATTGACTTTTCGATTTTTCAATATATTTAATTATTTTTTTTCTATCTTTTTTATTCATATCTAAGCTGTCTTTATGAATAATACTTTTAATACTGATTCTACCAATTTTTGATGATTCTAATACTGATTTAATTATAAAATTATTATTTGGAACAATTAATTTTCCTATAATCTCATTATATATTTTATTAAAAGTTCCACCTATATTTAAGACTAGAAATTTATCATTATCTTTATTATCCATCCAATATTACCTTTTACCTAAATTATGTTATTATATCTAAAATAATAATAAAGAAGAGATTTAATGGAAGCAGATGTATCAAGACTAAAAGATATTACAGTTTTGTATTGTGAAGATGAAGAATATTTACGAGATATTACAAAAGGGATACTTGAATCCTTTACAAAAAATCAATTTATATGTAAAGATGGAGCAGAGGGTCTAGCTGTTTTTAAAGAAAACCAACATCTTATAGACTTGGTTATTACTGATGTAAATATGCCAAATAAAAATGGTTTAGAGATGGCAAAAGAGATTAAAGAGATTAATTCAAATATGCCTATTATTGTAGCAACAGCATTCTCAAATTCCGAATACTTATTAGAAGCGATTGATTTGGGTGTTGATAAATATGTTTTGAAACCAATAAATGTCAAAAAACTACTTGATATAATGTCAAAATCTTTACTCTATCATGAACTGAGAGATTTGTATTTAGATCAATTAACAAAACTACAAAATAGAAATGCACTTATTAAAGATACAAAAACTATAGAAAAGTCTACACTTGCTCTGATTAATATTGATAAATTCTCAATCCTAAATGATCTCTATGGAGAAGATTTTGGAGATAAAATACTTTTAGCATTTGCACAAAGTATGAAAGAAACATTTACGAATGGACTTTACAATATTTACAGAGTTGGTTCAGATCATTTTGTAATTCTATCCAATGATCAAGACGCTGATGTAAAAGAGTTTAAAAAACTGTGTAAAGAGTTTATTCATAAATCTAGCCACCAAGGGATTAACATAGATGGAGAAAATATTGATATTAGTATCACTATAGGGATTGCTCAATCAAGTGATAAACATGCATTTGAATATGCACAAAGAGCAATACCAAAAGCTAGAAAAAAATATCTTGATATCTTAGAATATGATAAAGAACAATTTGAACAAAAAAAAGATATTGAAGAAAATATAAAGTGGATTAAAAAACTCAAATCAGGTTTGGTAGATGGAAGATTCCAGCCATATTTTCAACCTATCATTGATGCCAATACAAAAGAGGTCTATAAGTACGAAGCACTTATCCGATATATTGACGAGGATGACAATGAGATAGCTCCTTTTAAGTTTTTAACAATTGCAAAAAAAGCACGATTGTTTCCAGTTATTATAAAAGTTATGCTTTCTAGTGTATTAGCAATTATTAAAGAGAAACAAATAAGAGTTGCAGTTAATTTATCTTTTGAAGATATAATAAACAATGATACACATCAATTTATTTTTAATACTTTAGAAAAATACAAAGATGAAGCAAAACTTTTGGATTTTGAAATATTAGAAAGTGAAGAGATTGAAGACTTTGAAATTGTAAAAGATTTTATCATCAAAATCAGATCGTATGGCTGTCAAATTGGAGTAGATGACTTTGGTGCTGGTTATTCTAATTTTAATATGTTAGAAGCACTCAATGTTGACTTTGTTAAAATCGACGGTTCACTCATAAAAGAGATTGATACTCTTCCAAAACATGCATTAATTGTAGAAACCATCTCTGATTTCTGTACTAAATTTGGCGTAAAAACTGTAGCTGAATTTGTAAGTAGTGAAGATATCTATCAAAAAACTAAAAGTCTAGGTATTGAATATATGCAAGGTTGGCATTTTGGAAAAGCAGTAAGTAAAGATAAAATTTAAAATCTTTACTTATTCCAATTTTTTATAATCTCTTCTTTATTGTACAACGAAGCTTTAACAAGAGAGCTTCTAGCAATAGAAACTAACTGTTCTGATGCAATTTTTAAATCATCATTTACAATAAAATAATCGTATTGATCAATATACTCAATTTCAGCTTTTGCATTTGAAATTCTTTTTTCAATAACCTCTTTTGAGTCAGTATTTCTAGTATATAGTCTATTTTCTAGTTCTTTTATTGTAGGTGTTGTTATAAAAACTGTAGTTGTAATATCTCGTAATTTAGTAATAACCTGTTCAAAACCTTGAACATCAATATCAAAAATTACAAGTTTTGATTCTTTTAGTGCTTGATTGATAGGTTTTAAAGAGGTTCCGTAATAGTTTCCATGAACTTCTGCCCATTCTAGAAAATCACCATTTTTTATATCTTTTTCAAATTCATCTTTTGTTACAAAATAATAATCAACACCATGCTTTTCACCTATTCTAGGTTCTCTTGTCGTTGTTGAAATAGAAAAGTGATAATTATTTATAATTTTATACACCTCTTTCAATAAAGAGCTTTTCCCACAACCACTTGGCCCTGATAATAAAAGTATTGCGCCTTTTGTATATAAGTTATTCACTCTCAGTTTTTCCTAATTTAATTTGTAAGTTTATCTCATAACCATCTGTTAAAGAATCAATAATATCTTGATCCAATTTATTTAATAATGGAGTTAACTCATCTAACTCAAAATTATTCAGAAGTACTTTGATTGGTTTATTATCAAATTTACTATATATTTCACTTACAGTATTTACTTCATCAATTGCTTGATCAATAATAGATGATAAATCCATCCACTCATTATCAACTCTCTCTTCTGCAAAATCTTCTTTATGCACATCACCTGTTGTCATTATATTTTGTATATTTGACAACTCTTTAGTATCTAATACTCCACCATTATTTAGTGCAGCCAAAGAGACTATACTATCATCATTTTCTTCTTCCATATCATAAGCAATATCATCAGCTAAGCTTTCTAAATACTCAACAGCAGGTTCAATCTCTTCTTCATCAGTAACATGGTCATCTTCAACTTCAATATTTGAAATATACATTTTTGAACTATTTCGTTTTTTAAGAATATCTAGTTGCTCTTCTAAAATATTTTCTAAAGTTGAAGGTAAAAAAGGTAAAGGTATGAGAAAATCATTTGCACTTTCAAAAGGTAATTCTGTTTTAGATATAGCTCCTATTAACTTTGTATATGATTTTATAATATTAAATCTACCATCAATAAAATCGTTGTCAATAATAATTAAATCAACTTTATGATCAATTTGAGCCTCATGCAACACTTCTAAATCTATATGCAGTTTTTTACACACTAAAGTAAAAATTTGGATAATAATTGGTTTTCTTGATACTAAGATTAAGCTTTTACTCATAATACTTTCCACTAATCATTATTTTATTTGCTCCAATCTATAATTGTTAAGTTTATATACTCTATCACATTTGTCAGCTATATCATGTTCATGTGTTACCATAATAAGTCCAGCATCATTTTTTTTCACATAGTCAAACAAAACATCCATAACTTCATTTGCAGTTTGAGTATCCAAATTTCCAGTAGGTTCATCTGCAAATATTATTTTTGGTTTTTTTATCAAAACCCTTGCACAAGATAATCTTTGCTGTTGTCCACCGCTTAGTTCACCAATGCCTTGTTTCATTACATGACTTATATTTAAATTGTCTATCAAATCATTATCTATTTCATTTCCACTTAAAAGTTTAGAAATTTCTAAATTTTCATTTGCATTAAAACCTCTAAATAAATAGTGTGTTTGAAAAATAATTCCAAAATCATCTCTTCTTATTTTTAAAAGTTCATTTTTTGATAAATTAAATATATTTTTATTATTGTAGTACACTTCACCTTTATTTGGAATCAATAAAGTTGAAAATATATTAAGTAAAGTTGATTTCCCACTACCACTTATACCAATGATAGCTATAGATTCACCTTTTTGAAGTGATAAGTTTATATCTTGAAAAAGGGGGTAGTCAAAATCATGAGAGACTGCCCTTACATCAAGTAAGGACAAATTTGAATTAGGTTCGATACTATTAGTTTCCCTCATAATCCAAATACTAAGCTAAATAATTACTATTTAGCCATTTGTGCAGCAACTTCTGCCGCAAAATCTTCTTCTTTTTTCTCAATTCCATCACCAAGTTCGTATCTAACATATTCAACGATTTCAATTGACGCATCACAAGCTTTAATCGCTTGCTCAACTGTCATAGAATCATCCATAACATATGGTTGACTTAAAAGAGCGTGAGCCGTATCTAATTGAGTATTATCTGTGATAAATCTTTCGATTTGTCCAGGGATAATTTTGTCCCAAATTTTTTCTGGTTTACCTTGAGCTTTAAGTTCAGCTTTTAAATCTTCTTCAACTTGAGCTAATGCTTCAGCTGTTAATTGAGATCTACTTACAAATAAAGGTATCTTTTTTTCTGGTTTACCTAGTCTATGTAACTCAATATTTAATTTTTCAATATCTGCAATGATACCTTTGTTTTCAGATTCAATAAACTCAGGTGCTAAATCTTTATAAGAGATAACTGTTGGTTTCATTGAAGCAGCATGCATAGCAACTTTTTTCAATAAATCAGCAGTTTTTTCTTTAGCTTCAGGTGCACAAGTTGCAGCTAAAATAACACCAACTTTACCTAAATGTACATAACCATTAACTACACCATTATCTGTAGATATAGTAGTCATTTTTCTAGCAACAATATTTTCACCAATGATAGCAATTCTTGAGTTTAAGTACTCTTCGAAATTTGTACCATTGATTTCTGTTTTATTTAACTCTTCAGTTGAAGTTACTGCTGTGGCTTGAACATGAGCTGTAATTTCATCTTTAAGTGCTAAGAAGTTATCATTTTTAGCAACAAAATCTGTTTGAGAATTTAACTCAACCATTGTTGCTTTAGTTTTATCATCATTAACTAAAATTGAAACTAAACCTTCAGCAGCAACATTTGAAGATTTTTTAGCTGCTTTAGATAAACCAGCTTCTCTTAAATGTTTCATTGCTTCTTCAAGATTACCTTCTGTTGCATTTAATGCTTTTTTACAATCAAGCATTCCTGCACCAGATTTTTCTCTAAGCTCTTTTATTAATTTTGGAGTTGCACCAGCCATAATTATTTTGCCTCTTCTGTTACTACTTCAGCTTCCGCAGCTGCTTCTTCAGTTACAGCTGCAATCTCTGCATCAGTAACTTCAACTTCTTTACCATTCGCTTCTGCTAAAGCTGCTTTACCTTCATTCATTGCTGCTGCCATCTCTGTACAAAATAATTGAACAGATCTAATCGCATCATCATTTCCTGGAATTGGGAAATCTACTAAATCTGGATCACAGTTAGTATCTAAAGGAGCATAAACTTTGATTCCTAGTCTTCTAGCTTCTAAAATAGCAATTTTTTCTTTAACAGCATCAATAACAAACATCATGTCTGGTAATTGTTTCATATCTTTGATACCACCAAGGTAATTTTCTAACTTAGTTTCTGTTCTAGTAAGCATTAAAGCTTCTTTTTTAGTCATAAGATCAAGTTGACCTTCTTCTCTCATTTTTTTAATGATTTCTAATTTTCTGATTGATTTTTTCATTGTTGGGTAGTTTGTTAACATTCCACCTAACCATCTGTGATTAACATATGGCATACCACAAGATTCAGCAGCATCTTTAATAGCTTGAGTAGCTTGTTTTTTTGTACCAACAAAAATCATTGTTTGACCTTCAGCAGCAGCATCTCTTACTAAAGTATATGTGTATCTGAAGTATCTAAGTGTTTTTTGTAAATCAATAATATAAATATTTTTTCTTACACCAAAAATAAATTTTTTCATTTTTGGATTCCATCTTCTTGTTTGGTGACCGAAGTGAACACCACATTCTAATAAGTCTTTCATTGTAACCATAATTTGTCCTTCTTTTTGGCAATTTTGCCAGATTAATTTTCGAGTTTGTACCTCTGTAGCCCTTCATATCAATCAAATTGATACAACTCTTATAGAATTGCTACATGTGAATTTCACATTAATAATAGTTATTACTAGATTAAAGGAGCTGGATTTTAGCTAAAAATATTTTAAATATAGTTTAAGTGTATAAAAAATCAAAACCATAAAAAAAGCCCCATCAGATGATGAGGCTTTTTGTTATAATGATGTCAAACTATAGAACTTTGAATCCCTCTTCTAAATCAAGAGTTCCTTCATAAAATGCTTTTCCTACGATACAACCTGCAATATTACCATTTTCTTTACAGTTGATAATATCGTTGATATCTTTTACTCCACCAGAAGCAATAGTATCCACTCCTGAAGCTAATGCAATCTCTTCAGTCCATTCAACATTTACACCACAAAGCATTCCATCTTTAGAAATATCTGTACAAATAATAGCATCAACACCAGCATCAGCAAACTCTTTAGCTAAATCTGTAGCTTTCATAGTTGAAACTTCTGCCCATCCTTCAACGGCAACCATACCATTCATAGCATCAATACCAACTGCAATAGGATACTTAGCAGCCATATCTTTTACAAACTGTGGATCTTTAACTGCAATACTTCCTAAAATAAGTCTATCAACACCAAGTTCAACATACATTTTGATAGTTTCTTCATCTCTGATACCACCACCAAGTTCGATTTTGAGATTACAGTTTTCCCTAATTTTTTTTATCTGTTCTAAATTTGCTGGTTCGCCTGCAAAAGCACCATTTAAATCAACGATATGTAACCACTTAGAACCAAGTTCTTCAAATCTTTTAGCCACTTGCCAAGGCTCATCACTGTATATTTTTGCACTTTCCATAAGACCTTTACTAAGTCTTACAGCTTTTCCATCTTTTAAATCAATCGCTGGTAATATTTCCAATTTGTTTCCTTTTAGTTAGTGTCTTACCTTATTTTAATTTATTGAGTCTAGCATAACCTTTTTTAATAAGTTTTAAAAGAGGTGCTCGGTAAGAGTCAAATACATATTTTTTAATATAGTATGCAATCAGACCTTTTACATTTACTAATCCATACAAATTACCAACAGCATACTTTCCACCAAGAGCAATAAGAATACCATCAAGTTTAGGATCACAAGCTAAAAGTTTTTTACCTTTGATCATTCGATTTATATTTATACCTGCATTTGTACCTGTATGTCTAGCTACAGTTACATTTGGAGGGAGTAGTTCACCTTTTCTATCTCTCACTTCTGCCATATCTCCTATAGCAAGAATATTTTCATATTTATCCGTTTGCATATACTCATTTACAATAATTTGTCCTCGACCATTTTTATTTACATCTAAAACACTTGTAATTGTACTTGATTCTATTCCCCCTGCAAAAACTATAAATGACTGGCTAATTTTTGTTCCATTTGTAAGATAAATATAATCTTTGTCACATGATTCCATTTTTGAACCAGTGATTACATTGATACCTAAATCTTTTAATCGTTTATGTGACATGTTAATCACTTCTTTTGGAAGACCAGGTAATATAGTTGGAGAACTACTGATAAGAGAAATCTGTAAATTATCACATGCAAAATTTCCTCTTTTGAAAAACTTGTTTGAGTTGTAAGCCATCTCAGCCGCAATCTCAACACCAGATAAACCAGCACCTACAACTACGATATGTGTATCGTTACATTTTTTTACCTCATCAGAGATTTTTTCAAAAAGTTGGTTTTCAAAACTTTGTTTAAAAAATATAGCTCTATGAAGTTTTTTGATATCTTCTGCGTTATTCAAACCTTTAATTGAAGAGGGGAAAAATGTTCGTGTTCCAGCTGCCATAATGAGATAATCAAAATCTACAGTCTCTTTCTCTTCTGTAAAAATTCTTTTTTTCTCAGTATCAATATTTCTTACTTTTAAATTTTTAAACTCTAAATAATCATGATTCATACCCATACACAATGTAGTCAAATCAATTGTTACATCTGCCATATTTGACTTATTTGCAATCAAATCATACACCTCTGGCTGCAAATTGTGATAAGTATGCTTATCTATTAAAGTTATTTTGATATCTCTATTTTTAACTAATTCTCGTAAAGCGTAAATACCTGCGTATCCACCCCCAATTATTACAACTTTCTCCATTAATTCTTTTCCTTAAAAAACTTATTTTCTATAAATGCTTGATATTAAAAATTTTATAACTTCATAAAATTCTTTAAAATTTGTATACCATTATCGTGTGATTTTTCCGGGTGTGGTTGAAACCCGTATATATTGCCTTTTTGTACAGCACTAGTAAAATCATAACCATAATGTGTTGTTCCAATTGAATATTCTTTTTTTGTAACTACATGATAAGAATGAACAAAGTAAAGATATGGATTTTCTAAATTATCAAAAAGTGGAGATTTTTCATGAAATATTTTATTCCATCCCATATGTGGCACTTTATGATCCTCCATATCCATTTTAGATTTATCAAAGGCTATTACTTTTCCAGGAATCAATCCTAAGCCTTCTGTAAATCCAAACTCTTCAGATGATTCAAATAAGAGTTGCATCCCTAAACAAATACCAATCATAGGTTTACCTGTTTGTGAAAATTCTAATATTGCGTTGTACATACCTGTACTTTTTAGATTTTCCATTGCATCCTTAAATGCTCCAACACCTGGTAAGATTACTCTATCATACTCTTTGATTTTTGATGGATCATTTACGATATCAGCTTTCACACCTATAAGTTTACAAGCATTATAGACACTCGCTAAATTTCCCATATTATAATCAATTATTGCTACCAAAACTGTCCTTTCCAATTTAACAAACATTTCGATGAGATTTTAACATACTCTTTCATTAGTTACCTTTAAAAGTAAATTTAATTAATTAACTTATATTTATTAATAGTTTGTAAAGTTAATGTAGATATATTTCGATTTTATATAATAAGGATTAAATATGTATACAATAAATGTCGATAAAGAGTGTGGTTGCTTCAGAAGAAGTGGTTTTGAAAATAATGCAAGTTTCCAGTCTAATGATGATGCTTTAATCAAAGCAAATGAGATGGTAAAACATATGAATGATAAATTTTGTGGAAAACATGGTTTTTCTTTTGTTGAAGATGGAAACACTTTTCAAATATCAATGACAGCTCCCTTAGCAACTAGTGGTTGCTGTGGTGGGGGTCACTGTTCTTAATCAGTGATCCGATACTTTATGAGAATAGAAGTGATACTTTTATTCTCATTTCTTATAAATATTCAAATTTATATATTAGCATTACTTATACTTAGTCCAAATAATACTTCACAATTATTATTTTCTAAAGTTTCTTTTGCTTCAAGCATTGTACTCCCTGTAGTTACAACATCATCTATTAAAATAACTTGTATTTTCTTTTGTCCTTTATAAACAAAACCTCTTTTATTATTTTGTCTAAACACTAAATCTTTACCAGCATATTTCACTATATTCTGAGCTTTTAAAACATTAAACTCACAAGTTATATATTTCGATTTGAGATATCTTGCCAGAATTGCAGTATGGGAAAACTCATGTCTTGTATGATCATCTATTGGTATAGCATAGACCAAATCTCCATATTCAAAGTTTTGGGCAAATTTTTCAAATGAAAGTTTTGCTAATATAGAAAATACACGATCACCATAAAACTCATATTTTGAATTAATGAACTCTTTCACATCATCAAATTTATAAAAGCTATAAACAAAGAAATCTTTTTCGATTTCTCTTTTATAAAAAGATGGTGTCAAAAAACTTTTTTGACATTTTTTACAGATTATCCTAAAGGATAAAGACTGACAACTAATGCAACGCATCGTTCTTTTGATATTTTTTCAAACTGTTTATTATAACTACTGGTACAAAAAACATTGACACAAAATATGATATAAGTGTTCCTCCAATAAGCGCAACACCTAGTCCTCCAAATACCGCATCTGAAGCCAATAAACTACTAGCAAATACAATTGCTAAAACAGTTAGCAATATTGGCTTAGATCGTGTAGCTGCTGCTATAGCTACTGCTTTTGTAGCTTCTAATCTTTTCTCTTGTATAAGTTGTTTTGCAAAATCTATAATCAATAATGAATTTCTAGAGTTGATCCCAATCAGTGCAATAAATCCAATAAGTGAAGTGGCTGTTAAATAAAAGGTATTTAATGTAAATATATCCATAATCAAATGCCCTAATATAACACCAATTATAGAAACAAAGCTTGATAATACTATAGCCCCTGCAAGTATAAAGTTTTTATAATATACAACCATCAATAAAAATATCAATACCAAAGCTCCTATAAAAGCAGCCCCTAACTCTATAAAAGTATCAATTGTAACTTTAAGTTCACCATCAAACACTATATCAAAAACCTCACCTGTTTTTCTATCTTTCAGAGAAAGGTTTAAAAGTTTTGTTTTGCTTACTTCAAATTTATCTTTAAAATCTTCTAATATTTGTATTCTGGCATCCAGTAAGGGATATATTTGACTATCCATATCTGTTTGTGCAATTACATTGATCATATAGTTTAAATTTTTTGAAGTAAGAGTTGGCTTTTTAAGTTCCTCTTTTATAGTTACAAATTCACTCAAAGGTATCATCAAACCTTTTTTATTCATAAGTTTTAGATTTGATAATTTTCCTAAAACAGCCTCTTTACCAAACTCATCAAAAAGTCTACTCTCATCTAATCTTAAAAAAATAGGTATTTGATTTTCGGCATCTGCATCATTTACTACACCAACATTCATCCCGTCAAATGCTAAATAAAGTATTTTTTTTACCTGCTCTAAACTCACTTCACTTCTTAGAACTTTGTTGTTGTTCAAAATTAAACTATATTTAGTATATGGTTCATCTGCTAAAATATCAATATCGACTAAAGTTTTTTGTTTACGAAACACCGAAGCTATTTTTTGTGATACTTTTAGTCTGCTTTGAAAACTTTTACCACCATATACTTCTGCAACTACATCAGCTAACACAGGAGGACCTGCTGGAAGTTCGATAAACTTTATATTTGCATTATTGATGCTACATTTGCTTTGAATATCTGGTCTTATTCTATGGATAAGATTATAGCTTTGTTCATCTCTTAAATTAGCTCGCTTAATATTTACCATAATTTCAGCAATATTTTCACCACTTTTTAAAGCACTTCCTTTTACCATACCAGCAAAATCCAAAGGTAACCCTTCCCCTAAAAATACTGAGATAGAAGTAACACTTTGCTCTTTTTGTAAACTTTTAGCTATACAACTTGTTACCTCTTTTGTCTGTTTTATAGATGAACCCTCTGTTAAGTCGACATAAATAGAAAAAGTATCACTATCTTTACTAGGTAGCATCTTAGCTTTTACAATTTCCAAAGGTATCATATATATTGTCAATAGAAATAAAACTAATGTAATCATTAGAACCATCACTCTTTTTGTTTTACTTTGAAGAATATCATAAATCATATTTTCAAGTTTATTTGTTTTGCCACTACTCATTTTATGATTCCTTCTTTAAAAGTTTTTGTACTAAATAAGGTGTAAAAATATACGCTACAAATAAAGACATCAAAAGTGCAATAGGAACAAACACAGGTAAAGGATGCATAAACTGTCCCATCATACCACCTACAAAAAACATAGGAATAAATGTCATCACAATTGCTAGCGTTGCAATATTTGTAGGATTTCCTATTTCATTTGTAGCTTCTATTGCTATTTGTTTGATAGTTTTATTTTTACTGTCATCATCATGTAGATGTCTATGTATATTTTCTATAACGATAATAGCTGCATCAACTAAAAGCCCCAACGATAGTAAAAGTGCAAAAAGAGTAATACGGTTAATTGTTTCTCCTAATAAAAATCCTATAAATAAAGTCAATGCCAAAATCATAGGAACAGTAAGTGAAACAATAAGTGCCTCTTTAAATCCCAAAGTAAATACAAGTAAAATAGCAATAATCACAATAGAGATAAGCAGATGAAATACTAATTCATTTACTGCATGATTTGCGGTATATCCATCATCTCTTGTAATAATATAACCGATATTTTGTTTACTAAGTTCATCTTTTATAGAATCAAGATATTCAAAAATTTTATTGTTAATCACTACAGTATTTGCACCTTTTAGTTTTGAGATAGTAACAGTTATTTGTTCCATTGCATCTAACTCATCTGCATATATCAAAGCTGTTTTTTTATTTTGTATATCATAGCTTTTGGTTACTGTTGCTATATCTTTTAAATAAATCGCACTTTGCATATAAGAAGCCACTATTATATTTTTTAAATCTTCGGCACTCTCTATTGCACTTTGAATACCAAACATAACTATCTCATTTGTTTTGGTTTCACCTTTTGTATCTGGAAGTTCAAAAGAAAGCCCTTGAATCGACTCCATAATTTGCCCAAGAGAGAGATGGTACCCTGAAAGTTTTCCCAAATCTACTTCTACATTATACTGCTCTTTTTTTTCACCCTTTAAGTCTACAACTGCAACATTATCTATTTTATTAAGCTCATGGGTGAGTTTGCTTATTTTTTTATACAACTCTGTTTGACTGAGAGTATCGTCCTTAGCATAAAAGGCAATCGTAGCAACAGGTATATCTGTATCTATATCCATAGTTTTAATAATAGGTTGCATAGCACCTTGTGGCATATAGTCCATATTTCTCATAATTTGATCATAAAGTTTTAGATCGGCATCTGCTTTATCTTGCCCCACAAAATATTGCACTTGTACTATTCCTACTGATTCTTTAGCAGTTGAGTATATATTTTCTACCCCTTTAATAGCACGGATTTTTCTCTCTAAAGGTTCGATGATAACTTTTTGTATCTCTTGTGCATTTACCCCTGGCATAGCTACAATGACAGCACCGCCAGCTACTTTTATTTGTGGATTTTCTTCTCGTGGAGTAAGGTTCAGTGCCATATATCCCACAAGTAAAATAAATACAGCCAATACAAGTGTAAGTGGATGATCTATAAAGATTCGAGCAAGTTTCCCTGCTATATTTTCATTTTTCATAGTCTACTTCTTATTTTGCTTGTATCAAAACAGTTGCATACATACCAGGGTAGATATTTTCACTTTTTTGAAATGAAAGTTTGATGGTAAACGAATGAGTCATAGGGTTCGAACTAGGGATAATAGCAACTATTTCTCCTTGTGTTGTAAGATTCATAGAGGGAATTTTTACACTTGCTTTTTGCCCTATATAAATATTTTTTAAATCCCCTTCACTTATTTCTGTTTTTATTTTTAGACTACTCAGGTCTGATAATACAAGGGCTGGCATTCCAGGTATTGCCATCTCCCCTGCTTTGATACTTTTTTGAACTATCACTCCATCGTTTGGTGCTTTGATTGTCAAGTACTTATATTGATTTTTCACCTCTTGTACTTGAAGTTTTGATATTTTTACCATATTTGCTAGATTTGTAGTACCTAGTTCTAATTGTTCCATCTCAAACTTCGATACTAAACCTTTTGTATAGAGTCGTTTGTATCTTTCATAGTTTCTATTCATAGTTTCATACTGATTTTCATACATCTGAACACTTAAAGTTGCTTGTCTTTTTTTACTATCAATCTCAGTAGAATCTATTGCATAAAGAGTTTGTCCTTTTTTTACAATATCTCCCTCTGCTACATTTACAGTTTTGATAAATCCCATAAATCTACTAGTGATATATTTCTCATTATCAGAGATAACAGTTGCACTTAATTCTATATTTTTTGCATATAAAACATTTGTATAAAGTGTACAAACAACAAGCATTGTTTTTAGTATATTTTTCATTTTAAACTTTCCCCTAATGATACTTTTAATTTTCCAGCAGCTAAAGATGCTTCATATTTTGCTAAAATCATTTCTGCATTTGCTTTTTGTTGATTTGCTTGTTGCATCAGTAAATTGTTCATATTTATCAGATGGTTTTTATATAACTCTTGAGATTGTTCCAAAACTTCATCAGATAAGTTATTTGCTTTTATTTTTTGTTTCAGTATTTTTTGTTTTGCTCTTAATGTAAGAAGATTTTTTTTCACTTCAAGATTAATACCATCTTTCATATAATCATAATAATATTTTGTTTTTTTATACTCAATTTTTGCTTTCTCTTTTTTTGATGTTGTAATAAATCCATCAAATAAATTATACGACAATCCAATAGCTCCCATATAATAATCATGTTCGCTATCTATATTATTAAACTGATCATCATTGTATCCATACTCTATTTGGGCTCCTATAGTTGGAAAATAATCTGCTTTTTCCATCTCTACTTTTGCTTTCATGGTTTGGGTATTGTATTTCATAGCTGTGAAATCTTCTCTTTTCTCTTGTGCTTTTTTTTGAAGTTGTTCTATATTTATCATCTCATTTTGTATGGTATGAAAATTTCCTACATCACTTATTTTTTCATCTGTAGTTAAAAAACGCAAATATGCTAAAGCTAATTCATATCTATTTTGAGATTCTATAATAGATGCATCAACACCCATATCATAAACTTTTGCTTGTTTTACATCTATTTGGGTTACTAGCCCCTCTTTATATAACTCATGTGCATATTCCACAAAAGATGCTGTGGCTTTTTTTGCTTTTTGAGAAGCTTTTATAAACTCTTTTGCAGCAACTGCTCCATTGTATGCTTGAAGCACTTCAAGACCTAAAGCTTTTTCGTCGTAATTATACTGAGCTGTTTTTGCTAAGATTTGGAGTTTTGCCATTTTTTTAGCATTTTGTAGTTTGAAACCTGTATATAATGGTACTTCATATTTGAGTTTTGTTTCATAGTTTGTTCGTGATTCTGGATGATTTAGGTCTTTTGGTTGAGTACTTAGTAATTCGTTTGTATTATTTGGTAATCCATTCATTTGTGACAAAAACTCATTAAAACCAAATGCACCAAAGTCTGCTTCTCTTGAACTTAGTTTCATCCCAAATACATAGCCTGCATTATTTGTTCTTGAAATATTTTCATTCAATACTATACTACCGTAGTTGTAACCCTTTGCAATATCTACATCAAGTTTTGCATCCTCGACTGATAATTTTTTAGCTTGTAACCCTTTATTTAGTTCTATAGTTTTTGCCAAAGATCTTTGAAAATCTATAGTATAACCAAACATTAAAACAGGACACAAACATAAAAAAAGTTTTCTCATTATATACCTTCTGATATTTTTTCAAAAATAAGTATTTTAAAATATACCTATAATGTTCTTTACAATTGTATCTATTTTATTACAAATCATCAACTCTTTATCTGCTTTAATCTAAAGATGGAATATTTATAACAAATTCAGTACCTTTATAATATTTTCCTTGATACTCAAAACTCTTATTTTCAACTTTGATAGTGCCATTCATATGTTTTTGAATAATTTCCATCACCATATACAACCCTATTCCAGTACCGTTACTTTTATATTTTGTTGTAAAATATGGTTCAAATATCTTTGGTAAAATATCCTCAGCTATCCCACCTGCATTATCTCGAATACAAAGAATAACATTCTTTTCCGATGTTACTGAGGCATCAATAAAAATCACTTTATCTCCCTCTTTATCTTTAAAGGCATCCTTTGAATTATTGATGATATTGATTAGAATCTGAATAAGATCATTTTGATATGAGTGCAATTCTATATCTTCAATATTTGGAACTATTTTGATCTTTTTATCTATCAATTCTCCAGAAACAAGCATCATTGTTTTTTCATACAAAGTATTTAAACTAAAAAATTCTTTTTCCTCTTTAGGGGTAAAAAAATTTTTAAAATCTTCAATAGTTTGAGAAAGATATTCTGTAGCATTGACAATGGCACTTAATGATTTTTCAAAGCTTTCATCATCTAGATTATCATACTCTTTTTGTATCTTTAAACCAGAAGATGCAGTGCTAATTAAACTTAATGGTTGTCTCCATTGATGAGCAATATTCGCTATCATCTCACCCATAGATGCCATTTTTGATTGTTGAAAAAAAAGTTTATCTTTTGCTTTTATATCAGTAATATCAATAATTGAAAATAGTATATTATGAACTTCACCTTTATATCTTAAAAGATTTGCAGTTATCAAAGCATCTAAATGTGTTCCATCTTCTTTAATATATGATTTTTCAATAGTATAAGTAGAAATCTTTTTAGCTATAAGCTCTTGAAAACTTTTATCTTCAGTTTTAATAAACTCATCATTTGAAATATCGTACCATGATTTTTTTAAAAGTTCTTCTTTATTTTTATAACCTAACATATCATGAAATGCAGAATTTACATTTATAAAATTTCCTTTTACATCACATATTGATAATCCAATTGTAATATATTCAAATAAATTGCGGAACTCTTTCTCTTCCTCTTTTATTCGTTCTTTATAATTTGTAAAAATTGTTTCTAAATATTTACTAAGTACAAGTGAAGCAATCAGTAATAAAACAGTAATAATACTACTAGCTATAAGTATCTCCTTGAAGCTTTCATCATGTTTTTTTTCTAATGACAATTTTACTTTTGCTATAATTTTTTCTAAAGCTTGATTACTATATCCAGTCCCTATAGTCCATTTCCATGGCTGATATGTTCCTATATATGATGTTTTTTTATAAGAATCGATACCTTTTAATGTTGAATTAGTATATGATACGAAACCACCACCTTTTTGTGCTATTTGAATGAATTTTTTGCTATTTTCTATATTTCCTATATAGCTTTTAGATAATGTATTCTTACCAATCAAAAGTTCATTTTGATGAAGAAGCATCTCTCCAGTACTATGAAGTATAAAGATATATGATTTTGAACTTTTATTTAAGTTGTGTATATATTCAAGAACTTCATTTTTTAATCTTTTTTCAAAGTCGATTATATATTCACCTGTTCCAATTGCAATATCATAAGGTGCAAAATATTTATAGAAACTAATTTTTTCGTAAGCTTTTTTATCATCTGAATTTTTTGGCCAATAATAAGTATCAAATCTCTCCGATTTATCTTTTATTGTTTGCATAATTGTTTTCTTAAATTGATACCCTTTTAAATCTTTTGTTTCAGATAAATCTGTATTTTCTAAAGATTTATTTAAAGGTTGTAGTAGATTAAATCCATTGATATCATCAATAAAAAAATAACCTCGACCTTCGTTATATATAATACTTCCTAAAGCTGTTTTTATAAGTTGAAAAATCTCCTCTTTTGATTTTGTATTTTTATTATCCTCATAAATTTTTGTTGCAATAGAATGTGCTTCATATACTCTTTCTTTAATATATAGTTTCAATTTTTTTTGGCTATTTTTATCTTCATTTTCAATATATTCCTGAACCTTTATAATATCTTCTTCAAGTTGCTCGTTATTCAATTTGATATAAAAATTTGTAGTAAAGTTTATTTCATCTTTTAGTTGTTGATTATATGATTGTTCGATAAAGTAAGTTGTGAATATTGATAGAAGAATGATAAGCAAAGATGGTGCAAATTTGATAATAAATAAAAGTTTCTTTTCTATTTTATAAAACATAATCAATCCTTTAAGGGTATTATATCACAATAAAGAATTTAAAAAGTACAAAACCCTTTTTTTTAAAAGGGTTTTGTATAAAAAAGGGAAATTACATTCCCATTCCACCAGGCATACCACCCATTCCACCCATATCTGGCATAGGTGCAGCTGATACACTATCAGCTGGTACATCAGACACTGTAGCTTCTGTTGTAAGAAGTAGAGATGCTACTGATACAGCATTTTGCATTGCTACTCTTTCCACTTTAGTTGGATCTACAATACCTGCTTCAAACATATCTACATATTGTCCACTTGCAGCATCAAATCCAATATTTGCATCTGTATTTTTAGCAATTTCATTTACAACAACACCAGCATCAAAACCAGCATTTGAAGCAATTTGTTTCATAGGAGCTGTTACAGCACGGATAATAATATCTGCACCAATTTGCTCATCTCCAACTAAATCATGACTTACTTTTAAAGCAGCTTTGATAAGTGCAGCTCCACCACCTATAACTATACCCTCTTCAACAGCAGCTCTTGTTGCAGATAAGGCATCATCAACTCTATCTTTTTTCTCTTTCATCTCTGTTTCTGTTGGAGCGCCAACTTTAATAACAGCAACACCACCTGAAAGTTTTGCAAGTCTCTCTTGAGCTTTTTCTTTGTCATATTCACTTGAAGTGTTTTCAATCTCATTTCTGATTTGACCAATTCTTGCATCAACCAACTCTTTCACACCTGAACCGTCTACAATAGTTGTATTATCTTTATCTATAACAACTTTAGAAGCTGTTCCTAACATATCTAAAGTAGTAGTTTCAAGAGTCATACCCATCTCCTCAGAGATAACAGTTGCTCCAGTTAAAACAGCAATATCTTGTAACATCGCTTTTCTTCTATCACCAAAACCTGGAGCTTTAACAGCTGATATATTTAAACTTCCTCTTAATCTATTTACAACAAGTGTTGATAATGCTTCACCATCAACATCTTCAGCGATAATTAAAAGTGCTCTTTGAGTTTGATTAACTGCTTCAAGAACTGGTAATAACTCTTTTAATGAAGAGATTTTTTTATCACATAATAATATAAATGGAGTTTCCATCTCTGCTGTCATTTTTTCAACATTTGTTACAAAATATGGAGATAAATAACCTCTATCAAACTGCATACCCTCAACTACATCAAGTTCATCTTCAATCCCTTTAGCTTCTTCAACAGTAATAACACCATCTTTACCAACTTTATCCATCGCTTCTGCAATCATATCACCGATTTGAGTATCAGAGTTTGCAGAAATTGTAGCAACTTGTGCAATTTGATCTTTTGTATCTACAACTCTTGACATAGCCTTTAGCTCTTCTAAAATTGAAGCACTTGCTTTATCCATACCTCTTTTAAGTTGCACAGGGTTAGCCCCAGCTGTTACATTTCTTAAACCTTCTCTAAAGATAGACTCAGCTAAAACTGTAGCAGTTGTAGTACCGTCACCAGCTTCATCGTTAGTTTTTGAAGCAACCTCTTTTACTAGTTGAGCTCCCATATTTTCTAAACTATCAGTTAATTCAATCTCTCTTGCAACGGAAACACCATCTTTAGTAATAGTAGGACTTCCAAAAGATTTTTGTAATAATACATTTCTTCCTCTTGGACCCATTGTAACTTTAACTGCATCAGCTAATTGTTTTACACCGCTATATAGTTTGTTTCTTGCGTCATCACTAAAAAATATCTCTTTTGCCATTATTTTGTCTCCTCAAATTTACCTAAAATTTCACTAGTTTCCATTACTAAATATTCTATTGTATCTATTGTCACTGTTGCACTTCTTGCAAACTTTGTATATATAATTGTATCTCCAACTGCTACCTCTTTTACTTCTGAACCAATCGCTACTACTTCTGCAACTGTTGGTTTTTCTTGAGATGCATTATCTGGAATAATAATTCCACTTGCTGTTTTTGTTTCTACTTCTTGTACTTTTAAAAGTACTCTATCACCTAATGGTTGAAAATTCATAATATATCCTTTATTCTTTTGAGTATATATTACTCAAGTTTGTTATTTATTCTAGCACTCAATTATTTTGAGTGCTAGAATTGTATATGATTTTTTTTAATTTGTCAATTAAAGTAAACTTAAATACCTACTAAAATAGTTCTAACATTTTTACCACTTCATCTACCTCAAAACATTTAAGATTTGTTTTTATAGTTGGTTTTTGAGCAATAATTGCTTTTGAGATACCTTGTGAACTTACCTCTTTTAAACGAGTTTCCATACTATACACATCTTTTATCTCACCTGTTAAACTTACCTCACCTATAAAAACCGATTCTTTAGATATAGGACGATTTCTAAAACTACTGATAATTGCAGCAACAACTGCCAAATCACAAGAGCTCTCTTTTACTTTGATACCACCACTTATATTGATAAATACATCATAAGAGTTCAATGGTAAATCTAGTTTTTTCTCTAAAAGGGCTAAAAGCATATTTAATCTATTTGTATCAAACCCAGTTGCACTTCTTTTTGGATTTGGATAAGTTGATTCTGTTACAAGGGCTTGCACTTCAAGTATTAAAGCTCGACTTCCTTCAACAGCTACAGTTAAACAGCTTCCACTTTGATTTTTTGTGGAGTCGAAAAATCGTCTGTTTATATCTTTGGCACTTTCTAGTCCATTCTGTGTCATTTCAAAGATTCCTATCTCACTTGTACTTCCAAATCTATTTTTAAATCCACGCAGCATCCGTATCTCTTTTGAACTCTCTCCTTCAAAATACAATACAGTATCAACCATATGTTCTAGAACCCTAGGACCTGCAATGCTTCCATCTTTTGTGATATGACCAATGATAAACATCGCAATATCTGATTCTTTTGCTTTTCTCATCAGTTCAAAAGTTATCTCTCGCACTTGAGATACACTTCCTGGTGCAGATGTAAGTTTGTCACTATATATAGTTTGAATCGAATCAATAATAGCTATCTCATAGTCTTCTCTTAAAAGTTCATCTTGAATTGCTTCAAGTGAAATCTCAGAAAGTAAATAAAGTTTTTCTTCATTTGCATTAAGTCTAGTAGCTCTCATTTTAATCTGACCAGCACTCTCTTCCCCTGAAACATAGAGTACTTTTTTACCACTTTTAGCTAAGTTTCCAGCAATTTTTAGAAGGAGTGTAGATTTTCCGACACCAGGACTACCACCTATGAGAGTTAAACCCCCAGGTACTATCCCTCCCCCTAAAACTAAATCAAACTCTTCATTATGGGTTGAAAACCTCGTAATATTATCTTGCTCAATTTGTGTTATAGGTGTCGCTTTTGAGGCTTCTGCTGATGCTTTGGCTACTTTTTTTACTACTTCTTGTTGTTCACTAGATAGTTCTATAAAACTATCCCAACCACCACAACTAGGACATTTTCCTAGCCATTTTACACTTTGTTCTCCACAATGTTGACACTCAAATATCGATGATTTTTTTTTAGCCATGCTATTTCCTAAACTTATTCTTTTATAGAAGATATTATAGTGAAAAACTATTTATTTTAGTAATTGTATTGCATTTTGTTAATTTAAATTAAAAATAATTAATCAAACTTTATGTTTAGTATGATAAACTTTGAACAGTTGATTAGTTACACAAGTTGTTTATTAGTCACTTTAATTACTAGGAGTACAATATGAATACAAGTATCGTAGGAAGACATGTAACACTTACTGATGAGTTAAAAACACATATAGAAAGTACAATAGAAACATTTAAAAAATACAATTTAGATATGATATCAGTTAATGCTATTATCTCTCAAGAACAAAAACATGGTAAAAAAGTGATATCTTTTGAATATGTTTTAAATATTGCAAATATTGACACTGTTGTTGTGAAACAAAAAGACAAAGATCTTCATGCTGCTATTGATATAGCAACTGATAGAGTTTGTAAAATATTAAGAAGACACGCTGATAAAATTAAAGCACATGATGCTACAAAATTAACAGAAGTTGCAATAGCACAAGAGGAAGATTCAATTGCTAAAGAGTTAGAAAAGCTCGACAATGAGATTATTCCAATGACTTTAAAATCATATAAACCAATGGATATAGAAGATGCACTCAACGATCTAAAAGAAGATGGTGGGGCTTTTAAAGTATTCTATGATATGGATGATAATTTTAGAGTATTATACAAAACTAAAATAGAAGGTAAATACGGTCTTTATTAGAGATTTAGATTTAAATACTATAAAGGTTAAGAGATTCTCTTAACCTTTTTTTATACCTTAACTAATTCTTTACCTAAAAATTGCTTTTTATCTGTACTACTTACAATAAGTTTTGCAATCTTATCTGTTTGCGTTGCAATCTCATCTGTTTTTGCAGCTATTTCAGCATTTTCCTGTGTTTGACCATCAAGTACAGCTACAGAATCATTAATTTGTTCAATCCCAGCTAACTGTTCTTTCGAAGAACTTTCAACATCAGAAATAATTTTTAATGTTTCTGAAATACTTGCATTGAGGTGAGAATAACCATCAATCATCTCATCAGATATTTTCTTACCCTTGTTTGCTTTTTGCGTTGCATTTTCAACTAAAGCTTTAATTTCATTTGCTGCATCTGCACTTCTTGATGCCAAATTTCTTACCTCTTGAGCTACTACTGCAAATCCTTTTCCAGCTTCACCTGCTGTTGCTGCTTCAACTGCAGCATTGAGACTTAAAATATTTGTTTGAAATGCAATTTGATCAATAATTTGAATAGCTTCACTAATAGAAGTCACCTCTGTATCGATTTCATCCATAGCAACTGAAGTTTCAGAAGCAAGTTTTTGTCCAGAATTTACAGAAGTTGTAACTTCGTTAGCATGATGGGCCATCTCTACAATATTTTGCGTATTGCTCGAGATATTTGTAGTAACTTCTTCTAAAGCCGCAGCTGTTTGTTCTAGTGCAACTGCTGCTTCACTACTATTTGTACTTAGCGTCTTTACATTCGATAAAAGAATCGACGAACTTTTATCTAATGTTAGTCCATTTTTTTTATTTTCGATTAACATTTGTGTAGTTGCATCACCTAAAACATTTACTCCATCCGCCAATTCTAATAGATGTTTTTTGATCCCTTTTGTTGGAACTTTATTTGTATAATCGTATGCTGTATATTGATTTAAAACAGTTAAAATATTTTTAATATTTATTTCTAACTTTTCACCCATTTGGTTTAATAGCTTTGTCAATTCCAAAAGTGCAGGATTTGAACTATTGACATGAACTCTTTGGCTTAAGTCACCTTTCTCAAATTCTGATAAGGCAGCAATAGTGTTATCAATAACTTGTCTATCTTCATCTATATTTGCTCTTGTTTTAACAATATTTTCATTCACTATTTTTGCCATTTTACCAAGTTCATCTTCTCGTGAATCGTCTAACCTATGAATATTTACAGACTTTCTATTTAAATAGTCAAAGAAACTAATAATTCCCTCTTCAAATTTTTCTAAAGGATCATTAAACATTTTTTTAATAACTACAGCAATCAAAATTATTGTAACAATAAGAAGTATTATACTTAAAATTATATTATATAAAATAGTATTATCAATATTTTCATTGGCATTATTTTCCATTTGTGTAATTTTTTCATACACATCATCAACATACATACCTGTTACAATAGTCCAATTTAACTCTTTAATATATTGGGAAAATGCAATTTTTTTCAAAACTTTTTCTGTGTTTGGTTTTTTGTAATAATAAGTAACAAATTCATTCTTTTTTGCATTATCAATAAGTGCTTTTCTAAATGCGAACCCTTTGATATCTGGTGCTAAAATATTTGTTTTTACTCCATTCAGTTTAGGTTTTACAGCATGAAATGCAAAATAATAATCTGATTGTTTTTTCTCATAAGCAAAAAAATATCCACTTTTATTTTCAAGATAACGAATATTTGTCAAAATTTCGATAATTTCAGCTTTTGCATCATTTTTATTTTCATACTTTTGAAGTACACTTTGAACTACTCCAATTACTGTATTAATCTCGTTTTTAAGTAATTGTTCTTTTTCGTTAATCATATCATTTTCATATCCAGTTAACAATGCTTTGTTTGTTGTTACAAGGTTATTTATACTGATTATACTTAATAAAATCATTGAGATAACTAATGGCACTATTGCCAAAAATAATAATTTCACTTTGAGTGTTTTCATCTTCGTCCTTATAGTCTTAATCTTTTAACTTACATAATTTCATTATAACTAAATAAAACTATTATATAAATAATATATTGATAAGTATTTTTTATAATGATTAAAGCTTCTATCCTCAAAAAGTAATTTTTAAGGATATATAAGCAACAATAAATATATTGTTATATAAAAGGTTTACTCTCATGACTACGAAAAGCACTACTTACAATAAGATTACAGCTCGGATAATTATCATCATGCTTACCCTAACTTTAACTGTAGCATATATTTATAGCGAATATATGAAAGAGGAAGTTATCATAAACCTTGCAAAACAAGATGCAAAAAAAACAAGTCGTTTAGTTTTTGAATCAATGTATTCTGCGATGCAAAAAGGCTGGGACAAGGAAGAGATTCATGAGATTATCAAAAGACTAAATAAGGTTGATGATCAACTAGAGATATTTGTCTACAGAAGTAAACTTGTTGCAAATCTTTATGGAGATATTGAGCATGATAAAAAAGTAAGAGAGACTGATCTAAGTATTCAAAAATCCCTTAAAGGTGAAGAATCATTAGATATCATCAATTCTGAACTTATTAAATACTATTTTCCAGTAGTTGCAAATGATCAATGTAAACAGTGTCACACCAACGCTCAGGAGGGTGATGTACTGGGTGTAATAAATATAAATTATCCTATAACTGAACTCAAAATAGCACTTAAAGACATCGTAAAATTCTTTCTTTTTTTTATTATCTCATTTACAGTTGTAGTGTTTGTACTTCTACTATTAAATTTCAATAAGTATCTTGTATCACCTATTCAAAACTTTATAGAAACAGCTAATAACATTAAGAAAAGTTCAGATATCACCCAAAGAGTTAAGGTTGATGATAATATAAATGAAATTCAATCGATGCAAAAAATGTTTAATGGTATGCTAGATTCAATCGAGTATCAATTTTACTATGACTCTCTTACTAAACTAAAAAATAGAAAATCCCTCCAAATAGATTTAGAGAAAAGTGATAATTACCTCTTGATGATAATCAATGTTGATAAATTTCAACAAATCAATAATTTGTATGGAGATGCAATAGGAGATAAAATATTATTAGAATTTAAAGAAAAATTCTTAGAACTTTTACCAGAAAATTCAACTCTATATAAATTACACGCTGATGAATTTGGAATCATTGCACATAATAATACAGATTTAGATGCGTTTGAAAAAGTTGCGTCAAATATTATCTGTACACTTGATAAATACAAGTTTAGTATAGAAGAAAATAATAATATATTTATAAATTTAACTATTGGTATTGCATTTGGTTCTGATCTATTACTTCAAAATGCAGATATGGCATTAAAACTAGCAAAAAAAGACAAGCAACACTATTTGACATACAATACAGATATGATATCTTTAAGTGAATATGAAAATAGACTTGCATGGACAAACAAACTTAACGATGCTATCTCAAATGATAAAATAATTCCATTATTTCAACCTATAATTGATTGTAAAACACATAAAATCATTAAATATGAAGCACTCATGAGAATCAAAACAAATTGTAATGATTATATAGTTCCTTTTCATTTTTTAAATATATCAAAGGAAAATAAACTTTATTTTAAACTCACACTTATTATGTTGAAAAAAACTTTTGCTATATGTAGAGATACAGGAGTAAAATTTTCTTTAAATCTCAACAAAGAAGATATGATAAATAAAGAGATTGTTGATTATATTATTGAACAATTTAAAACTTACAACTTTGGACATAATATATCATTTGAGATTCTTGAATCAGAAGGGATAGAAGATTTTCAAGAGATTTCAGAATTTATCAAGAAAGTAAAAGCTTATGGAGCGACTATCTCTATTGATGATTTTGGTACAGGGTATTCCAATTTTGAGTACCTTATGAATTTAGACTTTGATTATCTTAAAATAGATGGAAGTATGATTAGAAATATTGATAAAGATGAAAAATCTCAAATTGTAACAAAAACTATAGTTGATTTTGCTCAAAGAATCGGTGTAAAAACTATCGCTGAGTTTGTTTCAAGTAAAACAATATATGATAAGGTTAAAGAGATGAATATTGATTTTGCTCAAGGTTATTACTTGGGAGAGCCATCAAGCCAAATAGAGAAAAAGAGAAATAAATGAGAAAACAAAAATTTGATATCAAATACATTGATACTTATATTGAACTCTTCACCGATTTAGTATTTATTAAAAATATGAAGGGTGAATATACCCATTGCAATAATGCTTATTTAGAGTTTTTCAATAGAAAAAAAGAGGAAATTATTGGTAAAAATGATTACGATTTATTACCCATAAAAAATGCTGACAAATGTATTAAAGATGACCAAAATGTTCTCAAAAGTACTCATCCTATTGATTGTGAAGATATGTTTACATTTAAAGAACAGGATATCTATTTTAAAACAACCAAACAACTTATATATGATAATGAAGAGAAACTGATTGGTATAATAACAATTGCTAGAGATATTACTCAAATTAAGCAGTATCAACTACTTTATGAAGACAATAATGCTCTACTAGAATATATGCACTATGAGTTTAATACAAAAAAAATATTATCAAAAATTGTTGAATTATCTGAAAAAAGAAATAAAAATATAAAATGTTCTATATTACTTTTGGATAAAAACAAAGAATATTTACAACATATACATTCAAACAATCTCAAATATCATTGGTCTGAACCAATTTATTCAAAGAATAATCTGCTCTTAGGTACTTTTACTATGCATAGTGATACACAAAATTCCCCAAATGATTTTCAACATCAACTAATGATTTCTTATGCACATCTAACTGCTATTTCTCTAGAGAAAGAAGATAAAAGAGTTGAATCAGATGTACGAATACGAAAAGTTTTGGAGAAACAACTCATAAGAAAAACAAAAGATCTGCGTCTTTTTAAGCAGGTGATTGATAATATCAATTATGGTGTACTCATTACAACAGCAGATGGTACTAATAAGTTACTTTATGCAAATGAGGAGTTCTCCAAGATTACTGGATATACAAAAGAGGAAGTCTTAGGAAAAAATTGTAAATTTCTTCAAGGTGATGATCTACAAATTAAAAAAATAAATGTAATCAAAGAGGGGATTAAAAAACGAAAAAAAATCCAAGTAGAGCTAAGAAACTATAAAAAAGATGGAACTTTATTCTATAATCTGTTAAGTATTGCACCTGTTTATTCAAAAGAAAATCAACTGATTAACTTTGTAGGAATTCAAAAAGATATAACCAATCTAAAAAAACAAGAAGCGCAGATGGCAGAACAAGCAAAACTAGCTTCAATGGGCGAAATGATTACTAATATTGCTCATCAATGGAGGCAACCTCTTTCAGTTATTTCAACTGCAGCAACAGGGATGCAACTACAAAGAGAATTTGGACTTCTTAAAGATAGTGATTTCGATAAAACCTGTAATGCTATTAATGAAAATGTACAATATCTTTCAAAAACGATCGATGATTTCAAAAATTTACTTCAAAATGACAGTCCAAAAAAATACTTTAATCTAACTAAAGTCATCAATAACTTTTTATCACTCATTAGTGGAACTACTACAAATGACCAAATCACTGTCATAGTAAACTTAGATGATTCTATAGAGATCAATGGTTATGAAAATGAACTCAACCAATGTTTTATGAATATTTTTAATAATGCAAGAGATGCTTTACTAAAACAAACAAATCGATTATTTTTTATGGAATCTTACATGAAAAATAAAAAAGTAGTTATTCGACTAAAAGATAATGCAGGAGGAATACCAGATACTGTTATCAACAAAGTTTTTGAACCATATTTTACAACAAAACATCAGTTTCAAGGAACAGGTCTAGGACTGCACATGACATACAATCTTATTGAAGAGGGGATGAAAGGGAGAATAAAAGTCAAAAATAGTAGTTTTAACTATAAAAATATAGACTGTTATGGTGCAGAATTTCTTATTATTTTACCATATTTATAATCTAGTTTATTATCTAAAATATGGTAAAATCATACATCATAAAGGAATATCATGAACATATTAATAGTCGACGATAGTAAAACTATCATACAAAGTTTAAAACATTCAATTGAAGAGAAATTGAACTTAACTGTTTACACAGCTGCCTCAATGAAAGAGTGTGCAGACCTAGTTTTGGAACATAAAGGAAAATTTACTCTTGCTCTTTTAGATTATAATTTGCCAGATGCACAAAATGGTGAAATCATCACTTTTATAAAAAAATTCAATATTCCCTCTATCTTATTGACAGGTTCAATTTTAGAAAAATCAAATCCTGTATTTAAAAACAACAATCTAATTGATTATATTTTAAAAGATGGAAGTCAAGCAATTGATTATTCCCTATCAGTTATTAAACGGTTTATTTTAAATGAAGACATTGAAATACTCGTTATTGATGATTCAAAAACATTTGCTGCAAAAATGCAAGGTTTATGTATCAAGTATAATCTTAAAGCCATAGTAAATTATTCAGCAAAAGAGGCGCTAGATACTATTAAACAAAGACCTAACATAAAACTTATATTAGTTGATTATATGATGCCAGAGATGAATGGATTAGAGTTTACTAAGAAGCTTCGAAAATCTTATAAGAAAGATGAAGTTGCAGTGATAGCACTTTCAGGAACAAGTGAAAAAGAGATTGTTGCGAGTTTTCTAAAATATGGGGCAAATGATTTTTTATATAAAGATTTTAGTGATGAAGAGTTTTTTGGTAGAGTGAACAATAATCTTGAAGTCATAGAACTTTTTCAAGATACTCAAGATAAAGCAAAAAAGGATTATTTAACTGGATTATTTAATAGAAATTATCTTTTTGATGCGGGTGAAGAGATCTATCAAAGAGCAAAAAGTAGAAAAGAGCTTTTAGCTGTTATTCTTCTAGATATCAATAAATTTAAAATAATAAATGACTCTTATGGGCATGATGTAGGAGATGCTGCTATTAAAGCTGTAGGAGATTTTTTAATTAAATATATCAACAAAGATTCTTTGATCGCAAGAATGGGTGCAGATGAATTTTGTATATTATTCAAAAATAGACCCTATGCAGAAATATATCAGACTTTTCAAGAGATTCAAGAAGTTATTGAAAAATCAACTTTCCAACTCGTTGATATGACATTACAATTAACAGTCTCAGTAGGAGCTACTATTGCATTCGAAGATAATCTTGAGGAGATGATTGCGTCGTCTGCAGATGCTTTATTTCAAGCAAAAGAAAAAAAGAAAATAATTATTAATACTTAATAATTATTCGCTTCTTTTCCACTCTTTGTAGAGTGCTTCATGTTCAGAAATTTCTTCTTTACTTGGTTTTCTTCTACACGACAAATATCCTTTTGTACCATCACACGATTCAAATGGAAATACCGTTGCAAAAACCCAATAGTATCCACCATCTTTTGTTGCATTTTTTACATAACCAGTCCAGATATCACCTTGTTGTACTGTTTCCCAAAGTGATTTAAATGCTGCTTTTGGCATATCTTTATGTCGCACCATATTATGTGGTTGTCCCATAAGCTCTTTGAGTGAATATCCAGCAACCTTACAAAAATCATCATTTGCAAATCTAATAATCCCTTTTGCATCTGTTTCACTTACCAGAAAAGCATATTCATCAAGTACTGTTTCTCTTTCCATTGATATCCCTTTTAATTAAATTTTTTATTACTAGCGTCATTTACTAAATCATTAGCCAATGAGCTTACATCTTTTGCAATTAAAGCTACGCTATTAGCCTCATGTGCATTCTCTTGAGTTACTCTATCTAGCATTGTAACAGCATCGTTTATTTGCTCAATTCCTGTCATCTGTTCTTTTGATGCTGAACTTACATTTTCAATGAGTTCAATTGTCTCATCTGTATTTTTATTCAGAGCATCATAACCACGAATCATTGTATCGCTTACTTTTTTACCTTCATTTGCTTTTGTTGCAGCATTTTCTACTAAATTTTTTATTTGATTTGCAGCTTCTGCTGATCGTGAAGCAAGATTTCTTACCTCTTGTGCAACAACAGCAAATCCTTTTCCTGCTTCACCAGCTGTTGCAGCTTCTACTGCTGCATTTAAAGATAAAATATTTGTCTGAAATGCTATTTGGTCAATTATTGTTATTGCTTCATTGATAGCTGTTACTTGCTCATTTATACTATCCATCGCTTGTGATGTTTGGTTTGCGAGAACCATTCCGTCAGAAACTTCACTTTGAACTTTTTTCCCTAATTCTGACATTTTGACAGCATTATTAGCATTATTTCTTGTGATACTAGTGATCTCTTCTACTGCAGCAGCAGTTTGCTCGAGTGAAGCTGCTTGTTGATTAGCTTTGTCTGCTAGATTATTTACAGAATCAGTCATTGTAGCTGAATTTGATTCTAGGTGTTTACCGTTTGTAAAGTTTTCTTTTGCACTTGTAGATAATGCTTCACCTAATTTATTTACACTCTCCATCACATCTAACATATCATCTTTCATATGAGGACTAATAGTTAGTTTTTCTCTAAAATCATTATTTGAATACATATTTAATATTCTAGATAATTCATCCATTGTCGATTGAGTCGCATCTAACATCTTATTCATATTTATTTTTAATGTCATTAACATCGGGTTTTGAGTTTCTGAATTTATTCTACACTTAAAAATACCCTGTTCTATTTTGTCTGTAGTTAAAACTATTTCCCCCATAACTCTCATATCGTCTTTCATTCGAGTATCTAGTTTTGAAGCTTTTTTTGACCACTTATCCAACATATTGTTTACATTTTTACTTGTGGTTCTTTTTGAAAAATCAAATTGATTTTGCTTACTCATAACAAATTCTATAAATTCATCAAAAAACTCATCTACTACATCTAAATCATTTTGCCCAATCATCCCAAACATTTAAATACCTTTTTAATACTTTTATTAAATTTAATTTTTACTATTTTAGCTTATATATCTTAAAAGAAGCCATTAATATAATAATTTGTTATTTTTATGTAACTTTTTTACTATAATTCTAAACTTATTGTTTATAAACTCATTATAATTAAGTTGAAATTATGTTAGTAGTCTATTTATAGCATTTGATATTTAAATTCATCAAATAAAGCACATAGCAAATTTAAACAGAACACAACTAATTATCATGTACAATAACAATAATTAATCAATTTAAAAGGAGAAGATTTGAATCTTATTCGGCATTTTTTACTGTTAACACTTACAGTTTATTTATCTTCACTTAATGCAAACACATCTGTCCAGTGGAATTTGGCAATGAATTGGACAAGCACACTTTCACCCATATCTTCAACCTCTTTTAAAATGGCAGAAATGGTCAAAAAGATGAGTAACGGAAAATTCATCATCAAAGTTGATGGACTTGAGAAATTAAGCAAACCTACGAATCTACTCACGCAAGTACAAAACAATGAATATAACATTATATACACCTCTTCACAAAAGTGGAAAAAACACGATATAAATACTATATGGTTTACAGGTATTCCTTTTGGAATGACAGCTACAGAATATTATACTTGGTTTTACTATGGCAATGGAAAAAAATATATGACTATGGTATATGATAAGTTAAACCTATTAAGTTATCCAGCAGGCAACTTAGGTTCTCTCTCAGGTGGATGGTTTAGAAAAGAGATAAAAAATATTGATGATTTTAAAAATTTACAAATCAATTCTCAAGGGATAACAGCTGACATTTTTTCTATTTATGGTGCGAATATAAAAAACATCCCTCCACATAAAATAGATGAAAAGTATAAAGAAAAGAAACTTGATGTGATTAGTGGGACTTCTCCTAGTATGGATATCAAATTAGGTTATCATAAACTTACCCCTTATTTTTATACTTCATGGGACAAACCATCATATCAAATGCAATTTCTAATTAATAAAAAAGCATTTAATAAATTATCAAAACACTATCAAGCTATTTTACAAATAGCTATGAAAACAGCTTCCCATGAACTTTATTATGAAAACTTTAATACTTCGGCTAAAGCGTGGGAAAAAATTCAAAAAGATTATCCAAATATCCAAGTAAAATCATTACCAAATGAAGTTTTACATAAATTTAAAAAGTCTAAAGAGATTCTTTTTCAATCATATGCTAATGAAAATAAACTTTTTAAAGAGATTTACGAAGATCAAAAACAATTTTTAAAGCATATAAGAGATTGGACGAAACTACAAGAATATCGATACATCAAAACAACAACTACAAACTAAGAGGTTGTTGATTGTTTATCTATCAATAGGTATTGTTATTTTAAAACTAGCTCCGTTGCATATTTTTTCATTAAATTTATACACAACATTTTGAACTGATATATCACCTTTCATTGCATTTACTATTAAAGTATAAGTCATGTGCAAACCTAGTCCAGTTCCCTGTGATTTATGTTTTGTAGTAAAGTACGGTTCAAAAATATTATTAATTATCTCTTCTGGGATTCCACCTGCATTATCTTTAAACTCTAAAATGATAGTTTCATTTTCTATAACTTGCGAAATAAAAATATACCTATTATCAATCTCATTATTTTCAATTAATGCATCTTTTGAATTATTAAAAATATTGATAAAACATTGAATTAGCTCATTTGGATACCCTTTAATCTCGGTATCTTCAATAAGGTTTAAAATCACATTAATTTGATGTTTTTTGATACTTGAATCAACAATATTTACAAATTCATTAACATCATTTTTCAAATCAAAGCGAACTGGTTTGGAGTCACCTTGAATAAAATTTCTAAAGTCATCAATTGTTTGAGAGAGATACTGAACATTTGTATTGATTGATTCACAAGTATTTTTAAAATCTTCATCTGTTAAAATTGCAAACTCTTTTTTTGCCAACATACCTGTAGCACCTGTAGAGATTATCGATAAAGGCTGTCGCCACTGATGTGCAATATTAGCTATCATTTCACCTAATGATGCCATTTTGGACTGTTGGTATAAAAGCTGTTCTTTATGTTTTAGTTCTGTTATATTTTGCATCGTTATCAATGTTTCATGCTCATTTATATATAATGAATTTATTGTAAAAAAGTATATCTCATTGTTATGTTTCAATTTTACAAGATTATCTTTTTTTCTATTCTCACTTAGATATCTTGACCAAAGTTTCCCTTCAATTTTTTTATTTGTAGGAAATGCATATTCATTTATCGAGACAAAAAAACTGCAAATTGTTTTATGTTCTTTTGCAAAGTTTTCTAAAGATAAATATCCAAAAAAATCCAAAAAACTTTTATTTACACGCATAAGTTCCAAATCTTTCATCACTACAATGATACTTGGATTTGTATCAAAAATAGTTTGAATATAACTTTTTTCATTGTTTAACTCTTTTGTTCTATCTATTACTTTTTTAGTCAAATCTTTTGAATATTTTCGTACAACTAAATAGTAACCACAAACAACTAAAAAGATAACAAATAAAACTGTATAAAAAGTCATATTTGTTTTGACAGCTTCTACATCATCCATATTTATTCGAGAAAGATCTTCAAAAGCAATAATTGTTGCCATAGGTTCTTTATTGATATCCAATAAATTGTAAAAAGTAATCAACTTGCCAAACTCTTCATCTATGGTATAATTTATCTTTTGATTGTAAAAATTTTCTATACCTTTTGTTTTTATATATTTTAATAATTTTGAATTTGCATTTTTATTTGCTATATAATAATCTTCTAAAAAAGTTTTTGTAAAAGGTTTTGTAATTTGATTTTTGTATTTTTTATCAACTAATACAATTGCTCCAATATTATTCACTGAAAGATTTTTCACGATTGAATTAAAATGTGTAATAATTTCAAATATTCCAATAAACTCTTTATTGTGATAAATAGGTACCATAGATTTAAAAGTCATATCAAATATTCCAACACTAATAGTACTCATAATTGATGGATTTTTTATCATTTTATTTACATCTAGTCTTGACTTCAGTACAGAATCCCCTTTTTTATCAATCCAACTTCTACTTAATACAATACCATTTTTATCAATAAGATTAAACCATACATTTTTAAAACTAGTATAAGAGGAAAGTTTTTTAGAGAAATTTTTTAAATGTAGATTACTATCATCGCTAGTGATTAATGCATTTTTAATACTTGTTTCTTCTGCTAAAGAGAGTGCTATTGTTAAAGTCATCTCGTTTTTACTATCAATAAGACTTTTAATATCATTACTAACTTTTTGTGAATACAAATTGTATTTTTCATTTAATATTAATGCTGTTTTTTTCTGTGTTAATCCATCAGAGATTAAAAAAACTGTTAGTACTATTAATAAAATTGCACTAAATACTGTAATATCAAATAATCGTGTCGATAATAAATTTTTGAGTTTATAGAACATATCACATCCTCTTTATAATAATTTATTATAATACATAATTACTAAAAAGGAACAATTTTTATAATATTCTTAATTATATGCTTTAAAAAGATTTTTATTCGAAAAAACTAAGAAAAAACTTATCAATAATAAAAAAACAAAAAGATAAATAGTATTATTCCATCCATATTCGCTATATATGAAAGGGGGAATGATAGAACCTACAGCACCACCAATATAATAAAAACTAAGATACATACCTGAAGTGAGTGCTTTTTGTGACTCTTTTAAACTATTTGCCAATCTTGTTGCAACTGTATGTATAGTAAACATTCCAAAACAAAATACAAAAACCATCATAAAAACTACATAAGGATTTGAAAAAAGAAAAAACAAAGTTGTGATCATAAAAATCAATATTCCAAATAATATTGTTTTTAATTCTTTTTGAAAATAGTTAATAATTTTATGAATATTAAGAGAAACAACAATACCCACTCCATATCCTAAATACAATAGTCCTATTTGTGTTTCAGATACATCGGGAAATTCTGCTTTCATTTTAAAAGGCAAAATATTTAAAAGTCCAGCAAAAACAAAAAACACGATAAACATCAAGCTATATATGACTACAAATCTTTTGTCTTGTAAAATAGTTACAATATCTTTTATCTTGGGTTTTGTTATATTTGACTCACCTTGAAAATCAAGCTTTTTGATAAATAAAATTCCAACAAGTAAAGCAAACGACAAAGAGATAAAAACAGCTCTCCATCCAAATTCTGTAGCAATAAATCCCGACATAACTCTTCCAACCAATCCACCAAAAACAGTTGAAGCTACATAAATGGACATATTAAATTTTATATTCTCTTTGTCACTTGCCAAAATAGTCATCGAAGCTGTTAATATTGCAGGTATCACAACAGCTTCTGTAGTTCTTGTAAATAAAAACATCTCGTATGTATTTGAAAAACTTAAAATAATATTTGTAATAAAAAGTACAAAAGAAGCAATCAATAAAACTTTTTTTGCAGATACATGTTCCAAAATATATCCATAAATAATAGGGGCAATTGCTAAAAACAACATAATAACAGCTGTAAAAGAGGAAGCCTCTACAATAGATATATCAAATTCTTTTGCTAGTAAAGGCTGTATTGGTTGTGTGGCATACATTACTGATAAAAGTATAGTAATGGTATAGATGATAATAAATAGTTCTTTTTTTTTCATGATAAAGGATCCTAAAAAGTACTTTAGAAAAAAGTACTTTTCTTATAAAACAGTTCTATTTATGGAACATATGATATTTTATTTATACCACTTGAAGCTTCAAACCCTGACATAATATTTGCATTTACAACTGCTTGAGATGAAGCACCTCTTAAAAGATTATCAATACTTGTATTGATGAAAAGTGCACTTCCATTTTGCTCTACAAATATATCACAAAAGTTTGTTCCTGCTGTATTTTTAATACTTACAGGAGTTTCTCTGATTCGTATAAATTCACTATCTTTATAGTATTCATTTAAAATAGCTTTTGCATCAATATCTTCATTTAATGTACAGTATACACTTACTAACATACCTCTTGTTACAGGTATAAGGTGTGGTACAAAATTTATATTAAACTCTTTATTTTTGATAAGATTTATTTTTTCTTGTATCTCTGGCATATGTCTATGTTTCATTGGATTGTATGCAAATATATTATCATTTACAGTCACAAAAGATGTTAAGTCGCTTAGTTTTTTACCTGCACCACTTACACCGCTTTTTGCATCCACAAAGATATTGTCATTTTCTTTTATAAACTCAACAAATGGTAAAAGTCCTAAAAGTGTAGCTGTTGGATAACACCCTGGGTTCGCTACTAAATTTGCATTTTTGATATCATTTTCATAATACTCTGGAAGTCCATATACTGATGATGGTAAATTTTCTTTATCTTCATGCGCACAATAGTGTTTTTCATAAGTATCAAGTTCAAGTCTATAATCAGCACTTAAATCTACAACTTTAACACCTAAGGCAATTAACTCTTTTGCAAAAGACATAGATGTTTTATGAGGAAGTGCAAGAAAACATAAATCTGAAACTTCAGAAATTGTTTTTGCATCAGCTTTTTCTACATCCATAGAAATAACTTTATTTAAACACGGATGTAAAGCATCTATAGTTGTATCTCCACTACTATTTGCTATATATGTAAGATTGAATTTTGGATGATTTACAAGTATCTTTACAAGCTCTAAACCTGTATACCCACTAGCCCCTACTATTGCAACATTTAGCATAATTTACTTTCATCATAGTAAACTTCTTCGATCTCAAACTCTTTTTTTCCACCAGGAAGTTGAGCTGTGAATTCATCGCCTTCACTTTTCCCTAAAAGCTGTTTAGCTAATGGAGAATGAAAAGAGATATTTCCAATCTCTGGATTACTGTGAGCTGAAGATACGATAGTATAAGTTATCTCTTCTTCTGTATCTACATCGATAAGTTTCACTGTTGAACCAAAACTAATTTTATCATGTGCTAAAGACGCAGGATCAATGATAACTACTCTTGTAATCAAATCTTCTAGTTCAGCTATTCTTTTATTGATATTTGCTTGATCTTCTTTCGCAGCGTGATACTCAGCATTTTCTTTAAGATCCCCTAACTGACGAGCTTCTTCAATAGCAACTAATATTTTAGGTCTTTGTACAAGTTTCATATCATTTAAGTTATTTGTTAAAATCTGATAATCATTTTCTGTCATTGGTTCTTTTTGCATTTTAATTCCTATTTTTTACTATTTTCTTTGAGGTATCTCTTCCACTCTTTTTCAAACTTTTTTCTTTTCAAAAAGGAAAGGTTTTCTATGAAAACATGTCCTGAAAGATGTTCCATCTCGTGTTGCCAAGCAATTGCTAAAAAGTCATTTGCTTCCATGGTTTGTTTTTGCCCTTGCCTATCAAAGTATTCTACAATGATATTCTCTGCTCTTGTTACTTCAGCATGAAACCCAGGTATACTTAAACACCCTTCAGTAAATACAAGTTCACCATCTTTATGTGTAATAACTGGGTTAATTGCTTCGATGAGATTCTCATCTAATTGTTTTCCATCATCTTCACTACCCTCTTTATCTAAAGGTATATTAATAATCAAAACATTTAAATCAATTCCAATTTGAATAGCAGCCAAACCAACACCACCATGTTGTTTCATAGTATCATTCATATCATCCAAAAGAGTATGAAGTTTTTGATCAAAAACTTCAACATCTTTAGACTTTTTTCTTAAAATGGGATTTGGATAAGTTATAACTTCTCTTACCATATTTTAAATTCTTTCTCTTACTCGTGTTTATCTATTACTTTATCAACAAGACCATAATCAGCAGCTTCACTAGCAGACATAAAGTTGTCTCTTTCTGTATCAGCTTCGATTTTTTCTATATCTTGACCTGTATGTTTTGCTAAAAGTGCATTTAAAGAATCTTTCATTCTTTGAATCTCTTTAGCTTGAATCTGAATATCTGTAGCCTGACCTTGAGCCCCACCTAATGGTTGGTGGATCATAATTCTAGCATTTGGTAAAGCAAATCTTTTTCCTGGAGTTCCAGCACTTAATAAAAATGCTCCCATAGATGCAGCTTGCCCAATACAAATAGTACAAATATCAGGTTTGATATAGTTCATTGTATCAAACATACTCATACCAGCAGTTACAACTCCTCCTGGAGAGTTGATATATAAGTAGATATCTTTTTCAGGATCTTCAGCTTCTAAAAATAAAAGCTGAGCTACAACTGTTGAAGCAACTTGATCATTTACTTCACCACTAAGCATAATAATTCTATCTTTTAAAAGACGAGAGTAGATGTCGTAACTTCTCTCTCCTCTTCCTGTTTGTTCAACAACTACTGGAATATAAGACATTATTTTCCTGCTTTTTCGTCTAATAATTTAGTGATAACTTTTTGCTCAATCATTGACATTTTGATTGCTGGTAGGTAACCTGCTTCTTCGTATTGTTTGATAAGTGCTTGACCATCTTGACCTTGCATCATCGCTTCGTAGTATAATGTTTGAGTTACTTCTTGATCTTCAACTGTTACACCCTCAGCTTTAGCTAACGCATCAACAATAAATGTAGCTTTTACACTATTTGTAGCTTCTGGTTTAGCTTCTTCTCTCATTTTTTCGATTTTAGCTTGATCTTCTTTTAATGCGTTTAACTCATCTTCAGACATTGTTCGTACTTGGTTATTTAAAAGTTGAGAAATCTCTTGCTCTAAAACTGATGTTGGTACTTCAAAAGAGATTTTTTCAACTAAAGTTTCTAAATATTTAGGTTTTAAATCTTCGTTGTAGTATTTAGAGTTTTTTTCTAAAGTGATTTGTTCTTTAATTTTTTCTTTTAATAAATCAACTGTTGGGTTCTCTTCATTTCCTAAAACTTTTGCAGCAAATTCATCATCAATAACTGGAGCAGCTTTTTCTTGAATCTCGTGTAATGTTACTTTGAATACAACTTCTGCACCAGCCAAATCTGCTGCTTGGTACTGCTCTGGGAATGTAACAGTGATATCTTTTTGCTCTTCATATTTCATACCAATTACTTGATCTTCAAATCCTGGGATAAATGAACCTGAACCAATCTCTAAAGTATGACCTTCAGCTTTTCCACCTTCAAATGCAACACCATCTTTGAAACCTTCAAAATCGATAACAGCGAAGTCACCTTCTCTTACCATTCTTTTTCTTTTGATTTTTTCTAATGGAGCATTTTGTCCTGCCATTGTGTTGATTCTTTCTTCAACTTCAGCATCAGTAACTTCAGTAGCTTCAATTTCTGGTAATAATGATTTATAATCACCTAAATCAACATTTGGTCTACAAGATAATTCAATTGCAATTTCGATATCACCATTTTCTTGCTTATCAAATTTTGTAATAGCAGGCTCACCGATTAAGTCAGTATTAGAGATCTCTAGTTCTTTTAAAGCATCAGTTAAAATTGCTCTGATTGCTTCACCCTCAGCATCTTGAGTTAACTTATCAGCATATCTACTTTTTACTACTGCTACTGGAACTTTACCTTTTCTAAAACCTTGAACATCCATTGTTTTTGCAGCTTCTTTAGCTAACTTGTCTAAGTTTGTTGCAATTGCATTTGCTTCTACTGTTGCAGTAACAACTGCATTTGCTTCGTTTGTTTTTGTTGCGTTAAATTTCATATAAATGAACTCCATATTTGATAATTTATTCTAATTTTAGCCAAAGCTAGCTTATAATACATATAGGCTTTGTTATTTTGAGAATTAAAGAGATATTTTGATATAATCTGCGTACTATAATATTTAAAAAGGTAATGTGATGAATGACTATATACTTGTGGCAGGAACAGCAAATCCAGAGTTTGCCCAAAAAGTTGCTTCTTCTTTAGGTAAAGAGTTAGCCGAAGTTGAAGTAAAAAGATTTAGTGATGGTGAGATCAATGTGAATATTGCTGAATCAGTAAGAGGAAAAGATGTTTTTGTTGTACAACCTACTTGTGTACCTGCAAATGATAACTTAATGGAGTTATTAATTATTGTTGATGCTTTAAAAAGAAGTAGTGCAGGTAGTATTAACGCTGTTATTCCATATTTTGGATATGCTCGACAAGATAAAAAAGCAGCTCCTAGAGTTCCAATTACAGCAAAATTAGTTGCAGATATGATTCAAGTAGCAGGTGTTCAAAGAGTTATCACTTTAGATTTACATGCAGCACAAATTCAAGGATTTTTTAATATTCCAGTTGATCATCTTACAGGTTCAACATTATTTGTTGAATATATCAAATCAAAAAATCTTAAAAACCCAATCATCGCTTCTCCAGATGTAGGTGGTGTTGCACGAGCTAGAACTTATGCAGAATCTTTAGGATACGATTTAGTAATCGTTGATAAAAAAAGAGAAAAAGCAAATGTAAGTGAAGTGATGAATATCATTGGGGATGTTACAGGTAGAGATGTAATTATTTTAGATGATATGGTTGATACTGCTGGTACTTTAACAAAAGCAGCAGATGTGTTAAAAGCAAAAGGTGCTACAAGTGTTATGGCCTGTTGTACTCATGGTGTCTTAAGTGGTCCTGCATTTGAGCGAATTACAAAAAGTGCTTTAGATGAATTAGTTATCACTGATACAATTCCATTATCTCAACCACATGATAAAATTTCTGTTTTAACAGCGTCGGAAATTACTGCAAAAACAATTAAAAGAATTTATACAAACGAATCAATTCAAAGTATATTTATATAAGTAAACAATTTAAAAGGAAAAAAATGAAAAAAATTATATTTTCATCACTAGTAGCAACGGCATTATTAGCAGGTAACACTTATCAAATTACACCAATGATTGGATATGTAAATACAAAAGATCATGTCGATATTGAAAATCATGCGGTGGTAGGGATAGGAGCTTCTCGAATATTAAATGAAGATTCTATGTTCAGTGCATTAGAGGTAGGTTTATTACAATCAGGTGATGCTGATTATGAAAATAATGGTGGAGATACAAAAATTACACAAATTTTTTATAATGCAGTAAAAGACTATAAAATCAATGATTCATTTAAATTATCAGCATTAGCAGGTTTAGGGTTTGAATATATCTCAAATCAAAGACAGGGAAATGAATCTGATCCATTTTTCAACTATGGTGTAGGTGCTGCTTATACATTTGCAAATAACATGGCTTTGAAATTAGATGTAAGACATCAGTTAAAATTTGATGGAGATAAAAATATTGTTACACTTTTAGGACTAGCGATCCCTTTTGGTGAAAAAACACAACAACAAGTTGAAGAGATAGATAGTGACAATGACGGTGTTGTTGATTCAATAGACCAATGCCCTACAACTAAAGCTGGTGTTGTAGTTGATGTAAATGGATGTGAAATAGATAGTGACAACGACGGTGTTGTTGACTCTATGGATAACTGTTTATCAACACCTGAGGGGGAAGCTGTAAATGAAAAAGGTTGTCCAATTGTAGCTGTACCAGCACCTGCAAATCTAGGAATTGTTTTCGAAACAAATAGTGCAAAAATCAAAAGTAGTGATCTTGCAAAATTTGAAAAGTTTGTTACTTATTTAGAACAAGTTCCAACAGCAAAAGTTATTTTAGAAGCACATACAGATTCAGTAGGAAATGCAAAATATAACCTAAGTTTATCACAAAAAAGAGCTGATAGTACAAAAGCACAATTAGTATCTATGGGGATTGCCCAAGAAAGAATTACTGCTATTGGTTATGGTGAAACAAAACCATTAGTTGAAAATAATTCAGCTGAAAATATGCAAAAAAATAGAAGAGTTACAGCAACAATAGAAAAATAATTTATTATTTTTAAATAAAACAAATTCAATTTTAAAAATTGAATTTGTGATATATCAACTTACGATATTAGTAAGAAAGCAATAACTACTACAATTCCAGCTAACATTAGATAAACACCTCGTTTTTTAAATCCATATTTCCCTTTAACCATAAACATTGCGGATATTGCAAAAAAACTTAATACAACAGAATAAAACATAGCTAAATAAAACCATGCACTTTCATGGGAGGCTTTATGTGCATCAAGAAATATTTTTACAGCTTTAGGATAATCTTTATACACAACATCGGTTATACCATTGTCTGAATTATATGTTACTTTTAATGCTCTCCAAGCAGTAAAAATGCTTGTATTTAAAGTTTCCTCTTCTAATTTCAATCGTAATCTTTTCTCTATTTTTGGATACATCTTCTTTTGAAATACTAAGGATAAATTACCTTTTTTAATCTCTTCTATAAATTTTTTGTTAAAAGTTTCTTTACTAATATTTGAAGACATTACTATTTGAGTATGTGTTTCTTGTTTGAACCATCCCAAACCTCGTACAGATAAAACTATTCCACTGAGTGCATAAATAAGAGTCAATCCAATTGTAAAATACCCAAGGTCTCTATGAAGAGACCTCATCCATTGGTCGATACTTTTTTTCTTTTTAGCCATTATTAGAATCTATATGACAATTTAATTTTAACATTTCTTCCAACCTCTTCTGATTCATATTCATTATCTCCAAAATATGTTCCAAAAGCTGTATGTTTTGTATATTGTTTATTAAAAATATTATCAACACCAAAGTTAATTTTCGCTCCTTCTAAAGACGCTAATTTATATGATGCAGAAATGTTATGTGCTCCATATCCTTTTCTTTGGACATCTTGAGTTGGGCTATATTTATAATTATTACCTGGAACTAATTCAGCGTTATAGTTTAATGATAATTGTTCATTAACTTCATAGTTAGTATTTATTTTAAAAATATGAATTTTTGCAGTTTTTGGTTCACTTTCCTCTTTTGTTTCAATATTTGTTTCAGTTCCATCAGTATATGTATGACTTAGATTAATAGAGAAAGCATCTTTTGCATAGTTAAATGCTGTTTCAATTCCCCAAATAGACATATCAGATTGATTTTCCAAAGCAGCATTTTTTGTTGGATGCATATAGTTATCTAAATTGTATGTATATGCTGTAAATCCGATTTTTGAATTATCTGCATTTAGATTTGATGATAAATCATAATCTATACCAATTTCATAGTTATCTCCTGTTTGTGCTTTTGTATTGGTATTTTGAACAAGAGAATCACTTAAAGTCAATGTTTCACCTAAAGATGGTCCTTTAAATATTTTACCATACCCTACTCTCATACTTAGTTTTTCATTTACTTGATATGATGCTTTAAACTTTGGTGAGAATTGTTTATATGTTCCATCATAAAAACCTCCCATTTTATGCACATCATATCTAGCACCTATATTTACAATTAATCTATCTAAATCAATTTCATCTTCAATATAAGCACCATAAGCATTCACCTTTCCTTTTCCATCTACAGAAGATTTTTCAGTTGTCCCTGCTTTTGAACCAGTAAGATATCTTGCAACATCATCTGCATCTTTAGACTGCTCTTCTCTTGTATTATCAATACCATATGTTAAAATATGATTACCAATTATAGATCTATTTCGAATATCAAACCCGATTGCTTTATTTTCATACTCTCTATTTGGTTGAAGCATATCACCATCTTTAGTTCTTGTACCACTTATGTTGTAATAATCTACAAAGGAATCTCTATTAAGTTTTTGAGAGTTTGAGAATATTTTTGTTTCTAACTGAATCAAATCATTATTAGGGTTATATTCATAGTTTAAAGTATAAGTGTCTCTTACAATTTCATTATATGAATATGATTCATCATTACTTCCTGGCTTTTCCCCTGAAATATTTCTATTTCCACCATCTTGGTATTTGTTATAAGAAAATTTAATTGTATTATAATCATTTGGTTTAAATACAATTTTTCCCAAACCACTTTGAAGTTTACTACTCTTTGATCTAACATCAGGCTTATTTGGGATATGAAGATCACCATCTTTTGAGATATTTCCCATTCCTAAAAATTCTAGCTTGTCATTTATTTTTGCAAAAACAGCTACACTTGACATTTTTCTCTCATAGGCACTTTGGTATCCTGCTGTTATTTTTCCACCAACTTTTTCTCCATTTTTTAAAAAATCGCTTGGGTCTTTTGTTTCATATTTAAAAGAACCATTTACAACACCCGCACCACTTAAAGCTGAAGTTGCACCAAGTTCAATAGAGCTAATCTTTAACATCTCAGCATCAATAGTTTGATCTCCCGAATGGTGAAATAATTGTCCAGTTAATTGTGCACCATCTACACTAATATTAGAAAATTTATCCTCTAAACCTCGAACATAAACTTTTTGTGCATATCTTGAGTTTCCGTCTACTATAACACTTGGCATTGATTTTAAAATATCTTTTACATCACTTGCTTGTTGATTTTCTAAAGTAAGTGCAGTAATACTTTTTACCTGTTCTTGAAATGCAGTGTCATTTACTTCTATTGAATCTAGTCGTTCCACTTCATTTGATGTTGCATTAACTGCTATACTTGCAGCTAATGATAAAGAAAATAATAATTTATTCTTCATTTTAGTCCTTTTAATTTAATAATGAGAATTATAATCATATAAAATCACAAAATAATCACATTTGTATTTTTTTAAACTATGTTTAAATTGATTATCAGTATCATAACAAAAATTCATCACAGAATAATCACAAAAGGAAAATACTTGTGTAAGTTAATAAAAGTTTTATCAAAAGAGGTTGATATATTAATTGTAGAGGATGAAATCATTCTTGCTATGGCAATAGAATTAAGCTTACAAGAGATGGACTATAATGTAAGTGGAATAGAAACAACGGGGCAAGATGCAATAGAACACGCAAAAATACATCATCCTGATATAGTTTTAATGGATATAAATCTTAAAAACTCTATTTCTGGAATTGAAGCAGCAACGCAAATATGGAAAAGATTTAATATACCTATTATATTTCTCACTTCATATCATGATGACAAAACTATGAAAGAAACCTTAGAGTGTGAACCGTATGGTTACCTCATCAAACCATGTCAAGATGCTGATTTAAAAGTTGCTATTACAACTGCTTTACATAAACATAAATATTTTTTTGAAAATAAATCAAGTTTGATTGATGAAGAAAATCAATTTGTACAAGTATCCAAAACATTGATATTTAATAGAACTACAGGAGTTTTATATCAAGACAATAAACAGATCCAACTTACAAAAAATGAAAAAAAACTTTTTGAAATCATGACAGAAAAACCAGGTCAAATTGTCCCTTTTCATAGAATCAGTACCTTTATTTGGAGAGAACCTATATATGATATGGGAAAAATGAGAACACTTTTTTATAGATTACGACTCAAAATAGGGACTAATCCATTTGAAAACATATATGAAGAGGGATATAAACTCACTACTGTAGAGTCTGATGTCTAAGCTTTTAAAGATCACTAACTATTCGTTAAACATAAAAATTTTTCTTTCATTTTTTTTATTAGGACTTTTACTTCTAACGATTCTTTTTTTACTTATCATCCCTCAAATGCAATTAGAACAGCATCAATCAGCTCAAAACAAACTAGAACAGATGATAAAGTTAACTAAGGAGCAAGTATTGTTAGCAGGAAAATCAATACAGATGCAAAGTAAACTTGAAATAAGTGAAACAAAACATAAAATAGAACTAGATATTGTGAAAAATAAACCTTTACCAAAAATGTGTCAAAAAGTTTATATTCCATATTCTGATACTATTATTTTAAATACATGGGAAAAAAAATATAAAGATGATAACAACTTTAATAAAAGAGATTATCACAATATTTTCTATACACAATCATCAAAAAAGAGTATGCTTTCAAAAATTTCATGTCACTCTTCTATCTTTAATAAAAACCATTCCACTTTTGAGAAAGATATAAAACAAAATATACAAAAATCCTTTGCATTAACTTCACAAATACACAAAGGCACAAGTTATCTTATATGGCTCAATAAAAAATATCAAAATGACAATACCCCTTTATACGAAGAAAATGAGATAGAGCGTAAACAAAAATATATTATAAGTAATATCTCAAATGTAAAAAGAATATATACAGCCTCATTATCTCCAAAAGAGATAATTCAAAACTCTAACAAAGCTCCTATTTCGCATAAACTTAATAATAAAGACACACTTACTTGGGTAAATATTATAAATCAAAATGATCGTTACTATTTTATTTTGATAACGACTGCGTATCAAGAAAACTTTGATAAGTACAAAGATTCGATATTTTGGAAAATATTTCCAGCTTCAATAATTGCACTTATTTGTGCTATATTTGTTGGTTTTTTTATATTTAAACATCTCTTAAAAGCTTTGCAAAACTCTATAGAAGAGAAAGAGATACTTTTAAAAGAGATTCATCATCGTGTTAAAAATAATTTAGCATTGACTATTAGTCTAATAAAACTACAGCAACATAAAGTTGAAGATACTAACACAAAAAAAATCTTAAAAGATATACAAGAGCGTATTTATACTATGGAGTTATTGCATAGAAAGCTTTACGAATCTAAAAATTTGAACCATATTTTAGTCAAAGACTACATTGAAAATTTAGTTTTAGATATAGCAAAAACATATACAAATAAAGTCAAAATAAACTTTAACATTGATGAGATTTATTGTAATATTGAAACGGTTTTACCTTGTGCATTGATTGTAAATGAAATTGTTACAAACTCATTTAAATATGCTTTTTTAAATCATACTAAGCCTACACTTTCCATTAAAGTTACAAAAAACAATAATCGTTATGAACTCTGTATCAAAGACAATGGTATAGGAGTACCATCTCATATAGATGTTTATAAAACAAAAACATTAGGATTAAAACTTATTAACTCAATTGCAAAGCAACAATTAAAAGGTGAACTCATATATAAATATGACAAAGGAGCTGTTTTTATAATCAGATTTTAATATAAAACATATATAAAGGAAATATGGATATAATCGCAATAATATATAAAAGCTTATTAGATAATGAGGAAACATAAATTGCAAAGTAAAATCAGAAATTTTAGTATCATTGCCCATATTGATCATGGGAAAAGTACATTAGCAGATAGAATCATACAAGAGTGTGGTAGTGTTGCAGATAGAGATATGTCAGCACAAGTTATGGATACTATGGATATCGAACAAGAAAGAGGTATCACCATTAAAGCACAGTCTGTAAGACTTGACTATGTAAAGGACGGTGAACACTATATTTTAAATCTTATTGATACTCCAGGCCATGTTGATTTCTCTTATGAGGTAAGTAGATCTTTGGCTTCTTCTGAGGGGGCTTTACTTATTGTTGATTCTACTCAAGGGGTGGAAGCTCAAACGATTGCAAATGTTTACATTGCAATGGAAAATGATCTTACACTTATGCCTGTTGTAAATAAAATTGATTTACCATCAGCTGATCCTCTTCGTGTTTTAGAAGAAACAGAAGAAGCTATTGGACTTGATTGTACTGAACATAATCTTATCTCAGCCAAGACAGGCGTAGGAGTAAAAGATTTAATTGATAGTATAGTTGATACAATTCCAGCACCATCAGGGGATGAAAATGCTCCTACAAAAGCATTGATTTATGATTCTTGGTTTGATAACTATCTTGGTGCTTTGGCTCTTGTAAGAGTATATGATGGAAGCATTAAAAAAGGGCAACTTTTAAAAATGATGAATACAAAAGTAGAACATAAAGTTCTTGACCTTATGTATCCTCATCCATTAAAAAAACAAAAAACAAATGAGATTCAAACTGGTGAAATTGGTATCGTTATTTTAGGTCTTAAAACAACAGAAAGTATTGTTGTTGGTGATACTATGACAGATGCAAAAAATCCTACACCTGAAATAATTGATGGATTTGAACCTGCTAAACCATTCGTATTTGCAGGACTTTATCCCATAGATACAGATAAATTTGAAGATTTAAGAGATGCCTTAGAAAGACTACAGTTAAATGATAGTTCTATTAGTTTTGAACCAGAGAGTTCAGCAGCACTTGGAAGTGGTTTTAGAACAGGATTCTTAGGTATGTTACATATGGAAGTTATAAAAGAAAGACTTGAGAGAGAGTTTAATCTTGACCTTATTGCAACTGCCCCAACTGTTGTGTATAAAGTACTTACAACTTCAGGTGAAGAACTGATGATACAAAATCCTTATGAATTACCACCAGTAAATCATATAGAAACTATATACGAACCTTATGTAAAAGCTACAGTTTTTGTACCTGATGAGTTTTTAGGAAATGTTATAACACTTCTTAATAACAGACGAGGTATTCAAAAAAAGATGGATTATATTAATCAAAGAGTATTATTAGAATATGATATCCCTATGAATGAAATTGTTATGGATTTTTATGATAAATTAAAATCAACTACAAAAGGGTATGCATCTTTTGATTATGAAGTGACAGGATTTAGACCTGGTAACCTTAAAAAACTAGATGTTTTAGTAGCTGGTGAAGCTGTAGATGCATTGAGTATTATTGTCCCAGAGGAAAAAGCACAAGCTAGAGGTAGAGTTTTTGTTAAACAATTAAAAGAACTCATTCCTAGACAACTTTTTGAAGTAGCTATTCAAGCAAGTATTGGGAAAGATATCATCGCAAGAGAAACTGTAAAATCTACAGGTAAAAATGTAACTGCAAAATGTTATGGTGGAGATATTACAAGAAAAAGAAAACTTCTTGAAAAACAAAAAGCTGGTAAAAAAAGAATGAAATCTATTGGTAAAGTAAATGTACCACAAGAAGCATTTATGGCGGTATTAAAACTAGACTAAAATCTAGTTTTAACTGTAAAATTTTAATTTCTTTATAAAAAACTAATCATGTACAATCAAACAAAAATAATAATCCAAAGCAAAATTTTCCAAAACTTTATCATAGCTGTTATTATACTCAATGGTATCTCAATGGGTTTAGAAACATCAAAAGATATTATGAGTGTGTATGGTTCTATAATAACTACTTTTGATAAAGCTGTAATCACTATATTTACAATTGAAATTATGATGCGTATCTATGTCCATAGAATCTCATTTTTTAAAGATGGATGGAGTTTGTTTGACTTTTTTATTGTTGCTATCTCATTAATACCTTCAAGTGCTGGTTTTGAGATACTTCGAATTTTAAGGGTATTGCGATTATTTAGATTGATTACAGTTGTGCCTCAAATGAGAAAAATAGTAATAGCACTTGTAAGCGTAATACCTGGGATGATATCTATTGCAGGATTATTAACTCTTCTTTTTTATATCTTTGCCATTATGTCTGTACATCTTTTTGGAGAGAGTTTTCCTCAATGGTTTGGAACTTTAGGAGAGTCTTTTTATACATTATTTCAAATTATGACTTTAGAGTCTTGGTCAATGGGAATAGTTCGTCCTATCATGGAAGTGCATCCTTATGCTTGGGTATTTTTTGTACCATTTATATTTATTGTGACTTTTATCATGATAAATTTGATTATTGCGATTGTGGTTGATGCTATGAATGAGATAAAAGATTTAGACAACTCTGAACTTATTAGTGAAATACACACAAATGATGACAATACAAAAGATGAGATAAAAAAACTCAGAGATGAGATAGAGGAGTTAAAAACCATTATCTTATCACAAAAGAAACTATAAACTTTTTATAGCTTCTTTTATTGTTGAAGTGATTTTATGCAGTTCAATATCAGTGATATTATAAGAAACTATACTATAAACTAGTTTTCCAAATGGTCGTATCCATACACCATTTTCTACACAAAAGTCTTGCACTGTTTGTGCATGTGAAGCATCTTTTAGTTCTACAACTCCAATAGCTCCTATATTTCGTACATCAGCAACTATTTCTAAATCTTTTAAAGACTCGAATTCTTTAGAAAAAATAGACTCTATACTGTTTACTTTCTCTTTCCAGTTAGAATTTACAAGTAAATCTAAACTAGCATTTGCAACACTGCAGGCCAAAGCATTACCCATAAAAGTAGGTCCATGCATAATAACACCTATGTCACTATTAGAAATAGTATCACTAATGTTTTTTGATGTAGCCATGGCAGCCATACTCATCATACCACCAGTGAGACCTTTTCCCATACACATGATATCTGGAGTGATATTCGCATGGTCACAACCCCACATAAGTCCAGTATGACCAAACCCAGTAGCAATCTCATCAACTATAAGAGGTATATCATATTTCGTACAAAGTTCTCTTGCTATTTTTAAGTACTCAGGGCTGTGAACTTTCATACCACCTGCACCTTGAACTATTGGCTCTAAAATAACTCCAGCTATTTCATCTTTATATTTTTCTATTGTTTCACCTAAGTTTTCAACAGAAGTAAATATATTTTGAGGAAGATAATCACCATATAAAGAGTGCATACTATTTTGTGGATCACATACACCCATACAACCTAATGTATCACCATGATAAGCATTTTCTAAAGCGATAAATTTTGATACATTTTTCCCTTTTGCTTTATTATACAAAATAGCAGTTTTCAGAGCTACCTCTACAGATACGCTTCCACTATCAGCTAAAAATACACTAGGGAGATTTGTAAGTTTTGCTATCTTTTCACAAAGGCTTGTAGCTGGCTCGTGAGTCAGACCTCCAAACATCACATGTGGCATGATATTTGCTTGTGTTTCTAGTGCTTTAATAAGTGTAGGGTGGTTGTATCCATGAATTGCACTCCACCATGAACTCATCGCATCTACGAGTTCTGTTCCATCTTCTAAAAAGATAGTTTGTTTATCTGTACTCTTTACTGGAAGTATTGTACTCTTTGAAGGCAGTGAATTATAAGGGTGCCATGTGTGTTGATTATCTATATCTAAAATTTTCATTTGATATTATACAAAAGTTTCGCTATAATTCGCTTCTATTTCACACGGGGTCGACATGGTATCGATTGGAGCAGTGCGGATTAGTTGCATGTGGGCTTGAATCACCCTTATAAGATTCACAATTTTTTAAACGCAAATAATACTAATTATTCTCCTGCTGTAGCAAAAGCTGCATAGATAAAAGACTCCCCTTAATTGGGTAGAGACTTTGGAGACTCACCCCTAGATAGCTTATCGATTTGGAATTGATTTGAACAAATTGAGACATTTAAAATCTTATCTTTTTAGTAGCCTTGGAAGTTTGAGCTACTCTAAAGAGACATCTGATCAACTTTATCTAAACATGTAGACGCTAATCTAATCTGTTTTAAGACTCGAGTTCAATTCTCGACGGCTCCACCAAGAAATCAAATCATTACCTTTCATTTAAATACTATTTTTATCTCATCTCAAATTTTAACTCTTCAAGCCTTGCTATTCTATCTTCTGTACTAGGATGTGTTCTAAACAAATCACCAAATTTTATATCTTTTCCACTAAAGGGATTGATGATAAACATATGTGCCGTTTCAGGTGTAGCATGGTTTAAGTTACCTCTTTTAGCATATGATTCTAGTTTTGATAATGCGGATTGTAAATAAGATGGATCTCCAGTTAATCTAGCAGCACCCTCATCCGCCATATATTCTCTACTTCTACTAACACTCATTTGAACTATAGAAGCTGCTATTGGTAAAATGATTGCTAATGCTATTGTTACAATTGGATGTACATTTCTATTTCCTCCACCAAATAGTGAACTAAACTGCATTATATTTGCTACCCATGCAATTGCCCCAGCTACAGTTGCAGCAATAGTACCTATTAATATATCATAGTGTTTAACATGTGATAACTCATGTGCAATAACGCCCTCAATCTCTTTTTCATCTAATATATCTAATAATCCACTCGTAACTGCAACAGCTGCATTTTCAGGATTCCTTCCTGTCGCAAAAGCATTTGGAGTATTATCATTAATAATATATACTTTTGGCATGGGAATATTAGCTTTATTAATAAGTCTTAATACTATTTTATAAATATAATGATTTGTAGGTAACTCTTGCGCGTCGTAATGTTTTAAGACTTGTTTATCAGAGTAATAATAAGCATAAAAGTTCATACCACCTACAACTAATAAGGCAATAGTAGCCCCACTACTACCTGCCAACATAAATCCTACTGTTACAAATACAACGGAAAGTAATGTCAAAAAAAATACTGTTTTAACTTGTTCCAATTATTATCTCCTAAATTTTATTATAATTTTATTATAATTTTATCAAGTTATTGACACTCATAAGCTTAGAGTGCTAAATTAGTTTTATTCAGATGGTAAGAAAAAAGAAAATTGAAAGAAAAAGTTTTCAGGCATAAAAAAAGCCCCTAACCAAGGGGCTAATTGAAGTTTAACATTAAGTAACTACATTATGGTGCGGATGAGAGGACTTGAACCTCCACGCCGTAAAGCACCAGATCCTAAGTCTGGCGTGTATACCAATTTCACCACATCCGCATATAGATGTAGTTAATTAATGTTAAACAATGGTACTCCCTACACGATTCGAACGTGTGACCTACGCCTTAGAAGGGCGTTGCTCTATCCAGCTGAGCTAAGGAAGCATTTTTATAAAGAAACTATGGGGTAAGATATGGGAATCGAACCCACGACCTTCTGAACCACAACCAGACGCTCTAACCGACTGAGCTAATCCTACCATCAGAATTTTATAAAATATAATTTTAAATAACATGGTCGGAGTGAGAGGATTCGAACCTCCGGCCCCCTGGTCCCAAACCAGGTGCGCTAACCAGACTGCGCTACACTCCGAACTTAAACATAAGACTGTGTCTCAATGTGGGTGGAATTATAATAAAAAAAAATAAAAATGTCAATAGTTTTTAAAAAGAATTTCAAAAATTCTTTAAGAAGATGATAAACAAGGGGTTTATCACCTTTTTAAGTTTTAAAATTGAATTAATCCATCAATAGGAGAACTAGCAGTTGCATATGGCTTTTTAGCAATTCTTCCTGCCTTATATCCCATTCTTCCTGCAATTACTGCATGTTTAAAAGCTTCTGCCATCATCATTGGATTTTGGGCTTGTGCAATCGCTGTATTTGCTAAAATACCTTCTGCACCAAGTTCCATTGCAGCTGCTGCATCTGAAGCACACCCTAATCCTGCATCAACTATAACTGGAACACGAACAGCATCTTTAATAAACGCAATATTATATGGATTTTGGATCCCTAAACCAGACCCAATAGGTGCTGCTAAAGGCATAATAGCATCAGCTCCTGCATCTTCAAGTTTTTTTGCGACAATTGGATCATCACTTGTGTATGCCATAATAGTAAAACCTTCTTTTTTGAGAATTTCACAAGCTTTTATTGTTTCTATTACATCTGGATATAAAGTTTTTGCTGCATCACCAATAACTTCAAGTTTAATAAGATCTATCCCTGTAGCTTCTCTCATTAGTCTAAAAGTTGTAATAGCTTCATCTGCTGTAAAACATCCTGCACTATTTGGTAAAAGTTTGATATTTGTATCTTTAAAATAGTCAAGAAGATTTTCTTCATTTGGATTTGTAATATTTACTCTTCTTATAGCTACAGTTATTAGTTCACTGCCACTAGCTATTGTTGCATCTTTTGTTGTTTGAAATGAATCATATTTTCCACTTCCCACAATAAGTCTTGAGTTAAATTCGTAGTTTCCTACTTTTAAAATAGTATCGTTCATATTAGTATATTTCCTTTTAAATTTTTTGTATTCTATGTATAAAATTGATGTATGTTATCGAAATTATCTTTATAGTTTTTTAATCTCTCTAACTAAATCTAGAGGTGTCATAGAATAATTATTTTGTGCATAATTTGACGCTGCTAAAGTATGTGCTAAGCTTCCATTTATTGTTGCACTTAGAGGATTATATCCTTGAGCTAAAAGAGAACCAATAAGCCCACATAAAACATCGCCACTCCCACCTTTACTTAAAACAGCACTTCCAAAGGGATTTACATAAATATTTTTATCTAATGAGATTAAAACATTTGTTCCTTTTAAAAGAAGAACTACTTTGGGGTATTTTTTACTAAAAAGTTTCACATATTTAAATCTATTATTCTGTAACTTTTCTATTGAAATATCTGCTAGTTTAGTAAGTTTTAAAAGAGAACAAAACTCTTTTGGATGTGGGGTAAGTACAATATTCTTTTGTTCTAAAACTTCGAGAATATTAGTATCATAAAAAAGGTCAGCGTCTATTACTTTGGGTATATTATTATCTAACAATTTATTATCATACTCTTTTCCTAACCCCATACCTATACAAAGTGCTGTTGTATTATTTGGTATTTTTTCACTTTGCATAATGTAGTTTGGTACTTTTTTATTCTCTTTTGAAATAACTGTAATTAACCCACAGCCAAAACCAAAACCTGCATCAGCACACAATAACCCTGCTCCTTTTTTTTCGCCGAGGACTACACTTAAATGTCCAAAAGTGCCTTTATTTGATATTTTGTTATCACGAAATGGGAGTTTTAAATCTTTTTTATCCAATAAGAATGTATCTGTTTTTTTTTCGTACAGTTTTCTTTGTACCCCAAGGTTAGCTACAACTATTTTTCCTATATATTCTTTTGCGCAATCTGTAAAAAGAGATTTTTTCAAAGCTCCCATAGTAATTGTGGTATCTGCATAAAAAGCCGTTGAGGCAACTTGACCCAAATAGTTTATGCCACTAGGAACATCGCAAGCTATTTTATAGGCATCAAGAGCATTCAGAGTATCAAGTATAGCAATTACCTCATCCGATAAATCTCTGTTAAGTCCAGAACCGAACAAACAATCAACTACTACATCACATTTTGATATTTTTGAACTTAGTTTTATATTGAGAGCTTTTACTCTTTGTAGTTGAATTTGTCCTATTTCTGTTTTCATGTCAGTAGGAATGTATAAAGATATTTTATATTTTTTATAAAGTAAACGAGCCATTGCAATACCATCTGCTCCATTATTTCCAGCACCACAGACTATCAATATCTTTTTATTTTTGGGAAAATTTTGTTCTATAAATTGAGCCATACTCATACTTGCATGTTCCATCAAAATATCTTCACTTAAATGATATTTACTATAGCATCTTTTATCTAGACTATTAACTTCATCATATATATTTTGCATAATTATTTCTTTCTAAATTTCCAGCCATCTGATTCCAAAGTTTCGATAATTTTTTCTTTTTTATCACCTTGTATCTCTAGCCATTCATCTTTTACAGTTCCACCACAGCCAAGCTTTGATTTTAGAAGTTTGAGGACCTCTTTTTTCTCTTTATCACTCATGAAAAAACGCCCTACTAAAGTAACTGGTTTTCCTCGTCTTTTTTCAAAAGTAAAAACTAACTGATGTTCATTTTTTGTTATTTTTGAGAAACTTTTTTTTGGATCTTTTAGTTTTTTTGTTTCCCAGCTATCACCTTGTAAATTTGCACCCATTTCAAACATACTGACTCCTAGTGTAATGTATAGATATAAAAAAAGGGACTTTAGAGTCAAACTCTAAAATCCCTTTTATATTTTTAATCGTAATTAAATATTATAATAAGCTATTGATTTTATCAGCAAAAGCTTGTTTAGAAGAAGCACCAACCATAGTATCAACTACTTCACCATCTTTCATAAAAACGATTGTTGGTATAGATCTTACACCAAATTTTGTACTTAATTCTTGTTGCTCATCTGTATTTACTTTACAGATATTTGCTTTACCTTCAAACTCTTCTGCTAATTCTTCGATAACAGGAGCAATCATTCTACAAGGTCCACACCAAGGAGCCCAAAAGTCAACTAGTGATACACCCTCTTTTGTTGTAGCTTCGAAATTATCATTTGTTAATTCAATATATTTTCCCATATTATTTCCTTTTAATTCTTTATTTAAAAAATTGTACTCTTTATTTTCTTTAATTAAGTTAAAAAATTTGAGTTATAACAAACTCTAAATGATATTTAGGATAAAATAATACATTAAATAAAATACGGATAAACATAATGAATATTAGAAATGAATTCTTAGAATTTTTTGTCTCAAAACAACATGAGATAATCAAAAGCGCGCCATTGGTTCCAGATGATTCAACACTACTTTTTACAAATGCGGGTATGGTACAGTTTAAGGATATTTTCACAGGAGCGATTCCAGCACCTAAGACACCTCGAGCTACTAGCTGCCAACTTTGTGTAAGAGCAGGTGGGAAACATAATGATCTTGAAAATGTAGGATATACAGCAAGACATCACACTTTATTTGAGATGCTTGGAAACTTCTCTTTTGGCGATTATTTCAAAGAAGAAGCAATTGCTAATGCTTGGGAATTTATCACTAAAAATCTTGAACTTCCAGAGGAAAAACTTTGGGTAACAGTACATGATAGTGATGATGAAGCGTTTGAACTTTGGACAAAACATATTTCTAGCGATCGCATCATGAGATTTGGGGATAAAGACAATTTTTGGTCTATGGGAGACACTGGTGCTTGTGGTCCTTGTAGTGAAATTTTCTATGATCAAGGTGCCGAAAAATTTAATAGCCCTGAAGATAAAATGGGTGGTGAGGGTGATAGATTTTTAGAAATTTGGAATCTTGTATTTATGCAATATGACAGAGATGAACAAGGAAATTTAAATCCACTACCAAAACCATCTATTGATACAGGTATGGGACTTGAAAGAGTTGTTGCAATCAAAGAGGGTGTTTCAAATAATTTTGATAGTAGCACTTTCCAACCAATCATCAAAAAAATTGAAAAGATTTGTGATACACAATTAACGCAACAAAATATCGCAAGTTTTAGAGTAATTGCAGATCATGTGAGAACTGTAACATTTATGCTTTCTCAAGGTATTTTATTTGATAAAGTGGGTCGTGGCTATGTTGCGAGAAGAATTCTTCGTCGAGCTGTAAGACATGGGTATTTATTAGGATTTAGAAAAGCATTTATGACTGAAATAATTGATACTTTATGTGAAATGATGGGTGACTTTTATCCTGAGTTATTAGAGAAAAAAGAGTTTATTCAAGAGCAAGTAAAACTTGAAGAAGATAGATTTTTCAAAACTATTTCAAGTGGAATGGAGCTATTTAATGCTGAACTTGAAAATACCAAAGAGATATTTTCTGGGGAAGTTGCATTTAACCTTTATGATACTCATGGTTTTCCTCTTGATTTAACAGAAGATATGTTAAGAGAAAAAAATCTACAAGTTGACAATGATACTTTTGATAAATGTATGAATCAACAAAAAGCTAAAGCAAAATCTGCATGGAAAGGGAGTGGAGATGATGCTAATGAGGGTGATTTCAAGCAAGTTCTTGATATCGTAGGGATTAATAAATTTGTAGGATATACAAATATTAGAACATCGAGTAAAATTATTGCTCTTTTAAACGAGAACTTCAAACAAGTAGAAACACTTTCTAGTGAGTCTATTGGTTGGGTAATGCTTGATAAAACACCTTTTTATGCTACAAGTGGTGGACAAAATGGTGATGTTGGAGCTTTAGAAGATGGTGATAATATTGCAATAGTAAAAGAAACAAAAAAATTCTTTGAGATGAATATGTCAAAAGTTGAAGTTTCTAGTAAGTCATCTTTAAAAGTTGGTTCAATTACAGAAGCTGTAGTTGTAAATAGAGGAGAAGTTTCAAAACATCATAGTGCTACGCACCTTTTACAAAGTGCTTTAAAGATGGTTTTAGGAGATACAGTATCTCAAGCAGGTAGTTTAAATGATGAGAAAAGACTACGGTTTGATTTTACTTATCCAAAAGCGATGACATCTACACAAATTGAAGAGGTGCAAGATTTAGTTAACTCTATGATTGCACGAGGATTAAAAGGGAGTGTTGAAGAATTACCTATTGAAGAAGCAAAAACAAAAGGTGCTATTGCTATGTTTGGTGAAAAATATGGTGATAGTGTCAGAGTTGTTGAGTTTGGAGATGTGAGTGTTGAATTTTGTGGGGGTACACATGTTCAAAATACTGGTGAAATCGGAAGTTTTTACATCACAAAAGAAAGTGGAGTAAGTGCAGGAGTACGAAGAATAGAAGCGGTAGTTGGTCTTAGTGCTATTGCTTATGTTCAAGATGCTATGAAAAAACTCTCTGCTGTTGAAGCTGAAGTAAAAAATAAAGATATCATAGAGGGTATTTCAAAACTTAAAAAACAAATAAAAGACCTAAAAACAGAATTAAAAGTTGCTCATGAAAATGTTGCTACTCCTTTAGAAGAACTTGATATCAACGGTGTAAAAGTTATAGTTGATATTGTAGAAAATGGTGATATTAAAAAACTTGTAGATGATATGAAAAATGGTCATGATAAAATAGCAACACTTCTACTTCAAGTCAAAGGTGACAAAGTTATGCTTGTGTCTGGTGTAAAAAATGCGGATGCTAAAGCTGGTGATTGGATTAAAACAATTGCTCCTATCGTTGGTGGTGGCGGTGGCGGTCGTCCAGACTTTGCTCAAGCTGGTGGGAAAGATGCTAGTAAAATAAAAGAAGCAAAAATAGCTGCTTTAGAATACATCAAAAGTGTATTAAACTAAGTTATTTTCTTTTTTGATAAATATGAAATATTTTTTATTTGTATTTATCACTACCTTAAATCTATACGCATTAGATTTTAAGGTAGCATCTTATAATGTAGAAAACTTTTTTGATCTACATTATGACAAAACAGAATATAAAGAATACAAACCTAATACAAAATCATGGAACAAAAACGCTTACACTCGTAAACTTCAAAATATCTCCAAGGTGATACAAGATTTAGATGCTGATATCTTAGCTTTACAAGAGATAGAATCACAACGAGCTCTTGATGCAATAGTAGAAAAAAATCCATATTATAAATACACCAAATTCCTAAAAAATAAGAATTCTGCTATTGGTCTAGCACTTTTAAGTAAATTTCCTATTGTAAAATCAGATAATGTAATAGTCGATAAATATGATAAATACTCAAGAGATATACTCAAAGTGACTGTGTCTATTGAAAATAAATCTTTACTACTTTATGTAAACCATTGGCGTTCAAAAAAGGCAAAAGAATCACAACGAATTAAATATGCTTTAGCTCTTAAAAAAAATATAGAAAAACTGGATGAATTTGAAGACTATATTATACTAGGTGATTTAAACTCAAACTATAATGAATACCAAACTTTTAAATATGATAAAAAGCTCAATGACACTTTTAATATCACAGGTATCAATCAAATTCTAAATACAACTATAGATGAAAATTTTGTTCATAAAAACACTTTATTTCAATATGACTTTAAGGTCCATTTCAATACTTGGCTAGAAGTAGAATCATACAATAGATTTAGTGCTAAATTTAAACAGCATAATAATACTCCTGATAACATCATACTTTCAAAAGGATTGTTTGATAACAGAAACATCTCGTATATCAATAAAAGTTTTAATGTATTTAAGCCAAAGTATTTATATAATAAAAATAAAATAATACGATGGAATAAGTCAAAAAAAACTGGATATTCTGATCATCTTCCTATATTTGCATTATTTTCCACTACTACACAAAAGTACAATTTCCAAGATACAAAAACTGTTGATACAGAAAATATAAACTCTATCCATCATCTTTATAATATTGAACAAATATCAAACTATTTATTAAAAGATGTTATAGTTATTTATATAGCAAAAAATGTAGCTATAATAAAACAAAAAAAAGATAGAAAAGCTATTTTAGTATTTGGGTCGACAATAAATAGTTTGCAATTAGGCTATAAATATAATTTTCGTGTTGACAAAATAGATACCTATTTTGGACTTAAAGAGATTATTCAAATTTCAAATATCATTAAAAAAGAAAAAATAGATAATTTTGAAGAGTATTATATAGATGGGAATAGTATAGATCTAAAAGATACACAATATCTCAACAACATAGTATACAATTTAAAAGGAATATATACTAAGAACTATCTTTATTTTGGAACTAAAAAAATACGATTATATTTCAAAAAAGGAATAAAAAAACCAGAAGATAAGACAAAAATCTTAATCACTTCTGGTCATTTAAGTATTTACAAATCCTCTATTCAAATAGTTTTACATAAAGAAAGCGATTTTATCCAATACTAGAATTTTATTTAGTTCCAATTATACTAGAAACTAGTCTATATAAAGTAGGTACATCTGTTTTTCCTACAAAACCATCAATACCGATTCGATTCATTTTATCTTTAACCGCATCAGTAGTCATACTTGAATTTACAATAACAGGTATATGGTTGTAGATTTGAGTTTCTTTAATATATTTTGCAACCTGATAACCATCAGTTCCTGGCATCTCAATATCTGTTATAACTACACCAATTTTACTAGGATCACCTATCTCTTCAAGTCTATCTAAAAGATCTCCCCCATTTACAGACATAATGTAATTAGCTTTAGCCTTCTTCATAAACTGAATCATAACTTCTCTTGCTACAGCACTATCTTCTGCAATCAAGATAATTTTTTCATCATTTAATGGTCGTGTTATATATCTTTCTAAATCACTTGCATTTATATCAGTCCATCCAATATCTGAAAGTAATTGTTCTGCATTAAATACCGTACATAAATTATCTTTTTTATCAATCTCAACATAAGTTGTGTATGTTACTTTAGAATTTTGGTTTTCAGAATTTATAAGCTCTGCAGTGGTTTTTTCTACAATATTTACCATATCTTTTACTAAAAATCCAACTTGTTTATGATTAAACTCACAAAAAATAATAAGCTTATATTCATTCACAGGTAAAGACTCATAACCTAACCATCTATCAAGATTAATTAATGTTATAGGCTCACCTCTAATAGTTGCTATGCCTTGTATAACATCTGTATCAGTTGGAGTATCTGTTATAGTTATCTCTTCAGTGATTATAAATGCTTTAATCTTTGCAATATTAATAGCGTACATCTCTCCATGTCCAGTATAAAAAACTGCTAGTTGCTGTACATTACGAAGGTGTGCTTGCGTTAACTGTTCTACACTATCACTAATTCCACTCATAGAAATCCTTTTAAAGTAAGTTTGAACTATTTTATCTGTTTTTCACTTAATATTTTTTTAATTGCTATACTACACATAGTAAGTCCAAAAGCTCCGGTTACTCCTATAAAACTTCCTAATTCTTTACAATTTGGATTTTCACTACTAAAGACTACTTTAAAACTTTTTCTAAATCTATCTTTTTTTAACATATCTCGAATTTTTCTCGCAAATGGATCGTTATATGTTTTGAAAATATTGATATATTCAATTTTTGTAGGATCAAATCTTTTTGCACTTCCCGTTGTAGAGATAAGTTTTTTATGATATTTTTTGATTAATTCTACTTTCATAGGAATATCATCAATAGCATCTAAAATAAGGTCATATGAGCTCATATCAAAATTCTCTAGCCAATCTTTATCTACTTTTTGATTGATAGCTGTAACCTCTGGATATAAACTTTTTAAATGTTCTACTTTTACACTACCTATAGCACCTGGTGTTTCACTTCCTAATTGTCTGTTTTGATTCGATTCTTCATATACATCATAATCTACAATTGTTATATTCGTTAACCCCGTACGATATAATCCAGCTAAGGCAAAACTACCTACTCCTCCGACACCTAATAATATTACTTTTGCATTTTGTAAAACTTCAAAGTCACTTCCAAATAATTTTTTACTTCTACTATATTTCACTTTATTCTCCTTTATATGTTATTGTTGAAATTTTGTTTATTTTTATTTATATAACGCATTAATAATAAGGTATAAATAAAAGTACTTAATAAAACATTTCCTAATACGATTGCATTAAATATCTCTTTATATATAAAACCTTCAGGAAGAGAATGTACCATAATAATCGCCAAAGCACCCTTTGTTCCTGAATATGTTAAAGCAACTGTCCACTTAAATGATAAATTAAGTTTCCATGTCATCAAACTTATGAAAAATAATCGTATGATAGTTGTTAGTACAAATACTATAATTATCTCTTTTAAGTATTCTAGTAAAAAAAATAAGTCAATAATATTTGCAACCATAACAAAAACAACAGCATTTGCAAAAACACCAATATATTCTGACTCTTTTTTATACTCTCTATAATGTTTTTTTGTCAAGGTAGGACTTTGTTTTACTAGATGAAATAATGATGGGCTAGAATATTCGTTTTTTCTAAAAATAAATTTCTTATGTATAAATTCATTTTTTACTAGATACTTAAAAGTTAAAACAGCGCTCACTATAGATAAAATTCCAGCAATTTTAAAATGTTCAGCAATTAAAAAAGAGACAACAACAATTAAATATATCACTATAAGTTGATCAAAAGAGTTTCTTAAAATTTTCATTATAAAGTAACCTATACAAGCTACAAACAGACCTATTATTGTTGAAAGAAATAACACTTTTAAAAGAGTGATATTAAGTTCAATTAAAGTAAGTGAATCACCACTTATCATAGGCATAGCAATAAAATAAAATATAATTAAAGCTGTAACATCATTAAATAGTGATTCAGATTCTGCATAAATTTTTAACTTATAAGGAAGTGTAAATTTGGACATAATACTTGTAACAGTTATAGCATCTGTCGCCATAAGCATAGAAAATAAAGCTATCAGCATTCCTATTGTTAATTGATATTCAGGAAGAAGATATGGGGTTACAAAGAGTGCAATTCCTATAGACCCTATAACCGCAAAAAATGCCAAATATAGAATCTCTTTATAATGTATTTTTAGTTCATGAGCTGAAATATTCAAAATATCAGGTAAAAGAATAATAGGTAACATTAAATATAAAATCTCATCAAATTCAGCTGAAGATAAAGAAAAAATATGAGGAAAAAAATATGATAAAAGAAATGATAAAACAATTAAACTAAGTGTTGTTGGTATTTTTGTATGATTTTCAATCACTCGTGAAAGTAAAATAAAAACTAACAATATCGTTAATAACAATAACACTTAGGTATCCTTTAGTATACTAGCCCTTCTTTGAGAAGTTCCTTTTTAATATTATACATTTGTCTATGTTTATTGTTACACCATGATGGAGATAAAAGTGTACTATCACTTATACCTGCTGTTATTCGAGACAATGATATAGAATCAGGTATCATTTTAATCGCTTTAACTAGTGTATCAATATATTCTTCTTCACTAATAGGCTCAAATCTTCCCTTCCTATATTCATTTGTCAGAAGTGTATTTTTTACAACATATAAAGGATGAATTTTAATAGAATCTACACCCATTTTTATAGTTTCTTCTACACCTTTTAGCATCATCTCTTGATTTTCATCAGGAAGACCAAACACTAAATGACCACATACAAGTAAATTTCTTTTTTTTGTCTTTCCAATCCACTCTTGAATATTGGCAAAATCATGTCCACGATTTATTTTTAAAAGTGTTTCGTCATATACAGACTGAATCCCATACTCAAGCCATACCTCTTTTGTTTTTGCAATCTCTTCAAGATAATCTAAAGTTTCATCCGTTATACAATCTGTTCTTGTACCAATACTTAAACCAATCACATCATCAAAACCCAAAGCTTTAGTATACAACGCTTTTAATGTATCAAGTGGAGCATAAGTATTTGTAAACGATTGGAAATACACAATAAACTTTTTTGCACCAAATTTGTTTTGTAATCTCTCTTTAGTAGCGTCAAATTGCATTTTTAATTGTAACAGCTGTTTATCTAAATAAGGATTTTCTTTACTAAAAAGATTTAATTTAAACTTTGATTTATCTACTTGATTTGGAGAAAAAGACTCATTTTCACAGAAACTACAACCACCTTTAGCGACTGTACCATCTATGTTTGGACAAGTAAATCCAGAGATACTGATGGGAACTTTATAAACTTTTTCACCATATTTTTTTTTCCAATATCTACCGATCGTTTCTATATTTTTCATTTTTTATGTTTTATTCCTACGCGATAAAATAATCGCCATCAAAACTAACCATCGAATAATTTCTATCTTTACCTAGAGAACTTTTTAAGTCGTCTATAGAGAGATATTTTAATGAATCAGCTTCTATATATTTTTGTACTTCCTGGGGAGTTTTCATAGCATTTATTAACTCCTCTTTTGTTGGAGTATCAATACCATAATAACAAGGATGCTTAATCATAGGTGAAGCTACTCTAAAATGTACTTCAGCTGCACCTGCATCTTTCAGCATTCTTACTATTCTTTTACTTGTTGTTCCTCTTACGATACTGTCATCAATTACTACAAGTTTTTTACCCTCTATCAATGATTTCATTGGGCTTAATTTCATTTTAACTTTCATATTTCTCATCGCTTGAGTTGGTTCGATAAATGTTCTTCCAACATAATGATTTCTTATGATTCCTAGTTCAAAAGGGATTCCTGAAGCTTTTGCATAACCTAAAGCAGAAAGAACCCCACTATCTGGTACAGGAATAACCATATCAGCATCAAGTAAATCTTTATCGTGCATAGCTAGAGCTTTTCCCATCTCTTCTCTAACAGCATATACATTTTTACCATCAATAACACTATCTGGTCGTGCAAAATAGATATATTCAAAAGCACATGGTCTAAACTCTTTTGTTTCATCTAACATAATAGACTCAGGCTCAGCATGATCTTGACTAAAAATAAGCATCTCTCCTGGTTTTACATCTCTTACAAATTCAGCATCAACAAGATCAAAACAACAAGTTTCACTAGCAATTATAAATCCACCAGATTTTAATTTACCAATACTTAATGGTCGAATTCCATGAGGATCTCTTACGACAAATAATTTACTTCTACTTTGAATGATAAAGTTATATGCACCTTTTAGTTTTGTAAGTGATTTTGTGATTCTATCTCGTAATTTATTTTGACTAGATTTTGCTATAAGGTGAATTAAGTTTTCAGTATCCATACCTGTTTGAAAAATTGAACCATCATCTATAAGTCTGTTTCTTACTACATCTTTGTTGACTAAGTTTCCATTATGAACAATAGAGATTTCACCTAGTTTATATTTTGCCTGAATAGGTTGTGCATCTAAAACACTATCACTTCCTGCTGTTGAGTATCTATTATGACCTATTGCCATATCACCTTGCAATAGTTTAAATGCATTTTCATCAAATACATCTCTGACAAAACCTTGCCCTTTTACTGTAACAATTTTTTTACAGTCTGAACCACCAGCACTTATACCAGTTGCCTCATGACCTCTATGTTGCATCGCAAATAAAGCAGCTGAAGCTAACTTCGCCGCGTCGTCGTTTCCAAATATTCCTACTACTGCACACATATTAAAGTCCTAAACAATCATTTATACTATATAAACCAACTTCTTGATTTACTAGCCATTTTCCAGCTTTTATAGCACCTTTGCTAAATGTATTTCTAGCAGTCGCAGTATGGTTTAACTCAATAAACTCTCCATCGTTATAAAACCCAGCTGTATGACGACCAACAATATCACCACCTCTTAAACTCATAACAGCAATCTCGTCTTTTGTTCTTGCCCCAATAATTCCATCTCTTCCTGAAATTCGAACATTATCAAGGTCAAGTCCTCTTGCATCAGCTGCATGTTCTGCTAAAGTCAAAGCTGTACCACTTGGAGAGTCAACTTTATGTCTATGATGCTGTTCTACAATTTCGCAATCAAAATCAGATAATGTTTTAGAAGCCAGAGCTACTAGTTTATTTAAAACAGCAACCCCCAAACTCATATTTGTAGCATAAAGAATTGGTACTATTTTACTAGCTTCTATTAAAAGATTTTTTTGGTGTTCATTAAATCCTGTAGTTGCAATTACTAAAGGTTTTCCTTTTTGATTTTGCACAACTGCTGATAACAACTCTTCAGTTGCACTTGGAACAGAAAAATCAATAACTACTTCTGACGCATCTAAAAGTGTCTGCATATCATTTGTTACTACTGTGTTTTCTGGTACAGTTTTTGTTAATTTATTGAAAACATGAACACTGCTTACACAAGCATTTTCATCATTTTCTAAATCATCTATGAGCAAAGAACCAACCCTACCCGTACTTCCTAAAATTCCAACTTTTAACATCATAATATCCTAAGATTTAATTTAATTAATCGCATTATACCCTTTTAGTTTTAAAGTAACTTAGTATAGGTTTTTGTTACCTCTATAGTTTTATATTGGTTTAAATTATTGTCTCAAAAGAATTATAATGGATTATCTTGTAAATACTCATGTGCCATATATGAACTTCTAGCATACGGTGTACTATGTACAAATTCAAATCCCATATCCATAGCAATTTGTTTGTATCGTGCAAATTGTTCAGGTGTAACATATTCTATAACTTTTGTATATTCTCCTGATGGAGCAAGATACTGACCGATACTTAAAAACTTACAGCCTACAGAGATAAGATCTTTAAATACTTGTACCATCTCCTCTTCTGTTTCACCAAGGCCTACCATTAAAGCACTTTTTGTTTTAACAGCATCTCCACCCATCTCTTTGAGTCTTTTTAAAACATGAATTGATCTTTCATATGAAGCATTTTTTCTAATTTTATAAAATCTTGGTACTGTTTCGATATTATGCCCAATAATAACTGCCCCACTATCTACTACTCTTTGAAGTGATTCCTCTCTTGCTTTAAAGTCAGGAATCAAAATCTCCACTTGAGTTCCTGGTACTTTTTCTAAAATATCTCTAGTTACATCATAAAACTGTTCTGCTCCACCATCTTTTAAGTCATCACGAGCAGGACTAGTAATAACAACAAATTTCAATCCAAGATGTTTCACTGATGTAGTTACTTTTTTAATTTCACTTAAATCAACTTCACTAGGCATACCTGTTAAAACATTACAGTATCCACATCTTCTAGTACATACATTTCCCAAAATCATAAATGTTGCATTTTTATTTGAATAACACTCACTAATATTAGGACATTTTGCTTCTTGACATATAGTATGTAATCCACCTACATCTTTTAAAAGAGCTTCCATCTCTAATTGAGCATGTGGAACTATCTTTTTTCTTAACCATTCTGGTTTTTTAAATTCTACTTTTTTAAATTGTGTTTTACTTGCTGTAGTCATATTTTTCCTTTAATAAAGAAGATAATTTTTCCTCTTCGTTCTTTTTTAATAGTGATTGTTCTAATTCAATATCAAATGATTTCTCAAATGATTTGATTACTAAATTGATTGCATCATTATATGATATGTTTATATCAAAATCTGTTAAATCATTTCCAACTTCTAATTGGCTTACACTATTTAAGTGTATTTTTTCAATTGGAATTGAACCATGTTGAAAAATAAATTTTTTACTTCTTCTTTGAGCATTTCCACCAATTTTTAAACTATTAACTACGATATCGTATGATTCAAATCCTACTTGACAAAAAACACTTTTACTCAATTGTAAGTTTTCATCATCTTTTACATACTTTGCATCTAATCCTAAACTTTTATAAAACTCGAGTAAAAAAGTACAAATCTTTTCGTAAGACTCTTTTACATTTAAATTTTTAAGATACGCTGTTGGAAGCACCAAACTATATGATAAATCATGTCCATGAAAAAGTACTCCTCCACCTGTAATTCTTTTTGCAAAATTTTGATTGTATTCTTTTAAATGTGCATAATCCTCAATTTTTTGAGAAATACCTAAAGTAAATGATTTTTCCCAAGTGTATAAACGCAAAATAGGCAGATCATTTTCTTCAAACGATAAAGCCAATGCTTCATCTATTGCCATATTTAATTTTGCACTGCTTTTTGGGGAGAGTAATAATCTGAATTTTTCTTTTTTCAAAAAACAACCTTTAAATATTATGTTACAATAAGTATCACTATATATGTAAATAATTTTATTTGTTTAATTTTCAATATATTATAATCATTAATTTTTCTATATTGATTACATATTGTAACTAGATTTTTTTAAAAATTAGATAAATTTTACAATTAGTTACATTTTTTGCTAAAATTTAAATATTTTTGTGTATAATTCTAAAACGCTACGATTTCGCTATATAAGTGTGAAGTTAAGTGATTTTAGTATAATTATCAAAATTGAAAAGGAATATTTATGCCAACTAAAAATTTAGTAGATATAGATCCTGAAGAAACTCAGGAATGGATAGAAGCTTTAGAAGCAGTAATTGAAGAAGAGGGAGGTGAAAGAGCTCACTATTTAGTTAGTCAATTAATTGACAATGCAAGACGAAATGGTGCAGACATACCTCACAGTGGAAATACAGCATATTTAAACACTATACCTGTTAATCAAGAACCAAAAATGCCAGGTGATAGAGATTTAGAGAGAAAAATCAGATCTATTATTAGATGGAATGCACAAACTATGGTTTTACGAGCTTCTAAAAAGAACTTAGAGCTTGGTGGGCATATTGCATCATTCCAATCTTCTGCTACATTATATGATGTTGCATTTAATCATTTCTTTAAAGCACCAAATGAAAAAAATGGTGGAGATTTAGTATTTTATCAAGGACATATCTCTCCGGGTATCTATGCAAGATCATTTGTTGAGGGTAGACTAACTGAGTCTCAAATGGATAACTTTAGACAAGAAGCATTTGCTGATGGTTTATCTTCATACCCACATCCAAAACTTATGCCTTCTTACTGGCAATTCCCAACAGTTTCTATGGGACTTGGACCAATCCAAGCTATTTATCAAGCAAGATTTTTAAAATATCTTACAGATAGAGGTATAAAAGATTGTTCTGATCAAAAAGTATACTGTTATATGGGTGATGGTGAGTGTGATGAGCCAGAATCTTTAGGAGCTATTGGACTTGCTGGTAGAGAAGGTTTAGATAACTTAATATTTATTATAAACTGTAACTTACAAAGACTTGATGGTCCAGTAAGAGGAAATGGTAAAATCATTCAAGAGTTAGAGAGTGAATTTAGAGGTGCAGGTTGGCAAGTTCTTAAAGTTGTTTGGGGTGCTAAATGGGATCAACTATTAGCTAAAGACACATCAGGTAGACTACTTCAACTTATGGAAGAAACTGTTGATGGTGAGTACCAAAACTTTAAACAAAAAGGTGGAGCGTACACAAGAGAAAAATTCTTTAACAAATACCCAGAAACTGCAAAACTTGTTGAAAACATGAGTGATAATGAAATTTGGGAACTAAACAGAGGTGGACACGATCCAGTTAAAGTTTATGCTGCATACAAAAAAGCACAAGAGACTAAAGGGCAACCATCTGTTATCTTAGCTAAAACTGTAAAAGGTTATGGTATGGGTGAAGCTGCTGAGGGTAAAAATATTGCTCACGGTGTTAAAAAAGTAGATACTTCAGTACTTAGACAATTTAGAGATAGATTTGATATCCCTATTTCAGATGAAGATGTTGATAACTTAAAATACTACAGACCAGATGAAAACTCTGCTGAGTATAAATATATGCAAGAGCATAGAGAAAAATTACATGGTCATGTACCACAAAGAAGAGAAAAATTCTCAACAGCTTTAGAGATTCCAGCATTAGATAAGTTTGATGCAGTTCTTAAAGGTTCAGGAGATAGAGAAATCTCTACAACTATGGCATTTGTAAGAGTATTAAATATCTTAGTTAAAGATAAAAAAATTGGTAAAAACATTGTTCCAATCGTTCCAGATGAAGCGAGAACATTTGGTATGGAAGGTATGTTTAGACAACTTGGTATTTACGCAAATGAAGGTCAAAAATATATCCCACAAGATAAAGATCAAGTTGCTTACTATAAAGAAGATAAAAAAGGTCAAGTACTTCAAGAAGGTATTAATGAGCTAGGAGCCATGGGTTCTTGGACAGCGGCCGCAACATCTTACTCTGTAAATGATTGTCCTATGATTCCATTCTACATTTTCTATTCTATGTTTGGATTCCAAAGAACTGGTGATATGTGTTGGGCTGCGGCTGACCAAAAAGCTAGAGGTTTCTTAGTTGGTGGTACTTCAGGTAGAACTACACTTAATGGGGAAGGTTTACAACATGAAGATGGTCACTCTCATATTATTGCAAATACAATTCCATCTTGTGTATCTTATGATCCAACATATGGTTACGAAGTTGCAGTTATCGTTCAAGATGGTATGAACAGAATGTATGGTGAGAAACAAGAAGATATCTACTACTACTTAACAACATTAAATGAAAACTACAAACAACCAGCAATGCCAGAAGGTGTTGAAGAGGGTATCTTAAAAGGTATTTATAAATTTAAAACTGTTGAAGCTAAAAATGACTACAAAGTTAAATTATTAGGTTCTGGTACTATTTTAGAGCAAGTAAGATTAGCTTCTGAAATTTTAGCTAACGATTACGGTATCGCTTCTGAAATTTACTCTGCTACTTCATACAATGAATTAACAAGAGAAGCTCAAGCAATTGAGAGAGAAAATTTACTTAATATTGATGCAGAAGATAAAATCGCTTATGTAGATCAAGTTCTTGGAAGTGATGATGAAAATATCATTATCTCTGCTACAGATTACATGAAAGCATACTCTGAACAAATTGCACCATTTGTAAAAGGTTCATTTAAAGCACTTGGTACAGATGGTTTTGGTAGATCTGATTCTAGAGCAAATTTACGATCATTCTTTGAAGTTGATACAGACTTTATCGTATTTACAACTTTAGCACAACTTGCTAAAAATGGTAAAATCGAAAAATCAGTGGTAGCTGAAGCTATGAAAAAACATAACATTGATCCTACAAGAATCAATCCATTACACGCCTAAGGAGTAAAAGATGAGTACAATTCAAGATATATTTATTCCAGATTTAGGTGGTGATACTGATGTTGATTTAATTGACATTATGGTTTCTGTAGGTGATACTGTTGAAGTTGAAGATGGTTTAATCACATTAGAAACTGAAAAAGCTTCTATGGATGTTCCTACAACTCATGCGGGTGTTATTAAAGAGATTTTAGTTGAAGTTGGTTCAAAAGCTAATTCTGGTGATCTAATCGCTAGAGTTGAGTTAGCAGATGATGCAAGTGCAAATGCAGAAACAGTTTCTGCACCAGTGCAAGAAGAAGTAAGTACTCCTGTAACTGCTCCAGCATCTGCACAGTTTGTTACAGAACAAACAATAAAATCAGTAGTTGAAGAGGTTCGTATTCCTGACTTAGGTGGAGATAAAGATGTTGATTTAATTGATGTATTAGTTTCTGTTGGCGATACAGTTGCTATGGATATGGGTCTTATTACACTTGAAACTGAAAAAGCTTCTATGGATGTTCCTGCTCCTTTTGGAGGTGAAATATTAGAATTATATGTAGAAACTGGAATGAAAGTAAATTCAGGTGATTTAATTGCTAAAATGACTAAAACAGTTGTTATGGAAAACAAAATGCCAACTGCAACGCAAGCTGCACCAGTTCAAACTGAAGCTCCAAAAGCAGCACCAGCTAAATCTACTATTCAAGAAGCTATGGCGAAAACTTCAGTTGTGGAAACACCAGCTGATTCAAAAGTTTTATCTAAAAAAGCTACTAAAATTTATGCAAGTCCTAGTGTAAGAAAAGTTGCACGAGAGTTTGGCGTAGATTTAGGTTTTGTTAAAGGAAGTGGTAAGAAAAATAGAATTGTAAAAGATGATATTAAAGCTTATGTAAAAGAGCAACTAAATAAACCTGCAACTGCAGCTGGTTCTGGGCTTGGATTTAATCTTCCAGAATTAAAAGAGATTGACTTTAGTAAATTTGGTGAAATCGAAACTGTAGAGTTAAGTAGAATCCAAAAAATCTCTGGACCTTCTTTACATAGAAACTGGGTTTCTATTCCTCATATTACACAATTTGATGAATCAGATATCACAGAGTTAGAAAAATTTAGAAAAGCACAAAATGCAATTGCAGATGGATTTAAATTATCTCCATTAGTATTTGTTGTAAAAGCTGTTGCAAAAGCATTAGCTATTCATCCTAAATTTAACTCGTCTTTAACTGCAGATGGTGATAGTATTGTTATGAAAAAATACTTCAACATTGCAATTGCTGTTGATACTCCAAATGGATTAATGGTACCAGTTATCAAAGATGTAGATAAAAAAGGTTTCAAAGAGATCGCAATTGAGATGGCTGAAATTTCTGCTAAAGCTAGAGAAGGTAAACTTAAATCTGCAGATATGCAAGGTGCAAGTTTTACTATCTCTTCATTAGGTGGAATTGGTGGAACTAAATTTACTCCAATTATCAATGCTCCTGAAGTAGCTATTTTAGGATTATCTAAATCTGAAATGAAACCAGTTTGGGATGGAGAAACTTTCCAACCAAGACTTACTTTACCATTATCATTATCTTATGATCATAGAGTAATTGATGGTGCAGACGGTGCAAGATTTACAACAACATTATCACAATTATTAAGTGATATTAGATTATTAAGCTTATAAGGAGTAAATATGAGTAATATTATTGATATTTTTATTCCAGATTTAGGTGGAGATAAAGATGTAGATTTAATCGACATTATGGTTGAAGTTGGTGATACAGTTGAAGAGGAAGATGGTCTAATTACATTAGAGACTGAAAAAGCCTCAATGGATGTACCCACTACACATGGTGGAGTTATTAAAGAGATTCTTGTAAAAGTAGGAGACAAAGCAAATTCTGGCGATTTAATCGCTAGACTTGAAGTTGCAGATTCAGCAGAAGCTGCTGCTCCTGCTCCAGTTCAAGAGGCTCCAGCTACTTCTCAAGCACAACCTACACCAGCTCCAACAGTAAATGCAAATGCTAGTGAAGTGAAAGGTCAAGTACTTGTTATTGGGGCTGGACCTGGTGGATATTCTGCTGCATTTAGATGTGCCGATTTAGGGCTTGATGTTGTTTTAGTAGAAAGACATGATACTTTAGGTGGAGTTTGTTTAAATGTTGGGTGTATCCCTTCAAAAGCACTTCTTCATGTTGCTAAAGTAATAGAAGAAGCTGAACATATTAATCATGCTGGTGTAAAATTTGCAAAACCTGAAGTAGATATCAAAGGTGTAGCAGACTATAAAGCTGGTGTAGTTAAAAAACTCACCGATGGTTTATCTGCTATGGCTAAGATGAGAAAAGTTACAGTTATCCAAGGTACAGCTGAATTTTTAGATGATCATTCTGTTATTGTAAATCATACTAAAGATGATGGACAAACTACAGTGAAATTTGATAATTGTATTATTGCTGCTGGTTCGCAAAGTTCTAAAATGGGATTCATTCCACATGAAGATCCTCGAATTTGGGATTCTACTAATGCCTTAGAGATGAAAGAAATACCAAAAAGACTACTTGTAATGGGTGGTGGAATTATTGGTCTTGAAATGGGTACAGTATATGAAAAGCTAGGTTCAAAAGTAGATGTTGTAATTAGAGGTAATCAAGTTATGACTGGTACTGATAAAGATATTGTAAAAATTTATACAAAATCTAATGAGAAGAGATTTAACTTTATGTTCAAAACTCAAACTCAAGCTATCATCCCTAAAGCTGATGGTATCTATGTAGAGTTCAAAGGTGACAATGCACCTGAACCTCAAATGTATGATGCTGTTTTAGTAGCTATGGGTAGAACTCCAAATGGTCTAAACCTTGGTTTAGATAAAGCTGGAGTTAATGTAAATGAAAAAGGTATGATTGCAACTGACAATCAACTAAGAACTAATGTTCCTCATATCTTTGCTATTGGTGATATTATTGCTGGTCCTATGTTGGCTCATAAAGCTGTACATGAAGGTCATGTTGCAGCTGAAGTTATCGCTGGTCACAAAGTATACTTTGAACCAAAACAAATTCCAGGTATTGCGTATACTTTCCCTGAAATTGCAACTGCTGGTATGAGTGAAATAGAAGCTAAAGAAGCTGGTATCAACTATGAAGTTGCATCTTTCCCTTGGTCTGCTTCAGGAAGAGCTTTAGCTGCTGATGTTTCAAAAGACGGTATGACTAAACTTATTTTCGATAAAGATACTCACCAGTTAATCGGTGGTGCTTTAGTTGGAGATAATGCAGGTGAATTACTAGGTGAAATTTCTTTAGCTTTAGAGATGGATTGTGATGCAGAAGATATTGCACTTACTATTCATGCTCACCCTACTTTACATGAATCTGTAGGTATGGCAGCTGAAATATTTGATGGTGTTATTACAGACCTTCCAAATGCAAAAGCAGTAAAAAGAAAATAAATTTCTTGTTACACAAGCTATCCAAAGGGGGAAGAGTTAGAACTCTTCCCCCTTTTTTATTTTCAAATAATTTTTAATTTATCAGATTCTCATCATATTCATAATATAAAATATTTAATATTAGTACTAAATTTAATATTGACTACGATAAAATTAAATAAAATCTCAAATAAATTAAGGCAATAATGATAAGGTATGTAAATTTAATAATTGACAATATTGATAAAATAGGAAACCAAACTGTTATACCTTTTTTAACTAAAATCTTAAAATTATTTAGAAAAAAAATTGATTTACTCAAAATAATATTCATTGATTATTTTATTATACAAAATTGGTTTATTAATAGTATGATTATTATCACAATTTTCATGAACAACGATAACAATATCAAAAGTGCTTTAATAGGTGTACTTTTAACATTTAATCTGATTAATGGGTATAACTATTATTTAAGATTTACCGAATGGAAAAATATTAAAAGATCTTTGCTAAGTGAACTGCACTCATTTATAATAGAATATCGTATGATTTTACAGTACCATAGATTCCCCTATTCAAATAATAAAAATATAAGAAAACATATTGATCTTGACATCAAAGAATCTCAAGGTGAAATCTTTGGAAACTATTTTAATGATGATGGCTCATTGTTAATTAAATTATTTGAAGATTACAAGGTTCTCATTAAAGAACTAAGTAAAAGTAAATATCAAATAGATGACAAACATTTAGATTACTTTATCGAATCCTTGAAGGAAAATAATCAACGGTTGAATCTAAGTTTGGTTCTTTTAATGGGATATTTTAAGGATAATATAAATACATTACTTTCAATCCAAACTATAAACCATCATTTAACTATAATGATAAGACATCACAAAGATGATGTTTATAAAAACTTTCCTGATGAATTCTTAGATGATAATTTAGATTTGATTGATAATATTAATAAAATGATTAAGTTAGTAACAAAATAATATTACATTTTCTTAAATATAAAAAAAAGGGAAGAGATAAAATCTCTTCTCTTTTTTATTGCTTCATAAGTAAGCTTAACAGCTTTTCTTATTATAGGTATGAAATAGCATTCCTTGACAAGACGTACGATATTCAGTACAATATTATAAATACACGCAAAGGACAACTATGACAAAAATCATGTCAGTAAGCCAAGTAAGAGCAGATATTTATAATGTGATGGATGAAACTGCACAAACGCATGAGCCAGTACTTATCACTGGAAAAAGAAATAATGCAGTGATGGTTTCACAAGAAGATTGGAATGCAATCGAAGAAACACTGTATTTAAATGCTATACCAAATATGGTATCTTCAATTCAAGAATCAATGAATGCTCCAGATAGCGAGTTTAGTGAATCTGTTGAATGGTAGAGTACAAAATACTTTATAGTAAATTTGCATTAAAAGATGCAAAAAAACTATCAAGTGCTAACTTAAGTAAAAAAGCAAAAGAACTTATCGAAACGATTAAAAAAAACCCATTTCAAAATCCACCACCTTATGAAAAATTGGTTGGTAATTTAAATGGTTCATATTCAAGAAGAATAAATATTAAACATAGAATAGTTTATGAAGTAAGAGAAATGGATAAAGTAATTAGAATCTCTCGAATGTGGTCACATTACGGAGAATAGCTAATCAGAGATAAAAAAAGGGAAGAGATACAATCTCTTCCCTTTTTTATTACTTCATAAGAAAGCTTATACGGCTTTTCTTATTGAAGGTATGAAATAGCACCTATTCCTGCTGTTGCACCATCACCAGCTGCACATACAACTTGTTTTGGAGCATCGATTCTGATATCACCAGCTGCGAATAGTCCAGGAACTGATGTTTCCATCTTAAGATTTACGATAACTTCACCAGCTTCGTTTGTATCACATAAAAATGATCCATCTTCTTGCTTTAAAGTATCATTTAAAATATTTCTACCAACAAATACAAAACACCCTAAACCATCTAAAGTTTTAGTCTCACCTGTAGTTTTATCTTTTACGATTACACCAGTAACACCCATAGCATCACCAATAATCTCTTCAGTTGTATGATTCATCACTTTTACAATGTTATCAAACTTTTCTAGTTTTTCTACTTCGTGTGGACTAGCTTTAAACTCATCTCTTCTGTGTACAATATAAACTGTTTTACAAATGTTAGCTAAAAAGATCGCTTCCTCAACAGCAGTATCACCACCACCTAAAACAACTACATCTTTACCTTTGTAAAAAAATCCATCACAAGTAGCACAAGTACTTACACCCTTACCAAAGAACTCTTTTTCACCTTTGATACCAGCTGGTTTAGGAACACTTCCTGTTGCTATTAAAACTGATTTTGCTTCTTGTGTTGAACCATCACCTAAAGTAAGAGTAAAAATATCTCCTGATTTAGTTACTTGTTTAATTTCTGCCATTTCATGCTTAAGACCAAATCTTTTACATTGTTCTGGCCATTTATCCATAAGTTCCATACCTGTTACGACTTCAAGTTGTCCTGGGTAATTTTCTATCTCACTACTTTGTGTGATTTGTCCACCAGGCATACCCATCTCAAACATAGTAACTTCTTTTAAACCACCTCTTGTAGCATATAGTCCAGCTGTCAATCCAGAAGGTCCTCCACCGATAATTGCAAAATCTAACATTCATATTTCCTTATATTAATTATTAGACAAATTTTACTCTTTATTATCTTGTAATAGACTTTAAGATCTCGGTTAACTATTTAAATAAAGAATTATTATCTAAAGATAAAAATTATCCATTATACTTTTTTTAACTTTCTGCTAAAATTGAGATATGATTATTTTTTACTTCAAGATAAAGTAGTTTTTTACCTACAAATTTATATCTTTTTGTTTTGTACTCTTCATCCATAATAACTTTAAATAATTTTTTATTTAAATCATTAGGATAAGGGATAACATTAATATTGTAAAACCTAATTGACTTATGTTCTTGTCTATTAAAGATTTTTTTCTTAAATTTTTTAAACTCTTCTATTCTTTGACCATTAGCTTTTTGAAAATCTTGATCATAAAAAGAAAGATATGTATTTAGGTCATTATACTTCCATGCATCACGCCACTTAAAAACACTAGAAAGTACAATACTTAAATCATTTTTTGAAACTTCTTCTAGTTTATTTTCACTTATTACTAATACTGAATTTTTAATATTGATTTTTTTATCTAAAGTTGTTATCTTATCATTATCTAAAGCGATACAACCCTCAGTATAATCATCTCTTTCTTCTTTAAATGGTAATCCATGTATCCATATTCCATGTCCAGTTTTTCCTTGACTCTTATCATATAAATTTGGATAGTTCGTTGTTAAAGCTAGTGGACCATAAAATTGATCAATTTTTGTAATTCTTTTTGTAATATTATATGCACCAAGTGGTGTTTTTAAGTCACCTTCAACTTTTTTATCACCATTTGCTTTTCCAATAAATACAGAAGAATCAAATAATTGTTTTTTATTTTTTGTGTCGTATAGTTTAATATCTTTCATATCTTTTTGACAAATCATCACATATTGTATAGATTCATAATACCCATTTGTGACATCTTTGTTAGCTAAATTATAGTCCCAATACCGCTTTGTTTTTAACTGTTTTGCTATCTCTTGTTCAACAGCACTTATCCCTTGTGTTCTGTATAATTCAATTATATCTAGTGAATTAGCCCATAAAGAATTAAAAAGAAAGAGTGATAAAATTACATATTTCATAAATATTACCTAAATTTTAAGATATCATATTGTATACTAATAGCCTTAAATTACACAAAAGAGTTTTATTTGAAAATTATATTATCCCTTATTTTAGCCTTTACATTACATTTTGCCTCAACCGTCCAAGAAGAAGTTTGGTGGAAAGGGGAAACCCTCTTAACTTTTTTTGATAAACATAATATTCCACAAGATATTTACTTTAATCTTTCAAAGACAGATAAAGAGTTATGTAGTGAGATATATGCTGGTGTCTTATTTCAAATGATGTTCAATGAAAATCATAAACTAACCCAAGCACTTATTCCTATAAGTGAAGAGATGCAAATCCACTTATTTAAAGATGAAAAAGATAAATTTACACTAGACATCATCCCTATAGAGTTTCAAAAAGTAAGACAAGCGATTACTATTCCTATTAAAAATTCACCTTATCAAGATATTGTTGAAACAACAGGAAATAAAGCTCTTGCAAATGAATTCATAATAGCATTTAAAAAATCTGTAAACTTTAGACGATTGAGAAAAGATGACTTAGTTTCTATAGTATACACTCAGAAAATTCGTATGGGAAGATATTTTGGTACACCTGAAATTTTAGGAGCTTCTGTACAAATACGAAAAAAAACTTATTATATTTTTGAAAATCCAGATGATAAAAGATATTACAACGATCAAGCAAAAAGTCTTACTAGTTTTATGCTAAGAACTCCTCTTCGATATAACAGAATCTCAAGTAAATTTACACTTAAAAGATTTCACCCTATTCTTAAAAGATATAGAGCTCATTTAGGAGTCGATTTTGCTGCACCAACAGGAAGAAGAGTAAATGCTACAGCTGATGGTAAAATCATCCACAAAGGGAGAAAAGGTGGTTATGGTAAAACCGTAATGATTCGACATAAAAACGGACTAAAATCTCTTTATGCACATCTAAATAGCTATAACAACAAAATACGAGTTGGTTCTTATGTAAAGCAAGGGCAATTTATTGGTCGTGTTGGAACTACAGGACGAAGTACTGGTCCCCATTTGCATTTTGGATTATACAAAAACGGAAGAGCTGTTGATCCTTTAAAAATAATCAGTGTAACAAAAACAAAACTTGTTGGTAAAAAAAGAAAAGATTTTTTGAAGACAGTTTCAGCTATAAAAAAAGAGTTAAAAGATTCGTTAAACAACAAAATTATGAAAATAGAAAAGTTTGAGATGGCTTATAAAATATAAAAAAGGCAAACAATGAAAGCTCAAAATTTAGATCATGAATTAGAAACAATACTCCAAAATTTTGAAGAACTTCACCCAGCTGATATAGCTGGAGAACTTAAACAAATCAATAAAAAAGATAAAGAAAAGTTTTATGCTATTTTACATAAAATTCCAGAAGAGTTTTTAGGAGATGTTTTACTCGAACTTCCTGAATCTTTAAGAGATAAAGCATACAAATCTCTCTCTTCTGGTGAAATATCACAAGCACTAAAAACACTCGAAACAGATGATGCAACAGATATCATTCAAGATATTGAAGAGATTGATCAGCAAAAAGCATCTGCTGTTTTAAATTCATTGGATCAAGATGATCAGGATGATATTAATTGGCTAAAAAAATACGATGAAGATGTCGCTGGTGCGTATATGCAGATCGAGCTTTTTAGTGCTAATCAAAATGAAACAATTCAAGACTCAATCAATAGACTAAAAATGCAAAAAGAAAAAAACAAACTCGAAAATGTGCATCAAGTTTTTGTTACTGATGATAATAGTACCTTATTAGCTGCACTCTCATTAGAAGATCTTTTGACTTATGATTTTGATATCACATACAAAGAGATACTTCTCCTTGATATAGAAAACAACTACAAGCCATTATCAGTAAAAGCTGAAGATGATATAGAAAATGTCGTAAAACTTTTTGAAAGTTATAATCTTTCTGTTGTCGCAGTAACTGGATATAAAAATAGATTACTTGGAAGAATCACCTCTGATGATATTTTAGATGTTGTTGAACAAAGTGCAACAGAACAGATGTATCAACTAGCAGGGGTTGATGATGAATTTGAGCAAGAGGAAGAGCTTTTACAAACAAGTAAAAAAAGAGCTTCTTGGTTATTTATCAACCTACTTACAGCGATATTAGCTTCAATAGTGATTGGTGTTTTTGATGAAACTTTAAAACAGTATATTGCGCTTGCAATTTTAATGCCAATTGTAGCCTCAATGGGTGGAAATGCAGGAACACAAACTCTAGCTGTAATGGTTCGTCAATTAGCACTTGGAGATATCAATGAGCAAAATGGGAAAGATGCTGTCAAAAAAGAGATACTTATCGCACTTTTAAATGGCTGTTTATTTGCAGTTTTATTAGGAGGTATTGCAGCTTTTTGGTTTAATAATATTATACTAGGTTTTGTTATTGCGCTCTCAATGGTTATTACCCTTTTTAGTGCAGGTTTTTTTGGTGCAGTGATCCCTTTGGCACTCAAAAAAGTTGATATCGACCCAGCAATTGGTAGTACTGTTTTACTTACTACAGTAACTGACATTATGGGATTTTTTAGTTTTCTTGCTTTAGCAACATATTTCTTAGTATAAGGGTTATTGTGGATATTATCGAAGTAGAAGAGATACTACACAAAAATGATTTAGTTATGGTATATTTTAGTGGTAATAATTGTGGCGTTTGTACAGCACTCATGCCAAAAATCAAAGAAAGTTTTACCAAGAATTTTCCAAAAATGAAACAAGTATATATCAATGCAAATGATTTTCCAAAAACTGCGGCACATTATAATATTTTTACCATACCATCAGTACTTATTTTTTTTGAAAATAAAGAAACAAAAAGAGAAAGTCGACATATTTCTGTAGATAACTTAGTACTATCTACAAAAAGAGTCTATGATATTTTTTTTAGTTAAAAGGAATTTATTATGAAAAAAACTTTATATATAACATTGATTGTTTTTCTATCTTTGCAACTCATACCCGCCAAAATTAACAACCCATCAAGTGATAAAAATCTAGAGATAAAAGCACCTCAGGAGGTTATGAGTATTTTAAAAAGGTCTTGTTATGATTGCCATTCTAACGAAGTGAAAACACCGTGGTATGCAAGTATAGCCCCTGCATCATTTTTTATCAAAAATCATGTAGATTTAGGAAGGAAATGGCTCAATTTTTCTACTTGGGAAAATTACTCAGAAAAAGATAAAGATAAAAAACTACAAGGAATTTTTAGAACAGTATATGCAGCTATGCCATTAGCGAGTTATGTATCATTGCATAAAGATGCAAAACTTACAAAAGATGAGATAAAACTTATGAGAGATTGGACAGGAAAAGCACCATTTTAGTTTAGCTCTACTAATCCCTCGTTATCTAAGGGTAGTTCAATAATAAAGTTAGCTCCATAATACTCCTTTTCTCCATAGATAAAAGTTTTGTTTTCTACTTTTAAAATACCATTCATATTTTCAATAATTTGGTGTGTCATATAAAGACCTAATCCTGTTCCTTGAGTCTGGTGTTTTGTAGTAAAATAGGGTTCAAATATTTTATTGATAATTTCACTAGGGATTCCACCCGCATTATCTTGAATATTGATGATGACATTGTTATTGTTTTTTTCAGCGGATATAAGAATATATTTTTCATTAGAAAAAGTATTCAATGTTGTAAAAATATCTGCAGCATTATTAAATATATTTAAAAAAACTTGGACTAACTCATTTTCAATCCCTTGTATATTAAAAGTTTCATGAAAATGTTCGATAACATTTATATTATTTGCCTTTAGATTTGCATTTACTATTGCCAAAGTTTTTTGAATAGTTAAAGTTACTTCAAATGTAGTTGTAGTTTTATCAGCTTTCAGAAAATTCTGAAAACTCTCAATAGTTTCACTTAAAAATTTTGTATTTTCAACTATATTGTCTAGCTCTTTAATAGTCTCCTCTCGCTCCTCTATCTCGAACTCATAATTAAGTTTTATCCCTCCAGCCGCAATAGATATGGCACAAAGTGGCTGTCTCCATTGATGAGAGATATTTCCTATCATCTCCCCCATTGAAGCCATTTTTGTTTGATCAACAAGAATTTTTTCTTGTTTTTTTAAATCGGTTATATTTAAAACAGCAATAATCTTAAGCAACTTATTATCTATATCAATATTTCGTTCTTTAAATTGAACATAATACTTTTTCCCTTTTTGAGTAAAGATTGTTTCTTCAAAGAAATGATCGATTTTATTATCTAAAATGTCATTTTTATGATCATCTGTTATCTTATTAAATATCTCAAATATCTCTTTATTTAAAATTTCATTTTTTGATGAATATTCTAAAAATGAAACTGCTTCATTGTTACAATTGATACAAATGTTCTTTTCAAAAATGAACATTGCACCAATTGAAGCATCTAAAAGTTCTTTGAATTGTTTAAGGCTATACTCTATTTGTTCATTTTGTTCTATAATAATTTTTTTTGTTCTAGACGATTGTACTAGAATATCTACTTTAAGAATAAACTCTTCATTTAAAAAAGGTTTTTTTAGAAAATCTTTTGCTCCACCTTTTAGTGCATCACGAACTACAGATGGATGTTCATCATCAGATAAAGCTAATACGAAAAAACTATTTAAAAGATACATATCTCTTAATCCCTCAAGTACATTTAAACTTGAAATCTCTTGTAGATTCATATCTAGTATCAATAAAGAGATCTCATTGTTTTTTAATATCTCTAAACCTTCATTTAAACTTGTAGCAATGAGTACTTTATAGTTTCTACTTTGCAACATAGTTGCTATTTGAACACAAAGAGTTTCCGAGTTGTCAATCACTAAAATTGTTTCATCATTATTTGTATACAAAGAATATACACTTTCAGCAATATCATCTATAATATAATCTAACTTCTTATTTAAAAGGTGATAGTCAATAATCCCTTGTGCAAAATACTCCTCTCTTTGAGAAGCCTCGTCATCACTACTTACAAGGATAATTTTAAACTCTGGATATGAAGATATCGTTTCAAAAATATTTGTGTGAGATTCACTCAAAATATCTGTATTTAAAATAATTAAATCTATTTTATTTTTTGATTTTTTTAAATAAGAAGTGATCTCTTGTTCATCAGAAACCTCTCTAACTTCAAATTTATATTCGGCGAGTCTTTTAGCCATTTGTGAACTAAGCTCTTTATTTTTATCTATTATTAAAATACGAATTTGTTTATCTTTTTTCATCAAATCATTCTATCGTAATTCTATTAAATTTTAAAGTATCTTATTGAAGCAAAACCTTTTGCACCAGTTTGTATTACTGATTTTACATTTTCTGCATCAATTATTCCACCTAATGCAATAACCAAAAAATCTTCTTGTTGATATTTCGATACAATATCTTTTAAATTATCTAACCCTTTGGGTTTTCCCTTATCTTTCTTAAAAAAAATAGGTGAATAGGTCACAGCATCAGATTTGTATTTTTTTGCTAAGAGGATATCCTCTTCTGTATGACAACTAATGATAGTAAAAAGTTCGTTTTTTTTCATATCTTTCAAAAGATAAAATTGAGAGGAGTTTAAATGTATCCCATCAAAACCCAATTCAGTACAGAGTTCTATTTCACTATTAATAAGAATTTTTGGTACTTTATATTTTCGACCAATTTCAAGACAAGTTTGTGCTAGTATTTTTTTCTTTATACTCTTTTTATCTCTAAAGCATAGAATATCAACTTCAAAATGCATTAAAGCTTTACTCAAATTTCTTTTTAACTCTTCTGGAGTAGTGCCAAATTCATCAGGGTCAGTAATAAGATAAGATATAAAAAAAGGAGACTTCGATGAAGCCTCCTTTTTTATTGTATGCGTTGTCACTTCTTTCATGACTCACACTAGTTTAATGTGACAAGTCACACTAAATTTAGTGATCTTCCTCCGCTAACATAACTGAACCAGAAATATAAACATAAGTAAGAATCATAAAAATAAATGCTTGTAAAATACCAAAAGCAAATAATAAAAAGAATCCTGATAAAGGTGCAATCCAAGGTACTAACATAAGAAGAACCATTAGGAACATATCATCACCTTTGATTCCTCCAAAAAGTCTGAATGATAATGAAACAACTCTTGAAAGATGAGAGATAAGCTCAATAGGGAACATCAATGGTGCAAGTGCAGGAACAGGTCCCATCATGTGACCAAAATATTTACCAATACCATTAATTTTAATACCAAGGTAGTTGTAGTATACAAAAACAATAACTGCTAGTGCAAGTGTAAAGTTAATATTAGCTGTTACTGATTCAAAACCTGGAATAACACCCATTAAGTTTCCTGTAACAATTAACAATCCTAATGTTGCAATTAAAGGCATAAACCTTTTTGCATTCTCTTTACCCATACTATCTGCACCAATAGAAACTACACCTTGAATGTAAGCCTCCATAACATTTTGCGTACCAGTTGGAACTAAAGCCATTTTTCTTGTAGCCATTCGTGCAATCAATAAAACGATAACTGCTGCAAGTATTAAGTGAGCCCCAATGTGTGGTAATTGGTCATGACCTACTAATTCACCTAAGAATGTAAATAATCTACCTTCCATCTATTTTCCTTTTGTCTGTAATTAATTATCTCTCTATGAGAATTTATTCCGTCATTATATTGTAGTTATTATAAATATTTTATAAAAGCTTTTTTATTAAGATTGTATTATAATAGGATATACGATTTTATAGGAATTTAATGATTATACAAAACAATGCAATATTTATTGCCGATGCTCATTACAATGTTGAAAGAGGAGATCTATTTACTCTTTTATCGCATATAAATAATGACCATATACAATGTTCACAACTATTTCTCATGGGAGATATTTTTGATTTTTTAGCTGATGAAATAGAATATTTTAAACTTATAAACCAAAAAATAATATCTCTTATAAACGACCTTTCTATAAGCCATGAAGTGATATATTTAGAAGGAAATCATGATTTTAATCTTGCAAATATTTTTCCAAAAACAAAAATAATCACTAGAGAGTCACAGCCATTTTATATTGAACAAAATGGGATCAATATTGCTTTAGCTCATGGAGATATTTTCATGACAAAGTCTTATGAATTTTTCACATCAATCTTCAGAAATCATAAATTTTTACAATTTATCAACTTTATAGACTTTAGTAACATTTTTACACAGTTTGCTGAAAAAAAGCTTCTTCAAAAAACAATTTGTCATGAGATGAGTGAGTTTTCCAAATTTATAGATACAAGAATTCAAAATTATAACGATTTGAAAAAAACTGATCTTATTATAGAGGGACATTATCATCAAGGATATATAGGAAATAATTATATAAATATTCCATCTTTAGCGTGTAATAATAAATATTTGATATACCAAAACAAGCAATTTAGCTTTAATACACTATAATTATATTTATGGATAATTACGAATATACTCAACTATTAAAAAACTTAAATCAAAAACTTCAAAACATAGAATTGATACTTAAACCAGATGAGATTAGTTCTAGACTTGAAGAGATAAAAACAATAGAACAAGACCCTGAATTTTGGTCAAATCAAGAACTAGCGACAAAAACAGCACAAGAAAAAAATAGACTTTTAAGTAAACTTAGTAAATTTAACAAAGCAAACGAAGCTATTACAGATGCCAACGAATTGTATGAGATGGCAGTTGAAGAAAAAGACGAAGATACTATCGAAACTCTTTTTGAAGAATCTTCTAATTTACAACAAATTTTACAGCAAACAGAGATAGAAGTGATGTTAAGTGGAACAGATGATGGTAGTAATGCTATTGTTTCTATACATCCAGGTGCTGGTGGTACGGAGTCTTGTGACTGGGCAAATATGCTTTACCGTATGTATCTTAGATGGGCGGAGCGAAAAGGATTCAAAGTAGAAGTACTAGATCATCAAAATGGTGATGAAGCAGGAATCAAAGATGTAAGTATTATCATCTCTGGTATAAATGCTTATGGTTACTTAAAAACAGAAAATGGCATCCATAGACTAGTAAGAATCTCTCCTTTTGATTCAAATGCAAAAAGACATACATCGTTTGCTTCAGTGATGGTATCTCCTGAAGTTGATGACAATATTGATATTGAAGTTGAAGAGAAAGATATCAGAATTGATACATACAGAGCTAGTGGTGCTGGTGGTCAGCATGTTAATAAAACAGAATCTGCAATTAGAATTACACATATAGAAACAAATATCGTTGTACAATGTCAAAATGACAGAAGTCAACATAAAAATAAAGCTAGTGCAATGAAAATGCTAAAGTCTAGACTCTATGAGTTAGAGTTAGAAAAACAAGCAGCTGAAAAACAAGGTATCTCAAAAAGTGAAATTGGATGGGGTCATCAAATCCGTTCTTATGTGATGCAACCATACCAACAAATTAAAGATACAAGAAGTAATATAGGGTATAGTAATGTAGATGCTATTTTAGATGGTGACCTAGATAAAATGATAGAAGATGTTTTAATCGCACAAAGTAAATAATAAAGTGAAAAAATGAAAAGAATATTAAGCGTTGATGCCAATTTACTCAATAGTAAAATTATTGAACAAGATATTAAAGTTTATTTTGATTCTATTGATGAAAAATTTGAGTTTTTTGTTGCTCAAACGCCTCAAAATACTTTAGATATAATCAATACTCACAATATTGATATAATCTTTTTAGATATCTCTTCAAAATTTTATGATGGTATTAAACTTTTAAAATATATTAAGCAACAGCCTACAAGACAATCAAAAATTGTAGGTGTAACTGTTTTAGATGATCATACATATCGTTTTAAAGCCCTTAAATATAAAGTGTACCGATATATTTATAAACCTTACGACAATAAAGAGATTGAGACTGTACTCAAAAAATATTTTTCACGAAACTATTATACAAAAGAGATTAATAGAATTGAAAATTTTATTAACATCGAAGATATTCAACACCCTACAGAAAAATTTGAAAACCTCAATGCAATCAAAGAAGAAGATCTAGAACTTGTTAGTAGTTATCAAAAAAGACACATAAAACATACAGCACACGAATTTACAGAATTATATGATGAGTGGGGTTATGATGTAGAGGATTTAAATGATTTAGAACTTTCACTTGATAAACTAATGATGAGTATACTTATGGATGATGATTTTGAAGCAGCTTTACCAGATATTATAAATATATTAGAAACATACAATAAATTTTTATATATTTTTACAGAGTTTGAAGAGTTAAGTAAAGTTGTTTACTCTATTGTAATACTTTTGCGAGAGATAGAGTTCGATAAACTTGAAAGCTTTACTATGATCTCTAAATTAGTTTTAACAGTTATTCAAGATTTAGTAGAATGGAAAGAGAGAGTTTTTATAGCACAAGATACTGATGATGTTTATTACATCAATGATCCTATTTTAAATAGTTATGTACAAATTCAAGACCTTTTAACTTAAGAAGATCTATGCTAAAAGTTTTTACAACTATAGAGGATAAGAATCTTGCGTTTCATGTTACAGATGATATCGATTCAGTTAAATTAGCAAGAAAAGCATTAGCTAAAAAATATAAATTTGATCATACTACATTACACTCAATGGATCAAATACATTCAAATATAGTTAAAAATATCTCGATGCAATCACCTATTCAAACTTGTGATGCAATTATTACAGATCAACCAAATACACCTCTTATGGTTTTAGTAGCTGACTGTATTCCGATTTTATTTTTTGATGAAACTATCAATGTCATTGCCGTTGCCCATGCAGGTCGTGTAGGTACTTTTAATAATATAGCATCAAATACTATTCGCAAAATGGTTGATAACTATAACTGTGATGTGACAAATATTCAAGTTGTTTTAGGACCGAGTATTCAAAAATGTTGTTATGAAGTTTCAGAAGAGATGGCTCAAGAGGTTTTGAATAAATTTGGAGCAAAGTTTTTAGATAATAGAAACATCGATTTACAAGCTATCAATAAACACCAACTCCTTAAAATTGGTGTACTATCAAGTAATATAGAGATATCTTCCATTTGTACAAAATGTTCAAATCACCCCTACTTTTCTTATAGAAAAAACAAATCTTGCGGAAGATTTGCAGGGTTGATTATGATCGACTAGTTTATTTTTTGATTAATGTATTGATTGTTTTTTCACCAATATTTGAAGGTACTCTTGTTCCTTTATAAATAACTGTTCCATTTATATCAATTACCACTTGAGTTGGCGTACCGCGAACTTTATAATCTCTTGTGATTTCATTACTCATAATAATAGAATATGGAATATCATGCTTCATTTCATATGCTTCTATATTATCCATAGAGTCTTTTACACCAATATTAATAGCAATAATTTCTAATTTATCATTGTATTTTTCGTGTAACTCTTTCAATGCAGGTACCTCTTGTTCACAATACGGACACCAAGTTGCCCAAAATGTTAACCAAACTGCTTTTTTCCCTTGAAATTGTGACAATGAAATCTTTTTCCCATCAAGTGTTGTTCCTGTAAAATCTATTGCTTTTTGTCCCATCTCTATAGCATTTAAACTGCTTACAGAAAATAGCATAGCTAAAATCAAAATTATTTTTTTCATTTTATATCCTTCTTGTATAATATATCAATACTACATTTTTTTTGTGTAGTGTATATGTAATGTTACTTCTCTTGTTCTTTTTGCTCTTTTATCGCTAAAGCTTCCTCTTCTAAGAATGTTTTGATATAAAGTTTTTCTACTTTAATTCTTGCCCAATACTCTTTTCGCAAAAACTTCAAACTTGAATTTACTGAAGGATCAGAATTAAAACAGTTTATATTTATCTTTTTGCCTAACTCTTCCCATCCATAAAACTCTACGAGTTTATTTACTATTGTTTTTAATGTAAGACCATGTAGTAAATCATTTGGATTATTATTCATCTTATTTTTCCTTATTTTCAAACCAATTTTTTTGTTCTTCTTTAGTGTAATATGTCCAAGCAACAAAACGAGTTTGCTTTTGCCCTTGAGTCATCTCTATAGTTTCTATTTGTTCTGGATTTTGTTTTTTTAGTTCTTTATATATCGCTTCTAAATTCTCTTTTTTAGAAACAAGAGAAGTAAACCATAAACAATTATCTTTATAACTCTTACTCTCATTTATCATTTTAGATATAAACGATACTTCACCACCTTCACACCAAAGTTCGTTATGTTGTCCACCAAAATTTAAAGATACTTTTTTATTTTTCCCTTTTGAAAGATTTAAAAGTTTTCTCTTTGTACCCTCTTTTGCCTCTTTTTTCGATTTATGAAAAGGTGGATTACACATTGTAAAATCTATTTTATCATTTTTTTTAATAATATTTGTAAAGATATATTCTTTTGAGGATTGAGTTCTTAGCTCAATTTTATTTTTTAAAGAGTGATTTAAGTCTACAATGTCTTGTGCATTTTTTATAGAAACTGCATCTATATCACTTCCGATAAATTTCCACTCATAACTTCTATTTCCTACTATAGGATAGATGCAGTTTGCACCTACTCCTACATCTAAAGCTTTGATACTATTACCTTTTGGTATTATATCACTATTACTCTTTGCCAATAAATCAGCTAAATAATGAATATAGTCTACCCTACCTGGAATAGGAGGACATAAATATTTTTTAGGTATCTTCCAATCTATTTGATAAAAGTGTTTTAATAGTGCCTTATTTAATGCCATTACTGCATCATTTGAATGAAAATCTATAGACAGATCACCATATTGGTTCTTTTTTATATAGTGTGCTAACTCTTTTGAACTGTTTATAAGTTCACCAAAATCATATCTTTCATTATGAAGGTTTCTAGGATGTAGTGTTTTCATCTATTTTTTAGTTGATCTCTTCTGCTATATAAAATGTAGTTAAACCAGATTGTTTATCGTAGTTTGCACCATCTTTCTTTTTATAACTATCTACTATAGCTCGGGCTTTGATATGTGATGATTCGTTTGATAAAATTACTTTTTTATCTTCTTGTGTTAAGATACTTCTTTCTAATGATTTTTTAAATCTTGAAGCTCTATGTTTATCTAATATAGTATATTTCACAACATTAATATCTCTTTTTCTATCAATAGTTGCCATTTTTTTAGGGTCTTCAAATCGTAAGATTCTATTTCCATGAGATGTGATTTTCATTGTAATTGCTGTTTCTATATCTTTTTCATCTTCAATAATGATATATTCTGCACCATTAACGCAGACAATATCTTTTGATACTCTTTTTATATCTTTAATGAGTGTCTTTTTACCTTTTGCCATATCTTATCCTTCTATTTGCTGCATTATATCTAAATTAGAAGTTAATCAACATTAGTCTATAATTACATCTCTAAATTAATACAAAGACACTTCAAATGATACATGAAATAGCACAGTTTATAACCGACCAAATTTTTGATATGGGATACTTAGGTATCTTCTTACTAATGCTAATTGAGAGTTCATTTATCCCTTTTCCTAGTGAGATAGTTTTAGTTCCTGCTGGGTATTTGGCCTCAAAAGGGGATATGGATATTTCACTTATTTTATTAGCCTCATTATTAGGTTCTATTGGAGGGGCACTTATAAATTATTTTGGTGCATTATATGTAGGGAGAAAGTTTTTACTTAAATATGGTAAATATATTTTGATTTCTGAAGAAACACTTGATAAAATGGAAAACTTTTTTAAAAAACATGGTGCCATCTCTACTTTTACAGGAAGATTAATACCTGGTATTAGACAACTTATCTCTATACCTGCAGGACTATCAAAAATGAATCTAAAAGTTTTTATCTTTTATACTTCTCTTGGGGCATTAATATGGAGTATAATCCTTGTAGCTTTAGGATATTTAATAGGTGAAAACCAAGAACTTATAAAAGAGTACCTATCTCAAATTGTAACTATTACTTTAGTTTGTGTTGCACTTATTACTGCAATGTATATCTACAATCATAAAAGAAAAAATGCCTAAAAATATTGAACCTACTGATATAAGAGAAAAGTGTTATGAGTGCTATCGACCAAAAAAAAGCTGTATGTGTGAGTATATACAAAAAATAGATACAAACACTCGATTTATTATCATCATGCATCCTAAAGAGTTCAAAAAAACTAAAAATAATACAGGAAGATTTACTCACCAGTCTTTGCCTAACTCTAAAATATATATAGGTATAGATTTTAATAATGACAACGAAATAAACTCTATTATAAATGATAAAAACAACTCTTGTTATGTTTTATATCCAGGTGATGATAGTATTAAACTAAATCATCAAACGATTCAAAAAGAAAATAAAAGAAATGTAATTTTTATCATCGATTCTACATGGCCATGCTCAAATAAAATATTAGCAGTAAGTAAAAATATAAGCGCTTTACCTAAAGTGAGTTTTGTACATGATAAATCATCGGCTTACAAAATCAAAACACAACCAAATAAATACTGTTTATCAACGATGGAATCTACTTTATGTATTTTAGAACTTTTAAATAAACACAAAATAGAAAATATAGAACAAAAAGCTTTAGATGGTTTTCTTTTACCTTTTGAAAAAATGGTTGAGTATCAAATTGATTGTGTCTTGAGTTCTGATAGTAAAAATCCTCGTTTTTTAAAACGATAACTTTATTATTGGTTAACTTACAAAGTTAATCTCTAAAAAAAAACAACTGTTATGAATTTAAAGATAAAATCAAATCCACAAATTATGTCATAAAAAGGAAAATAAATGATAAAAAAAGTACTATTTTTAGCGATGTTCGCAACCGCTCTATTTTCAAATAGTTTTAACCAAAATAGCAACATAGGTAGTTTTGAATTAACAGATCAATTTGATAAAAAACATACAGTAAATAGTGATGTAAAAACTATGATAGTTTCATTTGAAAAAGGAACTTCTGCAGATCTAAACGATTTTCTTGCAACTAAAGAGAAAGGTTTCTTAGAAGCCAATAATGCCGTTTTTATAGCTGACATTTCAGGTATGCCTTCTATTATTACAAAAATCTTTGCATTGCCAAAAATGAAAAAATATAACTACAACATCTTACTTATAACAGATGATGAAGATAAAAGATTTTTACAACAAGAAGAAAAACTTACAGTATATAAATTAAACAATGGTATAGTAACAAGTGTTCAATATATTACAAAAGAAGATATCCCTTCACTATTCTAATCTCTCAACTTTTATAAATATCAAGAATAAACTATTTTCTTATTCTTGATATGGTTCTTCGTTTGTCAATCGACTATCAACTAATCCTCTACCAATAGTAAAATGATACAAAGACTGAAATTTACTATTTTCTAATCCTAATACATCATGCATTATATCATCTAAAAAACACCCTATTCCAGTAGCACTCAATTTCAATGAAGTAGCCTCCAAATAAAGCTGTTGTCCTATTGCTCCACAGTTCCAATATAACTCTTTATATCTATGTGCTCCATATTGCACTAATTGTTTATCAAACTCAACTAACATCCCTAAAGAAAAGGCGCCGTGAGCTGCTATATCTTGACTACACGAAATAGTTTTGGCTATGAGCTTAAAGTCACCACCTTGAAGAAGATATAAATCATCTACAGTACTTTCCACTTTTTCCCATAAAAAAGTACTTTTTGTTATCGACTGTAGTTCCTCTTTACTGTCTTTGTTACCCAAAAGTATATAAAGTCCTGATGGTAAATTTTCTACACTATGTACAAATAGTACCAAATTTACTGCTTGATTCTCTTTTGTTTCGACACTTTTAAGTATAGTTTCAAATTGTTTTTTTGTAATATTTGCATCATCTTTATTCATCACTTGAGCTGAGCGTCTTTTTAAAACAACATCTTTTGAACTATATTCACAAGTTCTTAAACTATTTTTTTCACTTTTCATAAGCCCTATTTTACTAGACTCAAGAGTTGCAGCATTTTCTATTTTTTCAAGTATCTCCCAGTTGTGTCTTGATTGACTTAACATATTTGCTTTTCCAAAATATTCATCTTGTAAAGATGCTCTTAATTGTAAAATATCTAGATTTTGTTTCTCATTGTTTTTACTTACAAGCAAAAGCATATCAGCAGATTCAATCTCTTCAGGTACATACCTAGAACTATCATTTAAACCTATTAAAGATGATATCTCTTGAGTATTTGCATCAAGTAGCTGAATATTCCAGCCTAAAATTTTTGCTGATATTTCAAGTGCTTTATAAGCATGACCACAATCAAGTTGCGTATATCGCCATGATCTCTCACCATATTTCCACGCCTCTCTCCAAACAATAGAAGTAAGCCCTACAATAAAAGAATCTTTTGGAATATCTAGTTTTTCTTTGGGTTTCGCTAAAAGTTCAAGATGATGATTTTTTACTCCATAATGATACAGTCCATCCTCGATACCCTCTATATCATTTGCTAATATATACGATTCTGTTGGTTGCAAGTTACCACTTGACGCATTACATCGTAAAGCCCAAGATTGACCTTCGTAAGATTTAATAGCTGCTAATCCTAAAGAAAATTGAAAAAACTGACTAATCGATTCTATACATAAAGGGGCTTTTTCAGTTGTACCTTCATCAAATATGTCTTTGTAGGCTAAAGTTGTATTTGTAAAAGACAAAGGAAGTTTGATCTGTTTTGTATCTTTATAACTTCTATAAGGGTCTGGTTGGGTTGCCCAGTCCATATATCCTAAAGAGCGTGCGTATCGTGTGGGTGCGTGTTTTGTTTCGTTGTGGTAAGTGTATACCATCTGTAAATTATTATTCATAAACTCATATTAACAAAGATAAATATATATAATCTTACAGAAAAAAACTAAACATAAAACCTATAACTTCTACAAATCTCTTTTTGATAAAATTTGTAAAATTAAATCAAGATTTTAAAACAAAAGGATACAAATGCCAAAAATTGGAATACTCGTTGCAAGTGCAGGGAATAATAGAAAATTAGGAGATACACTTAAAGAGTTAGCACAAAAACAAAATGTAGAAGTTCAGATTATTAATTTAGTTGATTTAAATTTACCCCTATACAGTACAGTAGAAGAGGAAAGAAATGGTATCCCTGATACAGCAAAAGACTTAGCAGAACAAATATTAGCACATAAAGCATTTATAATAGTTGCCCCAGAATATAATGGAGTGATGCCTCCTGTTTTAAACAATGCTATGGCATGGACTTCTCGATCAACAGATTGTTGGAGAGATGCTTTTAATGATAAAACAGTAGGACTAGCAACTCACAGTGGTGGAGGTGGAGAAAAAGGTCTTCAAGCTATGAGATTGATGTACCAACACTTGGGTGCTAATATTTTAGCAAGAGAACTACTAACAACTTATGAAAAACCACTCAACCAAGAAACTGCAAACCTAATGATTGAGCAATTAGTAAAACTTTCTAAAGACTAATATTTTTGTCTTTAGAACTAAGACACAATTTTAGGATTTTTTAACAATACATCTAGTACCATCTTAAAAAGAATTAAGGTAAGAGATGTCAAAAAAGAACTCTGTAATTTTCGCTATATCATCTTTATTTTTTTCCATTAGTTTTCTCTCGATTGGCTATGGAATGATCATGACATTTGTTGGTATTTTTCTTAAAGAAAATGGCTCAACAGATATGGTTATCGGGATTATCAATGCTGCATTTTTTTTAGGTGCTATGGCATCTTCTATTTTTAGCCAAAAAATAATCTCTAGTGTTGGTCATATACGAAGTTTTGTGACCTTTGCTTCTTTGATGGTTATAACATTTTTACTTCATGCTTTATTTCTAAATGAATTTTTTTGGACGATTCTACGGTTTGTTTCAGGTTTTGCTTACTATGGGTTACTTATCATTCTAGAAAGCTGGCTCAATGAAAAAAGTACCAATGAACAAAGAGGTCAGATACTAGCAATTTATACAACGATTTTCTATTTAGCAACAGCTCTTGGTCAGTTACTTCTAAATATTAATGAAGATTTTAAACATATGATTTTTTCTATAGGTGCTATTTTAGTTCTTTTTTCTGTTATATTTATAGCAATGACAAAAATAAAAGAACCTGTTTTACAGCCATTTGAAAGATATAGTTTTCCAAAACTTTATAATATTGTTCCATTATCAGTAACAGGAAGTTTCATCGGTGGTTTTTTAATTGGTGGTTTTTTTACAATGATCCCTTTATATATATTAAACACTTTTGACTCAAAAGAGGTTTTGTCTTTTTTTATGACCTTTACTCTTATTGGAGGGCTTCTTTCCCAATGGCCTATTGGGAAACTTTCTGATATGTATGGAAGAAGAAAACTGATTGCTTTTACAGGTTTTTCTACTGCTTGTATTTCAATACTATTTATTATTTTATCTCCTAGTGAAACCCTACTCTATGTTTTAGGTTTATTGTTAGGTGTTAGTATTTTTTGTATATATCCACTTAGTTTATCACGCGCAAATGATGTTATTGATGAGAATAAAGATATAGTAGAGATATCAAGAGCGTTACTTTTTGCATACGGTACAGGTTCTTTTTTAGCTCCTATTATTATTGGGATTGGATTTAGTTATTTAAATCAAAATATATTATTTATCATATTTACAGTTTTAGGAATCTATTTAGCTTTCTATTCACTCTCTAAAAAACGAATAGCAGATGATGATATGAGTGTTTTTGTAAATGTTCCTTTAACTTCAAGTAGTGTTATCCCTGAGATTGATCCACGACAGGATCAAGAGTGGGTTGACGAACAACAAACCAATAATATTTAAGGAATTACATGACTCTTTTACTGATATATTTTTTTGTCGCTGTTGGTATATCTTTTATCTGTTCTATTTTAGAAGCAGTTATTCTTTCAACAACGCCTACTTATATAAAAGTACTAAAAAATTCTCATGCTAAAATTGGTAAACAACTCGAAAAACAAAAAAAAGATATCGATAAATCGATAGGATCAATACTAACACTCAATACTTTTGCTCATACTTTAGGAGCAGCTGGTGTTGGAGCAGAAGCTGCAAAGATATTTGGGGAAGAGTATATGTTTTATGTCTCTGCAATTTTAACAATTTTGATTTTGGTTTTTTCAGAAATCATACCAAAAACTATTGGAGCATATTATTGGAAAGAGTTAAGTAGTATGAGTTCATATATGATTCGCTTTTTAGTTTTTATTACATATCCTCTTTTGGTTGGTATGGAGTTTATTACAAAAGCAATTGCAAAAGATAAAAATAAAAATAAGATCACAAAAGATGAACTTGAAGCAACTGTTGTCATGAGTGAAGAAGCAGGTATACTCAAAGAAAAAGAGATTAATATTATAGGAAATATTTTCGAATTAAGAGAACTTCGTGTTGAAGATATTTATACTCCTAGAAATGTTCTTTTTGCACTTCCTAAAGATACTTTATTGGAGAGTTTAAGTAAAAATGACAAATCAATTATTGATTTAGAAAAACTCAAAGAGTACTCAAGAGTTCCTATTTATAAAGAAAATATCGATGATATTGTGGGAGTTGTTTTTGCAAAAGAGTTTTTTTATGAATTTATAGAGCAAAAAATAAAAAATAAAAAAGAGATTATTAAACCTGTTTATAAAGTACATAAAAATATCCCTCTTCCAAAACTTATTGACTTGTTTATTGTCAGAAAAGAACATCTTTTTATAGTGATTGATAGCTATGACCAAACAGCTGGTATCGTAACTCTTGAAGATGCTATAGAAACACTTTTGGGTCTTGAGATCGTTGATGAATTTGATAACAACCCAAATATGAGAGAACTTGCAAAAAGTTTAAAAGCTTTTAAAAATAATCTTTAATATATTATAACTTTTTCTCTTGATTTATTTTTATAAACTCAAGCACTTTTTGCCCACTTTTTGATGAACCATATTGGGAACTATCAATATATAAATGATAATTTTCTTTATCATTCCACTCTTTTTTTGTAAAATGATAACAATAATTTGCTCTTTTTATATCTATAGTTTTAAGATCATCTTTTGTAAAAGTTGTGTTTAAATTGTATTGAGTATTGATTCTTTTTTCTCTATAATCCATATTTGCATGAACAAAAATATTAATACAATTAGGATGATCTTTTAAAATAAAATTTGCACATCGTCCTACAATAACAGCAGACTCCTTCGCACAAATATCTCTTATGATTTTACTTTGTATTAAAAAAAGTGCATCTTTAGGGGGAATTTCATCATTTACATAATTGAAATTTTGTTCATATAATTCATACAATAAAGAGTTTGTTAGTTTTTGTTCATTTTCCTCAATATACTCTTTTGTATATCCTGTTTTTTGGGCTGTTAAATCTATTAGATCTTTATCATAAAAAGCTATTCCTAACTCTTTAGCTATATATTTACCTATCTCATGTCCTCCACTACCAAATTCTCTTGAAATTGTTAGTACAAAAGTATTATTATATTTTATACTTAAATCTTCTACATTTGGTTTTTGTGAAGATTCATCAGTAAGCCATTTTTCTATCATAGGAAGTTTTAAACTAATAAATTTAATCAACACCCCAATAGATAAAGCAGCAATAATACTCCCCTCTCGTATCCCTACTAGTTCACCTAAAAAGAAAAAAGAGCTCACAATCCCTGTGATAACCATCATACTATCCATAGAGATTTTTACTTTACCAAACTCCTTTTTAAAAGTTTGTGCAATAACAACAACCAATCCCTCAACAGGAAGATAAGTAAGTTTCGATTTTACTACTAAAAATATTCCAAACGCTAAAACAACACATGAGACTAAACACAAGATAAATTGTACTATATAACTTGTTGGTTCAATGTTTACAACCAATACCATAGCAGTGTCTATACAATATCCAAAAAATATAATTGCAGGAAGTTGTACAAGTTGTATGAGGTTATAATTTCGGCGAAGTATTGCCATTTGCATTAGCATAAACAACACATTAATCAGAATCATCAATTCACCTATACTCAAAGGAAATCTCAAACTATAAATATAAGGAACACACGATATAGGAGAAACTCCTATATCTGCTTTTATGGACAATGCAACCCCCACAGACATAATAAAAAGTCCTACAGTAAGAGCAATAATTCTTTTAAAATAAGTTATATTGAGTGTTGTCATTGTTTTCTTTTACAGTTTTTTTCCATTAATATAAAATGAATTTTTTTCAAGTTTTATATCAAAAATTGATTTCTCTTTTTGTACATTTGTATTGTATCTTCCTATAGGAAGAGTTTGTGAAAGTTGAGTCACTGTCTGATTATCTAAACTTATTTTTCCTTTTATGTCTATGTACTGTAAAATATAGGCATTATTTGCATATTTTGAAATATCATTCTTTTTGATATCCATATTTAGATCTATTGAAATATCTTTTGCACTTAAATTGTTGTTTTTAATATTTTTTATGTGAGAATTTAAGTTTATTGAAAATCCATTATTTATTATCTCTTGTAATTTTGGTTCTAAATTTTGTTGCAACTTATAATCATCAGAAAAACTGTCACTGAGTATTCGTAAAGGTTGTTCTGAAATATTTGTCATATTTATACCCAGTGCAAACTTATCTATTTTTGTATGTAAACTTTTTGCATTGAGCGTGATATCATTAAATATATAATCTGTATTTATCGAAACTTGATCATCTTTTGTTGCCATTGTTGTATTCAGAAAATTTTGAGAGCTTTCATATTTCAAATCTTCTATTGATGCTCTTTGTTGTTGTTTTAAATGAAATTTTATTGTTTCAATTTTTGCTTTTTCATCAAAGTTAAAGTCATCTGTGTATATCAATTTATCTTTTATACCATCAAAATAAACAAGTAAATACTCGCTTGTTTTACTTAAATTGAATGTAATATTTTGTATTGAAGTTTCATAAATATTGTTTTCAATTTTCATCTCAGGTTTTAATATCTTTGCAACAATATCTTTGTCTTGTATCACTAAGTCGTTAAGTGACACATATATAAGCTGACCTTCTGTATTAAAATGTGCATTTAACTGCAACTCTTTTATAAAATTTTTAAGATGAATATTTTCAGACATAGTATTTTGTAAATCTTCTGGCAGCTGATCCAAAATCAACTCTACTTTGACTTTACTAGGGAATAGATTTGAGTTATTCATTGTTCCTTTAAAAGATATTTCATTAAAAATCATACCATTTTTTGTAAGGCTATTGAGAGTTTCTAGGTCTATTTGAGTTTCATTAGATATATAATCGAGTAGTTTAACTGTATTGGTGAACTTGATTTCGATATCTCTTTGACTCTCAAAGTAACCTTTATGATTGGTTACTTTTAAATCTAAACCTTTATCTATAAGCTCATTTTTCTTTTCACTGATAATAGAATCTATAGAACTCTTTGTAATATAAGGTAAACCACCCACAACAAAACCCGCAGCAACTATCGAAGCCAATCCTAATTTTAATTTTGACATTTTATTTCCTCTATTTATTATCTGTTGGATTGTATCAAGCAAGTACTTAAAATATATGTAATCTTACAGAATTCAACTAAAGAAAAAACCTATAACTATTCCAAATCTCTTTTTGATAAACTCAAAAAAAACTAAGGCAGAAAATGGATACAGAAACTATGACAAAACAAGACAAGATAAAAGGTATCTTTTATTCTGCAATCGTAGGTGATGCTTTATGTTTAGGCTCACACTATGAATATGATGCAAAAAAAATATTCAAAGCTTATGGTGATAAAAACATAGAAAAGTTTATGTCACCTGGAGAGATGATGGGTGGTCAAACTCATGGTATCGGATGGGGAGAGAGAAACTATCATCCGGGGAAAAAAGCTGGTGGCACAACTGACTATGGTGACTATAACATTTTAGTTTTGGAACACTTAGCATCTTTGGCTGATAAAAATGAGATGTTTACATTAGAAAGTCTTATTCCACACTGGATGCACCGTTTTGAAAACAACTGGGGCTCGTGGATATGTACTATGACAAAAGAGACATACTCCCAACTCAAACAAAACATACCACTTTCACAAGTGGGTGGATTCTCTAACGCTATGGCGATACGACATCTAGCTTCTTATGCTTGTTTTGAAGATGAAGAATCTATAGCACACTTTTCAAGAGAAGTGATGTTTACACACAAAAATGCAGAAGCCTTAGATGGTGGAGAGTTTTTTGCTCGTGTTACATTTAAAGTCTTAAATGGAGTAGAGATAAAAGATGCTATCGAAGAAACAGCAGTACAAAGTAGTCAGTTCATCCAAGATAAAGTAAAAATTGCTTTTGATAAAGTGGTAGAAGAAGCTGATGAAAATTCATCTTTACATAAAGAACAATTTTCAGATGACCTAGCCCTAACATCTATGGCAAAACTTTGGGATGTAGGAAGAAGTGAGCCTATACGAGTAGGAAAAGCAAGTCCAACAGAAGGTACACTTCCAGGGTCACTTTATATCATCTTGAAATATTCACAACAAGAAGATGCCCTAAATAAAGCACTAGTAGCAAATGCTATGATAGGTGGGGACAATGCCTCAAGAGCTATAGCTGTAGGTATGGTACTAGGTGCTAAATATGGAATGAGTTCATTAAATCAAGAGTGGTTACACTCTTTAGAACAATATGATTATTGTGAAGAGTTGTTAAACAAACTGCCATTATTAAATCAAGAAAATAAACAATAAATACCCAAGGATACTCATGTCAAAAATAGGAATACTAGTAGCAAGTGCAAACAATAACAGAAAACTAGGTGATAAAATTCAAGAATTAGCAGAAGCTAAAGGTGTAGAAACAACAGTTATAAACCTAGTTGATTTAACTCTACCATTATATAGTACAGTTGAAGAGGAAAGAAATGGTCTACCAGAAGCTGCAAAAAAATTAGCAGAATCTATTTTAGCACTCAAAGCATTTATCATCGTTGCACCTGAATACAATGGTGTTATGCCACCAGTTTTAAACAACGCTATGGCTTGGACTTCAAGATCAACAGATAGCTGGAGAGATGCTTTTAATGAAAAAATCGTAGGACTAGCAACACACAGTGGTGGAGGTGGAGCAAAAGGTCTTCAAGCTATGAGAATCATGTATCAACACCTTGGGGCAAACATCTTAGCAAGAGAACTTTTAACAACATATGAAAAACCACTAAATGATGATAGTGCTAAAAAAATGATTGAGCAGTTAGTTAAGCTTTCTAAAGACTAAATCTTCATCAAGTGTAGATAAAATATATATTTATCTACACTTTCCTATTAAAAAATATGACTCTCACTCAATATATTTAACTTATTATTACCTCTATTTAAATATAAGGTACCGTTGTTCGTTCTATCATTGAGTATAAATCTTCAATATTTAATGCTCTATTTAGATAATTAGATCTCAAAGATTACATTTTCTATTGAATTATTACTACTTTCTTGAATTTTAATATTACACTACCATTCTCATAAGTATTTATAAAACAAAACGCATAATTTATTTTGTATTATAATACAACTATTAAGGAAAATATATAGCAAAAATGCTACAATCTATACATTAAATTTACTAAAAAGAATATATATGCCTAATAAATCAAATACAGATACTTTTACATGGGACTTTGATGTAAATGTATTTAAACTACTTGGAAGTCAGTTAATATCAGATAAATTTACTGCAATTATAGAACTTGTAAAAAATTCTTATGATGCAAATGCAACAGAAGTAAAAATTGATTTTATAGACTCTACCAATAAGCAAAATGGTAAAATTATCATTCAAGATAATGGTCATGGTATGAATAAAGATGACATTAAAAATAAATGGATGAAAATTGGTACAAATAGTAAAAGGAACAATAAATTATCACCCAAACCCTTTAACAGAATTTTACTAGGAGAAAAAGGCATTGGTCGTTTTGCAATTGAAAAACTTGCAAATAAAATTACACTTGAAAGTATTACTGACCCTTCAACAGTAATTCACAAATTAGAAATTGATTGGAATAAATATACTAAAGAAATTTCTAATATCAACCCATCTTTATTTACAAATATGTTAAATAACTATACTACTCCAAAGACAACAATTTCAGATATACATAAAAATGGAACAGCCCTTATTTTTGAAGACTTAAAAGAATCATGGACAACAACAGATATTAATAGATTAAAAAGAGAATTATCAAAACTAATTTCACCTTTTACAATCAAAATAAAATATAATGAATTTAAACTACTTGTTAAGGAAAAAGAATCAGATGTCTTATTTGATGTTAATGAATATGATAATTTAATAAATAATTCTCTTGACTATGCTTCTAAATTCTTTGAAATAAAATATAATGCTAAAACTAATAAACAAGAAGTATTAAGATTTAACGAAGAAAAAAAAGAGATAGAAACTTTAAAACAAGAAAGATGTGATTTTGGTCCTGTAAATTTAAAACTATATTGGTTTAATTCTCATGCAAAAAGAAATTTTAAAAAAGCATATGAGGGTAAACAATTTAAAATAGATGGGTTTAAAATTTATAGAGATGGAGTTTTGACAACTCCATTTGTTGAAATTGCTGCAACTAATGACAATGTAGATAAGTATAGAGATATCCTAGGTATTGATAAAAGACGATGGTCAAACTTTTTTGGGAAAATTAGTTCTCATGATTTTATTGGCTTTATAGAGATTAGTAAAGATCATAATAAGGAAATACGAGACTTAACCAATAGGCAAGATTTTGAGGATACATTACAATATAGAAATTTTAAAGAGTTTATAATAAAGCAACTTGTTCAAATAGAAAAAGTTTTAGAAAAAGAAAAAAAAGAAAAAAAAGAGCAAGAGAAAAATAACTTAGATAATGCATTAACCGATTTAAATAGTATTAAAACTAAACTATCAAGTTTAAAAAAATCTTCTCCTGAAATAGCCAAAGAGTTACATCCAGCACTAGAAATAGTAAAAGGTATTTCTACTACAATTAGAGAAAGTGTTCAAGAAATTAGAACATTAGAAAAGAATTTACAACATCAAGAGGATGTCTATTTTAGTTTAATGTCACTCCAAGAATATGCTGCAGATTTAGCACATATGGTTAAAAACTCAATAGATAAAATTATTGGCTTTTCAGAGTTTTTATATTATGAATTAAAAGATACAGAATATTATTCAAAAATGAAACTTATTCATGATGAATCAAAAAAACTAAATGAAGATGTTAACTACATGCTTGATTATGCTAAAGCAGGAGATAAACTTGTTAAGTTTGATGTATCTGTTCTTATTCATGATGTTTTTAATGCTTATGATTATAAATTTAATAAAAATAATATTTCTTTAGAAATTGTACGACCTGAAGAATTTATTATTGTTCATAATAAAACACTATTAAGAGATGTATTTAATAACCTAATCAATAATTCTATTAAGGCATTGGAAAATATAGATAGAGATAAAATCATAAAATATACTGCATATAAAGATAATAACAGCTATATAATACTTTTTTCAGACAATGGAGAAGGAATTTTAGAGAAACATAAAAAGCTGATTTTTGATAGATACTTTACTACAACAAAAGAACAGAAAGGTTCAGGAATTGGACTGTATATTGTTAGAAATAATTTAAAAACATTTAATGCAACGATTGAATTAATAGAAAGTGAATTTAAAAATATAGGCACAACTTTTAAAATTACAATACCCTTAAAGGAAAAAGATAATGATTAATATAATTATGTTAGATGATACTTATAAAAATGATGCCGATGATCAAAAAGAAGTTTGGGAACAAAAGTTTAAGAGAAATGGTATTTCATCAAATGTCACTATACATTATAGTCCTTATTTATTACTAGAAAATATATCAAAATTCAATCTTAACAGTATATTGATATTAGATTTAGATTTAGATATGGATGATATAAATGGAATAATAGTTTTACATAAGATTAGAAAAATGAATATACACATTCCTATTATAATATATTCAGCAAAGATTGAACCAGAGATGTATCAATCAATGGCAAAAGACAATGCTTTTACCTTTGTAAGAAAAGGAAATCAAGACGAATTAATTGAATCTATAAAAGATGCTTTTAATTTATTAGAAGATGCTATTCCATTAGAATTAAGTGAGGCAATAAATGAATATATTACTAGACACCCAGAAATAAAAGATTCAATTATATTGACTAAAGATAATCGAGAATTATCATTTGGAGAACTTGTATCTGAAATTAATTGTAATACTGAATTTGGTATAAGCTATCAAAAAGCTTTATATAAAATGAGTTTTGAAGATTTATTAAAACAAGAAAAAAAGCTATGAATGATATTTTTATTATTTCATATACTTGTAAAAGATTAGGTGATTATTTTTATTTATGTAATATAGACCTACAAGATTTTATTAAAACATTAGAGAACAAAATACAGATTCACTGTTCCCATCAATCATGTAAAAATGATCTCCTTCATAAAAGCTTATCTCAATATAGTGAAAATTATATTGTTACAATTTATGCTCACGGGAATAATGATAAAGTAGTTGACGAATTAAATAATGATCTAATAACATTAGATGATTCAAAAAAATTTTACAAGAATTCAATTGTTTATTCCACAGCATGTAAAACTGCCAACAATTTAGGTCTTTCACTTGTAAAAGAAGGGGGATGTAAATTGTTTTTTGGATATTCCGATTCATCCCATATATCTACACTTCATAAAGCTGATTTTGTAGAGATGGATAACTTTACATTAAAATTAATTTTATCTGAAAATACAACAGACAAAGATTATCTTAAAGCGAAAACTGAAGAATTTTTTCAAAAAAAACTACATGAATCAAGAATGCAAAACCCTATAATAGCACCTATGATAATGAATAATAAAGAATGTTTTCAAATTTATTGATTATCTAAAAACAAAATATTTTCAAAAATAACTTTTGCCAATAATGGTGGCACAGCATTACCAACTTGTTGTTGCTGATAACTTAATGGTCCTTCAAAAATAAAGTCATCTGGAAAACTTTGAAGTCGGGCTGCTTCTCTTAAAGATAGACCTCTATCTTCCGTAGGATGAATCAACATACTTTTTCTATAATTTGCAATTGTCACTGTAGGCTGATTTTCATCAAGTCTTTTATAAATACCACTGTGCATATTAACAGTACTGGAATAATTACTTAATAATTTTTTAGGTATATCTTGCCAATTTTTCCCTTGTCTTATGTACTTATATCTTTCAATAATATATTCTTTATTTTTAGATACAATATTTTGTAATGGTTTATCAGACTTTTTTCTCATAATTTCTAAATATGAATTAGTAATATTAGGTTTATAATCTCCACTTAGTAACTGTTCTCCATTTTTCAAAGAAGGTAAATCCGATATTGCATCTTTTACACTTACAACAGATTCTTTCTTTAAAGAATTAAAGTCAAACTTTTTCTTAAACCTATTTCCTATAATGAAGAATCTTTTTCTTTTTTGAGGTACACCAAAATCTGAAGCACATAGTACTCCTGAAGATGTTGTATAACCAAGGTTTTTTAAATTTGTTTCAACTTCTTTTGCAAACTCGCCATTATTAAAAGATTTAAAACCTACAACATTTTCAAATAGGAACCATTCTGGTTCTAAATCTTCTACGAATCTAATATATTCTTTAAACATCCAATTATTAGGATTATCAAGGTTTCTTGTTTTTGTATTAGCTATAGAAAAACCCTGACAAGGTGGTCCTCCAAATAAAATAAAAGGGTTTTTTTCAGTATAATCTAGAGGATTCACACTTTTAATATCTTTATTTAAAACTTTGGTTTTTTGATGATTTTTTTGATAAGTTGATGCAGCATGTTTACAATATTCGACAGCAAGTAAGGATTCAATACCAGCCATTTTTGCTCCAACACTTAATCCACCAGCACCACTAAAAATATCTACCGCAATTTTTTTCATTCGAACTTTCTTTATATATAAAATGATTTTTAAAAAGAATACTACCTTATTTATAGTAGAATATTACTTAATTCAAACAATTTAATCCTTACTCCACACTACTATAATGCAACTCTAAACCTTTAGAAGTAGTAACAAATCCATTTATATTGATCTTCCCTTCATGCACTAGGTTATGGTGTTTTTTACAAAGTGGTATGAGGTTAAATTTATGGTTTTGATTGATGTGACCTATGAAGCCTTTATCGTCTGCTTTTTGTTGCTCTTGGATATGATGTACATCATCTACTTTAGCGCCACATATCGCACATGAGGTTACATATAAGTCTTTGTTGTAGGTGCTTGTTTTCTTTTGTGACAATCTCTCTATCGTATCATAATCATCTGTAAGTCTTTTTCGTATGTCGTTGGCTACTTTTAAAAACTCTTTATCCATATGTAAAGATTTTGCAAACTCCAAACCATACATACTGCTACCACTTCCGTGTGATAGTTTTCTATTGAAGACTAGTTTATCATCTTCTTCGTTGTATAAAACGCTTAAGTGTAGGCAGATGATATTTTTCAACTTCGCAATCTCTTTAATCTCAGGTAACTGATGAAGATGTGTAGCAAATACAAAAATAGATTTTAGGCTTGCAAGTTTGAGTATTGCAGATGCTACGATACTTACTCCACTCATTGTTTCTGTACTATGACTTATCTCATCACCTAGAATTAAAGAGTTAGATGTCGCTCGATTAAATATATTTTTAAGCTCCAGCATCTCAACTGCAAATGAAGATAAACCTTTAGCGATGTTATCACTTCCAGATATTCGTGTAAATACCTCATCAAATAAACAAAATCGCATAGACTTTGCAGGAACATAAAATCCAGCTTGTGCCATGATCACTACGATTCCTATAGATTTCATGAGTGAACTTTTACCACTACTATTTATACCATATAGAAGCACTCCGTGCATTTTGTTATCGTTCATATTATCTGGTCGTGCATTTTGTATGATAAGGTTATCTTTTTGCTCTTTACTCGCCATATTAAGATCACCCAAAATGATGTCATTTGGTACATAGATACCATTTTGTTCAGTTGATTCGATAATTGGGTGTCGTAGATCAATCACCTCTATAAAATTTGTTTTTTGTTCATCTTTTTGTTTGATGATTTTAGGTGCCACATAGTTGTATTTTTTAGCTGTTTTTATATTTGAAACAGTCAAATCAATCTCCGCAATAAATGAAACCATCTCTTGAAGCATATTTGCAAATTTGTTTTCGTAGTATTCTACTTTTTCTTTAAATACAAGTTTATTGAGCTCTATTATTTTTTGTAGATTATGTACATATTTATCTGAAATAGTAGAGGTGAGTTTATTTGTGATTTTCACACTTGTTGTTTGCACTTTGATATTAAAATCTTTGAACAAATATAAATCATCATCAATGATAAGATGAGATTCCAAAAGCTCTTTTTTTATCGAACTATATCTATTTTTTGTAAGCCCTATAAAAAAGCCCTCTTTTCCTAAACGATTGATAGGTACAAGATTTTTGTCTTCACTTTTTAAAAATTTTAAAATATGGGTTCTAAAAATATCTAGCTGTTCTTCTAACTGTTCATTTTCTTTTAGTAGTGCATCTATTTTACTGTCTATACCTTGGGCTATGATATTTGAGTCAATATCTTTTAACATAAACTTTCCACAATTTGTCAAATCAAAAGTTTCATCTATGGTTTTGATAAATATCTCAATCTCTTCACTGCTACAAGGTGGTTTTACAAAGTTGTAACTCTCCATAAATGTAACCACCTCTTTAATACTTCCTAAAGAGTCATAGAGATAATTAAGTTCAAAAGGGTGTAGACGGTTTAGTTTGATTCTTCGTAAAAGTCTTTCTATATCATAAATATTACTTAAACTATTTTCTATAGGTGCATGGTAATCATACAGATCACTTGAAAGTTTATATCTTCTTAATAGCTCTTTTTCATCTTTTATAGGATGAGTAAGTCGCTCTTTTAAAAGTCTTTTTCCCATCGCTGTTGAAGTGTTGTTTATGAGTTTGAGTAGGTTTGGTTGATGGGGAGTTTCTAAAATATTTAACTGCTCTAAAGCGTTGTTTCCTAGATAGATATATTTACTCACATCTAGTTTAATAGGTGTTGAGAGTTTTTCAATAATTTTACTATCGTGCCCTATTACAAAATCTATAAGTATGGCTAAACTTTCACTTGCTAGTGCATAGCGTTCCATATTTAAGTGCTCTATGGGAGTCAGCAACGATTCTATTTGAAATACATTTTTAAACAGTTCATTTTGGTATGTAATTTTTGGTCGAATATGTGAGATATGAAATGTTTTATGAGAAAGTTCAAGATACTCACACACCTCTTTTTGGTCGATACTTTTATCTAAAAAAGTCACCACCACTTCACTTGTTTTGTGCATATTCATATAGTTAAACACCTCATCAAGTGCAAAACTAGGATCTTCACTTGTACCAAATACTTCATTGAAATAGCACTTTCCAGTTGTTACATCAATAGCACTGTATCCTACAAGGTAGTTACCTCTTACTTGGTCTATGGTGATTGATGTAATATTGTTCTCATCACTACTTACAGCAAAATCAAAGTTCGTACCTGGAGAGATAACCGCTTCTAAAACTCTTTTTACATTTGGTGGCAGTCCCACTTGCTTGATGATAGCTATTGTGTACTTTTGCTCTTGAATGATACGGTTGATATGTTTTTCAAAAGATACAGCTGGTACTCCTGCCATAAGAGGATTTGACTTATTGTTTTCCAAGATTGATTTGTTTTTTCTTGTGAGTTGTATATTTAATAGCTCTGCTATCTCTCTAGCTTTTCCTATTTGTTCTTCATCATTATTAACTTCATATACTTCAAAAAAAGTACCTATTTCCATTAGTACTATAGTATCTTTTCCGTATTTTTCTTCAAATAGTTGTTGGAGTTTAAAATAGTTTTGTGTTAATAGAAGCGATTTATCTTCTAGTATCTCTTGAACTTCTAATCTCATATTAACTATTGTGTTCTTTTAAATACATGTTGATTGCTCCCTCTATAAAGTAAAAATATCTAGATTATGTTTTTTATTATAACAAAATGATACTCATTTAGAGATTATCCAGATCAAACTGTACAGATATTTTTTTAAATAAACTATATCTTTTTTACTCTTTTTTTGTTGGTCTAAATTCTATCCCCCTCTCTCCCATCGTCCTCGATGGCAATGTACATTATATTTTTTCGATAAATAATACTTCAGTATCATCTTATATTAGTCTCGAAGTGGAGGTAGTTGCCACTTTTTATAATAAGCAAGCATTCTTATTGCAATTCCAAGAGCAAGTAAAAATATAGTATAAGAAATTGTATTTAGACCTATCATATACAAGAGATAATATGTTATTCCAACACCAAAACTTATAGTTCCATATAAGCCCGTTCTCATAAACCATGGCACTTCATTTAATAGTATATCTCTTAAAATTCCACCACCAACACCGTTGCAAAACGCTACAATAGCAACTCCAAAGACATTGAATCCAACTTCTATAGCTATAATAGCACCAACAATCGAAAAGCATATAAAATCAATTGCATCAGCAAAAATAAAAATAAACTTTTTTTCTAATTGTTCTGACTTTTTATACACCTTAAAAAATCTAGAAATAAATAAAACTACAATTACAATAATTACAGGCATATAATGAGTAAAAGAATATACTTCTCTACCAACAAGAAGATCTCTTATGATTCCACCACCTAATGCTGTTAAAAAAGCAGCAATAAATAATCCAAGCCAATCACAACCTTTTTTTACTGCAAACAAAAAGCCACTAAGTGCAGCAGATGCAATTCCAATATATTCAATAAATAATATAATATCCATTTTTCCTACTTTTTTAAAAGCAGCATTCTATACTTTGTATCCATAAAAAAGAATAAAATTTTGAATTTCACAATTTAATCTTTAACAAAATTAAAGAAGTAAATTAGATATTCTATTGTATTGTATTTTATGTTTTGGTTATGTTATACTCCTGAATAAGACAAAACTTATCCTATTTAAATAACGGAGGTTAAAATGAGTGATAATGAACATATAGATAAAATTATATCAGATGATTATAAACTTGGATTTGAGACACTTATAGAGAGTGATACTTTTCCAGTAGGTTTAAATGAAGATGTAATAAAAGCTATATCACAAAAAAAAGATGAACCAGAGTGGTTACTAGAATTTAGACTAAAAGCATACGCAAAATGGCTTACAAAAGAAGAGCCAAACTGGGCACATCTTAACTATCCAAAGATAGACTACCAAAATATAGCATACTATTCTGCTCCTAAAAAAGCACTCGATTCATTAGATGAAGTTGACCCTAAAATTTTAGAAACATATGAAAAATTAGGTATTCCTTTAGAGGAGCAAAAGATGTTAGCTGGTGTTGCTGTTGATGCTGTATTTGATAGTGTGAGTGTAAAAACTACATTTCATAAAGAGCTTGAAGATTTAGGTATCATTTTCATGAGTATTAGTGAAGCTGCACATAAACATCCAGAACTTTTAAAAAAATATTTAGCTAGTGTAGTGCCTATAAATGATAACTACTTTGCCTGTTTAAACAGTGCTGTTTTTACAGATGGTTCTTTTGTATATATTCCAAAAGGTGTGAGATGTCCTATGGAGCTTTCAACATACTTTAGAATAAATGCGCAAAATACAGGACAGTTTGAGAGAACTATTATTATAGCTGACGAAGATAGTTATGTATCATACAATGAGGGGTGTTCAGCTCCATCAAGAGATGAAAACCAACTTCACGCTGCTGTTGTAGAGCTAGTAACTTTGGATAATGCAGAGATAAAATACTCTACTATCCAAAACTGGTTTCCAGGAGATGAAGATGGTAAGGGTAGTATCTATAACTTTGTAACGAAAAGAGGTCTATGTAAAGGGGTAAACTCTAAAATCTCTTGGACACAAGTAGAAACTGGTTCACTGATTACTTGGAAATATCCAAGCTGTATCTTAAAAGGCGATGGTAGTACTGGGGAATTTTACTCAGTAGCCATCTCTAGTAAAGCCCAACAAGCAGACACTGGAACAAAAATGATACACTTAGGTAATAATACAAAATCAACTATTATCTCAAAAGGTATTTCTGCTATGAAAGGGAAAAACTCATACAGGGGGCTTGTAAAAATAGCTAAAAATGCGAAAAATACAAGAAACTTTTCTCAGTGTGATTCTCTTCTTATAGGAAATAGATGTTCAGCGAATACTTATCCTTATCATGAGATCAAAAATAGAACAGCTCAAGTAGAACATGAGGCAACCACTTCAAAAATATCTGATGACCAGTTGTTTTATTTAAGACAAAGAGGAATAGATGAAGAAAATGCCGTTTCATTAATTGTAAATGGTTTTTGTAAAGAGGTATTAAATAATCTTCCTATGGAGTTCGCAGTAGAGGCAAAGGCCTTACTAGATGTAACTTTAGAGGGAAGCGTAGGTTAAAGGAAAAAAGATGTTAAAAATAGAAAATTTAAATGTAGAGATAAATGGTAAAAAAATATTAAAAGATTTTAATATTGATATTAAAGATGGAGAGATTCATGCACTTATGGGTGTAAATGGAGCTGGTAAATCAACTTTAGTAAAAGCTATAAGTGGTCACTATGATACAGATATCACATCTGGAACTATCACATATAAAGATAAAGATATCACAGAATTATCTCCTGATAAAATAGCAAATGAAGGGGTATTTTTAAGTTTCCAAACACCTGTAGAAGTAGCAGGAGTAAACAATAGTTACTTTTTAAAAACAGCAGTAAATGCAAAAAAAGTTTACAACAAAGAGGAAGAACTAGACTCAATGGAGTTTATGAAACTATTAAAAACGAAACTAAAAGAATATAATCTTGATAATTCACTTTTAAAAAGAGGTTTAAATGAAGGTTTTTCTGGTGGGGAGAAAAAGAAAAATGAGTTACTACAACTACTTTTATTAAATCCTGATTTAATTATGTTGGATGAGATAGATTCTGGACTTGATGTAGATGCTATTAAAAGTGTAGCAGAAGTGATCAATGGAATGCTAAAAGAAGATGCTTCAAAATCACTTCTTATGATTACACATTATGATAGATTGATGGAGCTTATTAAACCTGACTTTGTACATATTTTAAAAGATGGTAAAATTGTTAAAACTGGTGATTATTCTCTTGCGTTAGAACTTGATGAAAAAGGTTTCGCGAACTTAGGACTTGAAGATGAAAAAGCCTGAACCAATAAATAGTATAAATAAAGTAGAAACTTTAACAAATACATATAAATACATAAATAATAACACAACGATTTATGAAGTACAAGAAAATGAAGTGCTTACTATAATTGATCTTATTGATACAGATTATGAATTTATAAGAGAATTAAAAGTAAATGACAATGCAACGCTAAACTATATTAAAATAGGAAAAAGCAAAAATAGTTCTAGTATCAAATATATAAATAATATAGGTAAAAATGCAACTTTAAATATTGCGTTCTTTGAAAGTGAAAATTCTAAAAATACAGTAGAAACAAAACTTACAAATAGTAATTCAAGTCTTAATATAGATGCACTTATAGATTTAAAAGATGATGCAAAAGTAGAATATAATGTACTTACCAATCATCAAAATAAAAGTTTTAGTGATATAAAATTTAGAAATCTTTTAGGTGATAAAAGTTCAGCCAAATTAAATATGTTTTCAATCGTGGAAGAAACAGCTAGTTTTTCTAAAGCATTTCAAAATTCTCAAACAATTTTGCTAAGTGATGATAGTTTTATAAGCGTTACTCCCCACTTAGAAATTTTAATAGATGAACTAGAAGCGAGCCATGGTGCAACTTGTGGAGATTTAGATAAAGATAGTATCTACTATTTACAAAGTCGAGGTATCAGTGAAGATGATGCAAAAAAAATAGTACTTGATGCGATTCGAGATGAAGTTGTAGCAAGTGTAAAAAATGAACAGTTAAGTGAGTATATCAAAGGATTACTATGAGTTATAAAAAGTTTTTTCCATATTTCCAAAACAGTACAATGACCTATTTAGACAATGGGGCAACTACTCAAAAACCTCAAAGTGTTATTGATAGTGAGATAGAGTACTATACTCACTATTGTGCCAACACACATAGAAGCAATTTTGGTGATGCCAATAAAGCAACTATTGAGTTTGAAAATACGAGAAAACATTTACAACAATTTATCAATGCAAAAGATTCTAGCGAAATCATATTTACAAAAGGGGTAACTGAATCTATTAACTTCATTGCAAACTCATTTGCAAAAGATTTTAAGACAGTTATCATCTCTTCTCTTGAACACCATGCAAATATTGTCCCGTGGCATATGCAAAATAGAACTCTAGGAGAGGGATTAGAAGTAGTAGGATATAAAGAAAATTTCGCTTTTGATTTTGAAGAGTTTGAATCACTTCTACAAAAAAATCCAAATAGTTTTGTATCTGTAACACATATCTCAAATGTATTTGGAACAATAAATGATATCAAAAAAATCTGTACCCTTGCACATAAATACGACTCTTATGTGATGATTGATGGTGCTCAAAGTTTAGCTCATACAAAAATTGATGTTCAAGATATTGATTGTGATTTTTTTACGGTTTCAGGTCATAAAACATTTGCCCCAACTGGTGTGGGTGCTATTTATATAAAACAAGAATTACAAGATAAAATTGCCCCATACCAAACAGGAGGAGCAACAATTAAATCTGTTACATATGAAAAATCAGAACTCCTACCTAGTCCATATAGATATGAGGCTGGAACTCAAAACATAGCTGGGGTGATTGGTTTTGCTAAAGCTTTACAGCTTATTGATACTATTGGTTATGAAACTATCGAAAAACAAGAGCACACACTCTATGAATATCTTCACAATGAGTTAGAGAAGATTGAAGAAGTTGTACTTTATAATACTACAAAAGATTCAGTAGGAAGTAAAAGTTTTAACATCAAAGGACTTTTACATGATGATGTGGGAATACTTTTAGATAAACAAAAAATAGCCATCAGAGTTGGTCACCATTGTGCGATGCCAATTATGGAGAAGCTACACTTAAAAGGTACCATTCGAGCTTCATTGGCTTTTTATAATGAGATTGAAGATATTGATAAGTTTATAACAGCACTTAAAAAAGCTATTTCGATGTTAAAGGATTAAAAAATGGAAACGATACAACAAACAATACACACTATCAAAGATGATTTAGATTTTTTTGATGATGAGTTACAAAAATATGAATATATTATCGATTTAGGAAAAAAGTTAGAACCCATAGAAGAGAGTCAAAAATCTGAAGAAAACTTAGTACAAGGGTGTACTTCTCAAGTATGGCTAGTGCCACATATAGAAAATGATATTTTAGAATTAAGTGGTACAAGTGATGCCGTTATTGTAAAAGGATTAGTATATATTGTTTTACAAATATTTAATCATAGAACACTAAATGAGATAAATGAGTTTGACTTAAATATTTTAAACGAACTAGGACTAGGGGAAATCATCACTCCAAATAGACAAAGTGGTGTACAAGGTATGATAAAAAAAATAGTAGAGGTAGCAAAAAATGGGAATATTTAATAAAGAAGAGATAAAAGAAAAAATAATTGAAGAGAAACTAAAAAAGGTTTTTGATCCTGAAATCCCTATAAATATTTATGATTTAGGACTTATATATAAAGTGGAACTTGAAGAGAAAGACAACTATCTCTTTGTAAAAATTGAGATGACTTTAACAAGTCCAGCCTGTCCAGTAGCAGAGTCACTTTTGGGACAAGTAAAATCATATGTAGAAGCAGTAGATGAAGTAGATGAGTGTACTGTTGATTTAGTTTTTGATCCACAATGGGACAAAACACTCATAAGCGAAGAGGGAAATCTCGAACTTATGTTATCTGGGATAAATCTATAAAATTTTATCCCAGACTAAAAGATAACTATCTTTAATCTGAGATTTTAAAACTCTAAACTTCTGTAAATTTGTAGCCAGCTTTTGAGAGTTCAGACCGAATACTTTCTTGGTGTTCTTCCCCTTTTGTTTCAAGAGCAATTGTTACATTTGCATCGCCAAAAGCTAAGGCTACAGAATTTCGATCAAAATCGATTTGGATAATATTTGCACTAATTTGTTCAAATATATTTGTAAGCGTCTTTAAACTTCCTGGTTTATCTATAAGAGTAACCACTAAATTCATTTTTCGAGCTGATTTTACCAAACCTTTTTGAATAATTTGCGCTAACATAGTTACATCAATATTTCCACCACTTAATGGTAAAACTATTTTCTTACCATTCATATCGATCTTATTATGCATCACAGCAGCAACTCCAGTTGCCCCTGCCCCCTCAACTACGAGCTTATGTTGCTCTAACAAAAATAAAATAGCAGCTGCTATTTCTGTATCATCTACTTCAATAACCTCATCAACTAAATCTAACACATAATCTAACATTTTAGGAGTTACATCTCGTACGGCAATTCCATCTGCAATTGTTCTTACAGATTTTGAATTAAGTTGTTTTTTTGACTCAAATGAGTTTTTCATAGCTTTTGCACCACTTGCAACTACACCTATAACTTTTACACTAGGTTTAATATGTTTAATAGCAGTTGCCATTCCAGAGATAAGTCCACCACCACCAATAGGTACAATAACGACATCAATATTATCAATATTTTCTAGTATCTCTAAAGCCAATGTTCCTTGACCAGCAATCACATCATCATCTGCAAAAGGATGCACAAATATCTTATGCTCTTTAGTAACCAAATCTTGAGCATATTGGTACGCTTCATCATAATTGCTACCATGTAAAACGACATTTGCACCATATCTTTTTACACCGTTTACTTTTAAAAGTGGTGTCGCTTCTGGCATTACAATTGTTGCATCACACTTAAAATGTTTTGCACTAAAAGCTAAACCTTGAGCATGATTTCCAGCACTAGCTGCAACAACACCTCTATCTCTTTCTTCTTTAGAAAGTTTAGCAATTTTATTAAATGCTCCACGAAGTTTAAAACTTCCAGTTAATTGTAAATTTTCTTTTTTCAAATAGATATCAGCTTGGGCATTTTTACTCAATATTGGAGCGTATGCTATAGGTGTATCTGTTATGATTCCGTTTAATCTTTGTTTTGCTTCTTGTATATCTTGTATATTTATCATAAGTGGATTATATACAAATATTGTTTAATTAGAACAAATATCATAGTATTAATTTTGCTAAAAACTTGTATAATGGCGTTTAAAATTAAATATATTCATAAGGTAAGTAAAAATGGCTCGATGGAGAGATACAAAAAAAGGCAATATCAAACAAAAGCACAAAACATCAGAAAAAAATACAAACTCTATTCCAAATCAGTCAGCATCTGCACTTTTTAGACTTAAAGCTTTTATTACTGATATGTTTATGATTATGATGCCTATTATGTACATCACTACTTATATTATTTTAGATGGAAAAGATTCTTTTCAAGGAAATGAATTTGCACACTGGATCACTATGGCACTTTATGGAGCTATTACAATTACTTTTTGGGTAAAAAAAGGTCAAACTCCAGGATTTAAGGCGTATGATTTAGTTCTTGTTGATGACAAAAACAAACAAACTTTAAGTGTGATCCACGCTACTTTAAGATATGTTATGTTTATCATCAGTGCAATAAGTATTATTGGCGTTATTTTACCATTTTTTAGAAAAGACAATAAAACATTTCAAGACTTAGTAATGGGAACTTCTGTCATCATACAAGAACGAAAAACAAACTAAATTTATGCTATTTGTTAAACTCTCTGCATTTTATTTTTTTTATTTTGCAGCAGTTGGTGTTTATGTTATGTTCTTACCAAAAGTCCTTTTGGATATTGGGTATAGTACAACTGATATTGGTATAGTATTAGCACTCGCGCCTTTAATGAGGTTTTTAACACCATTTTGATTTCTCAAACATATAAAACTCGATCAAAAACTTTTTAAATTTATTTTACTTTTATCTGTATTAAGTGCTTTATTGTTTTATATCACCATAAATTCATTTTATCTATTTATGATGAACAATGCTATTTTGGGAGTTTGCTTGAGTTTACTTTTACCTTATATTGAACTTATAGCCATAAAGGAACTCAAAAATAAATACGGAAAATCTAGACTCTTCGGTTCGCTTGGATTTATGCTAGTTGGTTTGGTACTTGCAAAATATTTAACTATACCAGAAATCGCATTACACTATTACTTAGTTGCTACAGTCGTAACTGCAATATTTGCATTCAGTTTACTTAAATACGATGATATTTCACTCGAAGCAAATAAAGATGATGAGAAGTTTTCACTTCTAAAATATTGGCCATTATGGTTAAGTTTATTTTTGATGCAGGTGAGTTTTGGTGGTTTTTATAACTTTTTTACTATATATGAAACATCTTATGGTATTAGTTTAGAGATGACAAGTTACCTTTGGGCTTTTGGTGTTATTTGTGAAGTATTGATTTTTTATTATCAAGCACCACTTTTACAAAAAAATCTTTTGTTTATGATACAAATTTCAATTTTAATTACATCTATTCGATGGTTTTTATTGTTCTTATACCCTGAGTCATTAACTGTGTCATTTTTTACACAAAGTTTACATGCTTTTAGTTTTGGGTTGTACCATAGTGCTGTTATTTTATATCTTTACAAACTATACTCAAATAAAAAATTAGCACAACAATTTATGCTAGGTATTGCTTATGGATTAGGTGGGTTTATGGGAGCTTTAATAGCAGGTCAATTTTACGGAGAATATCTCTTTTTATATTCTTCGCTCATAGCACTAGTCTCTTATTTTAGTTTATTTTATATGAAGAATAAGTTATAATAACCCATAAAGATTTAGAAAAAAGGAATTTTATATGTTAGAAATAGGAAGTCAAGCTCCAGCATTTTGTATACCAAATCAAGATGAAGTTGAGATATGTTTACGAGACTTAAAAGGCAAATGGATTGTATTATACTTTTATCCAAGAGATAACACTCCCGGATGTACTACACAAGCTTGTGACTTTACAGAGGCACTTCCACAGTTTGAAAACTTAGATGCAGTTATTTTAGGAGTGAGTCCTGATACACCAAAAAAACATCAAAACTTTATTGCAAAATACAATCTAGATATTACACTACTTGCAGATACAGATAAGTCAACTTGTGAAGCATACGGAGTGTGGCAACTTAAAAAGTTTATGGGTCGAGAGAGTATGGGAGTTGTTAGATCAACATTCATAATCAATCCAGAGGGAAATATAGCTGCTATTTATGATAAAGTATCAGTAAGAAAGAAAACAAAAAAACAAGGTGTTACAACAGAAGTTTTACATGTTGATTTAGTAAGAGAAAAGTTACAAAGATTACAAACTATTTAGTTTGTAATCTTTTTCTTTTTTTGTTATCTAAGTAACTTATTAATAAAATTAAACCTACTCCAATATTGATAATAACATCAGCAAAATTAAACACAGCAAACTCAAACCCACAATGCCAGTAGATATAATCAACTACTCCACCATGAATAAATCTGTCAAAAATATTACTCACTCCTCCCGCTAAAATTAAAGCAGCAGGAATATGATAAAGACTAAAAATCTCTTTATTGAAAATAAGATATACAATGGCACTTAACATTATACCTATTTGAATATATTTTAAATTTTCTGCTAAAAAAGCGAACATTGAGAAAGCCACACCATAATTATATACCAAAATTAAAGAGATACACTCCCCTTTTTGTTCAAAACCATTTACAAAAAGAAATTTTATATACTGATCTATTAAAAATAGACTCACAAAAAGTACAATTGCAATAGTAAGTTTTTTTAACATAGATTACTTTTAATAAAATTTTGTAACTCTTCCATAGACTCTTGAACAATCAATTGATCTTTCCCTTCCAATAGAAGTCTGATTTTATTTTCCGTTCCAGAATATCTAATGAGATCTCGTAATCCTAAAGATCGAAACTTTTGGAGTAAGTCATCAAGCCCTTTAATATTTTCTAATGGTGTTTTCTCTTCTACCATTAAATTTTTAAGGATTTGAGGATATAACTCAAAAGGATTTAACACTTCACTAGCTTTCTTTCCACTACATAAAATCATTGCAATTACTTGCAATGCAGATGCTAATCCATCTCCAGTTTTAGCAACATCAGAAAAAATAATATGACCACTTTGCTCACCACCAAAGTTAATTTTTTCATTTTTCATAATCTCTAAAACATATTTATCACCAACATTAGAACGGTGAAGTTTTATACCGTTAGCTTCGAGATAATCTTCTAATGCTTTGTTACTCATCACAGTAGTCACACAACCTTCACCTTGTAGTAGATTATGATTCTTAAGATATACAGCCATCGCACCGATAAGTTTATCCCCATCAATAACATCACCATTTTCATCAACAACAACAAGTCTATCAGCATCACCATCAAGTGCAATACCTATATCAGCTCTATATTCAGAAACAAGTTTACCAAGGGCTTTTGGATGTAATGCTCCACACCCTTCATTGATATTAAAACCATCTGGTTTATCATTTACAACAATTACATCCGCACCTAGCTCTTCAAAAATTGTAGGACCAACTTTATAAGCAGCTCCATTTGCACAGTCTAAAACAATTCTCATATCATTTAGTGTTAACTCTTTTGGAAAAGAACTTTTAATCGAAACAATATATCGTCCGATTACATCATCAATTCTTTTTGCTTTTCCTATCTCTCTACCTGTGCATTGAGAAGAGATAAGCAAGTCTTTATTAAAAAAAATATTTTCTATCTCTTTTTCAATTGCATTACTTAGTTTATCCCCATGACAATCAAAAAACTTCACACCATTATCTTCAAATGGATTATGTGAAGCACTTAGCATGATACCAGCATCACATCTCATTGATTCTGTTAGATATGCAATAGCAGGCGTTGGCATTGGTCCTATTTGGATAACATCATACCCTACACTAGTAAATCCACTTACAAGTGCATTTTCAATCATATAACCACTTCTTCTAGTATCTTTACCTAAAAGAATTCGTTTTGTTTTGGAGTGTTTTCTAAAGTATATTCCAGCTGCTTGAGCTAATTGAAGTGCAGTAATAGCATCTAAAAAAGTACCAGCTTTCCCTCTTACTCCATCTGTTCCAAATAGTTTCATCTTATACTGTCCCCTGCTCAAATTGTGCTCTGAGTTTTTCTTTATCTTTTGCTCTTTTTTCCTTTTTAGCTTCATTTTCTCTATAATTTGAAATAGAAAATTTAAGTTGTACTAAAAATGATGCGGCAATAAATATAGAACTATAAGTACCTACAATAATACCAACAAGTAAGGTAAAGCTAAATCCATTGATAATTTCACCTCCAAACACATATAGCGTTAATACAACAAAAAATGTTGTTAAAGAAGTAAGTGTTGTCCGACTTAAGGTATTTGAAACTGATTGATTTACAACATTATCCAAATCATTTTCTTTTGAAGTATTTACACCTTCTCTAATTCTATCAAATACAATAATTGTATCATTGAGAGAGTATCCCAAAATAGTAAGAATAGCAGCTAAAATATCTAAATTGAAATCAATCTTAAATAATACTATAGCCCCTAAAGCAATAGATATATCATGAATCAGTGCTAAAATAGAAGCTACTGCAAATCTCCACTCAAATCTAAATGATACATAAACTAATATGATCAATAAAGACAAACTTAGTGCAGCTATACCTTTTTCTTGTAAAGCATTACCAACTTTTGGTCCAACCATATCCACTCTTCTAATTTCATAATTACCTGTAGGTTGTAAAGTTATTCGTAAATCATCTCCAATATCCTTACCTAAAGTTGATGAAGTAGTTGGAATTTTGATAATCACCTCTTCCTCTGAACCAAATTCTGTAACACTCGCTTTTTCAAACCGCACATCTTTAGCAAGAATATCTCTAATCTCTTTAATTGGTGCAGCTTTGTTGTATTGAACCTGAACTAGCGTTCCTCCTGAGAAATCGATTCCTAAATTTAAACCTTTTGTAAAAAGTAAAATTAATGAAGCAACAACAAGAAGAGATGAAAAAGCTAAAAATGGTAATCTTTTACCCATAAAATTATATGATTTATTTGATTTAAATATTTCCATTAGTTAACTCCAAACCATTTTTTTAAGTTTTTATCTTTTGTAATTTTATTTTTTAAAGCTTCGTATATACCGTGAGTTCCTAAAATTGCAGTGATCATTGAAGCCAAAATACCTATACTAATCGTAACAGCAAAACCTTTAATCGGTCCTGTTCCATATACATATAAGATAACAGCAACTAAAAGTGTTGTTATATTCGCATCCAAAATTGCACTCATCGCATTTTTATATCCATCTTCTATTGCTTTATGAACACTTTTCCCTTGTTTAAGTAGTTCTCTAATTCTTTCATTTATAATAACATTTGCATCAACAGCCATACCAACTGTTAAAACAATACCTGCCATACCTGGTAAAGTAAGAGTTGCTCCAAACATTGCCATAACTGCTATGATGATAAAAAGGTTTGTCACTAAAGCAATATTTGAAATTATTCCAGCTAAACCATAATAAATAATCATAAATACAACAACAAGCAAAAAACCTGAAATCAGTGCAAACATTGAAGCATTGATACTATCAGCACCCAAACTTGGACCAACACTCCTTTTTTCAAGCATTATTACAGGTGCTGGTAATGCACCACTTCGTAAAGCAATTGCAACATTTCCAGCCTCGTTTACAGTAAAGTTTCCAGAGATTTGTCCACTTCCTCCACCTATTCTTTCCCGAATATTTGGAGCAGAAAATACTTTTCCATCTAAAACTACAGCCAATCTTTTTCCAATGCTTCTAGCAGTAAAATCACCAAAAACTTTTGCACCAAATGTACTTAAAGTAAAATTGATAATAGGTTGGTTTGATTGTTGATCAAATGCAACTTTAGCATCAACAACTTCAGAACCCGTCAAAATAGGAATTTGTTTTACTAAGTATTTAATTTGAGGATCATTTGTATCTTCTAAAATTAAATTTCCCATCTCTTTAGCTTCTTCATCTGATAGATTATAAACTTGGTCAGACTTAAGTTCATCAACTTCCATAAGTTCTAAGTTTGCAGGTTTTGCAATAAGTTCCCTTGCTCTTTGTTCCTCTTGTGGAGTCTTAATTCCCGGAAGCTCAACAACAATATCATTTTGACCTTGTCTTGTTACAGAGGGTTCCGCTAAACCAAATTGATCTAGTCTATTTCTAATTGTTTCAACAGCTTGACCAACTGCCATATCTTTAACAATTTCAGTTTCAACAGGAGTTAAAGAGATTGAATAAACTAAATTTGAACTTTTGTTGATTTCTAGCCCTTGAATCTCTGCTAACATAGTATCAATTTTTGTAGATTCTGAATCATCAAGAAGCAAAAAACTCATTTGTTCTTCTTCAATTGTGATGTCTTCTATAAGAATATCTTCATTATCTGTAAAATACTTTACTGTTGCTGCTATCGATTTGATTTTACCTTCAACAGCTTTTTGTGTTTCAACACCTAAAAGCATATGAAGTCCACCTTGTAAGTCAAGGCCTAAAGATATTTTTTTACCGTCGTCTGTTTGTAAAAAAGATGGTATAGAAAAAAATATACCAAATATTGTAACTAGTGAAAAGATCACTAGTCTGTAGTTTAAAAATTGCAAGATGCTTTCCTTTTGAAGATTTCTAGATTATGCGTCTTCCCATTTACTTGCAATGTAATTTCTCGCAACTCTTAATGTAGTACCATCAACATTCTTTACTGTTAAAAAAGTCTCTTCAACTTTTGTAATCTCTACAATAAGCCCACCGTTAGTAACAATTTTGTCACCTTTATCTAAAGCTTCAAGCATTGCTTTATGTTCTTTTTGTTGTTTTTGTTGTGGTCTGATAATCAGAAAATAAAATATCGCAAATAATACGACAAGTGGCATAAGTGAACTTAATAATTCGTTGTTCATGTTTGTAATCCTTTAGATGTTTTAATTTTGCATTATTTTATCTAAAGGATACTTAAAACTCTAAAGTACCCTCAATTGTGAACTCTGCTTTTGAATCAAGTTCAGCATGACTTAATACTGCAATTTGTAAACCAAACTTTTCAAATATCTCAGAAATTCTTCTTCGTAAGCTTGGATCAACTATCATTGAAATAGGAGAAACTCCTTTTGCTTCAACACTATTGATCAGATCTCTTGTTTTTGTTACAAGATTATTAATCTCACCAATACTTAAAAGTAATTGGCTCACACCATGTTGCTCTTGCAGTTTTCCTATAAACTCTTGCTCAAGTTCTGATTTAATAGTAATGATATGTAAAGCGCCATCAGGTGCTGTAAATTTATTTGTGATAAGTCTAAATAATTTTGATCGTACATGCTCTAAAAGTATATCTGGTGATTTTGTCAGTTCTGCAATATCTGATACAGACTCAAGAATAGTAATCATATCTACAAGTGGTATATTTTCATGTAGTAAGTCTTTACATACTTTTAACAATGAACCATAAGTAGTCACTTTCATTGCTTCCTCAACAATAATAGGGAAATCAGCTTTAAGTCTATCTATCATATCAACTAAATCTTGTCTTGTAATAATATCTTCAGCATGTTTTTTGATAAGTTCAGATAGATGAGTTGAGATAATTGTAGGGGCATCCACAACCGTAAAACCTCGATTTAAAGCATCATCTTTACTTTCTGGTGTTATCCATGTTGCATCCAGTCCAAATACTGGTTCTTTTACTCTTTTCCCTTTTATTTTAGCACCAGCAATTCCACCCATTGCTAACAGTTGATTTAGTTCTACATTACCTTTTGCTATTGGTATTCTTTTTAGGTTAAAAGAGTATTCGTTCATATTGAGTGTTGCATCATCACTAATTCTAATTTGAGGAATAACAAATCCTAGTTCACCTGCAATTTTATTTCTGATACCTTTTATTTTATCAAGAAGTTCACTATCACCTTGTACTAATCGCAGTAACTGTCCACCAAGTTTTAGTTCTAAAACTTCTAGTTTCATCGTTTTGTCTATTGTTTGCTCTTCTGTTAAAGCATTGGATTGCTTATTTTTGTGCTTATTTTTTTCTTCCTCTTCACTTTTTTGTTTTGATTTTTGAACAGTTTGGTTACCTTTAATAAATCGAGTAAAAGCATTATCTTTTTCTGCTTCTACCATATAAATAAGATACCCAATAGTTGCAAGCAAGACACCCATACCAAAAAGAATACCTGTAGGAAAACCTGGAATAAACCCAAATAATATTAATCCGAATCCAGTAATCACAAGAGACTTACTATCTTTTACAAGTTGAGCAATAGTTCCACTTGCAAATTTTTCTTCATCACTATTTGAACGCGTGATAATAATAGCTGTTGCAGTTGAGATGATAAGTGCAGGAATTTGAGCAACTAAACCATCACCAATAGTTAATATAGTATATATTTCAGAACTTTGAGCAGCACTTAAATCGTGTTGGAAAATACCAATCATAAGCCCACCAATAAGGTTTACAAGTGTGATAATAATACCAGCAACAGCATCACCTTTTACAAACTTAGCAGAACCATCCATAGTACCATAAAAACTTACTTCACTTGCTAACTCTTCTCTTCTTTCTTTTGCTTGTTTATCATCGATGAATCCAGCATTTAAATCTGCATCAATTGCCATCTGTTTACCAGGGAGTGAATCGAGTGAAAATCGAGCTTGAACTTCAGCAACTCTTCCTGCACCTTTTGTAACAACCATAAAGTTAATAAGTACAAGAATAATAAATATGATCACACCAATAACCATATTTCCACCAACAACAAACTCTCCAAATGCTGAGATCAAGGAACTAACAGCATCAGGTCCATTGTGACCTTCACTTAAAATTGATCGCGTTGTCGCAATATTTAAGGACAAACGAAATAGTACTAAAATAAGTAATAATGTAGGAAAAGTTGATAAATCAGTTGGGCGTTCAATAAAAAGCGATATTAAAAGAATCAATATCGCTGAAGTAAGAGATAAAATTAAGAAAAAATCTAATACAGCTTTTGGCAATGGTACAATAATAATTGCAAGCATTGAAAATACAAAAGCAATAAGCACATATTCTTTTCTGAAAAATATCTCTCTTATGTTCATCTAAATTAAAAAGTTTCTAGTTTATATAGTTAAGTAATGAAAGTTTATTCATCTTACCTATTGTTGTGTAAAGAGATTGATAAGTCAACTCTAAAGCTTTTGATTCCATAGCTAATTTAGCTGTATCTGCACCTGCTGTTTTTTGTATCAAAATATCATAATGTGTTTTTTGAGATGTTAGTTTCTCGTTTGCAATATTAAATATATTATTTCTACCACCAAGCTCCCCATGACCAATATTTGTTGCATCAAATTGTTGTGCATTTTGCTCTAAACCATTTGAAACTGTAGAACGAACTGTCTCATCATCAATAATTGCACCTTTTGTTCCATCTAGTTTTGTTGCATGTCCTTCTAGGGCATTTATAATTATATTTAAATCATCAAAATAATTGTGTTTTGCTTCAAAAACTTTTCCGGTAGGCGAACTACCAATATTTGCAATTGTATATGTAGCTTTTACAGATTGTCCTGTTCCTGCTACAGCATCTGCTTCTGATCGAGAAGCTACTGTATCAGAAGTAATATTTAAAGCTGTAATATCATCTCCCCCTGGACCAACATTTAGTGGATGATAAATATTACCATTATAGTCATATTTTTGAAGCTGATCTCCTGCTGCATTTAATTTCCACTCAAATCCATTTTCATCAATTACTCTTTCACCTTCTTCAAAAGTAAATGGCTGTCCAGCTGTTGCCTTGTTCGCTGTATAAAAAATAGAATCATACGCAGTAACACCTCTATCTCTGTAACTACCTGGCTGCACAGCAACTTTTCTTAAGAAACCATCACCCTCAAAAGTAATTTTTCCATTATTTTCAAAATCTGCATCTTTTTCTAAAGTTTTTATTGATGTATCTGAACCTGTAAAAACATACTCACCATCTACACGAGTATTCATACGATCAAACATATTATCACGAATACCTCGTAAGTTAGTCGCAACTGCAAGTTTATCGTTTCGATCCATACCTGAGTTTAATGCTTTTAATAAATCATCTTGGATTCCACCACCATACTCATCCCCACCTAAAGCAATTTTTATCTCTTCAAGACTTGAATCAGCAGTTTCATTCATCACTTTAGTTTTGGCAATTTGTAACATCAAACCTTCAGTAACACGAAGTTTATCCTCTAAATTAATAAGATTTGAGTGTAGTATAGAGTTTTCACTCCCTTTATCTATACTTTTGCCGCTAGCTGTTTGCTGTGAAATTCTTTGGCTTTCTGCATTTAAGTTTTTTATATGATATAACATATTTCTACTAGTATCAATCATTTGTCACCTCCATAAGTCCTCTGACTATTGATTCATAAGTATAAAGTTCATCAACGCCTTGAGATAAAAACTTCTTTATTTTATCTTTTTTTTGTAAAGCACTGTCTAGTTCTTTATCCATACCTTTTTTATAAGCACCTATTCGAATAAGCACTTCATTTTCATTTATCAATGATAATACCCTTTTTAACTTTAAAAACCTATTATATTGATCCTTAGAAACAACCTTATCTATAACCCTAGAAGCACTTTGTAGTAAATCTATAGGTGGATAAAATCCCTCTTCTGTTAATTTTCTCGTTAAAACAATATGACCATCTAAAATAGATCTACTTTGATCTGCAATAGGATCACTTAAATCATCACCATCAACTAAAACTGTAAAAAATGCTGTTATAGTTCCTAATTTATTGGAACCAGCTCGCTCCATAAGCTGTGGTAAAAGCGCAAATACTGAAGGTGGATATCCTCTTTGAGTAGGAGGTTCACCAGTACTTAAGCCTATCTCTCTTTGAGCCATAGCAAACCTCGTAACACTATCCATCATGAGCAATACATCATGACCTTGATCTCTAAAAAACTCTGCTATTGCCATAGCTGTAAATGCTGCATATTTTCTCATAAGTGAAGACTCATCACTTGTTGCTGTTACTATTACTGTATTTTCTAAATTATTACCTAAATTATAATGAATAAACTCAGGGATCTCACGACCCCTTTCCCCCACTAATGCAATAACTTTGATTTTCGCTATACTTCCTTTTACAATCATCCCCATAAGTGTAGACTTCCCCACACCAGAACCTGCAAAAATACCAACTTTTTGCCCTTTGCCACAAGTTAGCATTGAATCTATTGACTTTACGCCTGTTGAAAACTGTTGATCGATAATTCCTCTATCCAATGGTGAAATAGTTGCTTTGTTTATAGCTGAAAGATTATCAACATCTCGCAACTTCCCCCCATTATCAATAGGTTCACCCAAAGCATTTACTACACGCCCTAATAGTCCATAACCACAACGAATACTTAAACCCTCTTTTTGTAAAAAAACTTTATCTCCTATTTTAAAACCATCAATAAATGAAAAAGGAACAACAGTAAATGTACCTGAAGATATAGAAGCAACCATACCTAAAACACTATATACTCTTGCAACTGATTCTATTTTTACAATATCCCCAATTGCAACCTCTAAACCGTCAGCTATGATAGTTGTTGAATTGATATTGACAATTCGTCCAAATGGAATGAAAAGTTTATCAGAATCAATCTGATCCAAAAAATTATCTAATGTCATTATAGTTTATCACACATTTTTTTATAAAAACTCTCAGTATTTTGTAATTTTTGACACTTTTTAATTGTCGCTTTATATCTATTTACTCTATTTTGATATTCATATATCTTCGCAATTTCATAATAGATACGAGCTAAATCATCACTTTTAATCTCTCTATCAATACTTCGTCCATCTTTCATCCGTTTTATATTAAGTCCATATTTCAAGTAGCCTAAAGCTTTATCGTAATCATCATCTAGTTTTGCATATTTAGCTAACTCAATCTCAACAAACGGTGAATAAATTCTTGCATTCATAGCATTTTGAGTTTGGTAAAGTTTATTTAAAATAGATACAGCCTCTTCCTCTTCATTCTGTTTTAAGAGGTATAAATAATACTCATAATAAAAATCAATTATCAATGGATTGTTTTGATTATTTACAATAAACTCCTCATTGGCTCGTGCATACGCAAAAAAGTTTTGCATACTTAAAGGATTGCTTTTGTGTGCATTTATCAAAAATCTGTATAAAAACTCATCTGACAATAATTTTGAATCACTCAACATATCTAGCTTTTGAGAAAAACTTTCTGCATCTTTGTATTTGCCCAAAGAGAGTGCAACTTTTTCTAAATAAAAATAGATTTCACTATTTTGTAGTTTATTATAAGCGTTTTTTGCAATTACATAAGCTCGCTCTTCTGGTAGCTCAACCATACATTCAAAAAAGTTTTTAAAATTACTTTTATCTTCTATGAGTAACAAAAGAACATCATCAGAAACATCTTTTATAACAGTATTAAGTTGTTTACATTGTTTTGTTTCCAAATAAAACTGTATCATTTTAGAATTTACTATTGTATAAATTTGATCTATACTTTCATAACCAAATCTTTTCACAATGGGTTGATAAATTCCTGTATAAATTTTTTTCATTCTTATAATTTGTTCGTATTTCTCATCCTCTATTGAGTTAAGTAACTCTTGCATCATAGCTTTATATTGCATTGATTCAAATGCACTGTATTTTGCAGCCACCATCGCTGGTTCAAACTTACCCTCTCTCATAATAATCTCATCAAGGTACATTTTTGATCTGTTAAAATATGGATTATTATCTTTGACTTGAATCAACTCCTCATAAATCGCTTTGGCCATTGGAAGATACTTTTTTTCAAAACCTGCTATCTCCATATAAGTATTTGCTAACTTAAATTTAAAACTATCGATACTGTCTGTTTCACTTGCATTGGCAATCAGCTTTTTTAAAATATCAATTGCAAATTTTGGCATATTTGACTGTACTAGTTTATCAACTTTTTTTAATGCTTTATAACTGTCGTTGGCATAATAATCGATATTTTTATTAAGTACTTTTTTTACCAAAGTGTATGCTTCATCTCTCTCTTTGTTTAAAATATATGCATCATATAACTCATCCGCAATAATAGTTGCAACCTCTAAACTTGTTGTATTTACAAGTTCGTTTCTTAAAATTTTTATCGCTTTTCGATAATCTCTATTATTGATATGAATTTGGGCAATTGCAACTTTTCCATACACTTTTGAAAGAGGATCATCAAAACTATTTTCTATCGCTTTTGCATAATACTCAGCTTCATCTGGCTTATTCATTTTTAATTTTATAAGTACAAGTAATCGATATGCTTCAAGTAAATCATTTTGATCTATTACAGAACTATTAATAGCCTCTTCAAGAAGTTTATTCGCCTCTTCCGCTTTTGGTTTTGTATTTAATTTATATAGAATTTCACTTTTAAGTAGTGTTGCAGTTGAATCTAAAATATTTACTTTATTTGAGTTTAAAAATAAATTGATAGTTTTTAAAGCAAGATCTAACTGTCCCTCTTTTACATATCGTCTTATTGTTTTTAGTTTATTACTAGCACCAACAATCTTTTCTTTTTTATCTTGAGATATTTGACTTAAGTCCTCATTTATAAAATTATAATAAAAGTCTTTTTTACCATATACTGTCGACAAAGTGATAAGTATTAAAAAAAATATTTTTGTTATCATAGTTTCTAAAGTTCCCTTATTTATTATTTAGATTATACACAAAAGTAAAAATTTCTGCAATAGCTTTATATAAGCGTTCAGGAATCTCTTCTTCAACTTCTACTTGATCATATAAAGCACGAGCAAGAGCAGGATCCTCAACAATTGGTATTTTACTCTCTTGTGCAATATCTTTAATTTTCAAAGCTAAAAAGTTAATCCCTTTAGCAACTACAGCAGGTGCTTCTGACTTTTCTGAATCATATTTTAATGCAACCGCATAATGTGTTGGATTTGTTATAACAACATCAGCATCAGGGACATCTGCCATCATTCTTTGTTTTGACATTTTTATTTGTATTTGACGGATTCGCCCTTTAACTAAGGGATCTCCTTCCATCTGTTTGTGTTCATCTTTAATCTCTTGTTTTGACATTCTTAATTGTTTGAAATAATAATGTCTTGTAAAAAAGAAATCTATTATAGCAAAAATGATTATAATTAAAAGAATTGTCAATAAAAAGTATACAGTCAATGTCATCATAGCATCAAGAGATGCGTGTATCTCTTTATCCATCATCGCTAAAATACTATCCCAAATAATAGCTAAAATTATTAACATAACAATAAAAATCAAAATTAGTTTTGCTGTAAGTTTAAGAGCCTCAAGTGCTTTTTTAGCACTAAAAATATTTTTAAATCCACTTATTGGATTAATTTTATCTAGCTTTATTTTTAAAGGTGTAAAAACAAACCCAAATTGCATAGTATTGAATATAACACCTAAAAACAATATCAAAAAAAATAAGGGAAACATACCGACTAACATAGTATAAATAATACTACTTGTTATCTCAAAATAAGTATGTCCATTTACTTCTGTACCTATAAATGAATAGATATATATCATAAGTTCTTCTATGTCACGAAAAAAAGAACCTGCAAAAAAAAGCAAATAGATAGACGCGAAAAATAAAATTGCAGCCCCTGGTACTTCAGCAGATTTAGGAACATTCCCTTCTGCTTTGGAATCATCAATCTTTTTGCCCGTGGGTTCTTCTGTTTTTTCTTCTTCATCAGCCATAAAAAACCTTTAATACTCAAACTTACTTATAAAATAATTATTAAAATTATCAACAAATATCTCAAAACCAAACATCATAAAAATAAAAATCAAAGCAAATTTAATTTGAAATGTGATTACAAAAGGGGAAAATGCTGGCATAGATTTTGTTCCATAAGCATAATAAACATCAAGAATAAAACCTATAAAAAACAAAGGAAATGCAAATGCAAATGCAAATGCAAACATTCTATTTATCTCTTCAGAAGCGTATAATATACCATCATAACTAAATATATTAAAAGTTCCCAAAGATATCTGATCAAAACTAACTGCGAGCATATAAAGGGTCACTTCATACATCCCTGATTCTAAATAAATAACTAAAATAACCATATATAGCAATCTACTTACTACACCTTGTTGCGTACCAGTAGCTGGATCAAACATATTTGCCATAGATAATGCAGTCGCATATCCAATAAGATCACCAATAATTTGAATAGCAGAAAATATAATTTGCACTAAAAATGAAGCAACAAGTCCTAAAGTAATTTCGGTAATGAGCGCTAAAAGAAATGTATCTTCTGTAATTACACTTTTGTCATAATTTATTAAAGGAAACATAAATATAGTCAAATAAAATGATATTGCTATTCTAATTGTAGGATTAACTGTTGTATGTCCTACTATGGGCATAAAAGCCATAAAGCTAAGAATTCTTGCCAAAAGTAGAAGAAATGCAAAAACAGTTTGTTGGTCCAATAAAGAGATTAATTCTTGCACTTAGCAACCTTTACATATAGTCGTTATTTTCAATTATCTCTTGTTCTTCAATAGTCTCTTCTGTAGTTTGTTCGGACTGTTTATCTTTACTATTCTGATTATTTGTATCTTGATTAAAATGTTCATTAAAACTATTTTCAGAATTTTGATTTTGCATTCCGAAATCTATAGTTAAATTTGAACTATCATTAAATTGTCTTTGAATTGCATTTTGTAATACAGTTTTATTTTCTATAAATGATTCCATTGTATTTGAATTGCTTAAATTCATACTTACATTCAAAGTATTGTCTATTTTATTTGCTCGCATAATAATAGAGATTGAACCAAGATTTGCAGGGTTCAAATTTACTCTAAATGCCGTAACAGGAGGTTTATAGTTCAAGTACATATTTCTTGCAATTTCACTCATAAAACTACCCATTTTTTGTTGTGCACCAATTATTTTATTTTGCAATACTTGAACAGCATCTTTAGCAACAGTAATCTCTACGGTTTCAATATTTTTTTTATCTTTTTCTATTATTTCACTTGTTTCTTTTGCAGTTAATAAAACAGAATTTTGTTCTGGTCTTAGAATATTTACTTCTGCCTTTTGGTTTATAAACATTTTATTAAGATTTTTATTATCAGTTATAAAACTCGAAGTTGTATTCTCTTTTTTTATAATATGAGTATCTTTTTTTAACTCATCACCCTCATGAGTGATCTCTGTATCTTCTACATTTAGTTCAAGCTTTACAGCACTTTGTTTTACAGATTGAACTGTTTTTTGCTCAATGATATTATTTTTGGCATCTTTTATCTGTGAAAGGGAAGTTTTTTCTTTATCAATTTTTTGATTTTGTAAAAACATTGTTGCAAGAAGTGGATTTTTTGCATCTTGTTTTGATTTTTCTACGGTGGGTACTCCATCAATACTCTTAGAGTTCTGTGTATCTCCTATCGAAACGCCATTTAATGATTCATTTTCAATAGTTGCTGTTGTTTTTACCAAAATTTTTTGAGATAATTCTTCAATCTCAACTATATTTTTATCAATAGAATCTACTGTTAAATCTACTTTTTTCAATGTATCTCTATTTTCTTTTTTCTCTAGCTCTATTGTTGTTTTTGATTTAACTTTTTCAATCTCAGAAACAATATCTGAACTCTCTTTTTGTATTTTATCAACTTTTGATACAATAGTATTAACAATTTTTTTCTCTTCTTCTAATTGAGATATATCTTTCTTTTTTGAATCTTTGATATTTTCTGTATCTGTGTTCTTCAGATCTTTTTGAATATTGTCACTCTCTTCTTTAATAGTTCCAACTGCAAGTACAATTTTTTCTTTTTGTACTGATATATCTGTATCACTATTCTCTTTTGATTTTACAGTAATATCTTTTATCTCTTTAGTTTCTTCTTTTATGTTTTCTATACTTTTTTTAAGTATAGTTATTTTTTCACTTAGAGATGCTTTTATCTCATCAACAGATAAATCTTTTCCCAATTCACTTTGAATAATCTTACCTATTTGTGTTGATATAAGTTCTTTAGTATTTTTTGTCATATCCGATGTATCAAGTATTTTATTTACTTCGGATTTCAAACCATTTATTGAAACATCGCCAGTGATTTTTGATTCTAAAATTTGGTTTATTTTATTTTTAACTGCTTGTGTGTTAGTTGAATCTTTTATATCATTTTTATCAAAAAGTTCTTTTGCAGAAGAAACAATTATATCTACTAACTTATCTACCATAGTCTTTAATGATTTTGAAGCTTTTGTGTCAACTGTTTCATCTGATTTTTTTATCTCATTTGAAATAATAGATGATTCGTTTTTCTCAGTAGTAACTTTTATGTCAGTAGGAGTTTTTGTTTTTTCAACCTCTTGTGAAGTTGTTTGTTTGACAGTTGATATATTTTGTTTAGATTGTTCTTGGGATGATTTATTTTCTAACTTATCTGAAGTGTCCGTATTTTTATCTATACTATTATTTGAACTTTTTTCATCATTTTTAGCATCTATTTTTGCTTCATTAACTAGTGAATCAAATAATGAAAACCCCTCTTTTTTTTCTGTTTTTGAAGAACTTTTATCATTAGGTACAGATTTATTTACATTTGATGATTCAAAGTTTCTTAAAAGTTCTGTTGGCATTTATCAGCCCTTAGCTTTTTATGATATCAAGAGTTTTTGTATCCATATCTTTTTGCGTTTTAAATGATGCAACATTTGCTTCATACGATCTCATCGCTTCCATTAAATCAACCATCTCAATTACTGGATTGATATTTGGATATGCAACATAACCATCTTGATTGGCATCTGGATGTTCTGGTTCATATTTCAAAATAGGTTTATCTTTTGAGTCAATAATCTCTTTTACTCCAACACCACGCAACGACAAAGGATCAATAGAGTCTTGATTTGGGTTCTTTTTCTCATCTCTCATAGAATCTAAAAGAACCTCTTCAAATACAACATTTTGTTTTTTATAAGGTCCACCATCTGTTGTATGTGTTGTTTGTGCATTTGCAATATTTGAACTAACAATATTTATTCTTGTTCTCTGAGCTGACATACCAGCTGTTGCTACATTATAACCATCAAAAAAACTCATTTTAAAATCCTTTATTCAATACTATACTTGCATTGCCATAATTTGTTTATATGCACCCAATGCTTTATTTTTCACTTCTAGCCCAAGTTTTAAACTCAATTCTGCTTCTTCAATTTTTTGAACAGCTTTTTGAAGATTTTCTACTTTTCCTGTTGCAATATCATCCATTGCATCATAAGCATTTACTTGATTTTGATTTACTTCGTTAATTGATTCTTTTAATAAATGTGAAAAACTTTGTGATTTGTCTTTATCTTCAGATAGGTCTGTTTTTAATCCAATTGAATCTAATAATGAATTTTTATTTATACCACTAAATGAATTTGTAACTTCTGATAACTTCATCTTTTATCCTTTATCATACATTTTTGTTGTTTTTATTGCTTTGAATCGATGCTTCTTGTATAGCTAAATCATTTACCAAAGACTCTAAATCATCAGATGACTTTTTAAATTCATTGAGATCATGCTGATTATCTAGATTTATTAATGAAATCGTCATGGATAACATTATATTAGCTACACCCTTAAATATAATCGTTGAAAAAACTATTCCAAACATCATCTCTAAAGGGGTGAAAATAGACGAGTTCAATACAAAAAATATTGCTGAAGCGAAAAATACAGTAGCCACATATATATCGAATATACGACTTTGCAATATTTTAATAGAGAATTTTTCTACAATCATTATCTACTCACTTTAAATTTTTCATCAAATTTTCTACAACTAAATTTAACTCTAAAGATGCAATATCATCTTTTAACTCTTTTGCAAATAGTTTTCGTAATCTACCTGTAGTAGAAATACTATTCATTTGACTTACATTACCTAAGTATTCTACCATAAATTTTCTATTAAGTTTATTTTTTAAGGCTAAATTTTTTAAAGAATTAGTAATTGTATCACCAATTTCAAATTTTGCTGTAAAATTAAAGCATAACATAAGTTTATTTTTTTTCATACTTACCATTTTTATAAGTGCATACACATCTGTAAGTGCACTAGGGTCAGTTGTTGTTAATGCCAATATATTATCCGTCAAATCCAAAAACTCTTGCACTTGCTCATTTAAACCAGCACCTGTGTCAATTATCAAAATATCAAATTTATTTAATGCAATTATATCTTCGACTAAACGAGAATAATGCATACTATTATTTATATTGCTATATTGATATCCACTTTTCCCTGCAATTAATGTTATATTGTGATAGCTTGTTGTTGTTAAAATATTATCTAAAGAACATTCCCCTTCAAGATAATCATTAATTGTGTTTCTAGGTTTCAAATTAAATATAACTTGTAAATTTGCAAGTCCAATATCAGCATCTAAAACTGCAACTTTTTTCTTTTTTTGAGAAAGTATATACGCAATATTTGAAGTGAGTGTCGATTTACCAACTCCACCTTTTCCAGAAGTTACTACTAAAACTTTTGTTTTAGATGTTGAATGTATTTTATTGGTTAATGAAACAAGACGATTTGCTTGTGTAGATATTTTTTCAAACAATATATTCTGCTTCTTTTCTTAAGAGACATGTCTATTCATAAAACAGTCAATTAAATAGTTACTATTAGCTTCATGCAGATCATCAGGTACATTTTGTCCAACAGATACATAACAAATAGATTTTTTCGTTTTATGAGCAAAAGATATTAAATTTCCATAACTTATTGTTTCATCTAATTTAGTAAAAATTAAATTATGTATATGTAAAGAAGAATAACTATTATAAATTTCATATAAATCAGTAGTTTTTACATTTGCTGGAAGAACAAGCATTTTTTCGATTGGGGTTTCTGTTAAATGTTGTTGATATTGATTTATTAATTCAATTTTATCCATATCATACTGACTACCACCTGCTGTATCGATTAATATATAGTGACAATCTTTTAGTCGTGCAATCGCTTCACTTAACTCTTCAGGTCTTTTAACTACTTCAAGCGGTAAACGCATAATATTTGTATATGCTTTTAATTGCTCAACCGCACCCACTCTAAAAGAATCTAAAGTGATGATACCAACTCTATAATTTGTACCTAATTTATAAGCATATCGAGCTGCTAACTTTGCAATTGTTGTCGTTTTTCCAACACCTGTTGGTCCAACAAACATCATTATCTTTCTTTGATGTGTACGAAGAGGTACTTCATGCTTAACTGCAATAATTCTTCGTAAAATTAATTTAAAAAAATTATTTATTTTAATAGGATTTGATTTCATTGCTACAGGTAATTGTTCTATAGTTTTTTTCATAATACTATAAGTCATCTCAGCATCAAACTCATTTTGCTCAAATAAAGTGTAGATATCAATAAACTCTGGAGGAATATTTAAATCATATAGTTGACTTTTTGGTTCCCAAAGTGTTTTTTGTACTTTTTCAAGAGATTCTTGCATATTGAGAATTTGATCTTTAAAATCATAAAATTGAACATCTCCATTTTTGGATGATATTTTCTTATTTGATGTTACAATTTTTTGTTTAGAAATTGATTCTTTTTTATCATATTCCTCTTCTAAAGCAATTGTAATCTCATACATATTTACACCATTACTATCTTGTGATGATATTTTTTTGGTTGAGATTACAACAGCATCAGAGCCACACTCTTTTTGTGCATTTTGCAAAGCTATGGTAGGTGTTTCACCTAGAAATGAGAGCATTTTCATCTATTAATTTCTTCCATCAGTGTAGATTTTCTCAATTGTACCATCTAAATTCTTAATTTTTATATAACTTTTTGTTTCTTTTATTAGTTCAGCTTCTTTTTCTATCTCTAAGTTTCCAAATCTAAACTTTACTTTTTTTACTTCGGGAATCGTTACATCTTTAAAACAAATCACTCTATTTTTTGCAATATAATGTGTTGCATAATATTTATTTTTTTTTAAATCGATTAGATTTAAGTATTTATTACAATTATACTTTTTATTTACTTGTACTAAAAGAACATCGTTTGTATATATTTTTGACTTGTACTGTATATCTTTTTTAGCAATAGGAACAACTTGTATATTTTGTGCAGCGATACTCACAACGCATAAAAACAAAAAGAGAAATTTTTGTATCACTACGCCATCACCTCTACTAAAGATCCGCCATTTTTTTCTGTGATTTCATCGATAATCTCTTTGTACATCTCTTTTACTGGTAATACGATTGATGCTAGTTTTCCGTTTAATGAATAAAGGTTCTGCAACTCAACCTCAAGCTCGTCTATACTAGTTTTGTAGATTGAAATATCATTTCCACTTTTATACTCTTGAGAAAGTTCATTGTTTAATTGCTGCTTTAAATTTGTTAGTATATCCATTGATGTTAATTTATCAGAATTTCTTTTGACTAAATTCTCATGATTTGCTTTTTTAACATCCTCTATATCAAGGAGTATGGATTTTTTCAAATGTTCTGTTACACTTTTTAGTTCTAATATTGTTACATCTATCATGATTGTTTCTCACTTAAAAATTTATACAGCATATCACTAATACCAAGTGATCCTGATGATTTTTGAGAAAGAGCATCTGTATACATACCTTTTATGATATCTGAACCAGTTCCCTCTCCCGCCATTTTTGATGATTTTAATGATACTTCTAAAATTTGATTCATAAAAAATGATTCAAAACTATTACATACATCTCTTAATGAACTATCATCTTTTAGATTTTGAGTACTCATAGATTCTAATTTGTTAGGTTTTGTACTCATTATGTCTACAAATTGATTATTTATTTCCATCATAACTCCTTATTCCTCTATTCTATCAAAAAAGCTTTCATCTTCAGCCATTCTGTTACTGTCCTGACTTGTTGAAACAAATCGTAACTCTACTCTTCTATTTTCAAAAGCATTATCACTTTTTGGTCTATACGATCCAAATGCACTTACTTTTAAAGTAGCCGGATCGATTCTATTTTTGATGAACTCTTTTACAACAGCAATTGATCGAAGAGCAGAAACATCCCATGAATCACGAGGAATACCATTTGATCTTTGATAATTGGAACCAGTATGACCAGCTACTTCAATATCAAATTCTTGTGTCATAGTTCGTAAAACCTTAGATACTTTTGTAATAAATCTTTTTGCATTAGGATTAGTCAGTTCATACTCCCCTTCTTCAAATATCAATGAAGAGGGTATATCTAAAGTAAATTCATTATTTCCTTTAAGTGTTAATTGAACTTCTTGATTGTCTTTATCACTTGTATCATTAAACTCTTGAGTAATCTCCTCAATGAGTTTAGAAACATCTGCAGACTCACTATCTTGCCCTACACTATCACCACTTCCTGATTCTGACTTATCAGCGTGATATTGAGAAAGAGATTCTTTTTCTGCTTCTGCTGTATCTTGAGCACCTTGCAAAAAGCCCATACTTCTTCTCATAATCTCAAAATACTCTTCAACTTTTTTCTTATCCATAGTTGCCATAGACAAGAGTAAAATAAAAAAACAAAGTAACAATGACATAAGGTCCCCAAATTGAACAAGCCAACCAGGTAAACACTTAGGACAATCAGGACATTTTTTCTCTTTAGCCATTCTTTAAATACTCATTAGTCTTCAATAGCTGGCATAATTGCACCAAGCTTCATTTTTACATTACCTATAGATTCTTCAGATGCTATCATATGAGCACCTTGAATAATAATTTGACAGCTAATCATCTCTTTAGTATGCTTTTGAGAAAGTTTATTTTCCATAACTCCAGCAAACCCTGTTCCAATAAGTGCTCCATACATTGTAGTAAGTAAAGCAACCGCCATTGCAGGACCAACAGCAGAAGGATCAGATAAGTTTGCAAGCATAGCAACAAGCCCAACAAGAGTACCAATCATACCCATTGAACCAGCAGTTCCACCAATAGATGAGAACATCCCAATCATTGTTTTATGTCGGTTTTCTATATGTTCAAGTTTGATCTCTAATAGATTCTCCAAAACATCTGGTTTTGTATTATCTACAAGTAAATTGAAAGCTTCTTTGAAAAAGGCATTTGATTCATCTTGAATTTTTGTTTCAACAGACATCACCCCATTCTTTTTGATATCAGTAGCATAAATTATAATTTTTTCTATAAGTTCATTTGTAGGTTCAAACTTAACAGGATTCATAGCAATACCAACTGCTTTTCCAAATCTACTTAAAGCATCGCCCTCAAACTGTCCCATAGTAACAGAAGCAGTACCTCCAAGAACAATAATTACAGAAGGGATATCAACATAAGCACCAAATCCAGCACCACCTAAGACAATAGCTAATGCAACAAGTCCCCATACTCCTGCCAATCCACCTGCGGTTGTTTTATCCATCATTTCTCATTTATTTTATTTTACCAATATGTTTTATCTTAATACCAAATTTTCCATCTACAATAATAGCTTCTCCAGTACCAATAACCACACCATTAACCAATATATCTAATGGTTCGCTTGTCATTTGAGATAATTCAATAATCTCACCTATATCCCAACTAATTACATCTCTTAATAAACAAATTTTAGTTCCAAGGCGTACACTTAGTCTCATTTTAATATCAAATAATAATCTTAAATTATCAACAGATTCTTCCCCTAATAAAGAACTAATAATTGATGTTGATTTTTCATTTGTATTATCTACAGGAGCAGTATTTTCAACACTTCCCACACCTGTCAATAAAGATATAAAAGGTTTGATAGTATCATCAAAAGAGATATATAATTCTAAGTTTTCATCATTAAGTTTTACAATAAATTTATAAAAGTTTCCAGAATCGTTAATATTATTCATAGAGTCAACTGAACTGTTGCCTAATGTTGATTTAAGACCAGTAATATCCCCGAAACCTTGTGCATTTACACTAGTACAAATACTTCCTGATATAGTTGAGACAATCTCTTTAACAGCATCAGTTATTTCATCATCAATGCTATTTTTTAAATCAGTTACTCCACCTAACATCAAATATTCAAATTGAGTAGCTGTTTTTGTTGGTATACAAAAATTCCATAATGAGTTTTTGCCATTAAAATCAAAAGATACTCCTGTACTTACACATTGAGTATCATCCAATTCTGAAGTGCTAGTTAAAACAACATCTTCAACATTACTACTTGCTGAAAGCAAACTTTCTAAAGTACTAGAAATTTCACTTTTGATTATATCTGATATATTTGACGCCAATTATTATTCCTAATTTAAGATTGTGTATTTTTGTATGCTTCCATCAAATTCTTTTTAAGATTCATCATATCTTCTGTTGGATATTGATATTCAACACTCCCTTTAGTTATTCGTACAAAAAAGTCTTTTGTATCTGAATTATAACCAAATTTAACATTGTCAAGCATTACTTCATTTTCTGCAACTTCAGGTTTTTTTTGTGCATTTTTATATTGTTCATCAGGGTCTACCTGTGTTTTTTTATCTGTTTCTTGAATTTTAGAGATTTTTGATACATAATCTACTTTTGATTGATCCATAACCTCTAGTCTACCTAATTGCATATCATACTCCTTGTTTTAAAGTTAATTAATTATATCATAAAAATTATCAATTGTATATCTTTTTTGTTTTTTTATAACTCTTCTAAAAAATCATCAAAATTATTCAATCGAATATCAACAAGTTTTCCCTTTAATTTATCTCTAAAATATTGTGTAGCACTATTCAATCTGAGATCTTGTAAAAGTCTTGTTCCACTTAAAAATCGTGCATCTTTATCTTGATATAAAAATTCAATTTCTGTTAATGTAGCATACGCCAACTCTTTTTGTCCTGAGCTAAATAATGCCGCAATCAAAATATAAAATGAATCAATACTTTGTATATTATAAGTATTTTGAATATATTCAATTATTTTTATCGTTTCTTCTGGTTTACCATTATAGAGTTGAACAATTGCTTTTGTTCTTAGATAGGCTGGATTTTTATTATTCTCGATATTAAAATCTGTTCTATTAAATAACCCTAATGCACGCAATGCATCTATATAATAATCTGTAACTACTAAATTACCTTTTAAAAATATATTATTATATATTTTAGGAAGTTGATCTTGAATACGCGAGATATAGATATATTCATTTTCATTTTCTTCTCTTGCAATCAAATTAAACAGATGTACCAAAGGATCTTTATCATACTCCACAAGTAAAGGGGAATTTTGCATAATTCCATCATCTTCTAAGTGTTCAATAAAATACAATGCTCTAAAAAATATAGACTTTTTATCTTTCATTGTTAATTTATCTTCATCAAGCTCTATAGAAGAGTCAATAAAAATTTGATACATATATTGTGCTAAATATGTAAAAGTACCATTTTTAGCCATAATATTTTTTGTTAAAAACTCCATAAAAACTTTGTCTTCACTTACATTAAATTTTTTTGTTGTCAAAAAAGTCATAACAGAATATAACTTATTCCCATGATCTAAACTATATGCTTTTTTAAAATATTTATATGCATTGTTATAATCATAAATTTGAGCATATGATAAACCTAAGTTATAATACTCGTAGGCTTTTGTATCATATTTTTCATCTATCATTTTTTGCAGTGTATGAACTCTTTGGATCGGATCTTGTTTTATCACTTGTAAAAACTCTGAATTATATGTAATCATCATATTTAGTTCATGAATGCTATCTTGGTTTTTGATAATAAAACCATTTGTTTCATTCATATTCATCTCATCATAATCTTCAAAAATAAATGGCGCAAAATAATATACAAAATCTAATTTTAAATCAAATGAAGGGTTTGTTATTTTTTCAAAATACTCTTTTGCTGTAAATTTCTCTTTATTGAAAAAAAGTTCAAGTTCTAGTCTTTTATTCACATGAAATATTTTTTTGCGATCTTCTATTTTCACAATATTTTCTCGTAAATTTTCTAAACTATTTGCTTTTATATTTCGATATACTTGAAACCATAAAACTTCATTTTTTGCTTTATCACCTTTTGCTTCTACTAAAGCTTTATCCAAATGATATTTTGCCTTATTGTATTTTCTGAGTTTCATACAAAGCATTGCTATTTTTAGTTGTGAAATATTATCAATACTTAATGAAAGTTCTAATGCTTTTTTATATTTTTTTTGTAATATTAAAGTATCTACAACAAGTAACTTTTCGTGTTCTGTTAGCCTTTTTGCTTTTTTACTTACACGAGTTATCTCTTCTATATACTCTTTATTGTTGGTAATTTTATATAAATAATAAGCAGCACTAAAATAAGAATATTTATCTCTAAATTGTAACTCTTTAAAATCATATATTTTTTTTAAATATAAATAAGCATTATTCTCAGAATTTAACTTATAATATGCGATACCTATATTTAAATAAGATGGCACTTTCAATATTTTGGATGATTGTTTAAACAATTGAATCGCATGCATATATTTTTCTTGTTCTAAATATAACACAGCTGTATTAAACTTCAATAACAATTCTCGTCGTTCTTGTTTATCTTGCAGTTTTTCATGCTCAAATAAAATTTGAGGTTGTGATTCAATAGTTTTATTTTCACTTCCCAATAAAACTATAGGAATCACGAAACATAAAATGATGAATAGATTTGACTTTATTTTTTTTAAAAACATATTCGAGCTAATGTATTGTTCCAACAGAAGCGTATAATTCGTTTATACGCTCCTGTAGAAGTTTATTTTTATGGTCCAATTCACTATTTTGTAGTTTAAGTTCTTGTAAATCTTCTCTTGTACTTTTTAAACTTTCTTGCGAATCATCTATTGTTTCCAAAGAAAATCTAACTTGCTTCTCAAATTTTTCTTTTAACTTTTCTAAATTTGCATTTTTTTCTTCCACCATCGTTTTCTCTTCCGTTATTTTACGATAAAGCGATTTGTATACATTCATACTACTGTAAAAATATACAGTAAGTACTCCAAGTATTGATAAAAGTAAAAAATTATCCATTTATAAAACCTATCTTTTTAATTGAATTAAAGTAGTTAAAATAGAATCCGCCGTTGTAATAGACTTAGCATTTGCCTCAAAAGCTCTTTGGAAAACCATAAGGTTTACCAATGATTCACTTAAGTCTGCTGTTGAAAGCTCCAACTGACCACCATTTACTTCTGCTGTTTTATCGTTGTCTATGTTGTATAGAGCTGTTCCACTTCTCGTAGTTGCTTTGAGTAAGTTTCCACCTATCGCTTCAAGTCCTCTATTGTCTGTAAATTTAGCAATTGATACTTGTCCTACCGCAAAATCTACTCCATCTTGTTGCATAGTTACAAGTCCTGTACTATCAACAGAAAAGTCGCCAAATGCGCTATCAGTTAAACCTAAACTATCAAGCCGAAGCTGTATACTGTCTTGTGATGCTGTTTGATTGATAGTAGTAGTTATTTTTAAAAACTCTGCACCTGCACCTTCTCTACCACTGTAATCATTGTTTCTAGTAATAAGCCCATTAAACGATCCTTTTACTAATTCATCTGCATCATCAAATTGCATTCCGTAACTTGAATCCAAATAACCAGATGCTGCTGCTATAGATGGAGTATCTCCTTGAGTATTTTTGTACACAATTTTTAACTCATCAGAAGATACTTTTAAAATATCATCAATTTCAGCAGTTGGATTAGCTAAATTCCAAGCAGTAATTATATCATCTTTATCAGCCACAATTTTTTCTATTGTTGCAGATGTTGAATCACCATGATTTATACCTGTTACCTCTACATCTAAAAATCTAAATGCTGTAGTACCTGCTCCCACTGTAGAACCAGTAGACTGATCGGTATGAGCTTGTGTAACAGTAGTAGCCGATATTGTTAACCCTGCACCCGCAACAGCAGGTGTAATTGTTGGAGCAGCTGCTTGATATTCATAAACATATTCGAGTTCACCCGCATCATTTTTAAGAATATTACTTAGCTGATCATTAACATTAGCTGGATCAGCATTCCATGCGCTTATTAGAGCATCTTTATCTGCAATAATTTTATCTATAGTTTCTTCACCTGTATCACCAATAACTGCACCAGATATAGCATTACCTGCAAATGTAGCAAGTGCAGTCGTTGTACCTGTAATTCCAACAGTTTGGTGTTCAGCTAAGTCAACATTTCCTGTAAGTTTTATAAGTTGTTGTTCAGGGATAGGACCTTTTAATTCTCCTGTAAATTCTACATCAAAATTTTTGTCGAGTGTTTGAACTACTAAATTACCATTTACATTAAAAGCTTTTACATAATATGCAAGTTCACCTTTTGATGCTGTTCCATCTGCATTTGCAACAGTATTAATAGCATTTACAATGTCATCAACACTAGCTACACCTCCTGCTGCTCCAACTGGATTACTTAACACTAATGGTACTGACGGTACATTTTCAACTGATTTTGTATCTTTATCATAAATATTTATTTGATATGTAAATTGGTTATCAACTTGCGTTGAACTTAACATAAGTTCATCTGTACTATATACATCTTGTTGTTTTCCAGAAACTGCTTTGGCTAAAGCTTCTTCAACAGACTCGATAGCACCCATTCCTGTCCCTTGAACAGCTGCTTGGATAGTTTTTACTTCACCTTTTGTTGTTTGGTTATCATTACTTGTATCTACTGAACCAAACTCTGTTATTCTAAACTGTAATCCAGGGATCAAACTCTCGATATATAAACCACCTTTAGGGTCATTTCCAGATACATTATCAAACTCATAAGCACTTTCACCTATTGTTCCACTAGCATTATCTTCCATCCCATTTGTATAGTGTGCATCAAATCCTTTTAAGTTTGCAATTTGATCTGCAAATTTTTTCAAAGTTGTTGCTTCATCTGTATCAAACTTTTCGGCATATCTATCACCATCAATATATAGATATATCTCATCACCCTCTTCTATTTTTACCGTATCAAGATTAAAATTAAGATAATTTTTTTGTACACTAGAAGAAGCAGCAGTTGGTTTAGGATCAGCTTTTGCATGAGTAGTTAATAGACTATTATATTCAGTAATCAAAGCATCAATATCAGCTTTTTTAGCACTCGCTGTTTTTGCACCAAATCCTCTAAATACTGTTTCTACATCTGAAGCAGCTGTAGTGGTAAAATCTGTTGCTTTTGCTACAATTGTTTCAATAGTTGAACTATCTCTGATGATTTTATTTCCCAGCGTTTTACTAAATTCGTTTGTAAAATAAGTTGCATTTATATCTGTAGAAATTCTATCATCATCAGTAATAGGTGACATTGCCCAACCTTGAACATTGTTTTGTCCAACATCTTCTAAATTACCTGATTCTCCCATTCTAAAGTTACCAGCTCTTGTGTAGAAAGTTTCAGAACCATTTGATACTGTAAAAAAACCATCACTAGAAAGTGCCATATCATAAGATACACCAGTATTCTTTAGGTTTCCTTGAGTATACATCTTTTCTATATCAAATGAAGTAACCCCTTTACCAATTTTATCTTGATACATTTGATCTGCAAATGAGATTCTTGATGCTTTATAACCTATTGTATTAACATTGGCAATATTATTTGACTCATTATCTAGTGCTGTTTGTGAACCTGCTAATCCTGAGATCCCTGTCCAAAGTGCTCCAACCATGATGATTCCTTTAAATATAAAATACGAACATTTCTATGCTCAAATATAAATAATCAGTAAACAACTAATTACTTAAATGTGAGCACTTAAGTTGTTTTAAGTGCTAACGCGGTTTTCAATAACTCATCAGAAGTTGTAATAGTTTTTGAATTTGCTTCAAAACCTTTCTGCCAAATCATAAGATTTACTAAACTCTCAGATAAATCAATATTACTATTTTCAACAAATTTGCCCATCACTTCAGCTGAATCAGCTATATAAATAGGCTCTTTTTGATCCCTTCCTTGTGTATAGACATTGTCCCCTTGTGGTTCTAAGCCGCTTACATTTGTAAAAGTAACAGGAAGAAGTCTTCCTACTAAAAATCGAGCATCACCATCAGTAAGATATATATTTCCATCTTCACTTTCTATTTGAGGATACGATGCTGTAGCTAATGAATTACCATTTACTATTTTTTCATAAAGGGTTGTACTCATTCCCAGTTCATTGAGGTCTAAGCGTATTGCCTCTAATGGAGGAACTGCACCACTTTGTATATCAGCAATTTCACTTTTATTCGTTACAGCTGATGCTCCAACTTTTGCTAAGTTTTCTTGTAAATCAGCATATAAAGCTGTTATCAAATTTTCACCACTTCCTGATGCTTCTTGTATTTTGTCTACACTTAACATCTGATCATTTACTTTTGCATTTTTCACGATCATATTTTGACCGGATATCATTGAATCGATTGTTAATTCACCTGTTGTACTATCGATACTAGAAGTTACCCCTGCTAGTAAATTTATCTTATCAGAAAAAAGTTTTAGCGTATTTTCCATACTTGTATCAAAATTTTGTTGCACTTTGATTCCATTTATCGAAATTTCGATAGTATTTACACTATTTTCAGTAAGTGTTGTAGGGAAAACAACACTACTTTTTGCTTTTGATGCAATTTCACCTTCAACAGAATTAACAGAAAATAATTTTAACGCATTTGAATAATTTGTTATGATTTCATCTATATCATTTAAAATAGTATCTATACTTTTATAGTTATCTCCAGAAGTGATCGTTTGAATGTTTTCAATTTGTGTTTTATATTTTTCATAGTTTTCCATCAGAGATGGATTTGCAGCGATAATTGCATTTTCTTCTTCTGTTGCTGTACCATTGATCACAGCTTCTATCGTACTTAAGTTTGTTATCACAGATTGCATCTCTTTTGCATCTCGTGTATAATTTGAAGTATATGTATTTAGGGTATAAAAAGAATCAGCTGTATCAACAACTGTTGAAGTAATATTATTTTCAAATTCAGAAGTAATCACATCACCAGTTACAGTGGGAGCAACGCCCATAACAATCAAGCCTTCACTATTTGTAAGGAAGTTTTCATTGTTACTAGAGAATTGACCTGTTCTTGAGTAAAATAATTTCTCTGGTTCCATTGGATCTTGAAGCGTAAAAAATCCTGGTCCTGAAATAGCAAAATCATATTCGGAGTTACTAGGCTTGATACCCCCTTGAGAAAAATCTTTTAAAGGATCATTTCTAGTTACACCTTTTCCAACACCATCTTGATACATCAAGTCATTAAAGGATACTGAGTCTGATTTAAATCCTATTGTATTAACATTTGCTACATTATTTGACTCTATATCAAGTGCTCCTTGAAAGGAGATAATTGCAGATTTACCATTATAAATTGAACCATTCATAAAAAACCCCTTTTTAGTTACTAACTACAGTTACACTACTCAATGGTATCTCAACAGGATCAGCATAGGTATAAGCTGAAGTTGCATATACATAACGATCAGTTATTTCGGCATCTTTAATTACATCATTATCTTTATCTAAGATTTTTAATGTTCCATCTTCATTATAAGTAAATCTTCCATCACTATCTAATGCAAGTGTATATTCAGTAGCAACACCATCTTCATAGATGACACCATTTGCATCGTAACGAGAAATTTTGTCAGTGTCAGTATTTTTAAGTCCATCAACTATTCCAGTCATCTGGGCAACTTTCATATACAATTCACCATTTTTATTTTCAATAGTATTTACTTTGTATACTTTGTTATCTCCACTATCATCTGTTTCACCGTTTTGAACTGTTTTACCAACAAGATTAGCAGCAGTAGATAAAGCAGAATTTGCGTAAGAAGCCTGCAGCGTTGTCATTGCAGCTGACATATCTTGATTTGATTGAATCGTAGACATTTTCAACTGACTATCCATCAAAGCAGCACTATCTTGAGGTTTAGTTGGATCTTGTTGTTTTAATTCTTCTAGCATTAATTTCAAAAAATCATTATTTGTTAAACTATCATTTGCAATTGCAGTTGTGACAGCATTTCCATATTCATCAGTTCCTGTACTTACTTGTGCATTAGCTGCTCTATCAGCTTTTACCTTATCCCAATATGCTTTGTCTGTTGCCGCTGTTTCCTGTGCATTTGTTGCATTTATTGCCATAATATTCTCCTAAACTGTTTTTTCATCGAAAAAGAAATTTACTACTTTTTCTGGACTCATTGAATCTTGAACTCTTATTGCTAGTTTTTCTTCAATCACTATAATATCGCCAATGCCAACAACTCTTTCATTTACAAATATATCACCACCACCACCAGCTACTTTATTGAGTGCTAAGATATCACCTTCGGTAAAATCTAAAAAATCTTTTACTGTAATATCCGCATGTCCTAATATAACATCGACCTTCGCTTCTGTATCTACTAACGCATTGTAATCTTGTGTTGTAATTTCCATATCTATTCTTTATAATCTTATTTTCTAAATTATATCATAAAAAAGTTTATTTTGTATACTATTTAAATATATTTACTTATACATAGTGTAATAATGATTCATTCTAGTGTTGAATTTAGATAAGTGCGTCTAATGATCCTAACATAGTTTCAAGTTTCGCCTCAATATTCCCATCAAAGTTCCCTAAATCACTTGCTATAACTACTCCACCTGCTGTAACATTTGGATCTTCTTGCAAGTTAACAAAACTATCAAAAGTAAGTTGCTCTTTGATTGCTATATAATCTTTAGGGTTTAAATGAATAGTTACTTTCGATGATGTATTAATTTTATCCATCATCCCTCGAATAGTTTCTTTTGCTATCTCTACTGAATTTTCACCAAGTTCAATTCCAATGATTTTTTTTGCAATATTAAAAGATGTTTTTACGAGTTTTGTTTCCATTTGAAATGTTGCTTGTTCAAAAAAAGTTGAATAATGTTTCAAATCTTTTAAGGCTTCAACTAATTGTCTATCTAAGTCTCGTCCTTTTATTCCATCATTTTCTATAGATTCAACTCTTTGTCCAATTTGCAATAGCACTTGCTGTAAACTTTTCATCTCTTGTAATACAGGATCTACATTTCCATTGATTGATTTATCATTTAAAACAGCTACATTTTTCATCTCATTTGTTTGATGAGCATCATTTGAGATAAACTGTCCTAATTCATAAGGGGTACTTTCATTCGTAGACTTTATAACTTGTGATGTTGTATTTACATTATTTCCTGACATAATTATTCCTCATCAATTCGTTCGATTTCACCGCTTTCTAATAGTTGCATAGCGACATCTAATATTTTTCGTTGAGCATCTTCAATATCTTTTATCTTCGTTCTTCCTAGCATTTCAAACTCTTCTTTAAATCTATCTCTTGCTCTTTGAGACATCGATCCCATAATAATTGCCATATCTTCTTCAGTTGCATTTTTTAAAGCGATTGTCAAATCTTCTGTTTCAATATTTCCTAGAACTTTCATAATATCATTTGTATCAAGTGCAAGAAGATCTTCAAATACAAACATATTTTCTTTTATTTTTGCTGCTAATTGAGGATCTAAACCTTGAATATTTTCTAAAATTTCTGTTGATTTTGAACCCATTTTATTGAGCATATCAGCTACTGTTTTAACACCACCTACAGTTACAATAGAAGCTAATAATGATTCTAATTTTTTCTCCAAAACTTTTGACATAGATTGTACAATACTTGGTGAAACATCTTTTATAGTTGCCATCTGCATAGATATTTTAACTTTTAAAGTATCATCTAGTTTTGATAAAACCATTGACGCATCTTCTGCATCCATGTGCGCCAATACAACAGCAATAGTTTGAGGAGACTCATCTTTAATAAAATCTGCAAGTTGTTTAGGGTCAATATTATCAAGATATGAAAAAGCTTGTTTTGCTTCTTGTAGCCTTGCTAGTTTTGCCAACACTTTATCTGCTTCAGCTTTTCCTAATGATTTATATAAAATATCTTTTGCATAATCAAACCCACCAGAACTAATATATGAACTAGACTGTATATATAAATGGAACTCTTCTAAAATCCCCAAAGATGTTTCTTTGTCTATTGATCTAATTTGAGTAATTGCTATAGATAAATCTTCTACAACCTCATTTGGCAAACTTTGAAAGATTTTTACAGTTGCTTCTTCTCCTATAAGGACACAAAAATGTGCAACTCTTTCAATCATAGGCATACCTTCAATAGTATTTTTTGTTGTTTCTTTTATCATCTTATTTACCTTTTCCTATGATTGTAATTTACTGCCACCCTCGTTCAATAACATCAATATCATTTGTGCTATATCTTCAGGATGGTCACTTACACTTTTCTCAATTTGCTCAATAAGAACTTCATATTTTGCAGATTCTTCAGCACTTAAGCCATCTAGGTTACTCAAAATTTGACTTTTAACTTTTGCTTTTAATTTACTTTGTTCTGTTCGGGCATCAAATTCATCAAATAAATTTTCATACTCATCACTTCCTTCTCCTGCCGAAGTCCCTGATCCACTTGCTAAAGATATTTCATTGTTTGCTATAAACTTTTTATAAAAAACAAACAATAGAATCATTGCGATAAGATACTGGATATATTCGCCATATTCTTTAACCATAGCTTGAGTACTAAATAAGCCTAAACTATCTTCTTCACTTACAATATCTTCAGGCTTAGTTCCAAATGGTTGTAAACCAATAAATTTAAAAGATTTTACAGTAACACTATCTCCTCTATTTTCTCGATAACCAATAGCAACTTGAACAATTGAGTTTAAACTAGTAATAAATTCTTCTTTATTTTCTACTTTTTCTAATACAGCAGAGTCATAAGTAACAGCTGCTGTAATTTTTGAGATACCAGCATAAGCATTGTTTCTTTGACTGATTATTTTTTTTGAAATTTCATAATTAGTGACATTTTTTGCTTCTTCTTTAGAAGTTTTTTTTGTTTTTAAACTATTGTCATTTTCTGGATCTTCAATATTACTTTCAGCTCCTGGCACTCCACCTGTTTGAGGTTCTTTTGCATCTGATTGTGCTGCAATTTCTGTTGTTTGTTGACTTCTAATTGTTCCTTCTGGTTCATATATCTCTTGATTTATTTCTTGTTTTGTAAAATCTAATTCAATAGATACCTTTGCAACAACTCTTTGATCACCTAAAAATGGTAATAGTAAATCTTTTATTTTATTTTCATAGTCACTTTCAAGTTTAGTTTTATATTTTTCATGTTCTATATATTTTAAACTCTCCATACTTTCTGGATTATTTTCTAGAAGTGAGCCGTTTTGATTAATAAGTTTTATATTTTCTGGTTTCAATTTTGGAATTGCTGAGGCTATAAAATTTTTAATTCCTTCAATTTGTCTTTGAGATAAAGCTGTTCCTTCTCTTAAATTTAGAACAGCCGATGCTGTAGGATCTGTTTTTCTTTGTGTAAATACCGATTCTTTGGGAATTGCAATTTTTACAGAAGCAGATAAGATACCACTAATTGATTCTAAAGATCTACCTAGTTCACCCTCAAGTGCTCTTAAATATTTTACTTTATTCTCAAAATTTGTTGTACCAAGTGAACTTTTATCAAAAATTTCCCATCCAGTATGTTTTGTAGTTGAAGCATCACTTGTAACTAATTTAATTTTAGCAATATTTATACTATTTTTATTTGTTTTCAAAGTTAAATTATTTCCGGAACCTACAATAGAATAAGGGATAGAAGAAGCATCAAGTTCACTACTTGCAAGCATAACTTGTGTTTTTGTTAAATTTGTAGCAATAGTATAATTGAGTTCTTCATCTTTTGCTTTTATATTAGAGTAAATTAATAATCCAATTAAAAATAGAAATAATACTGAAAAACCACCTATAATTACTGCTCTTTGAGCTGAATTAAGATTATTGATAAACTTAAAAATTTGTTCCATATATACTATTTCCTATTTAATTTTTACTTGAAGCATCAATCATAGTTTTAAACCATGCAGAGTCTTTTTTAATTGAACTTTGAATTGCTGAAAACATCACATTGTTTTTTGACATCTCACTCATTTGTGCATCAAGGTTAACATTATTTCCATCATTTTGCTCAACAAGACCTTTTACTTCATAAACTTCAAAATCGCTCTTGTTGTCAGAAAAAGACAATGCCATATGTTGGCTATGTGTTTGTGCAAGTTGTAGATTACTTTCTTCTTTTGTTTTCTGTAATGTATCTTTAAATTTAAGATTTTTTGTTTTATATTCAGGTGTATCTATATTTGCAATATTTGAAGATATAACTTTTTGTCTTTCTCCTCGGAAATTTAATTGTTGAAATAAAAGTTCTGTAACACTACTTGCATGCATTGGCTTTACCTACTATCTTCCATTACCAATAGATTCTATTACTTTTGCATTAATTGTATCTATTCCAGTAATTGCTTTTTGCGACTGTTCAAATTTTCTTTGTGCCTCTATAAGACCTACCATTGTTTTAATTGTATTTACATTACTTTTTTCTAATGTACTTTGCAATAAAAATGTTTCATTGTCTGCTACTTGAACAATATTATTCTCATCAATTGCTTTATAATTATTATTTCCAATATTTTCAAGATTTTTAAACTCAGTAGAAACAAGTGCTATATTTTGCTTAAATTGTGGGTCATTGATATCAATTGCTCCATTATTGGCATTTAAGACTTTATAACCATTTTGAGTTATTAGTTCCCCATCAATAACTTTAAAAGAACCATCTCTAGTATATTCTATATCACCTTGATTGTTTTGCACTTTAAAAAACATATTTTTATCTTTTATGGCAAAATCAAGATTATTACCAGTTTCAATAAGCGCACCAATTGATTCATCTTTAAATTTTGAATCTATTTTTGGAATAGTATCCATAACAAAGCTTTCTTTATCTATAACTTCATCTTTTTCAATTTGAGTTTTTAGATATCTATTAAAAGAGCCTTCTGCTAAGTTATCTTCTTTAAATCCTACAGTATTTGCATTTGCAAGATTATTTGAAATTACATCAACTCTATTAAGTTGATTTACCATACTTGCTGTTAATTGATGTATACCTTGTGTCATACTTTTCCTTTTAGTCTAAAGAGAATTCTGAAATCAACGATTCTATATCGTCGCTATCAACAATATCATTTGAATCACCCGAAATATGTTTTGCTATTTGTACATCTGCTTTTCCAGATTCATCTTCAAATATTCCATTTAAATAACTACTAAGTTTTTTAATCACTGCCATAACTCGTTCTATTTTTTGTCGATTTATATCATGATATTGCATCAATTCCATTGCTTCAAAAACTTTATTATTTTCAGCATCCACTTTAGATGAAAGATCTTTTGATGTTTCAAGAAGTGTTTTAGCACTTGTTAAATTTTCATTAAAAATATTTACATTGGGAAATTTTGATGATAAAGATTCCAATAATTGAGCTTGCTGCTCAATAAAATCAGCCATACTTTTATTATATTTTGAAATTTCTGAATTTTCATCCAATATAAAACTCAATACATCAAATATTTGGGATGCTTTCTCTTCACTATCATCAGCAACTTCATTTAACTGATTTACTACTTTATTTTCATCACTTACTGGCAATGGATATTGACTACTATTAATCTTAGCTTCCATATCATCAGCAGAATTAACAATTCTATCATCATTTTGAGTTGTTGAATCGTCAACAATACCGTCAATCCCAGCTAAAATATCATCTACATCTTGATCTGAATTATTCCCATCATCAACAACCCCATCAATACCAGCTAGCATCTGTTCTATATCTACTTCAGAAGTGTCATCATTTTCTGTTTCTTCAAGAGGAGTATTTTCTATTGCTTCTTTGTTATCTGAAGGTACATCTTCAGTAACAGATTCTTGTGTTGAAGAATCTTCTTCTGCTGATGGTTGATCATCAGCAGATTCTTCAGCATCGTCAAATTGTATATCATCAGCACCACTCATGAGTGCTTCAATCTCTTCTTGACTCATACTCATGGACTACCCTTTAACTAGACCATCTAGTTTTTCTTTTAAAATTTCAGCACTAAAAGGTTTAACTATATAATTATTTACACCAGCTTTTAAAGCAGTGATAACTTCACCTTTTCCACCTTCTGTTGTAATCATTACAATTGGTATTTTTTTATCTTTAGCTCTTATAGTTTTAACTAACTCCAAACCATTCATATTTGGCATATTCCAATCTGTTAATACTACATCGTAATTATTATTATCTTGAAATAGTTTCCAAGCAACTACACCATCTTCTGCCTCATCAAAATCTTCTTTTGGTACTCCTAGTTGCTGAACAACATTCCCAATAATTCTTCTCATTGTTGAACTATCATCTACTATTAAAATTCTCATAAATATCCTTTTGCAATATAAAATACTAAATACATTATACTTAAATTATTTTAAAATTTATCTTAATTTGGTTTTATATATTTTTAATATAAACTGATGTAGAATATTAGTAATTTATACTAGATAAGGATAATTTATGATTAGAGGATTATATACAGCAGCTGCAGGTATGACAGCTCAACAAAAAAACATTGATGTTATCTCAAATAATATTGCCAATGTTAATACAAATGGATTTAAGCAAGACCGAGCTGAATTTCAAGATTTGATGTATCAATCATTAAATTATACAGCAGGAGCTACTTCCGCAAACACTTCTAACCCAACTGGTATTGATACAGGACTTGGTGTACGAGTATCTGGTATTCAAAAAAATTTTTTACAAGGAAACTTGAAAGAAACTGGAAACACCTATGATGTAGCTATTCAAGGAAATGGATTTTTTCAAATTACTACTCCAGCTGGAGAAATTGCATACACTAGAAATGGTGCTTTCAAATTAGATAGTGAGGGAACTATTGTTGATGGGCAAGGTTTTGCACTCGAACCAGAGATTGTTGTTCCTGATGATTTAGTAAAAATTTCAATTGCACAAGATGGAACCATTTCAGGTGAAAATGCAACAACAGGTGAAATCTCAGAACTAGGACAAATTACATTAGTAAACTTTATCAATCCATCAGGTTTAGCACCACAAGGTGATAGCCTATATCTAGCAACAGAAGTATCAGGTGATCCAATTGAGTCAACTCCTGGACTTGATGGTATTGGAACAATTAGACAAGGTATGATTGAAGGTTCAAATGTACAACTTGTAACAGAAATGGTTGATTTAATTACTGCACAAAGAGGATATGAAGCTAATTCAAAATCTATCAACACAACAGACTCAATGTTACAAACTGTTAATGCACTGAAAAGATAATAACAAACATTAGCTAATTAAAATGGATTTAACTGAACTAAAAAAACGACGAGAAGCAAAAATTTTAGAACATAAACAAAAAAAAAGAGCTTATTATCTTAAATCGAAAATGCAAAAAAAGCAAAATGATATCAAAAAAATAAGTTCGATTGATTATGAAGTTGAACTTTTTGGAGGGAACTTTGCACAAAAACTAAAAGAGATAGCAAAAAAACAAAAACTCCATATTCAGTCAAGAGAAGAGATAATTAGTAAAAAGATTCAAGAATATAGAGACAAAAAGCAACAATACTATGCACAAAATAAAAAGACTCGACTTGAATATGATAAAGAATATAGAGATAAGAAAAAAGAAAAACTCAAAGAATACAGAAAAGAATATTATAGAAAAAATAAAGAAAAAATATTAGCACAACAAAAACAAAACAGACTTAATAAGAAATTGGAAAATTAAATATGGCATCAGACTTATCAAAACTTATACAAGATAGTTTAACAATAACCTTAGCTGGTCTTCTTGCAAAAGATGCCAAAATTCTGAAAGTTACAAAAGCACATCCTTTTGATATTGAAGATACACAACTCTTACAAGTAGAATCAACTTTTGACTTTTCAAATTTCTCTTCTAAATTTTCATATTTAGTCCCAGCAAAAAGCGCATCACTTATTTTTAATACAATGATGGGTTCACCAATCACTGATCTTTCAGAAGAGATAGACGATGATGCAGAAGATGCAATTAATGAATTTGTTTCCAATGCATGTGGTGGATTAACAACTACTATAAATGCAGCTGAATTTCAAGATGTAGGGCAAACAAAGTTTAATATATCACATAAAGAGATTTTGAATGGAAATGATATCAAAAACCTCGAAACAACTTTTCGATTTGAAATTGATTTGGAGGATCATGAACTAATACTCTATATAAATTTTGATGAAGCAATACTAGATCATATAACAGAAATAGCATCTTCTGAAATCACAGTACATCAAGAACGAAAAATACAAGAAGAAGAGCCAGAAAAAGTTGAGGAAATCTCAACACAAGATAACAATGACATAAATGAAGAAAAGACTCCAGAAGAAGAGGAGGAAACACCAAAAGATATTGACCCTAAAACTAAAAAACTAAAACTTTTAGTGATGATTATTGGAGGAGTATTATCATTTATTATTCTTAGTTTTTTTATACTTTTATTTATGGGTGTTTTTGATGATGAAACTCCTAAAAAAGAGCCAATAGATATAAACACAACAAAAAAAGCAACAAAAAAAGTTGAAGTTATTCAATATCCAACATTAAAAAAAGTCGACTTTAAAACTTCAGATATCAATAAAGAAAGAATCAATAAAAAACTTGAACAACTCACTAAATATCAAGTACTTAATAAAGAAGAACTCGAAGCACAAAAACTAGCAGAAAAAAATCGATTATTTGAACTAGAAAGAGAAAAAGAACTTTTAGAATTTTCAAAGAAAAATCATGAAGAACCTGTTTTTATCAAAGAAAAAGAACTTACGAAAATAGAAGTAGATAAAAAAACACAATTCAAAGAAGAAACATTTTCAAAAGAGACACCAAAAGAGATACTTAAAGATAAAAAAACAATAATAGTAGAAACAACCAATACAGACAGTTCTAAAATATTTTATGCTGTAACAAATAGCCTAAAATACAGCTTATTTAAAACTTTAGTACAAGAAACAAAAACAGCACAAGCAAGAATCTCAATTTGTAACGATACTTCAGGTGAAACAACCATATATATAGGACCTTTTGAATCAAAAGAACTTCGAACTAAAATGATTGAATTGACTGAGTCTAATAATATTGCTATTACAGCAGAAGATATTACAGAAAAAGATTTTAATCTTCGATGTAATCTAGAATAGAAGTAATAACTTTTTTTCTTGTTTTCTTTAAATCAGTAGTATTTATAACAAATCCTGCTGCATTTTTATGTCCACCACCATTAAATTTAGCTGAAATTACTGATACATCTATATCATTTTTACTTCGTAAAGAAACTCTCACACTATTATCAATTATCCGAAAATACGCTACAACTTCAACAATTCCAAGAGACAAAACCATATCAACAACATCATCACACTCATAAAGCACAACTCCTGTTTCTTTTATCCATTTCTCTTCTACATAAACTGTTGCAATTCTCCCTTCCAAATAAAGTTCTAAGCTTTGCATTATTTTTGGTATCATCCTAAATTTTGCCAAAGACTCTCTTTTTTGTAACTTCTCAGAGATATATGAAACATCTATTTTTGACTCTAAAAGTGATGATACTACCTGAAATGTTTTTTTATTCGTCCTAGGTGTACTAAAAGCAAGACTATCGTCATATATACCCGTATATAAACATTCTGCATTGTTCTTTGAAATTTTTAGACCATTTTGTTCATAGAAGTTATACAATAACTCAGCTGTACTGCTCTTTGTTGTGTCCACTATATTTATATCAGCAAAGTTATTATTCGACTGATGATGGTCAATACAAATAGATCTCTTCGTTTTATCTAAAGAGATTCCCACTCTATGTTCGTTTGCACAATCAAGATATATAATCAAATCATAATATTTAGGAAGAGAAAAAGAAATTTTATCATATCTACAAAGAAAATCTAATTTTCTAGGAAGTTCTTTTGAAATATTAAATACCTTATGCTTAAGTCTATTCTCAAATAAAAAGTTACTCAAAGATAAAGCAGATGATAGAGTATCTGGATCTGGGTTTTTATGAGTAACTAGTAAAATATAATGGGCATTTTGTATCTCTTTATACATCTCTTTATATAAAATGTTATTTTGCATTCATATATCCTAACTCAATAAGTTTATCATAAATTTTTCCTGCCATTGGACCAGCAGCACTTCCACCATGACCACCATGTTCAACCAATATGGTTACTACATATTGTGGATTTCCATAAGGTGCATAAGTATTAAGCCAAGCTTGTGAACGCTGAAAATATTCTAACTCATGCTCTTTCATCCTCTTTTTTTCTGATTGAGGAATACCTACAACTTGTGCTGTTCCTGTCTTAGCAGCAACAATAGTTTTTGACTTTATATAATTAACTGCTGTTCCTTTTACTCTATTAGCAACATCATACATCCCTTTTTGGATAATTCGTAAATCTCTTTTAGGAATTTTAGTATCTATACTTTGTATTAATGAATCATCCTTTAAAAAATGAGGTGTTTGAAGTTTGTTTGTTGCCATTGCTCCTGTGTATCGTGCTATTTGCATAGGTGTAACACTTATAAATCCTTGACCAATTGAAGCAACAACAGTTTCCCCAACATACCAAGGGAGATTTCTTTGAGTCTGTTTCCATTTCTTATTTGGATTTATTCCAGCAGATTCATTTGGTAAATCAACTCCTGTTTTTTTCCCAATACCAAAACGATCTAAAGTGTTATGAATATTATTTATTCCTACTTTTAAACTTCCTTTATAAAAAAAATCATCACAACTCTCTCTTAACGCTTTTACAAAAGAGGTATGTCCATGTCCCTTATTATTCCAACACCTAAATTTTCTATCCCCTAGTAACATCTCTCCATTACAATACACACTATAATTTGGAGAAATATTATTTTCTAAAAAAGATAAAGCAACACCCATTTTCATTACTGATCCAGGAGGATATGTACCATTAATCAACTTATTTGTAAAAGGATGATTGAAGTTTTCTTGAATCTTTTTCCACTCTTTATGGCTAATTCCATTTACGAAAAGATTATTATCAAACTCAGGAAAACTTCCAGCTGCTAAAAGTTCACCATTTTTAACATTCATCACCACAACGGCACCTGCTTTATCACCAAATAACTCGTGAACATATTTTTGCAGTTCTATATCAATTGTAAGAGATATATCTTTTTTTTCTGGTTTTACTTCATTGAGAACTTTGATTTTTTGATACATTGAGTTAACTTTAATCTCTTGATACCCCAATTTACCTCGCAACTCTTTATCATAGTATTTTTCTATTCCAGTTCTTCCTGAAGTGTCATAATATTTACTTTGTTTATCATTATCGATATCTTTTTTTGATGTTTTACCCATATAACCTAAAAGATGTGCCCCTACATCGTTATACAAATATTCTCTGATAGTTGAAGATTTTATCTCTACATTTTCATTTGAATTAAAAATTGTATAATATTTAAAAAATTCATCATAAGATATATACTCTACAATTTGTACTAAACCATGTCGATAAGGAGAATCTAATTGTTTATATTTTTTAAGTAGTTTTTCATAGTTAAATTTTGGAAAATATTTTACGATTAAAGCGGCAACCTCTTCTACATCTTTAAACTTTGCATTACCTCGTAAATGTGGTTTTAAATTGATACTAAAGCCCACTTTATTAACAGCTAAATACTTTCCATTTCTATCTAATATGGAACCTCTTGAGGCTACTTTGTAGATTTTTTTAATATAGTTTTTTTGAGATAATTTTTCAAAATGTTCATTAGAACTAACACTCAAATAGTACACTCTTCCTAAAAGCAGCAAAACAATAAACAAAATAAAACCAAGAAGTATTTTTAACCTCATAATATAAATCCTACAATTAAAATATCAATAATAAAATTAATCAAAAATACAACAACTAACTCTATACTAAATGAACTTTGCATCTGAACAGTAAAATAGAAAAGTAGGTAAAAAAATAACATATAGAGAATACTCAGTATACCTTCTGATGAAAATAGATGTTTTATTCTTGGAATAATCAAAAAATAAATAAGCATTGCAATCCCTGTTAACATAAACGGTTTTAACCCTTGCGTATTCTCAATTATCAAAAAGATTACAATAGAGAGCATTAAAATATAGTTATACCCTTTTCTTAATGAAACTGCAAAAATTTTAAATACTACTCCTGCTAAAAAAAATGCAATGAAATAAGTACTAAAAATAATAGTACAAAGGGCAATTGAAAATAATATAAAAACATAGGGAAAAGCATACTCTTTATTCATATTACACCTCTATATCTTCCAAAATATTATCTAAAAAAAGTTCTTTTGAAAACTCAATAAAACTTGAAGAGGTTCCTTCTAAAAACAAAACTATTGTATCTTGAAATTCTTTATTTTTTATATGAATATTATATTTATCTAAAAGATATTCAATTTGAGAAAATTGTGAATAAGTCACTGTAAGTTTTTTTGTTTCTTGCTTTACAAACTCTTTAGAAGTTGCATTTTGAATCGATAAATTTACAGCCTCACTATAAGCCCGAACTAATCCTCCAGTACCTAAGCGAACTCCTCCAAAATAACGCACAATAATTACAGCAGTGTTGATAAAGCAAGCACCTGACAATACACTCAACGAGGGTCTACCACTTGTACCTTTAGGCTCTCCATCATCACTACTATTTTCCACAACTTGTTCAAATTCATTCAAATACCTATAGGCATATACAAAATGTCTTGCTTTTGGATGTTCTTTTTTAAGTCGTTCCATCACTTCATCAAATTTATTATAAGGACATAAATGTGTTATGAACTTTGATTTCTTTATCTCTAAAGTGGTATTAAATTCTAAATCTACAAATTTCATTTTAATACTACTTACTAACTAAACTATTATAAATATCTTTAACATTGTCCCCAGTGAGTTTCGATAAAACCTTTGCTTTTTGTTTTGGAGGTAACTGTAAATCTAGAATATCTTGCTCAGTAATAATTCCTCTATTCCCAGACTCGACATTTTTAATTATTACTACCCATTCACCTTTTATTGTAGTTGTTTTTAATTCATTCAAAACAACATTAACTTTATTTTTATACCGTGTTTGAAATTTTTTGGTAAGCTCTTTTGTTAAAAATATTTCTCTATTTGGATCAAGCTCATCTATCTCTTCAATAAGTTTCATCAATCGATGTGGTGATTCATAAAGAATAGCTAAGTTTTCACTATTCATCACTTTATCCAACATATCCGATCGATTACTCCCTTTGTGAGGTAAAAAACCAAAAAAAGTAAATGTAGTATTCGAAAATCCACTACTTGCATAAGCAGTTAAAATAGCATTCGCACCAGGTAACACATCATACTCAATATTATTTTCTAAACAAAAATCAACAAGATAACTTCCAGGATCACTTACACAAGGCATCCCTGCATCACTCATATAGATACATTTTTTTCTTTCTAATAACACTTGGTTTTCTTTGGTTAAAAAAGCTTTTTCATTATGTGAGTGTAAACTGATATATTCATATTGGGGGAGTTGTATCTCAAGTCTTTGAGATATAAGATTGATAAGTTTTTTTGTAACTCTTGTGTCTTCACACAAAATGAGTTCACCATCTTTTAAAACTTCAATAGTTCTAAAAGATATGTCTCCTAAGTTTCCAATAGGAGTGGGAACAAATGCAAGCATTATTTCATTGCGTATCTAGCTTTGAATTTCTCAACTCTACCAGCAGCATCAACAATTTTTTGCTCACCTGTAAAGAATGGGTGACATTCAGAACAGATATCAATTTTCATTGTTTCTACATTTGATTTTGTTTCAAAATGATTTCCACAAGCACAAGTCACAACACAAGTTTTGTAATCTGGGTGTATCTCTTTTTTCATGATATTTCCTTTTTATTTTGTATTAAAGGGTCGAGTCTAGATGTCGCCCTTTATATAAAGTTGCGAATTATACAAGATTTAAGCTAAAATTAAAATAAATCTATTGTACTTTCTTCCTCTTTACGATAAACAGCAAACTCTCCACGCCCTTTATTTTTTGCTTCTTTTAGAAAAGTATCTGCATTTTTTAGAACTTGATTGATATCATCACTATCTGCAGGAAAGGAGGATATCCCTATACAAGTTGTTTTTTTTAATATTTGATGAGTCTCTTCATTTACAACAATTTCAGTATTTGCAAAATCATCAATAATTTTTTTAGCAATCACTTGCGCTTCACTATTTGACTTTAAATTAATTAAGGCAACGACAAATTCATCACCTGTTAGTCTTGCTACAATATCAAAATTTCTTATATTTTTGTGGATAACTTTTGCAAGTTCAATGAGAACTTTATCTTCCACATCATAATCAAACTCTTCAGCTATAGCTTTAAATCTATCTATACCTATCATAAGAAAAGATATATTCTCTTCCTTTTTATTTGATAATGCAGTTATTTTATGTATATGCTCAATAAGGTAATGTCTGTTATGAACATTAGTAACACACTCAATTGAATCTGATTCAATATGGTGTTTTTTCAAAATTCCATTTTCTAAAATAGGAGATATTTGAAAAAAGGCTGCATCTATAAAATCTTTATCTTCATTTACTACGGCGTACTGTTCTTTACTTTCAACAGCAAATGAAACAACAGCATTTATATCTGTGTGAGTATTAATTATAAAATAAAATGAAAAATGCCCATCCAAATAAAAGTCTTTCCCTTTTTTTAGAAGAGTTGTGTTTTCATTATTATCCATATCAAATAACGAAAAGTTTACATTATTTACTTTGTATGTTGAGGATAACCAACGAACCAAACATTCAGCCATATCATTTATGTTCTCACTGTATTGTAGCTGATCATATAATGAATAAATATTTTTTAATTTCTCAAATTTTGATTCATCACTCATTGATAATTTAAATAATTTTATAAGTCTGTCTTTCATACTTAATTTTAGCTTTTATAAACTTAGTTTAGAGTAAATCTTATAGTTTATATTTTTATATTGAAAACTTAAATAATTTGCATGTAAAAGTAACCTTTTATTACCTGTAGTTTCAACTCGTACATCATTTTGTAGTTTTTTCAAAAGATACAGATCAGCAATATCTTCATCTATTCCATAAATAGGGTCGCCTACTATTCTATGTCCAATACTTTCTAAATGCACTCGTATTTGATGTTGTCTTCCTGTTTGAGGTACTGCTTCTACTAATGTTTGATTAGTATCGTTAAAATATTTAAGAGGTCTTATAAAAGTAAGAGAATCTTTTCCATCTTCTGCAGTTTCCATTTTTACACCAATTTTACTATTAGTTGCTTTTTTAATACCACTATTTATTGTAATAGCATCTTCGACTTTTCCCTCCACAACTGCTAAATAATTTTTATCATATTGCTTATTCTCAAACATCTCTTTTAAAATAATATCACTATATTTATGTTTAGTAATCAGTACCAAACCTGAGGTTTCTTGATCTATTCTATGTGCTAAATTAGCAGACTCACCAAAATGATATCGTATCTCATCGAGCAATGTATATTCTGTATTTCGTGAAGTTGGATGAACCATAATACCAGATGGCTTATCAAAAACTGCAAAATCTTCAGTCTCAAAAATAGGTTTTAATCCTCGTGTGTGACCCTCAAATAAAGCAACTTGTATAAACTCGCCTTTGACTTTTTGACCATTTTGTAGTACTTTATGATTTTCATCAAAAACACGCCCTTTTGCTAAAAGTTTTTGGGAATTGGAGATATTTAATTTTGCATCATCAATCAAAAACTGCTGTATCTTTTTGTTGCTCTCTTTTGGTATAAAAATTTTTTTTAGAATAAATGGCATAACAATCCCCATGAATAATTTTTTGCATTGTAACCAAAAAGTTTCTAATTGCATATTAAGTAACTTTTTTGTAAAATAAGTAACTTTTTTACACACTAAGGAGATATGTGAATGATATAACATTAGTTGTTTTATGTGCTGGCGAATCATCTCGATTTGCATTATCAGTTAAAAAACAATGGATAAGAATCGACGACGAACCACTTTGGTTAAATGTTACAAATAGATTATCATCTTATTCTAACTTTCAAAAAATAATTGTAGTTGGTCATAAAGATGAATTAAATTATATGAAAAATTTTTCTGATAATTTCACTTTTGTTGAGGGTGGAAATACTCGACAACAATCAATTGTAAATGCTCTAAAATTTACAGAATCTAAGTTTGTGATGATTACTGATGTTGCTAGATGTTGCGTTCCTAAAAATGTTGTACAGGAGTTGATTGTAAACAAAACAAAAGCTTCTATCATCGTTCCTATACTTAATGTTTCGGATACCGTTATTTACAATAACGAAACAATCAATAGAGAAAATGTAAAAATAATACAAACACCACAACTTTCAGATACACAATTGTTAAAACAAGCAACACAAAGTGATATTGAATTTACAGATGACAGTAGTGCTATAAAACATATAGGAGGAACTGTTCACTATATCTTAGGTTCTCAACAATCTGAGAAATTAACTTTTGGAGATGAGTTACAAACTCTTCCTTGTTTAAAACAGCCAAATAGCAATACTTTTGTAGGGAATGGGATAGATATCCACCAATTTGAAAATAATAAACAAATGGTTCTTGGTGGTGTAAAAATTGATTCTCAAGTTGGATTCAAAGCACATAGTGACGGTGATGTTTTAATTCATAGTGTAATTGATTCGCTTCTTGGAGCATGTGGTGCTGGGGATATAGGTGAATTCTTTCCTGATACAGATCCCCAGTATAAAGGTTCAGATTCTAAAGAGCTTTTGGCATTTATAGTAAAATTTATTAATAATGTTGGATATGACATTATTAATGTTGATTTAACTATATTGGCGCAACAACCTAAAATAAACCCTTATAAAATGCTTATTAAATCTACTATGGCAAAACTGCTTAATATTAATAATCAAAAAGTAAATATAAAAGCTACTACTGCTGAAAAGATGGGTTTTGTAGGTAGAAAAGAAGGGGTGGTAGTACTTAGTAGTGCTACATTGAAATATAATAATTGGATGAATAAATGAATATACTAATACTAGACGAAGAGGTTTACTTAGCTCAAAAAGTTGCAATGAGACTGCAAGAAGAAGGAAATAATTGCACACATGTAGCAAATATCAAAGAGATAGATTTTACTACAAACTATAATGTTGTGTTACTTTCAACGAATATTAGTAGTAGTGATGTGCATAAAATTATTGTAAATTTTAAAAATAGTATTATAATTTTATTAGTATCATATATAAACGATACAACCGTTACAAAACCTTTAAAAGATGGGGCTAGTGATTATATAGTAAAACCATTTATCATGGATGAACTTGTACGAAAAATTTATCACTATGAAGAATTTAAAAGACTCAAACAAAATAATAATAATCTTGAAAACTACATTAACTTTGCATTTAATAACATAGAAGAGGTTCAAGAAGTACCAAAAAACTTACCATTTGTTATTGAAACAAAAGACCAAAGAATTGCAGATAAAATTGTATTTGATGTAGCTAAAAGACTTAATAAAACTATTAAATTTATCTCATTGGAAAAGCATACAAAAATAAATCCTAATGATTTTAAAGATGAACTACTTTATATATATGATTTTCATTATGCAAAAAAAGCTTCAAAAGATCTTATTTTAAATACTATCTTTGACTATGATGTAATCATCTGCTCTCTTGAAGATGTAGGGAAAATCCAATATCCAAAAGTTACAATTGAGTCATCAAATAAACTTTCAGTTGTTGATTCAATTCTTACAATTAATGATTATGTAAAACTAATGGTTATTAGTTTTCAAAACAAATACCCCGATACAGAACTGAGTAGAAGACTAGGGATTAGTAGAAAATCACTTTGGGAAAAAAGAAAAAAATTTGGTATTGAAAAAAATAGGGGAAATTAAATGAGAAAATTTTTTCTAACTCTTGGATATAGCGGACTTAGTCCAAAAGCACCTGGTACAGTTGGAAGTTTTGTAGCTTTACTTATTGGATTATTATTATTACAGTACATTAGTATTACAACACTTTTCCTTTTAGCATTACTTATTTCTGTTATATCTGTAAAGCAAATAGATATTTATGAAAAAGATGTAGGAGTTCATGATGGTTCAGAAATAGTAATTGATGAATTAGCAGGCATGTGGATAGCATTAGGTATTGCCAATGCAACTGCAGACAACTATATTATTGCTGGTTTAGCTTTTGTTTACTTTAGAATTTTTGATATTTGGAAACCTTCTGTAATTGGTAAAATAGATAAAGATGTCAAAGGGGGATGGGGAGTAATGGGTGATGATATGCTCGCTGGACTTTTTGCGGGTCTTTGTACTAGTATGACATATTTTTTACTACTAAAATACTCAGTAATTCCATCATAAAAAAGTTGCTATTATAAAATAGCAACTTAATAAATTTCTAATCAAACTTCATTGAAAAATCAAGCCAAGTAGCTTGGTGAATAATACTACCACTACTAATTGCATTTATCCCTGTATCCAAGTAAGATTCAATCGTTTTTTGTGTAATATTTCCACTGGCTTCTAGTAAAATATGAGGATATTTCTCATCTCTAAAAACAGCAACCTCTCTTATTTCATCTGGATTCATATTATCACACATAATAATGTCAGCACCTGCATGCATAGCTTCTTGTACTTGCGAAAATGTTTCACACTCAATCTCTATCTTTGTTACCCAAGAGATTCTTTTTCTAGCTTTTTTCACAAACTCTTCAAGATTATCAATTGTTTTAAGATGTGTATCTTTTAACATTAAACAATCATCAAGACCCAGTCTATGATTTATAGCGCCACCTATTCTACTTGCATATTTTTCAAAATTTCTAAGCTGTGGTCTTGTTTTTCTTGTATCAAGAAGAACTACATCACTTCCCTCTAATAATTTTGCATATGAATTTGCACTTGTAGCAATCCCTGAAGCATGTTGCAATAAATTTAAAAATGTTCTTTCACTACTTAATAAAACTGATGCTTTTCCTTCAAGTTCAGCAATAACATCCCCTTTAGATACATGTTCACCATCCTTAATAAGAAATTTACAATCAAACTTTTCTGCACGAGCAAGAACTCTAGCATATTTTACACCGGCTAATACACCATCATCTTTAGCTATTACACGAGCTGTAAATCTACCTTTAGGAGCAATATCAAAAAACAGATCTCCTCTACCATTATCTTCTACGATAGCATTTTTAACAAATTTTCTTATATTTATACCCATCTTTTAAACCTCAAACATTCTATTTAGTGCTATTTTTGCATATTTCTCTGTTTCTTCAGGAATGATAATTTCATTCTCGAAAGTACCATTTTTAATTGAAAGTAAATTATTGTATAAATCTTCAAGTACAGTTTCATTCATTGTAGGACACTCTGGTTTTGTTGAGCTTAACACATATGTATTTTTTGGACGAAGTCTGTTTACCATATTGTACTCAGTACCAACAGCGACTTTTTGGTCAGGTGAAATCTCTTCTGTGATATACTTAATTAATTGTGAAGTAGATCCAGAAAAATCTGCTTTATCTACGATTGCAGGATCACATTCTGGGTGAACAGCAATTAAAATATCTGGATATTTTTCTCTATAAAAATCTATATCATCAGTTGTAAATAGTTGGTGTACTGAGCAAAAACCATTAAAACAGATAATATCTGCTTCTTTAACATCTTCAATATCGTCAATTCCAACAACCGCTGATTTTAATTTCATTTGATTTGCAAAATTTTGTCCTAAACATCTATCTGGAACAAAAAATATTTTTTTACCACTTTCTAAACCTCTAGTGATAATTTTAAAAGCATTTGAACTAGTACAAACTAATCCACCCATTTTTCCAACTTCAGCTTTCACCTCTGCAGATGAATTAATATATGTAATAGGTAAAATATCTTCATTTTTAATTCCAGCATCATTTAATGTTTTTAAATTTTCATTAAAGTATTGAACATCAATCATTTTTGCCATCGCGCAACAGGCGATTTTTGGCATCATCACTCTTTTTTCAGGTGCAAGTACTTTTAAACTTTGTCCCATAAAACCAACACCACAAAAAATGATATTTTTTTGTGGAGCAGCCATACCTCGTTTAGCAAGTTCTAAACTGTCTCCAGTTATATCTGCCATATCAAACACTTCATCTTTTTGATAAAAGTGTGCAACAATCGCTACATCAAGCTCTTTTTTTAGTTTTTGTATCTCTTTTTTAAAATCCATCTATTTATATCCTAAACATTCTCTATTTGAAAATATATCAAAATTTAGATAAAATACGCCCATTAACAAAAAGGAATTTTATGGACTTTTTCACAAATCCAAACATCATATTTTATATTTTAGCGTATTTAATTGGATCTATCCCATTTGGTTTACTTCTAGCAAAAAAATTTGCAGGGGTAAATGTACAAGAATCTGGTAGCAAAAGTATTGGGGCTACAAATGTTTTAAGAGTTGTAAAACAAACCAATCCAGCTTTAGCAAAAAAACTAGGAATTGCAACAGTACTTTTAGATGCTATAAAAGGTGCTATTGTGATTCTTATTGCTATGGCGTATGGAATGAGTATGGAAACATTATGGGCAATTGCAGTTATCTCTGTTTTAGGTCATTGTTATAGTATCTATTTAGGTTTTGAAGGTGGTAAAGGAGTTGCTACTGGTCTTGGAGTATTTTTAGTTCTTATTCCTATTCCTACAATTATAGGAGCATTAGTTTGGGGATTTTGTGCAAAGGTACTGAAAATCTCTTCTATCTCTTCTCTATTAGGACTTATAGGGGTAGTTATATCTGCTATTATTTTTGATAATGGTTTAGATATTGATTCAAATGCACCTATGTATTTTATCACTTTTATAATTTTTTATAAACACATTCCAAACATCGTTAGACTTGTAAAAGGGGAAGAGGGAAAAGTTGCCTAAGGCTACAACAACTATGAAAGTATCTATTCATAGTTTAACATTTAAAACTATCATAGGTATTTTACCTTTTGAAAGAGTTACGAAACAAAAAGTTATTTTAGATATTTTTTTTGAATATAAATTTTCTAAAAAAGAAAAAGACTTTGTTGACTATAGCCATGTTGCAAAGATGGTAAAACAAATTATGAAAGAAGAAAAATTTGAGTTAATCGAAGATGCTTTATTGTATTTAGAAAAAGCTTTAAAAGCTAAATTTACCATCTCTAATTTGTATATAACTATAACTAAACCTAATATTTTAAAGAATTGTGTTGTAAGTGTTGGCTATTAAGGCTTATTTAATTATATAATTAAGCAAGCCCTGTCTTCTAGACTAAATCTAAAAAATCGCTTTTATAAATTAAAACTTCTTTTGAATCTTTATTATAAATAAATCGTTTGTCACCTATTTTAATTTTTTCTAAAATAATTTGTTTTATTTGCGCATCTGTTTTATTATAAGCACGCATAAATATAAAAAACTCTTTGAGTTCCATAAACTGAATCGTTTCAGAAGAAGATTTTTCTTCAGTTTGAATCGACTGTTGTTGGATCGTGCTTTGTTCTTTATGATCAATTTTATAGATATTTCGCATCTCATTAAATGCACTTTTTAAAAGATCAACTTCACTTTGAAAAACATTTAACATTTGCGTTTGCGTTTTATCTAAACGATTGATCTCACTTTTGTACTGTTTTTTCATAAACTTAATTGTTTTTTTTAAGAGATTTATCTGCTCATCTTTAGAGTTAATGATTTTCTCTTCTAAAAGTTTATAGTCATTTTGATGTGTTGTTGAAGAGTGAGTTTTAGATGGTGGTGTTTTATTGATAGAGTTATCTATATATACAAATATTTTACCATCTTTTTTGATAGATTCAAGTTGCCCTTTTTTTATACGGTAATGTATCCCTTGGAGAGACAATCCCAAAAGTTGTGCGGCCTCATTACTTGAAACTAATTTTTTCAAAACTGATATTCCTACTTATTGTCTTCGCTATCAACTGTAATAACTGTGTGAACATTTCCCCGAGGATTATAATCTGCAATAATTTTCATTTTTTTAGGTTGAAGATTTTTGTACAATGTATCATATATTTCATTTGCACTATTTTCATGTGAAATATGTCTATACATAAAAGAATTAATGTATAATTTTATTGCCTTTAACTCAATAACTTTTTCGTTAGGAACATATTGTAATTTTATTGTTGCAAAATCTGGGTATCCACTTCGTGGACATAAACACATAAATTCAGGTAACTCAATATCGATTGTGTAGTTTTTCTCATTTTTATTTGGCCAATAATGTTCACTAGCTTCAATATCAAATTCTCTAATCTCTTTTTCACCATATTTCATATAATATACCCTTTAATACTTACTTTTAAGTTCATTATACAAAAAAATATGTTAAATTCTTCTATATATAAAAGAAGAAGGTTCTCAATGGATTTATTAACCATAATTGTTGCAATATTATTTGTATCTTTAATACTCAACTTGCTTTTAAAAAGAATAAATGTTTCCCCAATTGTAGGCTATATTTTTACAGGAATGATTTTTGCTTTATTTTTAGATATCATAAAAATAGACCAAAACAATATGGCACATATAGCAGAATTTGGTATTGTTTTTTTAATGTTTACAATTGGTTTAGAGTTTTCTATGACCCATTTAAAACAGATGAAAAAAGAGGTTTTTGTTTATGGTTTTTTACAAGTTACTCTAAGCAGTCTTATTTTTACATATATAGCACATATAGGTTTTAACCTTGATATGAAAACTTCAATTATTATTGGGTCTGCATTAGCATTATCTTCAACAGCAATTGTACTAAAAACACTGAATGAAAATGGAGATATTCATAGATCTTATGGAAGAAATAGTGTAGGTATTCTAATCTTTCAAGATTTAGCAGTTATTCCAATTTTACTTATGATCACTATTCTTGCTGATACAACAGTATCTTTAGAAACAATTATCTGGAATACTTTATATTCAGCCGTTATTGTTGGTATCATCTTATTTGTTTTAGGAAAATATATACTTGAACTTTTTTTGGCTTATGTTATAGATACGAAAATAGGTGAACTATTTATTATGTCTATTATACTTATAGTTTTATCTTCTGCTTTACTTGCTTATACCTTTGGATTTTCATATTCATTGGGAGCTTTTATAGCGGGTATGCTTATTGCTGAAACAAAGTATAAGTACCAAATAGAAGCCGACTTGATCCCTTTTAGAGATATTTTACTAGGAGTCTTTTTTATCTCGGTGGGTATGCAAGTAAATTTTACCACTGTAACAGAAAACTTCCTTACAATTGTTGCTCTTACAACAGTGATATTGATCATAAAAGTTGCCATTATTTTTGGAATTTTAAAATTTTTCACTGATGCAAAAAAATCTTTGGAAACAGCTCTTGCATTAGCACAAGTTGGTGAATTTTCATTTGCTGTGTTTGCCCTTGCAAGTGCTCGTAATCTTTTAGAAAATGACCTCAATCAAATTATGCTTTCAGTGATCATTTTATCACTCCTTTTTACCTCACTGGTAATTCGGCATGTAAGAGGATTTGTGAAGTTTTTTGATAAAAAATCTTTAGAGATTGAAGATGAACCTATTATGAAAAATGCAGGGATAAAAGACCATATTATTGTGTGTGGATATTCAATACTTGGAAAAAAAATTGTAAAAAAACTCAAAGATTGTGGTATAAATTATGTTGCAATTGAACACGATAGAAAACATGTTAAAGAGGGAAAAGAGAAAGGTGACACTGTTATTTTTGGAAATGCAGCTTCTAAAACTATGCTAAATTCTTTATTTATAAAAGATGCTATTGCTGTTATAATTGCAATGGAAAATGATGATAACATCAGATTGATAAGTCAAACAATAAAAAATATTGATCCAAATATATCAATTACCGTTAAAATATCTCATGAATCACAAATAGAAGAATTTGAAGATTTGCAAATAGACTCATTTGTGCATGAGCATGATTTAGTAGCTAGAAGACTTATAGAGAAAGCTACTAGATGTATAATAAAAGAAAAGGTTTTAAAATAGATGGCAAACAGTTATAAATATGAATTAGAAAATGAATTAGAGATAGAAGAACCTAAAAAATACAAGGTATTATTACTCAATGATGATTTTTCTACTATGGATTTCGTTATCGAAATTCTTACACGAGTTTTTCGAAAATCATTAGAAGAATCTGAAGCAATTATGCTCAATGTTCACAACAATGGAAAAGCAGTTTGTGGCGTATATACAAAAGAGATTGCTTTAACAAAAGTATCTCAAGTAAAAACAATGGCAAGAAAGGCGAACTTTCCACTTAAAGCAATCGCCGAAGAGGAATAACAATGATACATATAGATCTTCAAAAAGTTTTTACCAATGCTGTTAATTATGCACGCGCAAATAGTCATGAATATATAACAATGGAACATGTTTTTGTATATCTAATCAAATCAGAAACTATTATCAAACTTTTACGAGAAATGGACATAGATATTGATTTTCTTTATTCACAGCTTAAGGATTATATTTTAAAAAACACTCCTAAATATCCAAAAGAGTTAGAACATGAAGATCCCGTTGAAACAATTACATTAACAAATACAATAGAACAAATGATTACCCACTCTTCACTTTCAGGAAAAAAAGAATCAACTGTTGAAGATATGTTTGTATATATTTTAAAAGATGAACACGCTTATTGTACTTATCTTCTTCATCAACAAGGTCTAGAAAGAGTAGATATCTTAGAAGAGATTAGTCATGGAAATGATGATGAGTATGAAAATGATGCAGAGGAAGATTTTGCTAAACTTGATAAAAAAAAGCTTAAAGAGGAAACACCACTAGAGCAAAATAGTGTTGAACTTGTAAGTATTGCAAAAGATGGTAAAATAGATCCTGTTATTAGTAGAGAAAAAGAGATAGCAAGAGTTATTGAGATTCTAGCAAGAAGAAAGAAGAACAACCCTATTTTACTAGGAGAAACTGGTGTAGGGAAAACAGCAATTGCTGAGGGTTTAGCTTTAGCCATTGCAAATGAAGAAGTTCCAGAGTTTTTAATAGATGCAAAAATTTATTCACTAGATATGGGTTCAATGCTTGCAGGAACCAAATATAGAGGTGATTTTGAGAAAAAACTCAAAGCTGTTTTAAAAGAGGTAAGTAAAAAAAATAATGCTATTTTATTTATCGATGAGATTCATACAGTTGTAGGGGCTGGTGCCGTTGGTGGTAGTACTATGGATGCTTCAAATATTTTAAAACCGATGTTAAGTAGTGGTAAACTTCGTGTTATTGGGGCTACCACTTATGAAGAGTATCGAAATGATTTTGGTAAAGATAAAGCCTTTAGTAGACGATTTGGAAAAGTTGAAATAAAAGAACCTTCCATTGAAGATTGTGTAATTATTTTGCAAGGTTTAAAATCAAAATATGAAGAGTTTCATGGTGTTTCATATAGCGATGAGAGTTTGAAACTAGCTGCAGAATTAAGTAAAAAATTTATCAATGATAGATTTTTACCAGATAGTGCTATTGATGTGATTGATGAAGTAGGTGCAACTATTAAATTAGAGAAAAAATCTAAAAAAACGATCAAAATAACAGCAAAAGATGTAGAAAAAACAATCTCAAATATAGCACAAATACCACCCAAAACGGCTACCTCTTCTGATCTTTCATTGCTTAAAAAGCTTGAAACAAATTTACAAAAAAGAGTATTTGGACAAGATGATGCAATCACTACAATAGTAAAAGCAATTAAAGTAAACCGTTCAGGTATGGGAATAGACAACAAACCTGTGGGAAGTTTTTTATTTACAGGAAGTACAGGTGTAGGGAAAACAGAAGTTGCTAAAGAATTAGCACATGTTATGGGTATCCACTTTGAAAGATTTGATATGAGTGAATATGGTGAAGCACACACAGTAAGTAGACTTATTGGAGCACCTGCTGGATATGTTGGCTATGAAAAAGGTGGATTACTAACAGAAGCTATCAGAAAACATCCTCATACCGTTTTACTTCTTGATGAGATAGAAAAAGCTCATCCAGACTTGATGAGTTTATTGCTTCAAGTTATGGACAATGCAACTCTAACAGATAACAATGGAACAAAATCAGACTTTCAAAATGTTATACTTATTATGACCTCAAACTTAGGAGCAACTCAAGCAAATATAATGGGATTTGCTAAAGATGATGGAATCAATGAAGATAAAGCTGTTAAAAAGTTTTTTGCCCCTGAGTTTAGAAATAGACTTGATGCAACTGTAAAATTTGCACCATTAAGTGAACCTATTTTGATAAAAATTGTAAGTAAATTTATCAAAGATTTAGAAGAAAATTTAGCAGATAAAAACATAAAAATCATACTCACAACAAAAGCAAAAAAAGAGATAGCACGATTAGGGTACGACAAACTTATGGGTGCTCGTCCACTCCAAAGAGTGATAACCCAAAAGATAAAAGTACCACTTACAGATGAGATACTTTTTGGAGAACTAAAAAATGGTGGTAGTGTAAATATCGATTTTAAAAAAGAAGAATTTTCATTTACTTATACAGCTAAAGAGCAATTATAATCTAATTTATAACTGCTCCCAAATTCCAAATAGGGAGCATGATAGCTAAAATAAGCCACAATACAATCAATGCTATAAAAAATATAAGTACAGGTTCAATAAGTGAAGAAAAACTTTTCAGACTTTTATGAAAGCGTTTTTTATATTGAGCAGTAATGTTCAATAGTACAGTTTCATATTCGTTTGTATAGTCAGCTGTATGTAAAAGTTTAATCGTAAGATTATCAAATATTTTACTTGCCGCAAAAGCGTCTGAAATATTTGAGCCATTTTTTATATTTTTGAGAATACCATTCATCATCTCTTTTACATATAAATTATTTACAATATTTTTACTATTTAAAATGGCTACTTGAAATTGATATTTTGATTTTACTATAATACTAATAGATAAAAAAAGTCTATAGAAATGATAATCTTGAATTACTTTACTTAAAATAGGTATTTTTAAAAGTAAAACTTTATCAAAAAAATAACGATACCTTTTAAACAAAAAGATAAATACTCCTATTAAAACGAGCAGAAAAATCACAATATATATACTATAATCAGCAAAAACATCTCTTAAGGTCAATAATATTTTTGTGGCTGTTGGTATCTCATCTTTGAGTAAACTAAAAACAAAATCAAAATTTGGTAAAACATAGACAAAAATCATCCCTACTGAAACAAATAAAGAGAGAATTAAAATAAGAGGATACCTCATCACCTCTTGAAATTTTTCACTACTTTGAATATCTTCTTCTAAAATCTCTACTAAAGAATGGATTGATTCTTTAATATTTCCATTTTCAAAACCTAATTTTAGAAAAAGGATAGTGTTATTCCCTAGATAATTTGTATATGGTTTTAATGCTATATCTAAAGGAACCGATGAAGATAATGATTCTTCAATTATTTTCAAAATTTCTCGTATCTTTGTTTCTTGTTGTGACTGTAAAAGCATCTCTATGGATTCACTAAAACTAAGACTAGCACTTAACATAATATCTAATTGAGAAAAAAGTTCAAAAATATCTTTTTTTTTATTTCTTATACTAACAAAATCAAAAGAGAGATTTTTTTGTTCTTTAATATTGATAATATTAGTTGGGAAATTTTTGTGGCTTTGGAGTTCACTTCTATTTTGTGCTTCCAAATAGAGCGTTTTCATTTTTTGTTTTTCTTGATAGCGTATTTTATATTTTATCATCTATTACTACACTTTACTATAAAATTCTTCTATTGTTGTAATTCCATTTTCTACTAACTTTAGTGCATTTTCTTTCAGAGTTACATAACCATTTTGTTTACAATATTCTTCAATCTCATAAATATTACGATTGTTAGCTATCATTTTAGACAAATCACTGTCTATGCTTAATACCTCAGAGATAATTTGTCTATTGTTATACCCTGTATAATTACACTTTTGGCAGCCATTACTTTTGTATTTATTTGTATCTATATCTTTTATTTTACAATCACTACACAATACTCGTAATAATCTTTGAGATAAAATCATTTTTAAAGTGGTAGCCACCAAGTAACTTTGTGCTTGCAAATCGAAAAGTCTTGTAAGAGTTTCTATAGCATTATTTGTATGTAAAGTGGCGATAACCAAATGTCCTGTTAATGATGCTTGTATAGCTATTTGAAGTGACTCAGTATCACGAATCTCTCCTATGAGTAAAATGTCTGGATCTTGTCGTAAAATATTTTTTAATACTGTTTGATAATCAAGATTTATCTCATTGTTAAGATTTACTTGCATCACACCATCAAGTTTATATTCAACAGGATCTTCAATAGTTATAATCTTTTTGTTTTTTGTATTTAAACTATTAATCATAGAATATAAACTTGTGGTCTTCCCACTTCCTGTAGGTCCTGTTACTAAAATAAGCCCTTGATTAAGATGAATATTTCTTTGAATTGTTTTTAAAGTATCTATATCAAAACCAATGTTTTCAATATCTTTTTGGATATTACCATTATCCAGTATTCTTAGTACTATTGATTCTCCATATACTGTTGGCATTGTTGAGATACGAAGGTCATACTCTTTTTCACCTATTTTGCGAGTAAACCTTCCATTTAAAGGTATTCTTCTTTGTGAGATATCTAGGTTTCCAAAGTATTTTATAATAGAGCTTATCAAAGCAAAAAGTTTATCATCAAAACGAAAAAGTTGTTGTAATTCACCATCTATTCGTATTCTTATAACAACACTATTGTTGAGTGCTTCAAAATGTATATCACTTGCGTTTTTTTCAATACTAAACGAAAATAACAGATCTATAAAATTAATAATATATGAGTTCACACTATCTTTATGTATATTTTGTAACGAGCTTTGAGCTAAAATAAATAGTTTTTGTTTTAACTCAATATATTGCAATTCTGCCTTAATATATTTTTCATCAACATACAAGCATTTTAAAGGTTTTTGAAATATATCTACAAAATAGTGTAACTCTTCAACTGGAAAAGAAGATGCAACCAATACAGACAACTCGTCGTTTCTAATAGGGAGCATATTGTACTTATTTGACGCTTCTTGTGTTGCTATCTCAACTAAAGAATAATCAATATTATAATCTAAAATTTTATTAGTCATAACTTACCTTTTCTGTCACTAATTGTTTTGTTATAAGATTTTTGAATTGTACTTTATCTTTCAAAATCGATAGTATTGTAAAGTTTCCCACACTATCTCTTTCTTTATACCAAATGCCATCGATAAGTACCTCATTTGAAATGATTGCAGTGATTTTTAACTTTATATCTACAGTATTTACTTTTTGTTTTTTTAGTTTGTTCTGTAAAAAAGGATTTGGATTTTTGATTGACTTCTTTATCATTGATGATGTATAAAAGTAGTTGGTATCTATCATTATGCTCAAAATAGTTTGTTCATTTTCCTCTATCAGTTCAAAGCTATTGATAACAAAATGATTTTCTATTGTAGTTAAGAATTTCATTATTTCAGAATGATTTGCTTCTATTTTTATATACATACTTTTTTTGAGTATTTTAGACTCTAGAATAGTTGTATTCTTTTCACGGCTTAGAGTATCAATATAATTCATAAGTGAAATATCATCCATTCTAATATATGTATTTGCATATTGTTTAGTCTTTATAGTAGTATGAGTGATATTACTCAAAGATTGAGGTTTTATAAAGGTAACAATATCACTAGAAAACACAACAATAAAAGAATATAGTATCATTACAATTATATAAATTTCTATTTTTTGAAAAGTTTTTAATGATTGAAACTTACTTTTAATATTCAATTATCACATCCATACTATAAAGCTTATTTTCACTACTAAAAACCAATGACTTTAACTGTATATTCTTGTTATATTTATTCAAAAGTTTTAGTAAACTTTGCTTATTTGTATCATACAGTATTGTTTTTATTTTGTTGTTTGTATAGGAGATTTTTTTTATATACATTGTATTTACTTCGATATAAGAAAAAAGTTCATGAGCTTTTTCAAAAGGTTTATTCAGTGGTAGAATCTTGTGTTTATTAGTTTTTGGTTTATCTTGTATCTCCGGATAACCATTTTGTGTAAACTGATACATTAGAAACAGCAACAATAGAAAAGAACTTATTCCTAAATATACAGTAAAAACCACAAAAGATTTATCTTCATACAATGCTACTTCTAATTGATTATAAGCTTTGTATTTTTCCAGATCAAACTTATTTAACAAAGAAGATGGCACAACTAAAACTTCAAAATCATCTAACTTATAAATTTGTTTTATATATTCTATAATCTCCTCATCAGAGGTATTTGAAATATTTTTTAAGCACAACAATGATTCATTTTCAAATAGTGCAAAATAGCTATCTGTTATATACAAACTTTGAACTTTACTTCTTGAAAGAAGATAAGGCAAAATAAAAGGCTCTAAAATAATATCTTGAGTCGTTTTATCATATAAAAATATTTCATAAGTTGAGGAATGAGTTATATAAGTATAGTAAAAAAAGCTATTTTTGGTGTAACTAAGTTCGCTATTTAAAATATTTGTTCGTAAAAATTTAAAGAGATTCTTCTTGTGAATTTTTTCAGTGACCTTAATGCTTAATGTGTTTATTTCACTAGCATTAAGGAGTTTCATTTTAAAACTTTACCGTTTTAGTCAAAGTTATATCCCATCTCACTTAAAGAGTTTTTATTTTTAGTCCACCCTTTTTTCACTGAAACAAAAAGTTCTAGGTAAACTTTCTTTTGAGTAAGTCTTTCTATTTTTTTTCGTGCATTGTAACCTATTCTTTTGATTGCAACTGCACCCTTACCGATGATCATCCCTTTTTGAGTAGATTTTTCTACAACAATAGTAGCTTTTATCACATCTACATTGTCTTTCTCTTCTACCCTATCAATTATAACATCTGCTTCATAAGGTATCTCATCAGAGATATTATCAAAAATTGATTCTCGTATAAACTCTCTATAAATCTCTCTTAAATGAGATGTAGTCATAATTTCAGTATCATAAAGTGGTGGTGATTCTGGTAAATGCTTTACAATAGCATCTAAGATATCTTTTTCCTTAGTTCCTTTTTTAATCGAAACGGGAATTAAAGATTCATATTTATCATCGAACTTCTTATACTCTTCAATTTTATCAAAAAGTTCAGTATCATTCACAAAATCTGTTTTTGTCAAAAGTAAAATATGTTTTGTATTTTTTGTGTTCTTTACTAAAAAATCTTCATAATGTTTCACTTTATCTGTAACAGGTGCAAGATATAAAATCAAATCACAATCACCAATTGCCTTTAGTGCTTCTTCTAGCATAAATTGATTTATCAGTTTTTCATTTTCATGTATACCTGGAGTATCTATAAACACAATTTGATCATCTTCATTCATCACAATTACATTTGATCTTTTTCGTGTTGCATTTGCTTTATGTGAAACCATAGTTATCTTTTCACCAACTAGCCAGTTTAATAATGAACTTTTTCCTGCATTTGGTCTTCCCACCGTTGCTACAAATCCACATTTTGTATTTGTCAAATTTTTTCCTTTTTCTTTTACTGTTTATTAGTTTTCAGTCAAACAATTTATTTTATTTTAAATACTTTGAAATATATATTATTATACAATACTTTTAATGAAAGATAAACTATTTGAAAAACCAATAAAAAAACAATTTGAATTTGATGAGGATGTTGCATCTGTATTTGACGATATGCTTAGCCGTTCAGTTCCTCACTATGATGATATGCTAAATCTCACAACTGCTTTTGCTTTGAAGTATACTCAGGAAAATAGTACTATTTATGATCTAGGTTGCTCAACAGCAACTACACTTATAAATATAGCAAAAAACTCAAATACTTCTTTAAACTTAATTGGTATTGATACTTCAAATGCAATGCTCAATAGAGCAAAACACAAAGCAAATGCCTATGGTATAGATATAAAGTTTATTGAGGATGATATCTTTAATGTTGATTTTCAATCATCAAATGTCATTATCTCAAATTATACTTTACAGTTTATTCGACCACTTCAAAGAGAAGAGTTAGTAAAAAAAATATATGACTCACTTGAAGTTGGTTCTATTTTTATATTTAGTGAAAAAGTAATTACCGATAATAAAACTTTAAACAAACAATTTATAGATGAATACTACGACTTTAAAAAAACACAAGGATATAGTGAATTTGAGATATCTCAAAAACGAGAAGCATTGGAAAATGTACTGATTCCATATAGTTATGAAGAAAATAAAAAAATGATTTTGGATGCAGGATTTTCAAACTTTGACTGTATTTTCAAGTGGGTGAATTTTGCTACTTTTGTAGCGATTAAGTAATAAACAATATAAAAACTTAAAAGGACTAAAAGTTTTTATATTTTAATTATCATTGTTAAATTTCGTACTGAAAGTATAAGAAATGAAAATGAAATGAAAATGAAATGTAGAAGGCTAACTTAAAGTGCAACGGTTAGATATAGTAAATAGTTTAGAAATAAAAGGTGGGTTTACAGAATTTATTTTACACTCTCTTCTATAACGATTATTTACTAAGTTCTTCTATGTATTGATTTAGTGTATTTTCGTTGATACTTTCTATTTGTGATTTATCATAAATAGTCAATAAATATACTGTATCATTTATTTTTAAATAATACAACCTGCTCGTTTGCCTTTGTTTTTTATACTATTTGATAATCTTACTTTGTAAAGATTGTTTTTTATACTTGTAGCTTCTTTATGAATATTATCAAAATCTACAACAAAGTTATTTAAATCTTCTTTTATAAGATTATATTTCTTAGATAACTTTTTTACTTCTTTATCAAATCTTGATACAGTTTCAAAGTTCACTAAACAAATCTTTTATAGGTCTTGATTTTCCTTGTTTTATCTCTTCAAGTCCGATAACGATATCATTCGCTATTTTATGCTCTTTATGATAAATTGTTTTTTTTAGTACTTTGTTTACTTCTTCTTGAATATTTATACCACTTTTTAACATATCGTTATAAATACTATCTTCAACTTCTAATTTAACAATTTGCATAAATACCCCTTTTTATTTTTGATATTGTATCATATTAGATTATTAAAGTAAATATTTGTATATTTTTAGGTTAAATAATAGTTTTCTTTTTGTAAATGCTTTTATTGGATTGTATTAGATAAGGAGTAAGTACTCCTCCCAAATACCTATCTTTTAGCTTTAAAGTCTTTATATAAAGTATTTATAATTAACAACATAAACTAAAGGTAACATATAGGGTAACAAAAAGACAAAGTGTCTATACTTTTTTTAGATATTTTCGTATATCCTCTTGAACTCTAAAAGCTATATCAATGCAATTTAAACATATCTCTTTATCAGGTTCAAAATCAGGTAATACAGAACCAAAAGGATATTTTGAAGATAAGTATATAGTGTCTATCAAATCAATCTCATCATCTGTTATATTTAGATATACATCATTTTGTTTTAGTATCTCATTTAAAGATAATATATTATGTGTTTTTTGAAGTTTTAAACCATTTTCTACAAAATAAGCTTTTATGTTTTTTTCGATAGATTGTTGTGCATTTTGTAAAGATGGGTTATAAAGGTGGCTCTCACATAGTATCTTAGATGATTGTAAATTTTCATCAGCATACTTAATCCATTGATTAGTTTCATCTTTCATAAACTACTTGACCTTTATTGATTTCTTCTAAAAACACACCTTTAGAATTTGTTTTGATAGGCACTATATCAAGTGGTATCATTTTTGATAATTCTCTTAATACTTTTCTGTACTTTAAAGATAGAGTCAAAAAGTTATCATTTGAGTTTTGTATTATTGCTATATCTATATCATTCGGATTGTTTGAATTAACAAAAGAACCAAATAAGACAACCTTATTTACTTCTTGAAATTGTGATAATTTATCTTTTATGATATTGATAAAATTTAGTTTTTTATTATCTGTTAAACTCACAACTTCCCCTTTTTTTATAATATACTATTATTATATTATATTCTTAATTAAGATTCATAATTACCAGCAAAGAAGAATATACATATCTTATAAATTATATTTCTCACAATTTATAACATTCTTTTACATTTTTCCTAGCTCGTGAACTCTATCTAGTGGTTCCATTCTTCTAGTCATACCTATTTTAAATACATTTTTTCCAAAACTTCCAATATTTGAAATTATATAAACATTTCCTTGTTTTGTATCTTGCGCTCGACTTCTTGCTCTTTCATATCGTTAATGTACTTCTTCTAATTCAGATTTTAGCTTATTGAGTTTCTCTTCAAATATTTCTCTTTCAGCATCTGATTTTTCTAACATTTGTGATTCTAGTTCTGAAATAGCTTCATTTTTAATTCGCTCTTCATTTTGGGCTTCTTTTTCAACTTTTTCAGCTTCTTCTCTTGCTTTTCTATCTTCTCGCTCTTCCTCTCTTATCTCCCTTTGTTCTTCTTGTGCAATTTGTTTTGCTTTCTTATAGTTGGTTTCTATAATTAATCTCTTTTCTAACAACTCCTTAAACTCTTCATTTATTACTGCTCTACTATCAATACATCTAATTAATGATTCAGTAGCAATAATTGTTTCAAAGAGTTTTTCTAAAGCATTATATCCATTATTAGCATTGACTTTTGAACACAACATTTCTACTGTTGTAAGAAGTAAAGCCCCTGCAATATCTGCTTTTGCAGATATACCGATAAATTTTCCAATATTTACATCTGCATTACTACCTTTTACACCATCAATAGCATTAATTGCTAATTTTTTTAATCTTGCTTTTACTTCTTTTCTATCCTCTTGATAACTCTTACTTGATAATAAGTCATCATCTGTAATAAGTTCAATATCAGAGGCTAACATCGAACATTTATCAGTAATATTTTCGATATTTTGTCGTGATAGTTTTAAGCGTGTAGTGATCTCCATATCAGCTGTTTTAAGTCTTCCGATTCTATTTTCTACTAACATAAGTTCATTTTTAGCATTTTTGAGAATATTTTCTTTTTCATTTTTAGCTTCTTCAATTATAGTATCTTTTTTTTCTTCTATTTCATTGAGTAATTTTTCTTTATCTTGATACTTAGATATCTCTTTTGATAAACTTTCAAAATCTTTTTCTATTTCCCTTTTTTCTTTGTATGTTTTAAAAAGTAAGTATCCTAGTACAAATGGAGATATTACAATTACAAAGGGTATTAGATTTTCCAATTTTTATCCTTTTAGCAGTTTATGGAGAAGTTCTTTTGACTTCATATTCTAACTATTCATTAAATATTAACATATTGTTCTATCATTTTTTATTTTATTAATTATAATCGTAAGAGTTCTTTGTAAATGCTTTTGTTATGGGGTTTATTGATTGTATTAGATAAAGAGTAAGTACTCCTCCCAGATACCTAAACACACCAACAAAAAAAGGTTCCTTGCTGTATTCCTACCCTGGGGAGTTGCCCTTTAATGTGATTGTAAAGGTCTAAGAGAAGCAGTCAGAATATTGTGTAATATTCTCAATGCTTATCTTGTACTTAGAATGAGATTTTAATAGAATTACTATTAAAATCTCATTAAACGATTAGTATCCACTTATCTCTACATAGATACTAATAACTTCTAACAATGGATCAATATAAAAAATAGCTCCAAGTGATAAAAGAGCAGCTATGAGAATAACCCCTCTTAGTGCATTATTTTCATTATTCATACTTAGTTTTTCAGTATTTACAATAGGTTCTTTTAAAAACATATATACTATAAGTTTCAAGTAATAATACACAGCAATAGCAGAATTAAGTATCATAATAAGTGCTAAGATAATATAATCACTATTTATAGCTGTACTTATCAAAAACATTTTACCCCAAAATACACTAAATGGAGGAATCCCTGCAAGACTTAACATAAATAGTCCCATCATAGAAGCCACTACAGGAGATGTTTTGATGAGCCCTGCATATTTTTCAAAAGCATGGTCTGAAGTAAAAGTATTATTTTCTTTCGTTCTAGCCATCCACAATATAGCAAAGGCCCCTAAATTTGCAAACGAAAATAAAATCCAATATAAAAATAACGCCCCAGTAGCTTGAGTAGTTCCCATAAGTATAGTAGCCATTACAAAACCAGCATGTGAAATCGATGAGTACGCTAGTGTTCTTTTTACATCTGTTTGTACTAACGCTGCCATATTAGCAATAGTCATTGTTGATACAACAATAGTATATAAAATAAGCTCTACCCATTGGTTATCTACACTTACAAATATTTCAAAAAACCTCAAAGCAACTACAAAAGCTGCTATTTTAGGTACCACCGACATATATCCAGCCATTGCTGCACTTGAGCCTTCATATACATCAGGAGCCCAAGTATGAAAAGGAACAATTGAAAGTTTAAAACCAATTCCACCTAAAATAAATACAACACCTAATAAGATAAAAGGATAATTAGCAAACTCAGATGCTACAAACGATGCAGAGATTTGCCCTAACTCTACACTTCCTGTAAGTGCATAAAATATCATAGAACCAAAAGCAAAAAAAGCAGTTGATAATGCTCCCATTGTAAAATACTTTATGGCTGCTTCTGTTGACTTGTCACGGTTATGCATCGCAATTAAAATATACAATGCCATCGATGATGTCTCAAGTCCAACAAAAATCAAAATAAGACTATCACTTGAAACCATAAACTGAAAACCTGCAATCATAAATAAAAACAAAGCAAAATATTCAGCATATTTATATTCATGAAATTTCTGTTTTGAAAATGCAAGTACAATAAATAAAATAGAAGCAACAAGTATGATAACTTGTGTAAGTATAGCAATACCATCGATAAGCATAAGATCAAAAAAACCTCTAGTTGTTCCTGTATATCCTACAACAGCAAGCAAATCAACAAGTAAAACAAAAATAGTAAGTATGATATAAAGTGATTTATGTAAATTTTTCGTAGCCAAATCTATACATAAAATAACCAAAGCTCCTACAACAGCAATCATCATAGGGAAAAGTGATGGTAGGTTTAAATCTTCTATATTTATGGAAATTTGTTCAACCATTATCTTTTCTCCCCTATTGTATTTACAGATGCTATTGCATCCTTAGTAGTTGGTTCAACTGATTTTACATACATAGTTTGAACAAGTCTTTTCACAGAGTTATCAATCGGTTCCAATAGAGGTTTAGGATGAACACCTAAATACACTATTACAAAGACAAGAGGAACTAAAGCACTTAGTTCTCGTTTATTTAAATCTTGCAGTTTCTCATTAAGAGGGTTTGTAATTACTCCAAAAAATGTTTTTTTATACAACACAAGCATATAAACAGCGCCAAATATAATAGTTGTTCCTGCAAGACCCGTTAACAATGGAGAAACTGCAAAAAATCCAAGTAAAGATAAAAACTCTCCAACAAAACCAATTGTAAGTGGTAAGCCAACTGAAGCCATAAGCACAACTCCAAATATAGTTGCATAAATAGGCATAACTGATGCTAGTCCACCAAACTGGCTCATCATTTTTGTACCTCTTCTATCATAAATGACACCAACCAATATAAATAAAGCCCCAGATACAATACCATGAGAAATCATCAAAAACAATGATCCCCCAATACCCTCAACATTTAATGCAAAAATTCCCAACATAATAACACCCATATGAGAAACAGAACTATAAGCTATGACTTGTTTTATATCCTCTTGTGCATACGCTATCATCGCTGTATATATAATTGCAATCACTGCCAAAATACCTATAGGAAACATAAAAGCAACACTTGCATCAGGAAAAAGAGGAAGAGAATATCGAATAAAACCGTAAGTTCCCATTTTTAATAAAATAGCTGCTAGTATTACAGAACCTATTGTTGGTGCTTGTCCATGTGCGTATGGAAGCCAAGTATGAAAAGGTACCATAGGAACTTTTACAGCAAAGCCTAAGAAAAATGCAACAAATAGCCACATTTGCATATCTATTGGCATCACCAAAACATTCCAATCAAGTAGATTAAAACTCCACACTCCTGTTTCTGTATAAAATATATATCCTAAATATAACATCCCAACAAGCATAACTAACGACCCTGTAAATGTATAAATAAAAAACTTAACAGCAGCATAGATTCTATATTTTCCACCCCATGCACCAACAATATAAAGCATAGGCACTAAAGAAAGCTCCCAAAAAATATAAAATAAAATAACATCTAATGCTACAAATACCCCAATCATTGTCATCTCTAAAAATAATACAGTAAGTATTAAATTTTTCAACTCTTTTCTTTCACTCAATCCTATAATAGAAATCATTGTCATAAAAGTAGTCATCATTACTAAAAACAATGAGATACCATCTATTCCTAAATTATAAGAGATACCATATTGTGAGATAAGTGGTATGAACTCTTTAAATTGCATAGTAAAGTCAGAGTTATCAAACCCTAACCATAAATAACAAGAAAGTAAAAACTCTATAGTTACGACTGTTATTCCATACGCTCTAATTGCATTTTTGTTTACTAAAAAACCTAATATTGCAGCAAAAGCTGGAAAAAAAATCAAAATTGATAAAATATGTTCCATCTGTTTCCTTTCCTTATCTTAAATCACTAAACACTAATACTAAGACCAATAGCATCAAAATACCAAGTCCCATCCATTTTAAAGCACTTGATAAATTTCCATTTTGCATAGAAGTTCCTATATTAGCACCATTTACTATTCTACTAGCTATACTATCTACTAAACTATCTATGATTCTGATATCTATAACTTTCCATGAAATTTTTGAAAGTGCTTTATATATTTTCGTAACAACAACATCCCAAAAATGTGGTAAATAATACTGGTTTGCTAACAGTTTATAAATAAAATTATTTTCAAATTCACTCCCATAATATTCACCATCTTTTTTATATTTAAAAATAGCAAAAGCTATCCCACTCAATGCGATTGCTGTTGTAACTGCTATAAGTGTATAAAAAGTTGCTGTACTTACATGTACATTTAACTCAGGTAAAATCTTTGTAACCATTTGAGAGAATTCATGCTCAAACCACCCTGCACTTATAGCTAATATTGCAAGTGGTATCATCGCAGCAATAACATAAAAATATGTTTCATGAGGATGTTTTGTTTCATGGTTATATTTCTCTTCTCCATAAAATACATACATGATAAGTCTAAACGAATAAAATGCAGTCAGTCCAGCAGTAAGCCATAAAACAGCCCATAAAATATATGAATGCGTTCCAAAAGCAACTTCAAGAATCAAATCTTTTGAGAAAAAACCAGCAAGTGGATAGATACCAGCAAGTGCTATAGATGCTATTGTCATAATAAGTGCTGTTTGTGGCATATGTTTTTTTAATCCACCCATTTTTTTAATATTTATCTCGTCACCCATAGCATGCATAACATTTCCTGCACCTAAGAATAATACTGATTTGAAAAAAGCATGAGTTGCCAGATGAAATAGTGCTACCCAATAAGCACCAAGTCCAACAGCTACAAACATATATCCAAGTTGTGAAAGAGTAGAAAATGCAATAATCTTTTTCATATTTGTAGCTACAAGGGCCATAGAAGCAGCTGCAATAGCTACAAACGCACCAAGTACAGCTATAAAATATCCAACTTCAGGAACAATTGAAAATATCTCATTTGTTCTTATTACTAAATACACCCCAGCTGTTACCATCGTAGCTGCATGAATCAAAGCAGAAACAGGAGTAGGGCCTTCCATTGCATTTGCTAACCAAGTATTAAAAGGAAATTGTGCTGATTTTCCCATAGCACCTATAAATAATAGGATTGCTATGATTACTATTGTTTCATGACTTAGTCTTGAAATATGTGCAAAAATCTCATCATATTGTAAAGTTCCTATATTCCAAAAAATCATAAATATACCAATGAGTATTGCTAAATCAGCAACTCTATTCATGATAAAAGCTTCATTTGCAGCCCATGAAGGGGAGATAGCTGAATGTGGTGAAAGTGTAGAGTATGGTGACCGCTTTAAATCTTTTGATTTTTCCACATCTTTTTTATGATACCAAAACCCAATCAATCCCCAAGAACATAAACCAACACCTTCCCAACCTATAAAAAGTCCTACAAAGTTATCTGACATTACTAGTATCATCATTGAAAAAACAAATGCTGATAACCATGCAAAAAATCTATTGAAACTTCTATCATTGTCCATGTATCCTATAGAATGAATATGTACCATTGTTGATACAAGTGTAACCACAACCATCATCACTATACTTATTTGATCGACTACAAATCCAAAAGGAATATTGACATTTCCAAGAACAATCCAATCTTTTAAATTTACAGTAACCGAATTTTCTGTAGTGTACACATAATACAGTAAATGAATAGAAGCATAGAAAGAAACAGCAATAAGTAAAGATGTCAAAATACCAATAAAAAGTTTCTTTTGACTATTTGCAAAAAGTGTAGCAATCAAAGAACCAAGAAGTGGAGCAAATAATGCAATATATAAATATTGTTCCATCATCATCCTTTCATACTTGTAAGTGTTGTCAAGTCAATATTATTGTGTTTTTTATACCATAAAACTAAAAGTCCTAAACCAATAGCCACTTCACTAGCAGCGACAGCTATGATAAAAAATGCAAAAATTTGACCTGTTAAATCTTCATGAAATTTTGAAATTGCAGCCATCCCAATATTTACGGCGTTGAGCATAATTTCTGTAGAGAAAAACAACATTAAAAGGTTTGTTCTTCTAAAGACTCCAAACATCCCTATCATAAAAATAATAGTACTTAATATTAAATAGTCATTTAAAGTTATACTCATTTCTCATCCTTTACTATACTCTTACTATCAATGCTATCATCACTTAGCTCTGTTTGTGAAATATCCATTTTTTTACCAGATAAAATAATTCCACCTATCATAGCAACAAGTAACATCACAGCAGCAACTTCAAAAGGTACTAAATATTTTGTAAATAAAACTATTCCTATATCTTGCGTATTTCCATCAATTGTTCCGTATAATTCTGCAGCCATTCCTAGCGGATACTCTGCTGTTATATTTGCACCAATAATTGGAGCTGTAAAAATAAATACAACAATAAGAGCAATCATTCCTGTCAATACAAAAGTAAGCCTTGGGTTTTGATGATTTTCTTTTATCTCTTTCATTGAGTCAAAAAACATCATTCCAAAAGCATAGAGTGCCATCACAGCACCTGTATATACAACAATTTGCACAGCACCCAAAAACTCAGCACCAAGCAAAAAGAAAAATGCTGATATAAATATCATTCCAGCTGCTAGTGAACTTAAAGCATAAAGTGCATTTTTTGTCATTACAGTTATGCTAAACATAGCTATTGTTAAAAAAGAAAATAGATAAAAAGCTACTACTTCAAACATATATTATCCTTCATATTTAATATTCCAACGGTGTTTTTTTGATTCTAGCATCAGCATCTGGTGAAACTGCTCCAAAACCTTGATATTCTAACTGTTGTTGAAGTTCTGCAAATGGAGTCAAAATATCTTCTTTTAAAACAAAATGTTCTCTTTGTTCACTCGCATTTTCATATCTATCTCCATGAACTATGGCTAACTCTGGACAAACTTCAGCACAATACCCACAAAAAATACATCGTCCTAAATTTATCGTATATTCTAAAACTTCTTTTCGTGACTCTTCATCTATTTTAGTATCCATTCGAATACAGTTTGCTATACATATTTTTTCACATAATCCGCAGCCTATACATCTGTTTGTTCCACTTTCTAAAAGCGCTAGAAGTTTATGTACCGCTCTATATCGAGGACTTATTGGAAGTTTTTCGATAGGGTATCTTGTATTATGTGATTCATTGTTAAAAATCACACCTCTTAAAATCTTAAAGGTGATCCCTAGTCCTTTAAAAAGTTCCAGACTAAAACCTCTGTCAAAAACTTGTTTAAATTTATCCCAGTTAGTTTTTGGATATTCTTCTATATCCATCAAAATATATTCCTGACTTCCTACATTTCTCTCTTTTAAATCTTGAAAACTCATCATAGCTCCTATAAGATAACTAAAGCTGTTACTAAAATATTTAGTAACGCCAATGGCATGAGTATTTTCCAACACAGCCACATGAGCTGATCTGGTCTGATATGTGGCCACGAAGCTCTTGTCCATAAAAATAAAAATATTAAAAACATCACTTTAAGAACAATAGCAATACCACCTGGTATAAACCAAAGATCGTTAAATCCACCTAAAAACATAAGTGCAGTTACAAATGAAACAGTAAAAAGGTTCGCATATTCCCCTATAAAAAACATTCCCCATCGTAGACCTGAATATTCCGTCGCATACCCAGCCACAACTTCTGCTTCATGTTCTAAAAGGTCAAACGGTGTTCTGTTTGTTTCGGCAAATGCTGCTATTAAAAACAATAAAAAAGCTAATGGTTGTGTAAAAATAAGCCAGTTTTGTACTCCCCCTGCTTGATAGTTATTTATATCAATCAAAGATAAACTTCCAACAAGCATCAAAGGTGCTAGCATAGAAAGTCCCGTCACAACTTCATAAGAAAGAAGCTGAATAGCAGTTCTAGCTCCCCCTAAGAGTCCCCATTTATTCGCTTGGGACATTCCACCTAAAAGTGGTCCATACAATCCAGTAGCCATCACACCCATTACAAATAATATACCAACATTTATATCAGATACAATCATTCCAGGGAAAAATGGAACAGCTGTCATCGCTATAAAAGCTGTTGCTGCTGTAATAATTGGAGCAATCATAAAGATAACTTTGTTTGCATTTTGTGGAACAAAGTCCTCTTTTGTAAAAAGTTTGATACCATCACATAAAACTTGTAAAACTCCAAATGGTCCAACATGTACAGGTCCAGGTCGTCTTTGTATAAAAGCTAAAACTTTTCTCTCTATATAAGTTGTAAAACCAGCAAGTGCAGAAAATACTGCTAAGATGATTATACATTTTACAACTGTCATGAGTATATCATTATCCATAATCTACACCTTTCTTATTATTGCTTTTTCAAATCTATTTTTAAATAAACTTTTTGTATCTATTCTTTTATCAAAAGTTGGTACATACGATATCTCACCAACTAAATCTTTATCTACTTGAATATCTAAAATGATTGTATGACTATTGGCTCTTACTTCAACACTATCTCCATCTTGAACATTTAGTTTTTCTTGTAAAGACGCAGATACATATAAAGCAACTTTTTCTTTTTGAAGAAGTCGTGCTATTGCTGTAAAGTCATTGAACTGATTGATAGGGTTTCCAGAATAAATGATATATTCATCTTCAGCTATTTCAAGTCTAGTTTGTTCATCTATGAGTTCAACATCTTGAATTTGAGACTCTACAGAGCTTATAGCATAACCTCTATGCTCAACTCTATCATTTGTAAAATGATTTTCCAAATCATCAAAAGCTATACCTTTGAAAATCTCTTGCGTGTAATCAATCGTATGAGGAACTTTATAATCTAAAAGCTCATTTGCTATATCATTTAAAGTATATCCATCGTATTGTATAGCTGCATTTGTAGGTACAAGATTTTTATCTATATTTACAAAAGTCCCCTCTTGTTGATTCAGTGGTGGCATATCAATATCTCCATCACCTAAAGCACTTAGCTCAAAATCTGCTTGGACATTATATCCTATAGTTTTTCCTATAGAGATAGCATCTAGTTCACACAATTGACTCACCCCTAAAGTATTTGTTTGAGTTGGTGAGATGATAACTTTAAAATTTGTATACTTTTCAACAAGCCCTGCTAACTTCGCTATTTTAGAAGCATTTGGGTGTTTGATACAATCTTCTCCGATAATGATAGAAAAAGTATCTTTTTTCAAAAGCATTGTTTCTATAGTTTCAAGAAGTGTCTCATCTGCTCCCATATCATCTAGAAGTCTTGTATAAGTATATTCAACATCTTGTGAAACTTTTTTAGGTACCATTTTGGTAACCTCTTTACTTTCACCTGTTTCTGCAGCAACAATAGTTTCTACTACTTTTTCTTTTATGGTTTCTACTACTGTTTTTGTACGCTCTTCTCTTTTTGAAGCTAAATACTCTTCAATGTTTGCAGGTAAGTCTGTTGCAAATTGATCTAAAATAAAATATAAAATAGCATCTTCACTAAAAGGAATATTTGCTACAGTTTCTATATTTTTTCCTTTTTTACCAAACCCTTCAATATGCTTATCTCCCATACTATGAAAGTACAAACCGGCACCTTTATTAATAGTAACTGCATTGTTAAAAGCATATTTTGCAGCTGGTGCATCTGACTTGAGAAAAGATCCTACTGAAACTATGAAGTTACTATTGTGAATATCTTCTAGTTTTCCATTGTATAAACTCTGCCCTGTTACACTTGAATACTCTTGCATAAAACCTTGGAATCGTAAAGCATCATTATTGATAAGTTTGATTCCAGTTTTTTCTTTAAGTAGCTGTAATATTTTTGACTCTTCATTGGTAATATATGAGTTGAAAACTATTGTTCCTGCATTTTTAAAAGCCTCAATAGTTTTATCAAAAGCCACCTCATCTTTTTTTGCACGGTTCACATAATCAAACCCAAATCGTGTAGCCCCATTTAAAGAAGTATAATGAGCATCATTGGTTACTCTGTAAATACTTTGCTCTTTATTTTGTACTATATTAGTATGTTTTACTTCATAATAAATAAGTGAACAATCAGAAGCATAAGGATTTGAAGCAGGTATTTTAGTAAGCTCCCAAGCATTTGACTTGTACTGAAAATCATGACTCACTAAAGCCCCAACAGGACAAACAGAAATACACTCACCACAATCAATACACTTATCTTCCTCAAACCCAATAAGACTTTTGTTTAATTTATTCCACATAGAATAAGCATCTTTTGGCATACTTGCTTTATATTCAGCACTTAAAGTATCCGAACCTCTTTTTACAGTACTTAAAGCACTTGAGCCTATCATATCTTTACAAACAGTCACACACTTTTCACATACAATACATAAACCTGGGTCATAATTCATCACGCCCCAATGTGCTGTAGGTCTATGTACATCCTTTACGCTATAGTGTTGTTCATCAACTTTCATATATAAGCTATAGTTTTGTAACTCACACTCTCCACTTTGATCACAAACACCACACTGTAAAGGATGATTTACATCATATACTTCCATTATCGCTCGTCGTTCTTTTTCGATTGTTGGAGTATTTATAGAGATATTCATCCCATCTTTTACTTTTGCATTACATGAATATACCTGTTTCCCATCTGCTTCAACCAAACAAAGCCGACAAGCAAGAGTTGGTGAACATTTTGATTGGTAACAAATAGCTGGAATAAAAAGGTCATTTGCACGAGCAGTATTAAGTATAGATTCTCCCTCTTTTGCTTGACACTCTTTTCCATCAATTGTTACATTTACTAGAGTATCCATTACCCGTTTACCTTATTGATTTTTACTTGCTTAAATCTATATCCTACACTGTTTAAATTTTCCAATGGGAGTAAAGCTATTGTCCCTCGAATAGATTCATCTATTTTAAATATTTTGTTTGCTATTGTATTATCATAAGCAATAGTTACAGTGTCTTCATCTTTTATTTTTGCAGCCATAGCAAAAGAAGCACTTCCTCTTAAAATATCATCATTACCATTTGTAATATAGACAACAGATCCATTGTAAGTATCTATATTTGCAACTTCACTTAAAACAATCTCTTTATCGAGATTAATCTCTTTATCTTTTTTCAATAAAACTACATTTACAGAGGAATACATATCAATAAATCGAATCAGATTGATTATATTTTCAAACTTGCTATGAGTATAAATATCATCACCAACAAGTAACAATATCTCTTTTTTATTTTCAAGTTTTTCAACTAAAAGTTCAAACTCCTCTTCACCTACACTACTCTCTCCACTTAAATTACCTATATCTAAATCTTCAATATAGTCTTGATATTTTGTAGGTGACTTTTTCACTATAAAAGCTGCGAGTAAAGCTAAAACACCCTCTTCACTTCCTGCTTCATATTTGATATATTGTGTATATTTCTCTTGTAAAGAAACATCATCAATTGGGTGCATATAGATAAACTCTGTTTCATTTTTTGATACCATTCTCTCTATATATGCTTTTACTTTTGGATGATCAAGAGATATTCTTGTACCGATACTAATAATAGCATCACTATTAAAATCCATAAAATTTTCTATTTGTATTTTATTACCATTCATAATCACTCCTATTTAGGTTCGTTTGTTTCTTCTGTTGTCATCAGTTTTGGTTGTTCTTTTTTTACAACAAGTGTCCAGTCTACTTCATTAAATTTTATAGAATTCATCAAAGTCCAATTATTCTCTTTTATACAGTCAGCTGATGCTTGAATACCTGAGAAATCTCCAATTTCAAACATAAAGATTGCATTTTCTCCCTCTTGTATTTCAGTATTCATCAACTCAACCATTCTAGGTATAAAGTCATTTTTTAATTTTGTAAGATCAAATCGTTTCATTATCTATCTACCTCACCAAATACAATATTTAAATTCCCTATAATAGTCACAACATCTGCTAGCTGATGACCAGGTAATAAATCAGTTAATAATCCAGTATGCCAAAAGCTAGGCGCTCTACATTTGAGTTTGTAAGCATACGGTGTACCATCAGATACTATATAAAAACCTAACTCCCCTTTTGGCGATTCTGTTGCTACATACACTTCTCCAACAGGTGGACGCATACCTTGTGTCACTAAAACAAAATGTTGCATTAAAGAGTAGTTTTGAGTCATCATCTCCTCTTTGGTACATGAGATATACTCTGGACTATGTGCCATAAGTTGTGTATCTGATGCTTCGTACATAGGGATAAGTTGTTTTAATATTTTTGAAGACTCATACATCTCTTGCATATAACATTTATATCGTCCATACGCATCACCCTTATCAGAAATAGGTATATCAAAATCAAGTTCACTGTAAAGTCCATAAGGAATCTCTTTTCTTAAGTCCCATTTTACTCCACTTCCTCGTAAAGCGACACCTGTTACACCCCAAGACTTAGCCATCTCTACAGGGATAACTCCTACATTTTCAAGACGCATTCTCCAAATTCTATTTTTGGTTAACAAACCTTCATAAATAGGGATTTGTGATTCTAAAGTTGTTATGAACTTTTCTAAGTCTTTTATCCAAGTGTTTGGTAAATCTAAAGGTACTCCACCAATTCGTACAGCACTATGAGTAAGTCTTGCTCCACAATAATCTTCCATTAGGTCAAGTGCATATTCTCTTTCTCTAAAAGCATAGAGAAAAATAGACATAGCACCTACATCTAAAGCATGTGTTGCTAACCAAAAAAGATGAGAGATGATTCTATTGAGTTCTAAAAGCATTGTTCTTATAACTTCTGCTCGTCTAGGTGCTTCTATTCCCAATAGTTTTTCAACTGCAAGTGCATAACCATAGTTATTTGAAGTAGATGCAATATAATCCATTCGATCAGTAGTAGGTAAAAATTCATTATAGATCATATTTTCACCCATTTTTTCAACACCTCTATGTAAGTAGCCTACATCAGGAGAAGCTTTAGTAACCTCTTCACCTTGAAGCTCCAATATCAGTCTTAACTGCCCATGAGCTGAAGGGTGTTGTGGTCCAAAGTTTACAACCATTGTGTTGTCTTCTCTCTCGAAATTTATATTCTCAAAAAAAGGTCGTAACCTATTTGTTTGTTGCATATTATTTCCTCTTTTTTAAATCTACTTTTTTTATCTCATCAAATGGGGTAACCAGTCGTACTCCAAAAAGTTTCACTCCACCCTCTTCTTGATATCGGATAGGAGTATCAGGTTCATTCCCCTCACTAACGGGCACACCTTTATCTACTTCATGCCCAAGGCGTGCAAACCTCGTAGTGTCGTATCTATCAACACAAGCTGAATCTCTTAACTCAGGTCCTATAGTATCTCTTGCATTTTTTCCAAAAATTTTATCTACTTCATACCAAGAAGCAGCCTCATCTCCATGCAATGGATATGTTTTTAGTAAAGGATGTCCTTGCCAGTCATCTGGAAGAAGAATTCTTTTAAGGTTTGGATGGTTTATAACCTTTACACCATACATATCATACATCTCTCGCTCACCCCAATCAGCCATTCTAAATAATGATTCTATTGATTGAATCGATTCATCTTTTTTGATAAAAGTTTTTACTCGAACTCTTCTTTTTTTAGAAGTTGATAACATCTCATAAACAATTTCAAAACCACCTCGTTTAGCTATATAATCTACGGCTGTTAACTCAATCATAAAATCATAGAAACAAATATCTTTTAAATGTTGTATAACTTTTACATTTTCATTTGGATTGATGATCAAAATTAAATGGTCTAGCTCAATATAAGCATCTAAAACCTCTGTGATATTTTGAACACTTGATAACTCTTCAGTAAAAACACTTTGTTGAACTTCTTTTCTAGGAACTGATGGTTTTACAAAAAATCTATCACTATGAAATGACTTTTTTTGCACATCGTTTTTAGGAGTATATTTTCTCATCTATATCAACCTTTTTGCTTTTTGAGCCATTTTTGCAGGTTCTCTTCTTATTTTTCGTTGCAACATCATAAGTGCATATTGAAGTGTTTCAGGTCGAGGAGCACAACCAGGTAAATAGATATCAACAGGGATAACTCTATCAACACCTTGAACTGTTGCATAAGTATTAAACATACCACCTGTATTTGCACACGATCCCATCGAAATAACCCATTTAGGATCTGGCATTTGGTCATATAATCTTCGCATAAACTCAGCATGCTTTTTTGTCAAAGTTCCAGCTACAACTATTACATCTGACTGTCTAGGACTCGCTCGAAAAATCGTACCAAACCTATCAAAATCAAATCGTGAACCACCTGTTGCCATCATCTCTATAGCACAACAAGCAAGTCCATAAGTCATAGGCCAAAGTGAATTACTTCGTCCAAAATTCACTATTTTGTCTACAGCTGTTAGTTTTATAGGTGTTCCACCATCCGCAAAATAATTTACTTTATGCTGTGCCATTCTAAAGCCCCTTTTTTCCAAGCGTAAATAAAACCTATTGTCAAAAGAAGTATAAATAAAATCATCTCAACAAAACCAAACCAACCCAAAACTTGAAAATTAACAGCCCATGGAAACATAAATATGATCTCTACATCAAAAAGTATAAACAGCAATGCCATAAGATAAAATTGTACCGATATTGTATTTGGCTGTTTTGTTACCTCTGGTCCACACTCATACAGCGTAGTTTTTAACTTTTCTGTATCTTTTCTTGCTAATTTATGACTAGCAAATCTTGATAATGATGTACCTGCTATAAATGCACCAAAAGTAAGTACAAACATTACAAATACACCAAAATAAGGATTTGCAAAATCCATATGTTCCATTTTTTTTCCTTTTGTAGGCTAATCTCAAATATTTTTACTAAAAATTTTACTCTGAAACTACCTAGATAATACCTTATTCTCTGTAAATAGAAACTTATAATTACTATTATCTAGAGTGATTTATAACAAATTTTTACTATGATAAAACTAATTATTAAGAATTAAATAGCAATATTAATTATTGCGACAAGATTATTTTTTCTATTTTTTCCAAACTTTCTTTTTTTACATTTGTAAATTGTGACTTATTAAAAGTTCTTTGTCTTTTTGCTAGTTGTGCTGTGTGTATAGAGATAAGCTCTTCTAACTCTTTTTTATTTATCTTACTATCTAAATAGTCCAGTGTTTCAACTATCCCAATACTACCCATACTATTAGGAGCTCTTGTATACTCTTTTTCTAAAGCTATCACTTCATCTATGATTCCATCTTTAAGCATCATTTGAGTTCTTTTTTTTATACGCTCTCTTAATACTTCTACATCAGTTTCAATCTCATAAATATCAAGATTGTTAATAATTGGCTCAGGTTTATTTTGTGCAAAATATAGAGATGGGGTAAGTTTTGTTTCAAAATACAATTGTGCTGCTTTTTCAATTCTATACCTATCAGTAGAGGCTATTTTTTTCATATAAGTTGAGTCTAGTGTATAAAGCTTTTTATAAAGTTTTTCTATATCTTGAAGCTCTTCTTGTACTTTGACTTTCGTTTCATCTGTAATATATGGAGTGGAGGAGAGTCCATCACATAAAGACTTGAGATAAAATCCTGTACCTCCTACAATAATAAGATTTTTTTCATGAGCGATTGCATATTGTTTTGCTTTTTTATACTCTTCATAAAACTCTATCACATCAAACACTTCATTGGGATAGATACAATCTATACCAAAATGTTTGATTCCATCTCGTTCAACAACAGTAGGTTTTGCAGAAGCTATATCGATTTTTTTATACACAGCCAAACTATCAAGGGACAATATCACCGCATTTAACTTATGAGCTAGTTTAATAGAAAGTGCTGTTTTTCCAGATGCCGTTGGTGCTATGATGGCTAGTTCTTTGTACAAATAATTCCCTTTTACATACATATAACTAACATTATAGTAAAATCCGCCTTATGAATAAAATACTAAAAAAATTAAATGACTTTAACGAACTCGTAATGTTTAAACATTCTATATTTTCTTTCCCATTTATATTTATTGCTATGGTAGTTGCTAGTGATGGTTGGTTCGGATGGAACCTTTTATTTTTAGGAGTATTAGCAGCCTTAACAGCTAGGAATTTTGCCATGGGATTCAACAGATATCTAGATAGAGATATCGATGCACTCAATCCTCGAACAATAAATAGACCAAATGTAGACGGTCGAATCAGTTCTACCCAAATGCTTCTATTTACTTTTGCAAATGCTTTGGGTTTTATAGTGGTTGCTTATTTTGTAAATAGCTTAGCTTTTTTTATAAGTGTTCCTATTTTACTTGTTCTTGCAAGTTATTCATATTTTAAAAGATTCTCTTATTTAGCACATATCATACTTGGAGTTTCTTTAGGTTTAGCTCCTATTGCAGGTGTGGTAGCTGTATCTGAGACTATAACTTTATGGTCTATTTATTTAAGTGTTGGGGTACTTTTTTGGGTGGCTGGGTTTGATTTACTCTATTCATTGCAAGATATTGAAGTAGATAAAAAACTAGGATTGCATTCTATTCCTTCTCAATTTGGGGCAAAAAATACTATGCTTTTTTCTAAAATTATGCACTTTCTTACTGTACTTTTCTGGTTATTATTTACTATAGAAGCTTCACTTGGTGTGTTTGCATATATAGCAGTAGTTGCTAGTGCTGTTATGTTGACTTACGAACATATCATTGTAAATCGTGATTTCACAAAAATAGATAAAGCATTTTTTACTATTAATGGTTATTTGGGAATTTTATTTTTTGTGTTAATAATATTGGAAAAGGTCTTTAACTAAAACAATTAGCTTATTCTATTCGCTAATTGTTCTGGTAAAATTCCCAAGTCTTCTTCTAAAAGTTTTGTATCTCCATGTTGTACATACAAATCAGGATATTCAAATGATGTCACTTTTACATCTAAATCTTCATCACTTATGAGTTCAAGTAGCGCACTTCCTACACCACCTTGCTTTTGACTATCTGAAAATACATACCATCTGTTTGTAGTTTTTGATAACTCTTTTAACAACTCTTTATCTAAAGGTTTCACAAAACGCAAGTCAACTATTGTGTTCTCTTCTTCACAGAGTTTTTCAGTATTTATAGCTCGTGATACACCTGCACCATACCCTATAAAAGCAATAGAACTTTTTCCTTTTTTAAGAATTTCTGCTTTCCCTTTTTGGAATTTTGATGGTGCATATTCTAACTCTTCAAAAGCTCCTCTTGGGTATCTAACTGCACAGGGTGTTGCATAATCTTTTGCAAACTCTAGTGCGTATTGTAATGTTGTTGAATCTCTTGGTGCAAAAAGGGTCATATTTGGTAAAAATCGTAAGAAACTGATGTCAAACTGTCCTTGATGAGTTTCACCATCAGCCCCAACAATTCCCGCTCTATCTATACAAAATGTTACAGGTAGATTCATCAAACAAACATCATGAATAATTTGATCAAATCCTCTTTGCAAAAATGTAGAATATATAGTGACAAAAGGTTTAAAACCATCTTTTGCCATGGCTGCCATAGAAGTAACCGCGTGTTGTTCTGCTATTGCAACATCCCAAAACCTATTTGGGAACTCTTTTATAAGTTTATCTATCCCTGTACCACTTGGCATAGCAGCTGTTACTCCAACAACTTTATCATCTCTTTTTGCTAATTCATATAAGGCATCACTAAATACAGCCGTTGCAGCTTTTGCACCTGCTTTTTTATGAAAATTTCCTGTTTCAACATCAAAAGGACCTACCCCATGCCAATGTTCAAAATGACCTTCTGCAATAGAATAGCCCTTTCCTTTAACAGTTTTTGCATGTACAATTACAGGTTTTCCTAAGTTCTTTGCTAACTTTAAAGTTTCAACTATCTCTTCAATATTATGACCATCAATAGGACCTATATAATCTATTCCCATCTCTTCAAAAATAATACCAGGAGTAATAAGTTTTAAACTCTCTTCTATTTTTTTAGCAATATAATCAGTTCCTTTAGGCATATAGTTTTTCACTATAAAGTCAACCTTATCTCGAAAACCTTGATAAAATTTTCCAGCTAAAAGTTTACTAAGATGTTTAGACATAGCCCCTATTGGTTTGGCTATACTCATCTCGTTGTCATTTAAAATAATAACAACAGGAAACTTCAAATCGCCTAGTTCATTTAAAGCTTCATAAACCATACCAGCACTCATAGAACCATCACCTATCATAAGAACAGGAACTTTTCCATTTTGTTCAATTTTGGCAGCTTTTGCAGCTCCAACAGCTAAAGATATAGAAGTTGAAGAGTGTCCAGCTACAAAATAATCTGCAGCTGATTCTTTTGGTTTTGTGAATCCACTCAAACCTTTAAATTGTCGAACAGTTTTAAACTTATCCCATCTTCCAGTGATGAGCTTATGTGGATAACACTGATGTGAAACATCAAAAATAAAAGGGTCATTATTACAATCAAAGACTTTGTGCATACCAAGAGTTAATTCAACAGCTCCAAGTGTGGAACTAAAATGTCCTCCATTTACTGATACAACCTCAATAATTCTATCTCTAATTTCTTGTGCTACTTGTTCTAATTCTGCTATGCTTTTATCTTTAATGTTCATATTACTTCTTTTCTAATAAATCTACTTCCCAAAAAAACTCAATCCAATCTTTTGCTTCTTTTACAGTATAATTTGGCTGTATAAGTGCAGTTGGTTTATAAAATACTGTGGCAATTTTAAATTCACAATGTGGATATTTTTCATTTAAAATTTTTAAAATCTCTACCATACTTTCACCACTATCCACAATATCGTCAATAAGAACAATTTTATGTTTTCGAGTCAAATCAGGGATATTAAAAATTTCAAAAGTTTCTAACTTTTTTGTTCCATCATAATGGATAGAGTTCAAACTATATATCTCTCGTGTTTCTAAGGCTTCACTAAGAAGATGTCCTAAAAGTAATCCTCCTCGCGCTATTGCAATCAATGCATCTGGATTATACTCTTTAATTTGTGGTATTAAAACTTTACAGTCTTCTATACAATCTTCATAACTATAATAAACTTTTTTCAATCTTTTTCCTCTAATGTAAAATAAATACTAATAATGATATCAATGTAATTGTGATTAAACCTAAATTAATATCTTTAAACTCACCTTTTAATAATTTTAATGCAGTATAAACAATAAAACCAGCCGCAAAACCATTTGTAATTGAATATGTCAAAGGCATTAAAATAACCATCAAAAACGATGCGCTTGTAACTGCCAAATCGTTTTGTTTAAAATTAATATTTCCAAGTTCTGAAAACATTAATATTCCTACAACTACTAAAACTGGATAAATTGCATTTGCAGGAATTGATTTAAATAATGGCAATAAAAACAGTGTTAAAATAAAAAACAAACCTGTAAATACAGCAGTTAATCCAGTTCTTCCACCCTCTTCAACACCACTTGAACTTTCTACAAATGATGTTGTAGTTGAAACACCAATTAAACTTCCAGCAACTGTAGATATTGCATCAGCTTCTAAAGTTTTCTCTAATGCTTTGTCATTTTTATCTTGTGTTTGAAATAAATTTGCTCGTGTTCCTACACCTGTTAATGTTCCTATGGTATCAAACATATCTGTAACTAAAAATGTAATTATGACAGGTAATAATGCTAAAGATAATGCACTTAAAATATCAAGTTGCATATAAATAGGGGCAATCGATTCAGGTAATCCCACTATTGATTCAGGAGCTGATCCTATCCCAAGACTCCATCCAATAATCGAAGTGATTAAAATTGCGATAATAAATGCACCTTTAACTCTAAAAGCATAAAATGCCAATGTCACAAATAACCCAAAAAGACCCAATAAAACAGCAGGATTTCCTAAATCACCTAAGGCTACTAATGTAGCTTTATTTTCAACAATAATACCCATTTGTTTAAGTCCAATAAAAGCAATAAAAGCACCAATACCAGCACTAATTGCTCTTCTTAAATCAACTGGGATAGAGGTCATTATCCATACTCTAAATTTGGTAAATGAAAGAATAACAAAGATAATACCACTTAAAAATACAATCCCTAAAGCAGTTTGCCAAGGCATATTCATACCTAATACTAAACCATAACTAAAGTAAGCATTCAGTCCCATACCAACACTCATAGCAATAGGTGTATTTGCCCAAATACCATTGAACATAGTTGCCATTATTGTAATAAGAGCTGTTGCTGTAATAACAGCTCCCATAGGTAACCCTGCATCATGTAAAATAAAACCATTTACAGGAACAATATACATCATCGTTAAAAATGTTGTAAGCCCTGCTAAAAATTCTGTTTTTACTGTTGTATTATTTTCTTGTAATTTAAATCTTGAAAACATCTATTGTTTCTTTAGATTTAAAAGTTTATCTAAAGATTTAAATACTTTTTTATTTTGTTCTTTTGTTCCGATTGTAATACGGATAGCATTTTGTCCATATCCTGTCATATCTCGCACAATAATACCTAGTTCTAATAATTTTTGTGCTATCTCTTTTGAGATAGCTTTACCAGTGTAAATTGTGATAAAATTTGTATAACTTGGTATAAACTTCAAGCTATTGTTTACACAATACTTTTCATACCGTTTCATCTCTTTAAAATTCTTTTTAATACACTTTTGTACAAATTTCTCATCTTGAAGTGCTATTTTTCCAGCTTCTAAAGAGAGTGTAGTTACATTAAAAGGTGGTCTTAATTTATAGAGGTTTTGAATAATATTTATATTTGCAATACCATATCCAACTCTCAAGCCACCCAAAGCATACGCTTTAGAAAATGTCCCAAGATAAATCACATTTGGATATTTTTTTATTACTTTTTTTACATCAATTTTTTTAGCACTATCTTTATAAGAAGCATATTCTTGATACGCTCCATCTAGTACTACTAAAGTATCTTTATCAATTTCATCTAAAAACTTGTACACATCTTTTGCATCAAGACATTCACCCATAGGATTATTTGGTAAACATAAAAAGATGATATCTGCACCCTCTTTTTCATATATCTTTCTAAACTCATCAAGATTATGTTGGTCTGATGGTGTTTTTAAAATAGTTGCACTTGTTTGTTTTGCATAGATTTCATACATAGCAAATGTAGTTTTTGCCATAAGTACTTTCGATTTTTTTGTACATTTTGCATGAACACAAAACTCTATTATTTGGTCACTACCTGCTCCAATAATGACATTTTTATCTTCAACTCTAAACCTTTTTGCTAGAGCTTCTTTTAATTCATACATACTATCATCTGGATAAACAAAAGCACTTGATGATTTTTTTTGTAATGCTTTTATTACTTTTGGACTTGTTCCGTATGGATTTTCATTTGAGGCTAATTTTATAATATCTTTTGGATCTATTCCATAATCTCTTACTACTAATTCTATTGGTTTCCCTGCTTCATAGATATTTACATTATCTAAAACACTATTAAATGTCATCTGCTTCCCTTACATAACTTCCCAAGAATTTTATCTCTTTTGGATATTTTTTAAATATTGTTTTTACTTTTTCTTCATCTTTGTGAGCATTGAACTCAATAAAAAAAGTAGAAACCCCTTCTACTATATGTGATTTTATTTTTGTTAAATTTATATTTGCTGTATCAAAATCATTCAAAAATCGTACCAAAGCACCAGATTGATTTGAAAGTTGTACCAAAATAGATGTTTTATCATCTCCACTTTGTCCATTTTCAAAATTTGAGATAATTAAAAATCGTGTTCTATTATCCCCTGTATCTTCAATGTTTTCAAATAAAATAGGAAGATTGTACATTTTAGCTCCCACATGTGAACATATAGCAGCAGAATGTTCATCTTCGATTGCTAGTTTTGCAGCTTTTGCAGTTGAATCTACAGGAATAAGCTCACACTCATTTAAACCTAAATCTTCCAAAAATTTATGACACTGATCAAATGCTATATCTTTTGAATATATCTTACGAATATCTTTTATATGATCTGCTCGTGAAGCTAAAGTATGATGAATATCAACCATAACCTCTGCAATAATTCTCAAATTTGAATCAGCGAAACAAGATACTGTATCATTTACAATACCATTACTACTATTTTCAATCGGTACTACACCAAACTTTGCTTTACCATTAGCAACTTCTCTAAAAACGCCCTTTATCGAACCTATTGGTAAATAAGCACTCATGGCACCAAATCTACTCTCTGCTGCTTGATGAGTAAAACTCCCCTCTGGTCCAAGATATGCTATATTTTCAGGTAATTCTAAATTTCTTGATATTGCAAATACTTCTAAAAATAATGCTTCTATAGCAGCTCTATTTAAGTTTCCTTTTGCTTTTATTGACTGGTTATGCAATCTTTCAATAATAGCTTTTTCACGCTCTGGTCTATAAATAGCTCCACCACTTTGAGCTTTTACACTTCCAACTTTATGCACAGTTTCCATTCTTTTATTTAAAAGAACCAATAACTGGTCATCAATAACATCAAGAGTGTCTCGCAATTTTTTTAATTCAACCTCTTCATTCATATCCATTTCCTTTGTAAATATCTATTTAAGATATTCCTCTTCATGAGCAATCAAGTCTTCAAAAGTTTCTCTTCTTCTAATAAGTCTATCTTCACCATTTTCTAAAGCAATTTCAGCAACTCTACCTCTTGTATTATAGTTACTAGCCATTGTGAAACCATATGCACCTGCACTATAAATAGCGATTAAATCATTGTGTTTTGTTGCTGGTAAAGAGATATTCTTTGCAAAAAAATCTCCACTTTCACAGACTGGACCTACAACATTACAGTCACTTATATCTTCAGTTTTTTCTAATACTTCAACTTTATGATAAGCATCATATAAACTTGGTCGAAGAAGATCATTCATAGCACCATCAACAATGACAAATCTTTTACTACCATTTATTTTTTCATATAAAACTTTGGTAACAAATGTTCCACTGTTTCCTACAATGAATCTGCCTGGTTCACATACTATTGTAATATCTATTCCAAATAAAGCATCTAAAACAGTTTGTGCATATTCGTATGTATCGATTAATGTTTCATCATCATATACAATACCTAAGCCACCACCAACATCAAAAAAACTTAACTCAATATTTAAACCTGATTTTAAATTTCTTACTAAATCTGCTACTATATTTACAGACTCTTTTATAGGAGCTAGTTCTGTTAACTGGCTACCTATATGGCAGTGGATACCTATTGGTTCTAAGTTGTCATTATTTTTAGCATAAATATAAAGTCTTTTTGCCGTATTTAAATCTACACCAAATTTATTTTCATGTAGACCTGTCGAGATATACGGATGTGTTTTAGGGTCTACATTTGGATTTACTCTAATAGAGATTCGAGCTATCTTTTCTAACCCTTGTGCTACCAATGCTACTCGATGAAGTTCAGCTTCACTTTCGACATTTATCATTAAAATATCCAACTCTAAAGCTTCTTTAATTTCATCATCAGTTTTACCCACACCAGAAAAAATAATTTTGTACTTAGGTATTTCTGCCTTAAGCGCTCTTTTTACTTCACCAATACTTACACAATCAGCACCACTTCCTTGCTGTCCTAAATGTTTTACAACACTTAAATTTGAGTTTGCTTTAACAGCATATGAGATCAATGATTTTCTTGCTTTAAATGCTTCTTTTAATTCATTGTATTGTTTTGAAATATAATCGAAGTCATACACATAATATGGGGTTTGATATTTTTTTGATAGTTCTTTAAAATTTATTGCCATTACTATTCTCTTATTATTAAATTTAGCAGTTATAATAGCTAATTTTTAGTAATTATCGTCTTAATAGCTTCTATTGATATAATTTTAAAATCTTGTTGTAGAGTTCTGTATATTGTAATGGATCAACTGTAGTATTATATAATCTCATTGCATAGTGAAGATGTGGACCTGTTATTCGTCCTGTTACTCCTGACTCGCCTATTTTTTGCCCTTTTAGCACTTTATCACCTTTTTTTACAGTAAAACTACTCATGTGGGAATAGTAAGAAAAAGCACCTCGTCCATGATCAATATAAACAACTTTTCCTAAATAAAATCGATCCATTGTCAAAGATACAATGCCATTATTTGAAGCATAAATACTCGTTCCTACTTTTGCACGAAAATCTGTTCCTGTGTGGTAACTTTTTGTTATCCCATTATATATTCTTGCATTACCAAAAGCACTTGTGATTTTTGAATCTATAGGATAAATATATTCTTCATTATTCGTTAAATCATCAGAAGTTATTTTTGAATATACCTCTTTATATACTTGTGCATATTCTTTTTTAGATCGTTGTTTATTTTTTGTGGAAAGGGTTACTTTTCCCTGTGCAACTTTAATAATTTCATTTTGTTTATAGTCACCATCAACAATTTCGATTTCGATATTTTTTGTAATGAACTTATCTTGTAATTTATAATTAATCTCTACATATTCTTTTTGTTTTTTAGAATAATAATCAACAGGAACAAAAACCCTATAACTTTTTATTGAGTTAGATATCGGAAACATCTGATATTTTTTATTCTGATAAATCAAATGTGGAGAGGGAGATATATCCTTATCACTTTGTAAAACTATGGCAAAAGTTGTTCCATGTTTCACTTTAGCATGAGAAAGAGTAATATCTACCTTTGAAAAAAGGGAAACACTAAAGACTAGTAATACAAATATATATTTCATCACTTATAATCTTTAGCTAATCTAACATACAATTATTACTTGTCAGTTCCATTCCAAGCAATAGTTGGTTTTCCATTTTCATCAAAATTAACAGCTGGCATACCCATGATGTTATAACCAGCATCAACATAATGAATTTCACCAGTAACAGCAGAACTTAAATCAGAAAGCAAATACATACCAGAGTTACCAACCTCATCAATTGTTACATTTTTCTTTAATGGAGAATGTGATTCATTCCATTTTAACATAAATCTAAAATCACTAATTCCAGCAGCCGCTAAAGTTTTAATAGGTCCTGCTGAAATTGCATTTACTCTAATTCCATCTTTTCCTAAATCTTCTGCAAGATATTTTGTAGTCATCTCTAAAGCAGCTTTAGCTACACCCATAAGGTTATAGTTTGGAATATATTTTGCTCCACCATAATAAGACAATGTTAATATTGAAGAGTTGTCACTTAAAAGTGGTTTTAATTCTCTTGTAATCTCAATCAAAGAATATACAGATACATCCATTGCAACATCAAATGCATCTTTAGTGATATCATAAAATCTTCCAGAAAGACCAGATTTTGGAGCAAAAGCTATAGAGTGCACAATAAAGTCAATCTGTCCCATATCTTTTTCTAAAGATTCTTTTAGTGCTTTAATCTCTTCTGGATTTGAAACATCACAAGGGTATACATAATCTGCACTACCAAACTCTTCTGCTATAGGAACAACTCTTTTCTTTAAAGAATCATTTAAATATGTAAATGCAATTTGGGCACCTTGTGCTTTACACTGTTTTGCTATACCATAAGCAATAGACTTATTGTTTGCTACACCTAAAATTACACCTTTTTTTCCATTCATTAACATTATATCTCCTTCTTTTTATTATTTTGTATTTGTTATTTTAATCATCTCTTTGAAATCTTCTACATTCCAAGACCCACTACCTATTAATGTTCCATCAACATTTGGTATATCTAAGATATCAGATATATTTGATGTTTTTACGCTACCGCCATACAAAAGTGGCTGTGTGATTTTTTTCTTAATCTTTTTATGAATAATTTCAATATCTTCTGTTGTTGGAATTTTACCTGTACCAATCGCCCATACAGGTTCATAAGCAATTACTAAATTATCATACTCTAAATCAATTCCATCAAATTGATTCCAAATATATCCTAAAGTTTCAGTCATCCCTATCTCTTTTACCTCTAAAGGCTCTCCAACACAATAAATTATTTTATACCCTAAAGCTTTATAGTAGTTGTACTTGTAAGCAATCTCTTTTTGTGATTCACCTAAGATATGCCTTCTCTCGCTATGCCCTATTAAAATAGTTTTGATGTTAAACTCATCAAGTTGTTCTGTACCAATTTCACCTGTAAAAGAACCATTCTTTACATAATATGCATTTTGTGTACCGATTGTTAAGTTATCAAGCACTTCAAAAGTATCTAAAGATGTTGCGGTAGGGAAAACATATACATCATTTTTGATATTTTCTTTTTCAAGAAACTGGTTTACTTCCTCTACAAATAGTTTTGTACTTTTTCTAGTGTGATTTGTTTTAAAATTGCTAGCTATAATTTTCATAAGGTAAACCTTTTATTCTATTCTATTTTTTCGGATTTTATCATAATTTTTTAAAAACTCTTATTATTTTGATTGTAACTTATTTTTCAAAATAATTTTTCCAGATTCAACGCCTGGTTGGTCATAAGTATTAATTTGAACAAATTTACCTACAATAGATGTCAGTAACTGATAATTAAACATTAATCCTGCAATATTATATTCATCTACTTTATCTATAGTAATTACATCACACGGTATATCTGCAATATTTTCGATAGACTCAATTGTTGCATTTGCTTGAGCTTCTATAAGTTCTGCAAAAGTTAAACCATCAACATATTCTAAGTCGTCAAAACCATCTAAAGTATTTTTAGGAATTATAGTCTCTTCCTCAAAATCATTTACTTTAACAAAAGTAACTGTTTTATCTCTTTTCCCTTCTGCTATTAATTGCAGAAAAGAGTGTTGGTCAACTGGACCTATTAATCCTATTGGAGTTAAAGCTTGTGCTGTTCCATTTACATTTATCTTCCCTAAGCTCTCACCCCAAAGTTGTATATACCATTTGTTAAATCCTTCCAATGATGAAGAATAACTAAAAAGCACATTAATATTAAATCGTGTTTTGTTTTCAACTAAAAAGCGTGCTTTTTGCATAAGTGGTTCATAGAATTCTGTTTGTTCAAAAAAACTATCTCGAACTTTTTTTGCACCATTAAGTAGATTATCAATATCAACACCAATAATAGATAAAGGAAGTAATCCAACAGCAGAAAAAACAGAAAATCTCCCACCTACATTTTTAGGGATTTCAAATGTTTGCATATCGTGTTTTTGTGCATACTTTGTTAGTTTACTATCAGTTTCACTTACAATGACACAATTGTTTTTATCAATTTTTATAAGAGTATGAAAATATTTAAATAAACTAATTGTTTCAATTGTTGTACCCGACTTACTGATAACAATAAATAAAGTATCTTCTAAATCTAAGTTATCAAGTCTTGAGCGTATATCCATAGGATCTGTTGATTCAAAAAAATGAAGTTTTTTCTCATAATCATTTGCTTTTCTTAAAAAATCATATATAGCTATAGTTCCTAAAGTACTTCCTCCTATACCTATAATAGCTATATGTTTTTGTTTTACTGTTGCAGCAAACTCTTTATAAATTGTAGTATTTTGAAGAGGCAGATTATAATAACCTATTTCCTGAATCTCCTCTTTAATACCTTCAAAAATCGTTTTATTTGATTTTATTTGATAAAAGTTTTTATGATATTGCATGCTTACCCTTTATTATAAAAATAATTTGTAGCTTCCACAAAACCATCAACACTTCCGCAATCAAATCTTTTCCCATCAAACTTATATGCTAATACTTTGCCCTCTTTTGCCAAAGTCATAAGCGCATCAGTTATTTGTATCTCTCCACCTTTACCAGGTTTTGTAGTTTTAATCACTTCAAAAATCTCTGGAGTTAAAATATATCTCCCTATAATTGCAAGATTTGAAGGAGCATCTTTTGGCTCTGGTTTTTCTACCATATCATTAACTCTAAAAATATTATCTGTAATTTTTTCACCTGAAATGACACCATACTTATTAGTATCTTTTTCAGGAATCTCTTCTATTGCCACAATACAACAATCTGGATACTTTTCATGAAGGCTAGTCATTTGAGATAATACAGAAACATCTATATTATCACATAAATCATCTGCCAAAATAACTGCAAATGGTTCATTCCCAATAAGTGTTTGACCTGTCAAAATTGCGTGTCCTAACCCTTTCATTTCAACTTGTCGCGTATAGGAAAAAGTACAATGTTCAATCATACTATTTACTTCAGTTAATAAAATTTCTTTAGAACTACCGCTAATACTCTTTTCAATGTCAGTATTTGTATCAAAATGATCTTCAATTGCTTTCTTATATTTACTTGTTACGATTGCCATAGTATCACAACCTGCACTTATAGCTTCTTCTACCCCGTATTGTAATAAAGGTTTCGTAAGTACAGGTAACATCTCTTTAGGAATTGCTTTTGTAGCTGGTAGAAATCGTGTACCATACCCTGCTGCCGGAAATAAACATTTTTTTATCATTCAATCTTCTTTTTTAAATTTTCTATTTAATTATTATATAAAAATAAGCTTTAAACTCTGTTTTATGGCTACATAATTACTATTTGTGTATAATTTAGTATATAAATATCAAGGTTAATAATGACAAATTATGATGTAATCGTTGTAGGTGGTGGGCACTCAGGAATTGAGGCTAGTTTAGTATCTGCACGAATGGGTAAAAAAACATTACTTATTACTATGTTAGTGGAACAAATTGGAGCAGCAAGTTGTAATCCTGCTATTGGTGGGCTTGCAAAAGGACATTTAGTACGAGAGATAGATGCTATTGGTGGGGAGATGGGTCTTTGTACTGATGCTACAGGGATACAATTTCGAATTTTAAATGCTAGTAAGGGTGCCGCTGTTCAGGGTAGTCGAGCTCAGATTGATATGGATACATATAGAGAATATATGAGAAATGTCACTTTAAATACTCCAAACTTAGATGTATATCAAGATGAAGTTTCACATTTACTTGTAAAAGACAATGTAGTAAGTGGAGTGGCTACTAAATTGGGTGAATCATTTGAAGCCCAAAAAGTAATCTTAACTACAGGTACTTTTATGAAAGGTCTTATCCATATTGGTGAAAAAACTTATCCAGCAGGAAGAGCGTGGGAACTTCCATCAACAACACTTTCAGACCAATTGAAAGAATTAAATCTAAATGTGGGAAGACTTAAAACAGGAACACCATCAAGAATAAATGCAAACTCAATTGACTTTTCAGTTATGGAAGCACATGGAGGTGATGAACAACCTCATCCATTTAGTTTTCGTACAAATAAAAAAGAGTTCAAACCTACTCAACTCCCTTGTTATATAACTTATACAAATGTAGATACTCATGATATCATACGAACAAATTTTGATAGAGCACCTTTATTTACAGGACAAATAGAGGGGACAGGTCCAAGATATTGCCCAAGCATTGAAGATAAAGTAAGTAGATTTAGCGAACGGGAAAGACATCAATTATTTTTAGAACCACAAACAGCAAGAGCAGAAGAATATTATATCAATGGTTTAAGTTCAAGTTTACCTATAGATGTACAAAAAGAAAAAATACGCTCTATCAAAGGTTTGGAAAATGCAAAAATTGTACGATATGCTTATGCTATCGAATATGATTATGTTGACCCAACTGAACTTTTACATACTTTAGAAACAAAGAAAATCAAAAACCTCTACCTAGCAGGTCAAATAAATGCAACTACAGGATACGAAGAAGCAGCAGCGCAAGGACTTATGGCAGGTATAAATGCTTGTTTATCAATCGACAAAAAAGAACCATTTGTACTTAGAAGAGATGAAAGTTATATTGGTGTTCTTATAGATGATTTAGTTACAAAAGGGACAAACGAACCATATAGAATGTTTACAAGTCGTGCAGAATATAGACTTTTATTACGAGAAGAGAGTGCTGATATGCGACTGATGGAATATGGTCACCGTTTTGGACTTATTGATGATGAAACTTTATCAATTATGAAACACAAAAAACAAACTATAGATGATGCTATAAAAATGATGGAAGGTATTTGGTTTACTTCAAAAAAAGAGAATTTAGCACTATTAGAAGAACTAGGTGAAGACAAAATATCAGATAGAATCCTACTTGTTGACTTAGTGGGAAGAAATACAATCACAAAAGAAAAGTTTGATAAACTTGTACCAGATTTAGCATATCTTGATGATTATTTAAAAGAACAAGTAATCATTGAGGCGAAATATTATCGATATGTTGATAAACAAAAAAAACAAATTGATAAGATGAAAAATATGCTTACTCTCAAAATACCAGAAAATTTTGTTTATGATAATCTACCTGGACTTTCAACAGAAGTTATAGAAAAACTAAAACAATTTAATCCTCCAACACTTTTTAATGCTTCTCAAATTTCAGGAGTAACCCCGTCAGCTGTGGATATTATTCATCTCCATATAAATATGAAAACAAGAAAACAAAAGTAAAGGAATCTTTATGTTAAAAAATATATTAGTAGCTTTTTCATTATTAATTATAGTTTCTCTTAATTTAACTGCTGAATCGCTTCGTATTGAATCTTCAGATTTAGTGAAAAACCTAAATAGTTATAAAATACTTGACACAAGAACTCCTAAGCTTTATAAAGAGGGACATATCAAAGGTGCTTTGAATTTCCCAATAGATTTAACATATGAAGATAAAAAACAAGATGGAAAATTAACAAGTCCTGTAAAAATGCAAAATATACTTAGAAAACTAGGTTTAGATCTAAAATCTAAAATTGTAGTATACGATGAGGGAACATTTTTTGATTCGGCACGATTATTTTGGGCACTTGAAGTATATGGATTTACAAATGTAAAACTTTTAAATTTAGGATATAACGATTGGAATCAATCAGATTTACCAACTAGTACAAACATAGAAGAACCAACACAAAGTAATTATATTGCAGAGATAAATAGAAAAAGATTAGCAACAAAATTCAGTACTCAAATTGCCACTAAAAATCCAAATCAAATTATTATTGATGCTAGACCCAAAAAAGCATATTTAGGTCATGTTTCATCAGCAAGTAGATATGGTCATATTCCAAAAGCACTTAATTTTCCAGCATCACATAATATTAACTATACACAAGAAAATACAAAATTAAAAGCTATTGATACATTAAAAGATGTATATAAAAATATCGATAAAACCAAAAAAATTGTTCTTTACTGTGCTGTGGGGAGAATTTCAGCTACAAACTATTTTGCACTTAGGGAGTTAGACTATGATGTATCAAACTATGATGCTTCATGGAAAGAGTGGGGAAATGACCTGAATCTTCCAATCGTTAATTTAACGAAAGAATAAATTATGTGGAACCGTTTCAGTATTAAAGTTCAACTTATTCTTTTTATGACTTTAGTTATATCTATTGTTGAAATTAGTACACTACTAGTAGTCTTAAATATTCAAGAGAAAGATAGTAGAAATAACTCTATATTAGATGCAGATACCATATCAAAGTCTCTCAACAATGACTTACTAAAAGCGATTTTAAATCCAAATGCCGATGTACTTGCAGATATTTCGTATAGATTATCTGCACTAAAAAAAATAGATGGTCTTATCCTTTTTGATACTCAAAAAAATCCTATTTTTAAATATGGGAACATAGAGGAGTTAGAAAGAAAACAAACTAACATCTTAAATGCAAAAACTATATTTACTGATACAAATTTACTGATTAAAAATAATCTAGAAGCTGAAAATTACACCTTTGGATATACACTTATAAATATCAACCTTTCTCAATATAAAGAGAAACATAAAGAGATAACAACAACTATTTTACTTATTTTTCCATTTACTCTGCTACTTGGATTAATCATTAGTATCTTTTTAAGTAAAAACTACACTCGCCCTTTCTCTAGACTTTTAGAAGCGATGAAAAAAAGTGACCCCACTAAAAATAGAATCACAATAGTACAAACATCTGCAAAAAATGAAATACGAGAACTTTTTGATGAGTTTAATATGCAAATGGAGCAGATTAATCATTCTAGTAAAGAGATTAGATTATTAAATGAAGAGATTGAAGATACTCAAAAAGAGGTTGTTTTTACCATGGGAGCAATTGGAGAGAGTAGATCTAAAGAAACAGGTAATCATGTAAAAAGAGTTGCTCAATACTCTAAATTATTAGCTCTTTATTATGGGTTATCAGAAGAGGAAGCAGAGCTATTAAAGCAAGCAAGCCCAATGCACGATATTGGTAAAGTTGCAATTCCAGATGCTATTTTAAATAAACCAGGACGATTTGATGAAGAGGAAAGACGAGTTATGGATACTCATGCAAAACTAGGCTATGAGATGTTAAAAAATTCACATAGACCACTTCTTCAATTAGCCGCAACTGTAGCGTATGAACATCATGAAAAATGGGATGGAAGTGGGTACCCTAGAAAGCTACAAGGTGAAGATATCCATATTGCTGGGCGTATTACTGCTGTTGCAGATGTATTTGATGCTTTAGGCAGTGACCGTGTATATAAAAAAGCATGGGATGATGAACGTATTTTTAATCTTTTTAAAGAGGAAAAAGGGAAACACTTTGATCCAAAACTTGTTGATATCTTTTTTGATAATTTAGATGAGTTTCTAAAGGTGCGAGAACAGTTTAAAGATGTTTAAATTGTTTCTATAAAAATAAAAAGTATAGTTAAATAACTATACTTTTTTTATGATTGTTGCAATGAGTTTATCACCACTTAACTCTGTAACTTTAGCACTATACACTACACCAAATTTGATCTCTTCATTTAACTCATTGTCATTGATATATATTTCACCATCGATATCTGGTGCCCATGATAATTTTCTTGCACTTAAAAGATACTCATGTTCACTACTTTCTCCATCAACAACAACTTCAAAAGTTTTACCGACTTCCTCTTCTAGTTTCTCTTGAGTGATTTTAGAGATAATATCACCTAAAATTTCAGCTCGCTCATCAATAAGTTCTTGTTCAACTTTATTTTCAAAATCATAAGCCCCTGTTCCATCTTCATCACTATAAGAAAATACATTTACTCTGTCAAATCTATATGATTCTAAATATTCACAAAGTTCATCAAAATCTTCTTGCGTTTCGCCTGGGTGTCCAACAATAAATGTTGATCTTGTAAAACTATTTTCTTGATTTTTCATATGTTGCATCAAACCTTTAAGTTGTTCAGAACCTTTACCTCGTTTCATCGTTTTTAAAACGCTTGAAGAGATATGTTGCAAAGGCATATCATAGTAAGTATGAAAAATAGAAGAGCTAGCAATTTTTTCTATTAACTTATTTGTTGTAGTTGAGGGATAAAGATATAAAATTCTTGCACTTTTTACACCACTTATATTTTCTACTCTTGAGATAAGTTGCTCTAAACCATCATTCATATTAAAGTCTCTTAAATACGAACTACTATCTTGTGATACAAATGAGAAGTCATAAAAACCTTGAGCCACTAAGGACTTCACTTCAGCTTCTATAGAACCTAAAGGTCTACTATTTAGTTTCCCTTTAAATGATGGTATAGCACAAAATGAACATTTTTGATTACACCCTTCACTAATTTTTATATAAGCATGATAGTTTGATCCAGTAACCACTCTATCGTTATCTTCACTAGCTAAAAAAACTTTTTCGGTGAACTGTCCTCTTTTTTCTTCAACAAGTTTATCAATAATATCATAGTCACCAACACCAGTCATGATATCTACTTCATTAGTAAGACCCTCTTTTAGATCCTCTTTATATCTTTCGCTTAAACATCCAGCCATCACTAAAACTGATTCTTTTTTTCGAGTACTATCAAGTTCAAATATAGTATTCAAACTCTCTTGTTTTGCACTTTCTATGAAACCACAGGTATTTACAATAAGTAAATCAGCCTCTTGGCTATCATCTGTTATTGTGTAATCTTTCAGTTTTCCAAGCATAACTTCACTATCTACTAAATTTTTTGTACAGCCTAGACTTACAAGGTGCAATTTTTTCATTATAATCCTATCTAAAATATTTCTAAAATAAGTATATATTATATAGAATTTTTACTTCAACAAATATTTAGAGCAAAATTGCTATAATGCAAGATTATTACAAATTAAGGAAAATCATAAAATGGATATTTTATTAGCAAGAAAAGAGATTACATCAAAGCCAAAAAAAGTAAATTTTGATAAATTATTAGAAGATTTAGCAAAAAATGAAGAAGAGATTTTTTACTTTGACAGAGATAACTCGCACAAAGATATGATGGCTATCGTTGATAAATTTGAAGAAGCTGGATATACAGTTCATTTTAGAGAAGTGAAATACGGTTTATCTGATGATGAATATATGTATGAGATTCACTCTTTATAACCAAAGTAGATAGTGTGTCACAAAAAGAAAATAGCAACTGGACTTCAGAAGCTCCATCAAAAAAACTTTTCATTGAAACTTTAGGTTGTGCTATGAATGTTCGAGATACAGAACATATGATAGCAGAACTTGGAAAACATCAATCTTACGAAACAACTCAAAATATGGAAGATGCTGATCTAATTGTTATCAATACTTGCTCAGTAAGAGAAAAACCTGTAGCAAAACTTTTTTCTGAATTAGGAAACTATAATAAAAAGAAAAAAGATGGTGCAAAAATCGGTGTAACAGGATGTACAGCTAGTCACTTAGGTGGAGATATCATTAAAAGAGCTCCTTATGTTGATTTTGTAGTTGGTGCTCGAAATATCTCAAAAATATCACAAGCAGTTGAAAAAAAAGGTACTGTTGAGATAGATATTAATAATGACGAAACTACTTATGAATTTGCTGATTTTAGACAATCATCTTACAGATGTAGTGTAAATATCTCTTTAGGTTGTGATAAAAGTTGTACTTTTTGTATTGTACCTGCTACAAGAGGAGATGAGATAAGTATCCCAACAGAAATCATCATAAAAGAGATAGAAAAGTCTGTAAAAAATGGAGCTAAAGAGGTCTTTTTATTAGGTCAAAATGTAAACAACTATGGAAAAAACTTTAGTGACAAAAGAGACAAATCAACTTTCACTAAACTTCTTCAAGATATTAGCAAAATAGATGGATTAGAAAGAATACGCTTTACTTCTCCACATCCATTACATATGGATGATGAATTTTTACAAGAGTTTGCATCAAATCCTAAAATCTGTAAACAAATACATGTCCCTTTACAAGCAGGAAATGATAAAGTTCTAAAAGAGATGAGAAGAGGATATACCAAAAAATGGTTCCTTAATAGATGTGAAAAGATTAGAAACATGGTTCCAAATGTAAGAATCTCAACAGATATTATTGTTGCATTTCCAGGGGAAACTGATGAAGAGTTTAGAGATACAATTGATGTAGTAGAAAAAGTGAAATTCGAATCAATATTTAACTTTAAATACTCACCAAGACCTCATACTCCAGCTGAAAATATGCCAAATCAAATCGAAGATAAAGTGGCTACTAAAAGATTACAAGAAGTGATCGACTTACATAAATCACATCAAGATGAACACATGGAAAAATACCTAGGTACAACTATGAAAGTGATGTTTGAAGATTTAAAACCAAATGGTGAAATATTTGGATTTAGTGATAATTATTGTCAAGTTTTTGTAACAGGTAGTGAAGAGTTACTTGGAAAAATTGTAGATGTAAAAATTACAAAAGCTAATAGAACATCATTAAAAGGGGAAGTGGTTTCATAACTACTACTTTATGAAAAAAAAGATATTTAGATACCTAGAGCTAAAAGTTATACCCTTTTTATTACAACTATTTGTAAGATTTATATATCTTACAAATAAAAAAGTTTATCACACCACTAAAGCAATAGAAGAAGAGGAAAATTTTATTGTTTCTATGTGGCATGGTGACCTTTTAATGCAACCATTCAATTATCAAAACTTTAAACCAAAAGGTACAGTAAAAGCTATTATTAGTGAACATAGAGATGGTGAAGCTATTAGAAAAACTGTAGAGTTTTTAGGAATTGATTCTTTGGCTGGTTCATCGACAAGAGGTGGGGCAAAGGCTTTAATAGGTGCTATTAAGTCAATTAAAAAGGGCATTGATGTTGCAATCACACCTGATGGTCCTAAAGGTCCTATATATAGTGTTGCCGATGGAATTGTAGTAATAGCTCAAAAAACAAAAACAAAAATACTTCCGTTTAGTGCAGTACCCTCAAAATATTGGCAGATGAGATCTTGGGATAAGTTTGTTATACCAAAACCTTTTGGTAAAATTGATTTTTATGTGGGAGAGCCTATCGATGTTTTAGATATGGAAATGGAAGAAGCAAAAGAATTAATCTTAAAAGAGATGAATAAACACCAACTTAGAAAATAGTTTTAATCATTAAAAGAGTATAATAATTATTATTCATTCTATAAAGGTCAAACTGTGTTTAATAACAATAAAAAGCAATTTATAAATATCTTACAACAAAATAAACAATTAAAAATAAATTATAAAATAATACAAGAAGACAAAATAATAAAAGAGGAAAACTCTGCTTTTTTACTTACAAATGAGAATTTGCCAGAAGATGCAAAATTTAAATTAAATTCTTTACAAAGCAATATTAATCATTCATATCTTATCTCTTTATGTGAAAGCCCAAATCAAAGTATTGTTCCAACAAGTAGTGTTGATGTTATCAATTATGATTCAGTAAAAATCACTGATAATCAAAGTATCATTATTCCCAAAAATGAGATTAATTCAATAGATAGATATTTTCATGAAACAGGGATAGATTATGTTTTATCACCATACAGTATTGTAGTCGAATACTTAAAACAAAATGCAAAAATCAATTCACTTAATTTTTTTATATACAATAATATTATCTATTTAGTAATATATAATAATAAAAAACAAATAGTATATAACACAATAAAACAACTAACACCATTTGAATCTACACAAGATGCAACATTTTTAGAAGATGATATAGTTGGTCAAAAACTTTATGAAGAGGTTAATTTTTTAGAGATACAACAATTTCTTATAGATACAGTTGAAGATTATTATTCAAAAAATGCAGATGTAGAATTCTTAGAGCATATTGAGATGATATATACTTTAAAGCCATTATCAGATTCACAATTAGAAACTCTTATGGAAGCCATGATGATCCCTATTGAATATCGTGCTATTTCATTAACTACCTATATTGATGATTTAGTGCAAAGAGAAGACTCTAAAATATTTAACCTCATAGTACCAAGAATCAAAAGAAATGATACCAATATTTATACTTGGATTATATTGGCTTTTGTAAGTATTTTATTAGTACTTGGTGTTTTTAATTTTTTGTTAGATGACAAAAATAATATTACCAATGAGTTAAAAAATGAACAAATACCTTTGGAAAAAGAAGCTAGAAAACCACTAACAAACCAAAAACAAGAACCTCAAGAGATAGAAACAATCGAACCTGCTGTTGCATCTCTTCCAAATCATATACAGAATAATGCAATCATGACAGAGAATATAAAAATGCTATTTGATATTGTCCCTTATGATGCAGTTCTAAAAAATATTGAAATCAATAAAAATAGTTCGACATTCGTATCAAATTTTATAGCTAATTCAACATCTCTTGCCGATATGCAAATCAAACTTAATAATATTTATAGCCATTCAAAAGTTTTACTAGAACACCAAAATGAGATTCTAATCAATACAATTATTCAAAATGAAAAACTAAAATCTCAATATGACTTTTATAAAACTATTGAAAAAAAACAATATAAAAGATATAACTTTTTAGCCCCAGCAAAAGCTACTGACTATATAAAAAGTTTGAGCCTTAAAAACTCTATCATTACTTTTGATAAAAAAGAACATAATGCACTAACAACTTTTTATTTTTCTGTTGTTTCAACTATAAAATCCCCTCAAGAGTTTTTTGATTTTATTGAATCACTCAATTCTCAAACAATGTCTATAGAGATACAATACCCAATTGTGTTTTCAAAAATAGAGAACTCTTTAGAGGTAAAATACAAAATCGAACTTCATCAAGCAAACAAAAAGCAAGTACAACTCAAAAAGTAAAAAGTTGTTCTTGTTCTAACAAAAAGAGGTAACCTCGTATATTTTTAGGGATTTTTTTCACTCTGCATTTTTCTTTAAATATTTTACTCATACCAACTATCTTATAAGGTGCAATATATATTATGTTATCAGCTATCGCTACAGCAATTTTATGTGAGATGACGGTTGCTTTATCTTTTTTTAACTCATCTCTTGTTTTATGAGATATTACAAAGCCTCTTTTTTTTAGCTCTTTATCAATTGCACGCAAGGCGATATTTATATTACTATCAAAGCTTATTATAGATAGTTCTTCTATATTACTTTGTTCTATGTTACCTAAAAGTGATAGATTATCCTCTTCTAAATACTTAAAACTTTGACTTATACCATGATGATACTTTTGTATTAATTGATCTGAAAAATTATGTCGGAAGTAATTTCTTCTATATTTTTCATCACTATTGGATTCATCAACAAAATATTTTATATTATTATCATGCAGATATTCTAACAACTCATCTTTACTAATATTTAAAAGTGGTTTATGTACTTGATAGTTATTTTTATAGGAGAGTTCCTTCATCCCTATCAGTTCCGTTAATCCTGCCCCTTTTGTTAGCTGCATCAAAAACCATTCTAATTTGTCATTTAATTGATGTGCTGTAATTAAAGATTCATAACATTGCTCTTTAATTATTTCATTAAAAAAATTATGCCTATAGTCTCTTGCATTTTTTTCACTAAATTTCATATCTGTTGGATAATTTGCAATAAAACATTTTTTATTATATTTATGTGCTAACTGCGTAGCGTATATAACTTCATCTTGTGATTGAGTTCTTTGATTATAATTAACAATTGCTATATCAAAAGATATCTCTTGTTCAAGTAGTAAAAAAAACAATGCACTAGAATCAACTCCTGCACTAAAAGCTAAGAGATTTTTTGAGGTTTCTATATCGAAATTAAGTATTTTCATAGCTAGATTATAGTAATAATAACATTACATAGTACTGAGTATAATAAATAATTAAATATATATTACTTAAGTTTATGCTATTAATAAGTTAGAATAATATATAATTCATATTAGATAACACAAAGGATTCCAATGAATACAAAAGTTAAAGTTGCTTCATATAGAATAAAAAGATATTGGATTTATCTAGTTGCTACTTCAGTAGCATTAATTACACCATTTATTCAAATAGGTGGTAATCAAATTTTTCTTTTATCTTTTGATAAAAAACAATTACATCTTATGGGCGTTGCATTTGATATGCAAGAATTATATATGATGCCATTCTTGTTAATGTTCATGTTCTTAGGAATATTCGCAGTAACTGCAATTGGTGGTCGTGCATGGTGTGGATGGAGTTGTCCTCAAACAATTTTTAGAGTAATTTATCGAGATTTGATTGAAGGAAAACTTCTTGGTTTAAGAAGAATTAAAAATAAACAAAAAGAACCAAACCTCAAAGAGCCAAAAAATATTGCTAAAAGAGTGGTAGGAATTTTATTGTGGTCACTTCTTGCTTTACTAGCTGCTGCTGATTTTATGTGGTATTTTATTCCTCCAGCTGATTTCTTTGCATATTTACAAAATCCAATGGACCACACTATATTACTTGGTTTTATTGTTGGTGTTGCTGCTTTTTTAGTTTATGATGTTGTTTTTTTACAAGAAAATTTTTGTGTGTATGTTTGTCCATACTCTAGAGTTCAGTCTGTATTATATGATGATGATACAATACAAGCAATATATAATACCAATAGAGGTGGAAACATCTATAATGAAAATAAAGAGAAAATTATTTTCAAACAAAAAGACCTACCTAATGAAACAGATGAATGTACAGCCTGTCAAAGTTGTGTAACTGTTTGTCCTACACACATTGACATCAGAAAAGGTGCACAACTAGAGTGTATAAACTGCTTAGAGTGTGTTGATGCATGTACAACCGTTATGGGTAATTTAGGTAAAGAAAGTTTAGTTCAATGGTCAAGTACTAATGAGGTTATAAAAGGTAACAAAACAAAATTAATCCGTGGTAAAACAATTATGTACGGTATTGCTTTACTGCTTATCATTGGTATGTTATTTGTTATGGGTGGGAAAAAAGAGTATATGTTATTAAACATCAATAAAACAACTCAACTTTACAAAATAAAAGATAATAATGAAGTAATCAATAACTTTTTACTATTATTCCAAAATACACAAAGAGAAAACTACACTTATACTATAGAAGTGATTGGGAAATATGCTGACAAATTTGAGATTAAAAAATTTACAGATTTCAAATTATCACATAATAAAATGGTAAAAAAAGTAATTCAACTTTCAACTAAAGAGAGATTAGTAAATGATTTTACAAAAGATACACCTATTACAGTAACTCTAAAAGCGTATGCAAAAGAAAATCCTGATGTTGTATTCGTAATCAGAAAAGCTGTTTTTATATATCCACGAGCTGATAAGCTAGAACCTTTAAAATAATTTTTTAAAGTTCTATATCTTAAAATTTAAGATTACAACCTAAGGTTTAAAACCCTTAGGTTTTTTTATGTTATAATTTCAAAAATCAAAAGGATTAAATATGCCATTATTAGATAGTTTTAAAGTAGATCACACAAAGATGACTGCACCAGCAGTACGAATTGCAAAAACAATGAAATCGAAAAAAGGTGATAAAATCAGTGTATTTGACATTAGAATTCACAAACCAAATAAAGATAAAATGACAGGTAAAGGGATTCATACATTAGAGCATTTATTTGCAGGATTTATTAGAGAGCATTTAAATAACAAAAATGTCGAAATAATAGACTGTTCTCCAATGGGATGTAGAACTGGTTTTTATATGAGCTGTTTAGGAACTCCATCTGAGAAAGATGTTGCAAAAGCTACAGTAAAAGCGATGAAAGATGTATTAAAAGTGAAAAGTGAAGCTGATATTCCAGAGTTAAACTTATACCAATGTGGTACATATAATATGCATTCATTAAAAAGTGCGAAAAAAACTGCACTATTTGTTGTTAAAAACGGGGTAGGAATTATGAACAATAAAAAATTACTTCTTACTAAAAAACAACTCAAAGAGATTGAAGCATAGAACCTATATCAACTAAAGATGGTTCAAATACTCTCTTTAGTACTCAGTTTAATCAACACTATCATAGTACTAAAGAGGGCGCTTTAAACGAATCATTATCCAAACATATCATTCCAGCACTTACCTATCATCAGAATAAAAAAGAACTTAATATTTTAGATATTTGTTTTGGAATAGGATATAATACCTTAGCAACACTTTATTATATAAAACAAAATAGCTTAGATATCAAAGTAAATATATTCTCTCCGGAGTTCAATACTGAACTTTTAGAATCATTGAAAGATTTTCAATACCCTTATGAATTTGAACAATTTAAACCCATTATTGAAAAACTCTCAAATACTTTTAAATATCAAGATGAATATATAAAGATTGAAATTTTTAATGGTGATGCTAGAAAATATATTCAAACTTTACATAATATTGATATTGTCTATCAAGATGCCTTTAGTAGCGAGGTAAATCCACTTTTGTGGACTGTTGAATATTTTAAAGATATTAGTAAAACACTAAGCGATGATGCAATATTAACAACATATTCAATCGCCACACCAATTCGTTTGTCTATTTATGAAAACAACTTTTCAATTTATGAGTACAAACCAGAAAATTCCAACAGGATAACTATTGCACTAAATAAAAAAGAAAAAGCAGAACAATATAAATATATTGATATGGAACTTAAGCAACAAAGAAATACCTCAGCAAGAGCCTTGTATGACTCTTAATACAAGTTTTCTAATACTATATAAACTCAACTTTAACTTTATGTTTATCTAGCCCAATTTTTGAAGTATCTTTCTCACCCAAAAGTAACATCTCAAACTCTTTTTGAGTAATTACTGGTAACTTAATCTCTCTATTTATTATAGTTTCTATCTTCCTTTGCTTTGCATCAAAAATAGCTAAGTCTGCTTCATCTTTCACGATTAAAAAATCTGCATTTTTATCTTTTGCTTCAAGTAATACTTCTCCCGCTATTTTAAGAGAAAACTCTTTATTTACAAGTGATGAGTTAAAAGCCAAATCATATCTTCTAGAATCCAAGTGAAGATAAGTAGCTCTACTTTTAGAAATAACTTTTCTAAACAGACACCCCTCTTTATTGTATAAAGCTATATTAAAACCTTTAAAGTACTGAGTTATTTCAATATCTTCATTTATATCACTTTTTTCTCTTACACTATTTTGTAAATTCTTATATGTTTTTATTTTTGATAAAAGTTTTTCATATACTGATTCAACATCATATTTATTTTGAAATAATCGTGCTTTTAAAGAAGTGTGATATAAAATACCTGTATCTTTATTTGTGATAATGTCTAAAATAGCTTTTTCATGTATAGCATTTTTTTCAAGAATATCATTTGCTATGAGTAAACAATGATCGCCAATATACTCTTTATTTATAATCATAGAAAGTGATGAATAGTACTCTAATTTATATTTTTCTCTATAAGTATTTTTCTCTTCTTTAGTTAAAAAAGAATCAAAAAGCTCTATTTTTTCATCATAATCTTTTGTATCGATAATCAAATCATTTGTAACTCGATATAAACTAATAGGCTCTACTTGTAACTCATTTCCAACTTTATTTACAACATCACTTACTAAGATATCTGCACTAAAAAAATAATTATTTATTTTAACATTACATTTTTCAAAAGACTCATAAGAAAAACTTTCATAGCTATTTATTTTATTTAAAATATCAAATATAGATTCGTCTTGAGTATACTCTATATTATAAGTTTTATAGTATGGTAAATAGTCAACACTATGATTGAACTTAAATAATTTAATCTCTAAAGTATCAAGATTCTTATTCATTGAATATATCCTTCTATATTTTTTATCATTATACCTTTTTTAAACTCAGACTTTCCTAGTATTTATATACTAATAATCTATCTATCCCAACCAACTTGATTGAACATTTTTACAGCCTCAGTATTTTTATTACCTACTTTATATAAACTTGTTTTATCTTCTTTAAAAGCGCCCCATGACTCTAAAAGTGGTGACATTTTTGCATTTGGATTTACAGGATATTCAAAGTTTTCTTTTGCAAATAGTTCTTGTGCTTCAACACTTGCTAAAAATTCGATAAATTTAACCGCATTTTCCTTATGTTTACTATATTTTACAACACCAGCCCCTGAAACATTTATATGTGTTCCTTTTTCATTTACCCCTTGATTTGGGAAAAATATACCTATCATTTCTGAAGTTGCACGATCTGAAAAACTTCGTCCTTTTATCATTTGTCCTACATAATATGTATTCACAATAGCAACATCACCAATTCCAGATGCAATAGCTCTTAAACTATCTTTATCTACTCCTCTTGGTGTTCGTGCCATATTATTTTTTATTTTTTTTGCCCATTCATAAGCTTTTTCTGATCCGTCATTTACAATAAATGATGCCAACAAAGATTGATTATAAACTTCAGTTGCTTTAGTAACAACAATTCTATCTTTCCACTTCTCTTCACCTAAAGCACTATAAGTACTTAATTCATCTGCATTCACCTCATCAATATTATAGGCTATAATTCTAGCCCGTTTTGTAAGTGCAAACCATAAATTATCTTTATCTTTTAAATGTGCAGGAATTGTTTTATTCAAAAAATCTGATTGAGTAGCTACAAAAATATCTTTACTTCGTGCTAATTCTAGCATCCCTACATCTGTTGTTAAAAGAACATCTGCTTTTGTAAATTTACCCTCTTTTGCAATTCTTTGTATTAACTCAGCTGATGATGCTTTTAAAAGGTTTACTTTTATCCCTGTTTGTTTATAAAACTTTTTATAAAGTTGTTTATCAACAGCATAATGTCTATGAGAATAAACATTTACAACCTCACTAGCACTTAAAAAAGTACTCCATAAAACACTTATTATCAATAATTTTTTTAACATCTATTTTTCCTCTTCTAGTAAATATTCATATCGTTTGTCTGTTAAAGTTTTCATAAAAGCTACCAACGCTTTTATTTTTCTTTCATTTAATGCTTTTGCATTTGTAAGTAAATCCATATCATCTTTACCAATAGCAACTTCAGGTTCTGCCCATGGTTTGTTCGTTTCTGGATTTATTTTTTGTTCTTTATTTACATATTTATCGTAAAATCTAACAACCGTATCAAGATCTTTAAAAACACCATTATGCATATAAGGTGCAGTTATTGCAATATTTCGAAGTGTTGGTACTTTGATTTTTCCATCAAATTCTTTTGCATTTGGTAGCTCTTTTACTAAAGGATTTTGCATCAAACCATGATCAATAAAGTTTTTTGGGTTAACTACATTTTTTTCCATTAAAAGTTTGTTTTGTGGTACTCCAATATTATGGTATTGATAGTTTGTAAATGTTTCGTATGGTGCATCTTCTGTTTTAAGTACATGACATGAAGCACAATTATTATTATTGTTGCTAAAAAATAAAGTTCGTCCTAAATCTTCTAAAACAGTTAAGTCATATTCACCTTTTAAAAATCTATCATATTTACTATCAAACGGGGCAAACTCTTTTGTTGTTTCAAAAGCTGCAATTGCTTGTGCCATCATCTCGTATGCTTTATCAGAGTTTTCAAAAATATCATCTCCATATAAGGCTTTAAATTCTTGATTATATAACTTATCTTGTTCTAATCTTTTAGCTAAAAATTCTTTTGTTGGTATTCCCATCTCTACAGGATTCGTAGGAGGTCCACCTGCTTGCCCTTTTAAAGTATGTTCTCTACCATCATAAAATTGACCTCCAATATATTGACCTTTTTTAGCATCAAAATGAAACTTAGGTGAATACATTGCATACGATGCTGTTGGAGTATTTCTATCACCTATACTTTTTTGATCATCACCTAAACTTCCAGCACCTTGAACGCCATTGTCTCGATTGTCAACAAATCCATGCTGAGGATTGTGACAGGTGGCACAACTTTGAGTATTGTTTTTTGATAATATTGTATCAAAAAACAATTTTTGTCCCAATGCAATCTCTTTTTCAAGATGCAATTTATGTGTTTGAGAATCTACTTGTTTTGAGTTACATCCTGCAAAAAGTATTATAGATAATCCTATAATCGTCGATTTTGTTAAAAATTTCGTCATTCCTATCTCCTAGTTTTAGTATATATTTTTCTAAAAGGTACAAATAAAAGATTTGACACTGTCTGAAAATCTTTTATCTCTACCCCAAACCTGATTTTTTCTTTTGATTCTACTATCTTTTTCGATTTTTGTAATGTTCCAAAGATATTATCCCATATAGCTAAATAACCCCCATAATTTTTATTGTAGTATTTTGTACTATGATGTAGTTGATGTTGAAAAGGTGAAATGAGTATATTCTCAATAGATTCAAAATAAGCTAATCGTATATGAGAATGTCGTAAATTTGATCCCATCAATGAAAAAACATAAAGAACAATATTCGTTCCAACAATCTCATAAACGCTAATCATCGCACCAAATAAATAGATAAACACTCCACTTACCAAACCAATACTAAAAGCATAACGAAAACCAAATAATAAATTTTCTACAGGATGAACTCTATAGAATGTTATAGGTGTTAAAACTTTTGCACTATGATGTACTTTATGAAACTCCCACAAAAATGGTATAGTATGCAAAAATCTATGTATCCAGTATCTTGTAAAATCACTTACAACAAAAAGTGTAATAGTAAAAAGTAAAACAACTTCTAAATATGAAAAATAACTTATTTTAACATAACCAAAATAATCTGTGAAAAATTCATATACAAAAATTGTGATTTCATGAACCCCAATAATAAGAGGAACAATCAAAATAACTTTTATGAAAAAAGAAACTACAAAATATTTATAGTCCAAAATGGCACTTTTATGAAACCATAATTTATAGCTTAGATTTATTTTTCTCTCTTTTTTATATATAAAAAGATAAATCAAAGCTATAAACAAAGAAGATACAATATATTGCCAATAAATTCTTTTAGAAGAACTAAAAAGTCCTTCAAAAGAATCTACAAAATTAATCTCCATCAGCATCTAAAATTTTAGCTGTAATTTGTAGCTTACCTATTAAAGAGATGTAATAAGTAGCGTGTACTTTTCGCACCTCTTTATAAAGTTTTTTCGTATTTGTAAAATCATCATTTTGGATATCATTTGCTTTTTTTAGCGAATTTTGCAAATACCGTACAGCATCATTAAGCTCATCATTTACATTATATGAACGAATCATTGTTCCAAAGTTTTCATAAGTTTGATTATCTAAAACTTCTAAATGTGTTTTTAAAATTGATTTAATTGCCTCAATTGAGTTTTTACTTAAATAGTACTCTGCTCTTTCATTAGATGGTTTACCTTTAAATTTTCTACTAAGTCCAGAAGGATCTCCTATTCTCCACTCTTTTAACTTATAAGAATTCTCAATTAAAGCATTTAGCATCATTGCATTTGAAGCTAATTCATCTTTTGTAAAGACCTCTTTTGATGAAATATATCCATCATAAATCTCTTGTAAATTTTCTTCTATTTTATCTGTAATAATCAGTGCTATTTGTTGAATCTTTTTATTGTGTAAATCTTTTGTAAAAAGAATATACTCTAAAGCATTTACTGTTTTATGAGAATTTTTATATAAACTAATCGATAAATCCTCTTTACTTTGAATGATTAGATCTAATTGTTTAGTAATATCTTCATTTCCATGATGAAAAATATCAATATAACGAGGAGTATCTAAATAATTATCATCCAAATCCCCTAGTATATAAAATGCTTGTACACTTTTCCAACTTTTAACAAAACTTGTAAACTGGTTTTTAATCTCAGCTTCTTTATTTTGGGAAATTACTTTTTTAAGTTTTTTTATCTCTACAAGTGAATCTTGGCTATTTTTTAAAATGACATTTTCATAAATAGATTTTAAACTTTCATTTGCATAGACTGTATTACAAAAAAACACAACTCCTACTATTAACTTTATAAATATTTTCATATTATAACTCCTCTATATATTTTACTATTGATTTTCTTTGTTCTCTTGAAAGACTCATAAACTTATTTTTTATCTGTTCTGATTCGCCACCATGCCATAAAATTGCTTCTTCAAGAGTTTTAGCTCTTCCATCATGTAAAAATTCAGGATCTTTATTTGTAGCTTGTTTATACTTTCCTATCCCCCATAAAGGAGCGGTTCTCCATTCTTGAGCATTTGCCAGAAATTCTACTCTTCCATCACTTAAATTTTCTCCCATATCATGTAATAAAAAATCTGAAAAAGGTTTAATCTTATATCCATTTTTATTTGTAAATGAGGGTATATGACATTTCACACATCCAATTTCATTAAAAAGTTTTTCACCCTCTTTTTGGGTTACGATTGATTTTGGTATTTTTAAGTTCTTTAAATAAAAAGCAATTGATTCTAATCTTTTCATAGGTAAATCAAATGTTTTTTTCCCATGAACATCATCACCTTTAGGAGCTTGCAAACACTCTTCTTGTGAAGAGGTACAATTTTCATTTGGAAATAAGGGATTTGTTAAGCTCATATCATTTGAAGCTGCTGCTGCTGTTTGATGTATAACAGATGCAGCGGATGCTTTCCAAGTATTACGCCCTACTCGAAAATCATCATTTTTAATACTATAGACAATATTTGCCTTCCCAGATATTCCATCATTATTTATATCTTCGATATCTTCATTTTGAAGTATCTGCTCATCTGTTATCTGCTCTACTAGCCCCAATCCTACAAAAGCAGGAGCGAGTCTATTTGAAATACTTACATCTTTATCCAATTTTCCATATTGTAAATCTTTTAGTTGATTTTCAATTCCCCGAAGTGGTTGCTTTAATATAACTTCATCTCCATCAGGATATGTTACTTTTACATTTTTATATTTGATAATAGGTTTTGCTTCAAAAGGCACTCCATTAACACCATTGATACTAATTTGATTACCATATATTGGCTCGGCTACAAATCCACTATACTTTAACATAAGTTTATGTTCTTTTGAACCATTTGAGGGAATAGAAAGTCTTGAAATATAGTTTCTTGAAATTTGATTATTTTTGTTATATACTGATCCTATTGCATTATTAGGATGACAATTTACACAAGTATTTGCACTAAATAAAGGTCCTAGTCCATCTCGTGCAGTAGTTGCACTTGGTGCTTCTACCCAAGGAATAGTAAAAAAACTTCTCCCCAACATAAACATATCTTGCTCTTCATTATTTAAACCACTAATTTGCTTCATAAATACTTTATCTGTTTTTGTTAATGTTGTGTATTTTTTATCATATTTTTTTTGAGTATTCTCTATAACAGCAAAAAGTCCAGTAGTGAAAACTACTGAACTTGAAAGAGCTATTAAGAACTTAAAACTATTAAAGTTTTGTTTCTTCTGCATCTGTTACATCTTCAATCGAAAGATTAATTCCATTTGCACTAGCAACCATTACCATTTTATCACCTAGTTTTCTAAGCTCATTTTTAAGCTTTACAATCACTTTAGCTTGTGGATCATTTGGTCTAATTTGATAATCAAAATGTCTACTTGTTTTTGCAATAGTATCAATACTCTCAATCTTTGTTTCAATTTTTGCCATTAAAGATAAAATTTCATTTTTAGATTTCTCATCTAATGCATCAATAGGAGCAACTCCAAAATCTTGACCATTATATGTACCCATTAAAATATTTTTAAACCCTTGATAGTTAGTTTGAATATCTCTATGTGTATTATCTGAGAAACAACTATGCTCATCTTCTTCACTTGGAGTTAAAACAGCAACCGCTATTCTTTCATTTGCTAATTCAGATTTAATAAATACACCCATACCAGCAAAGATATCTTTTTTAGCATCTTTATTTGATATATTTTTACTTGCATCACTATTTTTACCTAATAATGCAGCTCTATAATTTGTGCTGTCATCTTTTGCCCAAGCATTTGCAATTACTGTTAAATCATTTACTACTTTTTGAGCAGATGCATTTAAGTATGCTTTTCTTCTATCTTTATTTTTATCTGTTGTATAATCAGAAAGTGGTCTTTGCCCAGCTGTTAAAGGACCTTTTGTTACTGAATCTTTTACAAAATTACTATAGTCTTGATCTTGACCCCATAGTAAGAATTCAATTGCATGGTATCCAGTCGCAACATTTGCATCACCACCATTTTCATTTAAATCTGTGATAGCATCTACAGAAATATTTGTAACATCAACACTAGTACTTTCTTCACCACCTGGATTAAATAAACCTTTTGTATCAATAATATTGCCTTTTGTAACAACACCTTTAGCATTTGTAGTATAATCAATCATATTTTCATCTAATGGCCAAGCATTAATTTGTCCTTCAAGTGAACCGTATTGTTCAGCTACCCAACCATCTTCAGCATCAATTGGTCCATTTGCAAGTCTAAATATTTCAGTTTCACCATATGATTCTCGAGAGATTAACCACGCATTTTTTGCATTTTTAAGTGTCATCTCTGTTGGATTTTTTGTAAATCTTTCTATCGCAACTTGTAATAATTTTGCATCTTGTAATGCTTTACTATAATTTGCTGTTGCAATATTTGCATAAGCAACTAATAGTTTTGCTTCATCTTTTTTTGGTTCTGCATGATTTGCAGTACATCCAGTTAACGCCATAACTGCTGCTAAACTTAAACTTGTCATTATTAATTTTGTATTTTTTATCATTTCTTTTCCTTTTTTATTTTCAATTTCTTGATCAATTGGTATTTACCTTACTTTACTATTCAACTAAATTATTTTATTTAAATCTTGCGTTTTTCCCCTTGCTTTAATTTTTTTATTCTACATTCTATAAAACTTATTTATTATTTTTCATATGACATGTTGAAGAAGCATAACAATCTGCACAATCAGTTATATTCATAATTTTAACATACTCATCATAGATACAATTAATACTTTGTTTTGAACAAACCACAGGTAAGTTTCTTTTTTTTGCTTCTACTTTAAAATGCTTCATTGCATTATGATTTAAAAAAGAGGTTAACATTACCACGCAATTTGTATCAGAAGGGATAACTTTTCTACATGCACTTGCTTTTTTTCTTGCATCCCAATGTTTTATTTTAGTTGCACCAAGATGTTTTAAAACATCACTAATTTTACTTACATTATCTCCACCAATTATTAATACACTCATAATACAGCCTATTGTAGTGCTTCTTTGGTAATACGAATAATTTGTTCTTTATTTATATTACCATGACGCATTTTTACTATTTTTACTATAGGGGACAATAACTCTTCACTTTTCTCATATCCAGAATGAATAATCAATCTGTTTACTTTTAATCTTAGTTGTGAATCTGACATTTAAAAACCTTTATTATATTGATATTCATTATTAATATTGTAATAGTAACAAATAGTTCTTAAACTATCCTTAATATTGAGAATTGTTATCATTAAATATGATTAAATTGAATTATGTTATACTTATTTAAAATAATCAAGAGACCAATATGAAAATACTTATAAATTTAATACTTTTTATTAATATTCTAAATGCCCACCCTCATACTTTTATTGAGGTGTATCCCAATATAGAAATTAAAAATAAGATTATTGAAAAGATTAACTTTATATGGAAATTGGATGAGATGACATCTTCTATGCTAATTATGGAATTTGATCAAGACCAGAATGGAAATTTTGATAAAAAAGAGATTCAATACATTTACGACTATTATTTTTCAACTTTAATTGAATATAACTTTTACACAGATATTACAGTAAAAGACAAAGTCCAAATTTTCCCACAATTCTATAACTTTTCCTCTTATATAGAAAACAATAAACTCTGTTATTCTTTCACCATTAAACCAAAACTAAATTCAAAAGATACATTAATAGATTTTGGTGACACTGATTTTTTTGTTGCTATGGTTTTAAAAAAAGAGTTTATTAAAATAAATGATGGCACAATAAAAGTATCTGACCTAGACAATGATTTTTATTTTGGTTATCGAATGGAATTTAATTAATGGAAACTTATAATGCACTTCTCAATCAAATTGTAATGGCACAATATCAACTTAATAGTTTTATATCATCCACCATTCGAAGTATCAATGATGAAAATATACTTTCAACTTCAATTTTAATATTAAGTATCTCTTTTTTATATGGACTTATACATGCAGCTGGTCCAGGTCATGGTAAAGCGTTAGTTGCATTGTATTTTACATCAAATAAATCAGACTACAAAAAAGCATTTAAAATGGGATATATGATTTCCATAGCTCATGCAATTTCTGCATTAATTTTTACATTTGGCATATTTTATATTTTAAAAACAATGTTTCGTAAGAATTTTAACGAAATGTCAATGTTAGCAATGGAGATTTCAGCATCTATGATAATATGTGTTGGATTATATCTTATTTTTAGCGCATATAAAAGTAAAAACCTAAAAGAAAAAAAATTGGGAAAACAAACAAAAAGTGAATATGTTGTAGCCTTAAGCGCAGGGATAGTTCCTTGTCCAGGAGTTATGACTATTGTTCTTTTTTGTATTATTTTAAAACAATATACATTAGGAATCTTAGCTGCTATTACTATGAGCATCGGGATGGGTTTGACAATTTCTCTTGCAGGAATACTATCAATTCTATTAAATAAAAAAGCATCTAACTTCTTAGATAATAAAGGATACATTTTAGAAGTTTTAGGTGGTGTATTAATTCTAATCTTAGGTATACTCTTATTTACATCAGTAGGTCATAAATAACATATCAATAATCTCACTGCAAACAGCTTTGAATCTTGAGAAGTCAAAGCATTAAACAAACAAGCCAAAGACCTTCCAAATACCTTAAAAGAGCAATAGAACATCACTAAAAAGAAATAATAATAAAGAAATAGTAATAATAAAACAAACTACAAAAGAAAAGAGAGGAATAAAAATAAAAAGTAATAAAAAATAGGAAGATAGAAAAAACGAGCAAAAAAAAACATCTTAGAAGTTGGCGGCGACCTACGTTTCCACAAGGGGACCCTGCAGTATTATCGGCGATGAGCAGCTTGACTGCCAGGTTCGAAATGGAACTGGGTATGACCTCCTCTCAATAACCACCAACATCTAAGATGTTGATTTAAGAATATTAAAGTTAAAGTCTTTGTATAAAAATACGATTATAATACTTATCAGTTATTATACTTAATAAGATAGTAAACTAAAGAATAAGTTTAAAAATAAGCCAAACGATCTATTAGTAATAGTCAGCTGAATGCATTACTGCACTTACACATCTATCCTATCAACCAGCTAGTCTTGCTGGGATCTTCAGGGAAAGTTCATCTTGGAGTTGGCTTCGTGCTTAGATGCTTTCAGCTCTTATCTCATCCGTAGGTAGCTACCCAACGATGCTCTTGGCAGAACAATTGGTACACTAGTGCTACGTTCACCCCGGTCCTCTCGTACTAGGGGCAAATCTCCTCAACTTTCCTACGCCCACGGAAGATAGGGACCGAACTGTCTCACGACGTTCTGAACCCAGCTCGCGTACCGCTTTAAATGGCGAACAGCCATACCCTTGGGACCTGCTTCAGCCCCAGGATGCGATGAGCCGACATCGAGGTGCCAAACCTCCCCGTCGATGTGAGCTCTTGGGGGAGATCAGCCTGTTATCCCCGGCGTACCTTTTATCCTTTGAGCGATGGCCCTTCCACACAGAACCACCGGATCACTATGACCGACTTTCGTCTCTGCTCGACATGTATGTCTTACAGTCAGGCTGGCTTATGCCATTATACTCAACATCCGATTTCCAACCGGATTGAGCCAACCTTTGTAAGCCTCCGTTACTTTTTAGGAGGCGACCGCCCCAGTCAAACTACCCACCATACATTGTCCTGAAACAAGATAATTGTTCCCAGTTAGCTATCAGAATATTCAAGGGTGGTATCTCAAGGATGACTCCCTATGTACTTGCGTCCATAGATCATAGTCTCCCACCTATCCTGCACATGAATATCCCAATAGCAGTGTAAAGCTATAGTAAAGGTGCACGGGGTCTTTCCGTCTTTCCGCGGGTAGGAGGAATTTTCACCTCCACTACAATTTCACTGGATCCCTGGTTGAGACAGCTCCCATCTCGTTACGCCATTCATGCAGGTCGGTATTTAACCGACAAGGAATTTCGCTACCTTAGGACCGTTATAGTTACGGCCGCCGTTTACTCGGGCTTCGATCAAATGCTTCGCTTACGCTGACATCATCAATTAACCTTCGAGCACCGGGCAGGCGTCACACCTTATACATCCTCTTGCGAGTTAGCAAAGTGCTGTGTTTTTGGTAAACAGTCGGGAGGGACTCTTTGTTGCAACCTCTCAAGCTTTCGGGAGTAAATCCCTAATACCTAAGTAGGCACACCTTCTACCGAAGATACGGTGCTAGTTTGCAGAGTTCCTTAACCAGGGTTCTTCCACGCGCCTTAGAATACTCATCCCACCTACCTGTGTCGGTTTACGGTACGGGTTATAATAGATATGCTTAGTGGCTTTTCTTGGCACGACAGTATCATCGATTCCAAACGCTATCCGAAGATTTTGTTCGGCCTGTAAGATCTCGGTCGAGTGTAGCACGGATTTGCCTATGCTACAACCTACATCCTTCGACCAGCTATTCCATCAGCCAGCTCGATTAACTCTATGCGTCCCCACATCACGCTCTATTATAAGTATAGGAATATTAACCTATTTGCCATCGTCTACCCCTTTCGGACTCGACTTAGGACCCGACTAACCCTACGATGACGAGCATCGCGTAGGAAACCTTGGGTTTTCGGCGTTAAAGATTCTCACTTTAATTATCGCTACTCATGCCTGCATGCTCACTTCTATCCGCTCCACCACTCCTCACCGGTATGGCTTCAATGCTGAATAGAACGCTCTCCTACCACTACAGTAAACTGTAATCTAAAGCTTCGGTGCGTACTTTAGCCCCGTTATATTTTCCGCGCAGAATCACTAGACCAGTGAGCTGTTACGCTTTCTTTAAAAGATGGCTGCTTCTAAGCCAACTTCCTGGTTGTCACAGTAACTCCACATCGTTTTCCACTTAAGTACGACTTAGGGACCTTAGCTGTTAGTCTGGGTTGTTCCCCTCTCGACATAGGATTTTATCACCCTACGCCTGACTGCCATGGTAAAGTATATAGTATTCGAAGTTTGATAGGGTTTGGTACCGCGGTAAGCAGCCCTAGCCCATTCAGTGCTCTACCCCTTTATTCTAATTTACATGACGCTATACCTAAATATATTTCGGAGAGAACCAGCTATCACGAAGTTTGATTGGCCTTTCACCCCTATCCACAAGTCATCCGAGCACTTTTCAACGCACACCGGTTCGGTCCTCCACTGGCTCTTACACCAGCTTCAACCTGCTCATGGATAGATCACTTCGTTTCGGGTCTGCAGCATATGACTAATTCGCGCTATTCACACTCGCTTTCGCTACGGCTTCGTACTTGACTTAACCTTGCCATATACCACAACTCGCAGGCTCATTATGCAAAAGGCAGTCCGTCACCCTGTACAAGACATAGGGCTCCGAATGATTGTAAGCTAATGGTTTCAGGTTCTATTTCACTCCCCTCACTGGGGTACTTTTCACCTTTCCCTCACGGTACTTGTGCACTATCGATCTATAAGTAGTATTTAGAGTTGGAGGGTGGTCCCCCCATATTCAGTCAAAATATCACGTGTTCCGACCTACTCGTTCATTATCTTAGTTCCACATAAAAGTTTTCATATACGAGGCTTTCACTCTGTATCGCGTAGCATTCCAACTACTTCTACTAACTAATATGCTAAATATAACCGCTCTAATCCGTTTTCGCTCGCCGCTACTAACAGAATCTCAATTGATTTCTCTTCCTTCAGGTACTGAGATGTTTCACTTCCCTGAGTTCGCCTCTAGATAAATCTAGATAATATAATTCTCATTATACTGGGTTGTCCCATTCGGAAATCACTGGATCAAAGCTTCTTGACAGCTCCCCAATGCTTATCGCAGTCTAGTACGTCCTTCATCGCCTCTTATAGTCTAGGCATCCACCATTAGCCCTTAATAGCTTATTTGATAAATTAAAGTTCAAATACATATATTACAAGTAATATATGATTTAACACTTATGTTGTTATGATTATTCTTTAGCTACTATCTTATTAAATATAATAATTTATATATAATTAAATAGTATTATAAAATTGTATTTTTATTTTCTTTCTTAGAAAAAATAAAGACTTTAACAGTAAATTGTAAAATAACTTTTGATTCCGTAAAATCAAATATAAATACTTCTTTTTAAGTACTTATATTTAAGTTTAGTAAAACATGGTGGAGAATAGCGGGATCGAACCGCTGACCTCCTACGTGCAAGGCAGGCGCTCTCCCAGCTGAGCTAATTCCCCATGTAGTGACCTATTTGTTTGTTAATAAATATTTATAATTTAAAGATTATTATAATCTTTATAAACTAGATACAAGACTCTTCGTCTCCAAGTAAACTTTGTTTACTTGAATTTGTTGCTTTGAACAACTTATTTTCTAATGATTAATCAAACGAATGATTAATTATATCTTTGAAAGGAGGTGATCCAACCGCAGGTTCTCCTACGGTTACCTTGTTACGACTTCACCCTAGTTACTAAATCCACTGTGGAAGGTAGCTATTTTAGCATCCCCGCTTCGAATGAATTCAATTCCCATGGTGTGACGGGCGGTGAGTACAAGACCCGGGAACGTATTCACCGTAGCATTGCTGATCTACGATTACTAGCGATTCCAACTTCAAGTAGTCGAGTTGCAGACTACTATCCGAACTGGGAGATATTTTATGAGATTTGCTCCACTTCACAGTATCGCTGCTCTTTGTATACCCCATTGTAGCACGTGTGTAGCCCTGGCCGTAAGGGCCATGATGACTTGACGTCGTCCTCACCTTCCTCCTGGTTACCCAGGCAGTCTGTCTAGAGTCCTCAGCCGAACTGTTAGTAACTAAACACGAGGGTTGCGCTCGTTGCGGGACTTAACCCAACATCTCACGACACGAGCTGACGACAGCCGTGCAGCACCTGTATATAAGCTCTAGTAAACTAGCACTCTTCTATCTCTAAAAGATTCTTATTATGTCAAGGCCAGGTAAGGTTCTTCGCGTATCGTCGAATTAAACCACATGCTCCACCGCTTGTGCGGGTCCCCGTCTATTCCTTTGAGTTTTAATCTTGCGACCGTACTCCCCAGGCGGCACACTTACTGTGTTAACTGCATTACTGCTATGTCTAGCATAGCAACAACTAGTGTGCATCGTTTAGGGCGTGGACTACCAGGGTATCTAATCCTGTTTGCTCCCCACGCTTTCGCATCTCAGCGTCAATAATGTTCCAGTAGATCGCCTTCGCAATCGGTATTCCTTCTGATCTCTACGGATTTTACCCCTACACCAGAAATTCCATCTACCTCTCCCATATTCTAGGTCTGCAGTTTTGGAAGCAGTTCTATGGTTAAGCCATAGGATTTCACTTCCAACTTACAAACCAGCCTACATGCTCTTTACGCCCAGTGATTCCGAGTAACGCTTGCACCCCCCGTATTACCGCGGCTGCTGGCACGGAGTTAGCCGGTGCTTATTCATATGATACCGTCATTATCTTCTCATATAAAAGGAGTTTACGCACCGAAATGTGTCATCCTCCACGCGGCGTTGCTGCATCAGAGTTTCCTCCATTGTGCAATATTCCCCACTGCTGCCTCCCGTAGGAGTCTGGACCGTGTCTCAGTTCCAGTGTGACTGATCATCCTCTCAAACCAGTTAGGCGTCATTGTCTTGGTGAGCCATTACCTCACCAACTAACTGATACCGTACAGTCCCATCCCAAAGCTATAAATATTTCCCTTGCTTACTTATGTAATAAAGGCATATAGAGCATTACAAGTCGTTTCCAACAATTATTCTCTTCTTTGGGGCAGGTTAACTATATATTACTCACCCGTGCGCCACTTAGCTGACAATATTAGCAAGCTAATATCCGTTCTCGTTCGACTTGCATGTGTTAGGCACGCCGCCAGCGTTCACTCTGAGCCAGGATCAAACTCTCCATAAATAAGTATAAAAGCTTACGCTTTTATACTTTGGTGTTTAATCTTGACTTTTAAGTATTTACCTAAAAATCACTAAGTCTATTTAAAGACTTAATTATATTATTAGTGTTTTAAAATTAAAACTCTAAGTTTATAGACGAAGTTATATCTTCTATATACAAAGTAAACTTTAATATATAAATTCTATATTCGAGAAATAAAAGTGAGGTTGCTCACTTTTATCTCTCTCTTCTTGTATCTAGTTTATAAAAATTACTCTCATAATTCTTTTAAACTTGATTTATTTATCAACATTATATTTTTTAAAGATCATACATTTTTTAAGCTTTTTAACTTCAAATCTCTTTGCGTTTGTCTGCTTGTTTTGTGGATGGGATTATAATAGGTTTTTTCTTTATTGTCAAGAGTTTTTTCTTAAAATAAGTTTAAATTTTTGAATTCTTTTTTTTGTGTGTTTTGTAATTATAAATTTATATATAAAATACAGTAATATTTGATACAATACATACTATATAATAAAGAGGAATTATTTATGAATTTAGAACAGACTGATAAAACATATGTACTTAATACATATGCGAGAAACTATGTTAATTTTACAAAAGGTGTAAATGCAACTTTATTTGATGAGAAAAACAATAACTATATTGACTTTACTTCAGGTATAGGAGTTGTTTCATGTGGGCATGGTAATAAAAGAATAGCAGATGCAATTTCTAAGCAAGTACAAAACATTACTCATATCTCAAATTTATATTGTATTGAGCCTCAAGCTAAATTAGCGAAAAAGATTTCTGAACTTTCAGATTATGATGTTGCTATGTTTTTTGCTAATAGTGGTGCAGAAGCAAATGAAGGTGCAATTAAAATTGCTAGAAAATATGGTGAAACTAAATTTAACAACAAGAAATACAAAGTTATTACTTTAGAACATTCTTTTCATGGAAGAACTATTACAACAGTAAAAGCAACTGGTCAAAGTGCAATGCATACTGATAATTTTTCACCATATCCTGATGGTTTTTCATATAATGCTCAATTAAACGATATTTATAATTCTATTGATAAACAAACTGTTGCTGTAATGTTAGAATTAGTTCAAGGAGAGGGTGGTGTTCAACCATTTCCGAAAGAAGATATACAAAAACTAGCATCATTTTTAAAAGAGAAAGAGATATTATTAATTATAGATGAAGTACAAACAGGAGCTTATAGAACAGGAGAGTTTTTAGCCTCTAATCTTTATGATATAAAACCAGATATAATTACTATGGCAAAAGGTGTAGGATCGGGTGTACCTATTGGTGTTGTTATGACTACACATAAAGATATATTTGAACCAGGCGATCATGGAAGTACTTTTGGAGGAAACTATTTAAGTACTACTTCTGCCCTTGAAGCGTGTACAATCTTAGATGAACTAAAAAATGATGGTACTTTAGATGAAACTATTTTATACTTTGAAACTCAACTCAAAAAGTTTTATGAGTCTAATACAAATGTCTTTACAGATGTTGTAGGATTAGGGCTTATGAGAGGTTTAAGAGTAAAAGATGCTCAAACTCTTAGTGCTATTATAACCAAAGCATTTGAGCAAGGTGTTTTAGTTTTAAAAGCTGGAAAAAACACACTACGATTTTTACCACCACTTACGATTTCAAAAGAGGAAATAGATGAAGGATTTAAAAGATTAGGAAAAGCTCTTGAAACGCTCTAGTATTTTATGCTTAGCAATTTTTACATCATTGTATGCAAATGATAGTCAAAATGATTATTTGTCTCAATCAAAGCAAGAGATACTTAATTATTCATACGATAAAGCAATACAAGATAGTAAAAAATTAAAAAATGATTGGATTAATCCAATCACTTATAAATACATATATAATAATACAGAAACATTTGATACGACCAAATCAATATTAAGTATATCTCAACCCATTTTTAAAAGTGGAGGGATCTATTATGCGATAAAATATGCTCAAAGTGTTCAGAATAAAACAAATATTAGTATAGATATACAGAAAAAAGAACTTATAAAACAAACTGTTAATTTTCTATTTCAAATTAAACAAATTGATTTAACTATAAATAAGCAAAAACTTTTAGTACAAAACTCATCAATAGATGTTCAACGAAAAAAAGAACAAGTTTTAAATGGTATATTAGATACTTCTTTTTTAGATAATGCAATATTAGATTTAAATGCAAATCAAAATAACTTGATTGATTTAGAATATCAAAAGAGATTACTTGTTAATAATCTTGCTAAATTATCAGATAAAAAATATACTGAATTAGAACTACCTGTATTAAAACTTCTAAATGATGAAAAATATATGGAAAATAATATTTATATTAAACAAGCTAAAGATGAGATCAATACATCATATTGGCTAAAGAATATGAGTATTTCTAGCTACCTGCCAACACTTAATCTAACTGCTGATTACACAAAATATCATGATGTGGATCATAATCCAAACTTAGATGAAGAGGGAACAACAAATTATGGTTTTAATATTACTATACCTTTGGATATAAAATATTCATATAATATACAAAGTACAAAAATAGAATATCTGAAAAACAAAGCCTCTCTTGAAGATAAAAAAAGAGAAGAAAAAATGATTTTTAAGAATGCTATTGCTAAAGTCAACAGTCTTGATAGTAAAATTGAAATTGCAAAAACAAATATTATTCTTTATAATTCATTAGTAACACAAATAAAAGAACAACTTGAAGTAGGGATGAAAACTCCTTCTGATCTTGAAACTATTCAAAATTCAAAAAAAATAAAACAGCTTGAGATAGAAAGTTTAAAAATTGATCAACAAATGGAACTTTTAGAAATTTACTACAGAATACAGAGCTAAAATAGATGCAAAACCAAGTTATCCCTTTTAGCAAATATTTTGAAAATTGGTTATATGACAAAAAAGGATACTATTCTCAATACAAAACCATAGGTAAAGATGGTGACTTTTATACAGCAGTAAGCACTAGCAGTTTCTTTGGCGGAAGTATTGGGAAAAGAGTAGTCGATATTATTGAGGAAGGTTTTTTAGGTAAAGATACAACTATTCTTGAGATTGGTGCTCACCATGGCTATCTTTTAGCTGATATGATACAGTTCATTTTTACACTAAAACCAAATCTAATCACAACATTACAATTTGCTATTATTGAAAAACATGAGCATCTTCAAAATAAACAGATAAACTACTTTAATAAATGTTTTGGAGATAGAATAAAACTTCTTCACTTCAATGACATTAGTGAAATAAAACTTGAAAGTGCTTTTATTGTAGCCAATGAAATTTTTGATGCTTTTCCTTGTGAGTTAGTTTTAACAAATAAAAATAATTGTCTTCAAAAAGCAATTGTAAAAAATCACAACATTACATTTACAAATCCTACAAGTAAAGATGAGAAAATTGTACATCATTGCGATAAATATAATATCACAAAAGGTGAAGTAGCTATTGGATATGAAAACTTTATTTTACAATTGTCAAAAAATATAAAACATTTTGAGTTTATCACATTTGATTATGGAGAAAAATATCCTCGAAATGATTTTTCATGTAGAATTTATCAAGATCACTCTGTATTACCATTATTTGATGAGAATACTCATTTAGCAAACTTATACCAAAAATCAGATATAACTTATGATGTAAATTTTCAGCATATTATAGATATATTTGAAAATCAAGGTATAAAAAATATCGCTTATAAAACACAGCTACAAGCATTAGTTGATTTTGGTATAATAGAACTACTGGAAATGTTACATAAAAATACAGATGAAAAAACATATTTAGCTGAAGCAAATAAAATAAAAACACTTTTAAATCCTACAGGGATGGGAGATAGATTTAAAATGGTTTTATTTAGAACACAATAACTTAAAAGGAATACACTTGAATATAATAATTAATGGAGAAGATAAAATATTTAATGAAGGAGATTCATTAAAAGATATAATTATTTCACTTCAAATCGAAGATAAAGTAATGGCTGCTGCTGTTAATATGGACATAGTAAAAAAAGACACTTGGGATAGTTTTATACCAAAAGAAAATGACAAAATTGAATTGTTACAATTTGTAGGTGGAGGTTGATATGCTACACGACAGAGGTTCAGTTTGCACCTATTGTGGAGTGGGTTGTGACATTACAGCTCAAGTAAAAAATAATAAAATACTCAAAATTTATGCACAAAATGATGGATATGTAAGTCGTGGTAAACTTTGCATTAAAGGTAAAACTGGTTTTGACTTTGTTGATTCAGATAATAGAATTCGAAATACTCGTATAAAAAAATTATTTATTCAAAAAAATTTAGAATTATTTCCAGATCATATAAAAAAACAAATACAGCTTTTGCAATGTTTTGATGAAGATTGGTATCAATCAGACTATGAACTAGCAACCTCTATTGCAGCATGGAAACTATCTGAAATAAAAAAACAATATGGTAGACATAGTTTTTGTGCAACCGGTGGAGCTAGAACATCTTGTGAAAGTGGATTTTTATTACAAAAATTTACACGAGAGATTATGGAATCGCCAAACATAGATAACTGTGCTAGAGTATGTCATGCCCCTAGTTTAAATGGAATGGCAGCTACTATTGGAGAAGGAGCTGCTACTAATCCTTATGATGATATATTTAAAACTGAGTTTATGTTAGTAATTGGATCCAATACCACTGAAGCACATCCAATTGTTGCGAATAGAATGATTGAAGCTAGTCGAGCAAAAACAAGTGAATTAGTAGTATGTGATGTAAGACAAATACAACTTAGTAAATTTGCAACAGATACAATTATAATGCCTTATGAATCAAATCTTCTACTATTAAACTCAATAGCTTATATCATTTTAAAAGAAAATCTCTATGATCAAATGTTTATTGATACCCGAACCAAAGAATTTGCATCTTATAAAAATAGCATACTCAATGACCAATATGCAAATCCTGAATACTTTAAACAAATTAGAGGATATGAAGAGTTAGCAGAACAAATTCCTATCATAGCTAGAAAATACGCTAGTAAAAAATCAATGATTTTTTGGGGTCTTGGTGTCACTGAAAATAAAGATGGAAGTTATGCAGTAATGGCAATGGTAAATTTAGCATTAATGACCGGAAATATTGCAAAAGAAGGTGCTGGACTGATGCCTTTACGAGGTCAAAATAATGTTCAAGGAACCTGTGATATGGGTTGTTTGCCTTATTATGGACCAGATTATTCTAAACCAAAAGAGGAAGGTCTTAAAACACCTGATTTGATAAATGCAATGTTAAATGATGAAGTAAAAGCAATGATGGTTATGGGAGAAGATACAGCACATATTCATCCTAATCTAAATAAAATTGATAAAGCTTTAGATAATTTGGAACTACTTATTACTCAAGACTTGTTTATGAATGCTATTGCTAAAAAATCAGATATTGTTTTTGGTGTAAAATCAGCGTATGAAAAAACAGGTGTATATGTAAATGCAATGAGACGATTACATTTATCTCAACCTCTTGTTGAAAATGATTTACCTGATGATTGGAATGTGATTACTGATATTGAAAATAAAATGAAAGGTCAATTCTCTTATAAAACAAGTGAGGATATCTGGGAAAACATCAGAATAGAAGCTCCTTATAGATATGGAGGAGCTAGCTATAATAAGCTTATGAAACATAGAAGTAAAGGGATGCAATGGCCAATTTCTAAAAAAGACACTCCTATTTTACATTTAGATGGATTTAATACACCAGATGGGTTAGGAAAATTTATATATAATGGATATCAACTCCGTGGACAAATAAAAAAACTAGTCAATAAAGAAAATTTTGATACTTTTTATCTTACAACAGGAAGAAATTTAATCCATTATAATAATGCAGCACAAACTATTGAAACAGAAAAACTTAAATCAAAACACAATGAAGACACTATTTTAGCCTGTATTGATGACAAAGACAAAATAAAAAGTCAAAAAGTAATATTAAAAACTATTTATGGGCAAACACAACCTTTACCAATTAAATTTGTAAAGACTATTAAACCTAAAACACTATTTACTACATTTCATCATGCAAAATCACACCTTAACTCTATATTTGGAGATGAAAGTGATGTCAATACAAAAACAGCTCTCTTTAAATCATTGGAAGTAGAAATTATTGAGGTTTCAAATATTTAAGTAAAATTAAATATAATTGATATATAATTAAAATAAAAAGGATTATTATGAAAAAAAATTTATTAACAATTGCATCAGCTGTAGTTATTTCATCTATTTTAGCAGGATGTGCTGCTCAAAAAACACCAGAACAAGAAGCAGAGGCAGACTTCAGATGTAAACAAGATGGGCAACTAGCTCCAAAATGGACTTGTAATCCTTATTTAGAAGGTTCAATTGTAGCACTTGGTGTTGCTCAAAAGAATGCAGGGAATGATTATGGATTTCAAAGAGCAGCTGCTATTGCTGAGGGTAGAGATGCATTAGCAAATCAAATTAGTATAAAAGTAAATACTATGTTTAAGTCATATAAAGCAACAACAGGTGGTGGAGATGCTGCAACTTTTGATCAAGCAAACTCAAAGGTGTCAAAACAAATTGCAAGCCAAACACTACAAGGAAGTAGAGGTGTTGAGTCTTGGAAAAGTGATGCAGGAACACTTTTTGTTTTAGTTGGTTTAAATAGTGAGGTAGTAAAAAATGATATGGAAAAAGCTGTAAAAACATCATTTAAAAATGATAGAGCTATGTATCAAAAATTTCTAGCTGCAAAAGCAGATGGTGAACTTGATGCCGAATTAGAAAAAGCTGCTCAATAATATTATTGAGCATAATCTAAAAAAAGCAGGGAAATTCCCTGCTTTTTTATTATAAGGGAATAGATGATTAAGATTTTTTTAGCAATTGTTAGTGTTATGTTATTTACGAGCTGTATTCATAAAAATAATACAACAGTAACAAAAAAAGTTCAAGAACCAAAATGGCTACTCAATCCTTATTTAGATAATGATAAGGTTGCCGCTATAGGTTGCTCACAAATACACTTTAGAGGAATTGAAGCACAAAAGAATCTAGCAATTTCAAGAGCTATCGATAGAATCGCAGCACAAAACAGTATAATAGTTGACAATGTTACTTATAGACAAAAGAGTATTTCAAATGGAAGAAAAGCTAACTCTAAAAGCACTTCTTCATCTCTTCATTCTGTAGACAATGTGAAAGTAAGTACAAAAATCAAAGCTTTTTTTACGAAAAAAAATAAAGAAATATGTGTATGGGTGGTGCAAAAATGAAAAACTTATTAATACTTTTAACATTAAGTGTAACGATATTGATCTCAAGTGATTTTGAAGAGTTCAAACAGCAACAAAATCTTAAATATACTAACTATCAAAATTCAATTCAAGAGGAATTTTCAAAGTATCAAAAAGCACATGATGAAGCATTTAACGAATTTTCAAAAGACTTGAAAAAAAAGTGGCCACCAATTAATGGAAAAGCAGATATTTCCACAAAAAAGCGTTTTGTTGAATATAACCGAAATTTAAATACAAAAAAAATAATAGATTATGAGAAAAACAATATTTCATTGGAAGTTATTGCAAGTACACAAATAGAAGCAAAAAATAAAATAAAAGAAATGTTTACTCAGCTTCTTACAGAAGATGTTAAATCTGCTTATAAAAATGATTTGCTTGAAGAAAAAATCTCTAAAAAATTAAACAAACCAAGAGCTGTGATTAAATCCAAAGAGAAACTCATATCAAATATAATTACCCCACAAGAAAAATTGGAAATGATCAACAAACTCCAAAAAGAAAATCTGATAATAAAAAAATATAATGGAAAATTTATATATAAAGCAAATGTCAAACTTCCTACAAACACTACTATAAGAAAAGCAAAAAGCTTTAAAAATTATGTAATGGCAAGTGCTAAGAAAGAAGATGTTCCAGCTGCATTGATTTATGCTATTATTCATAGTGAAAGTTCATTTAACCCAATGGCACGGTCCCATATTCCAGCTTTTGGTCTTATGCAAATTGTACCAAAAAGTGCTGGAATAGATAGTTATCAATATCTTTATAATAAAAAAAGAGTTTTATCTTCTGCTTATTTATATGATTCAAAAAAGAATATTACAATAGGTTCTGCATATTTACATATATTGTATTATAAATATTTAAAGAAAATAAAAAATCCACAAAGTAGACTCTATTGTGCAATTGCAGCTTATAATACAGGTGCAGGTAATGTCGCTAAAACATTTACAGGAAATACCAACATAAATAATTCAGCAACTATTATCAACAAACTCACTTCTGAGCAAGTATATAAAAAGCTCATCAGTAGTTTACCATACCTTGAAACACGAAAATATCTTAAAAAAGTTAATGATAGAACCTCTGCTTATAATAAACTATTGCAAACAACACTTTAGAGAAGAATTCGATGTTACGATTAAAACTAGGAATAATGTTGAGTATCTTTGCAAGTGTTTCTCTTGCCAATGATTATCAAGATTGGATAAATTCTCAACAACAACAATATAAACAATATAAAAAAAGTATGGATGATGAGTTTTCCGATATGTTAAAAAAAGATTGGAAAACATTTCAATTGATGAGTACGCCCTCACCCTATAAAGACCCAAAACCTCTAAAACTTCCAAAGTTACAAAAACCAATTTCAATACAAAAAGATGAGATTATAAACTCTCCTATTATTGATATTGAACCGATAAAAAAAACTGTGATTGTAAAACCTGTACAAGTTAAAAAGGAAATAGAAAAAAAGGGAAATTTGTCAAATTTAGTTTTTGATTTTTACTCTTCAAATATCACAATACAATACGATAAAAACACAGATTTTACTCTTCAAAAAATAGATAAAAACAATATAAGTAATTTTTGGAAAATGATGAGTAAAACAAATTTCACTCTACTACTTGATCAAATTCAAAATGAAAAAGAAAATCTAAATTTAAATGATTGGGCAACATATCAACTTATTCATAAGTTAGGAATGGCTATTTTCAAAGAGAATAATAATGCGAATTTATTTACATGGTTTGTTCTTATAAAAATGAACTATGATACAAAAGTTGGTTATAACATGGATAAAATATATCTTATGTCGACAATAGAAAATAATCTATTTCAAGTGTCCTTTTTTACACTAAAGAATAAAAAATACTATATTCTTAGAGCCGATGGACAAACTCAGAAAATAGGTACTCTCTATACATATTCAGGTGATTACCCTAAAGCAATAAATAAACTCTCATTCAATATTTATAATGAATTAAAATTTTTCAAAAATTTAGAAACAAAAAATCTAACTTTTAATTATAACAATGAAAAATATATTATACAAACACAATATAGTCAAGATCTTGTAAAATTCTATAAATCGTTTCCCCAAACAGATTATAATGTGTATTTCAAAACAAAAAGCTCTACCCCTTTTTCAAATTCTATTTTAGTGAAAATAGCTCCATTAATAAAAGGTAAATCAGAAATAGAAGCTGTGAATTTATTACTTCGTTTTGTACAAACATCTTTTAAGTATAAAACGGATCAAGATCAATTTGACTATGAAAAAGTGATGTTTCCTGAAGAAACTGTGAACTATCCTTATAGTGATTGTGAAGATAGGAGTATTCTTTTTAGTTATTTAGTAAAAAACCTTTTAAAACTTGATGTAGTTGCGGTTAAATATAGTGACCATCTAGCAACTGCTGTTGCTTTGTCTTCTAAAATAAGTGGAGATAGTTTTAACTATAAAAACACCCAATACACTATTGCTGATGCAACTTATATAAATGCAAATGCAGGTACTAGTATGCCTAAATATAAAAATAGTAGATTTAAAATCATCGATTTTCAATAATATTTGAGGAGATTAATTATACAACAAATACAAGTCCATTGGTGACTTGTATTTTTCCACTTAGTTCATACTCAAAAATTTTTTCTGGAAACTTCTGCATAACATCATCATAAGTTGGTGTTGTTTTACAATACTCTAAAAAATCATCACTATGTTTTATTTCATTTTTAAACCCAACAAAATCTTCTATAAATTTATCAATATCATAAATAGCAGTTGCTAAATTTTGTTCTAAAAGTTTATTTGTACCAACACTTTCACCAATACGATGTGCCAATACAAAAATAGGCTTATTCATTTTCAAGGCAAACTCAACACTTCTCATAGTACCACTATTTTCATCTGCTTGAGCAACAATCAAACATTCACCTAAAGAAACAACTAGTTCATTTCTAATAGGAAAATTATATCTTTGAGAAGGTGTTTTAATAGGAAATTGACTTAACATAAGTCCATTATTTTCAATATCCTCTATCAATTTTTTATTAACTGCAGGATATCTTATATCTAAACCTGTTCCTGCTACAGCAATAGTATTTTGAGGTGTCGCTGCATTATGTGCAATAGCGTCAACTCCCATAGCCGCCCCACTAACCACACAAATATTATGTTTAGTTAATGCTTTTGCTAGTTCATGAGTATATTGCTTCGTATAATTATTTGGCTTTCTCGTTCCAACAATAGAGATTGTTCGTTTATTTAGTAAATCAAGATTACCGATATAATGTATACTTTTAGGATACTTTTTCATTGTATCAAGTTTATCAATATGAAAATTTACCTCTTTTATCATAATTCGTCAATATACACTAGGTCTAAATCTTTTAAAAGATGCTTTGACTCTCGTAAGGTTTTGAAAGTGATACTATAGGGATGACCTATAGCAATTGCCATACCATTTCGCTTAGCACTTTTGATAGCTTTTTTAAGTTGATTTTGAATATATTTCTTATCTTTTTTATTGTCTAAAAAAATATTTCGCGTAAACATTTTCACACCATATTTTTTTGCAGATTTTGCAGCTACTGATTTTGCAGTTGTTCTACTATCTAAAAAAGTATAATCATATTTTTTTAATACTTGAAATAGTTTATCCATTGCTTGCTGATTTGATGTAAATTTACTTCCTGTATGATTATTTAAATATTTTGTATTTGGATATATTTTTTTTAAGTATTTTATTCTGTTTTCTATTGTTTCTAAATTATCATCTATATGGAGAGTATTTTCCTCTTCATATCGAAAACTACTTGCTTGTAAAGGTAGATGTATTAAATATATATTTTTTAATGATTGTGTTATTTTTGCGGAGTTTTTATGTCCTGTAGTAGGAGGGAGAAAAGCCATATTCACAGTATAACCTAAATTTAAAATATGGTTTATTTGTTTTTGAGTTGTCATATCATCTATAATGATTGCTAGTTTTGGTCTATTGCTTTTAGGTTTTTTCGTTTTTTCTACAATTGGTTCTTTTTTTGTTATTAGTTTTTTTTGTTCTTTATTAGTTTGAGGTGAAAATATACTTGATTCTTCAGTATGCACTTCGATTTTTTTATCAATCTCTTCTAGATTCGGTTCTTCAAAATGAAAAACAGGTTCAGGTTCTTTTATTTTTTTTGCTTTTTCTATATATATATTGTTATCAATGTGATTAGTATAGGCAATCTCTAAAGCCTTAGTTTTCTCTTCATAAGTGATTTTATGTTCTTCTTTTTTTTCTACATCTACTGTTGCAATCTCTTTTATTTCATGTGCAACATTATCAATCTCTGTTCCATAATAGCTGCCTACTAGTAATCCAAATAAAATACTTAAAGTAATAATAATGATAGTTGTAAATAGTTTGTTGTATGATTTTTTTGGTAAAGAATTTTTTAATTTTTTGGGAGTTCTTTTTTTAATATGTTTTTTCATAAATTATAAATTTATTTCAAAAAATATACTTCCTGAATCTTTCAGGAAGTATATTAAGTAAAATTAGTTTGTTTCTTGATCTACAATTTTATTTGCAGCAATCCAAGGCATCATATTTCTAAGTTCAACACCAGTTTTTTCAATCAGTGTTTCTCTTTGGTTATTTCTCTCAGCATTCATTCGAGGGTAACCAGCTTGACCTTCAAGGATAAAGTCTTTTGCAAATCTACCATCTTGAATCTCTTTTAAAAGTTCTCTCATAGCTTGTTTAGACTCATCATTGATGATTCTTTTACCTGCAATATAGTCACCATATTCAGCTGTATTTGAAATAGAATATCTCATATCTGCAATACCACCTTCGAACATTAAGTCAACAATTAATTTTAACTCATGTAAACACTCGAAATATGCCATTTGTGGATCATATCCAGCTTCTGTTAATGTTTCAAAACCAGCTTGAACTAGTGCTGTTGCACCACCACATAATACAGCTTGCTCTCCGAATAAATCTGTTTCAGTTTCATCTTTGAAAGTTGTTTGAATAATTGCAGTTCTTCCACCACCAATAGCTGATGCATAAGAAAGTGCTAATTCTTTTGTAGTACCGCTTGGATTTTGACCAACAGCGATTAAATCAGGAATACCACCACCTCTTACAAACTCTGATCTTACTGTATGACCTGGAGCTTTTGGAGCAATCATAGTTACATTGATATCAGCTCTTGGAGCAATTCTTCCATAGTGAATGTTAAAACCATGACCAAATGCAATTGTAGCACCTTGCTTTAAGTTAGGCTCAATTTCATTTGCATAGATATCTGCTTGATTTTCATCTGGTAATAAAATCATAACAACATCTGCAGCAGCTGATGCATCTACAACTGTTAATGTTTCGAAACCTTTAGCTTCAGCTTTTGCCCAAGAAGAACCATTTTTTCTTAAACCAACACATACTTCAACTCCAGAATCTCTTAAGTTTTCTGCGTGAGCGTGACCTTGTGAACCAAAACCGATAATTGCTACTTTTTTTGACTTAATTAAGTCAATATTACAATCTTTGTCATAATATACATCTAATGCCATTGTATTTCCTTTGTTAAATTAATATAATTTTGTGCGATTATATCAAAAATATATTTTTATTCACTTAATATATCTAACTATATATGAAATTTTTTATAATAATCTGCTATTATTAGAATAAAAGTTATTGACAATAAAACTAGGAAAATTTTGAAAAACGAAACTTTAAAAAAAATTTATGATGAACAATCTACTCAAATTGTAAAATTTGAAAATAATGTCTATTCACTAAATAGCAAATATAAAATTGGAACAGTAAGTATCTCTGAAAAGATAGCAACACTACATCTTTCAACAAATTCAAGTCAAAAAATATATTTAGATTTTGATAAACTTAATGGTGCCTATAGAGATGATATAGTATTGGTACAAATATTATTTAATCCAAAAGGTCGTACAAAAGCTAAGGTTATCCAAATACTCAATAGAACTGAAAATGATATATTGTGTTATGTAAAAAACAAAAATCTTTATACTATTAAAGAAAATATTTTAATTGATTGTGAAATCGTCAATAACAAAGATGGTGATGTAGTTGTATTTTCACAAGGAAAAATAACTTCAAAATTTGGACATATTGAAGATGCAAAAGTAGATGAAAAAATATCATTATTTTTATATCATGAACTCTATAGACTAGATGAAACTCCCTTATCAAACTATTCTATTCTTAAAAAAGACACTAGAACAGATTTGACAGATTTAGAGTTTTCAACTATTGATCCAGCAAGTGCAAAAGATCATGATGATGCAATCTACTTCGATGAACAATCAAATGAAATTTATGTTGCAATTGCAGATGTAAGTGCTTATGTAGAAGAGGATTCTTCTCTTGATAAAGCTGCTTTTCAAAGGTCATTTTCCCTTTATTTTCCGCATAAAGTTTTACCTATGTTACCTTTTGAATTAAGTACAGACTTATGTTCGCTTGTACCAAATAAACCAAGACCTGCTTATGTATTTAAAATGAAACTCAATAAGAATCATACAAAAGTAATTTCAAGTGAACTTTTAGAAGCTATGATTGAATCTAAACATAAACATAGCTATGAATATATAGATGAAGTATTAGAGAGAAATGATGACAATAATATTCATACAAAACTGTTTAAAATCACACAAAAACTCAAAAAAAACAGGCTTAAAAATGGTTTTGATTTTAGAAATGATGAGATTCGCCTTATTTTAGATCAAGAGGAAAATCTAATTGATTTTAAATTAGAATCATCATCTCCTTCACATAGTTTAGTTGAAGAGTGTATGCTTTTAGCAAATCAAGAAGCTGCAAAAAAACTTAAAAGTATAGGTATTTTTAGAGTGCATGATGAACCAAGTGATTCTAAAATCAAAAAACTCATAGATGAAGTAAACTTTTTAGGTATAGAAGCCAAACTGAAAGAAGATGTTCATTCAACTATTATTTCTATTCAAAAACTGGCACGAAAGGCTAACTTAGAACAAGAAGTAGATGAACTCATAATTCAATCACAACAACAAGCATCCTACTCAAGTATTAAGAAACCACATTTTGGTCTTGGATTTACTGATTATTCACACTTTACTTCACCTATACGAAGATATTCTGATTTGGTATTACATCGTATTTTAAAAACAGGTAAAATTCCAGAAAATATAGAAACTATTTGTGAAGATATAAGTATAAAAGAAAGAGAGATTGCAAGACTTGTTTGGGACTACGAAGATAGAAAATATGCTAGATATTTAAGTAAAAATATTGGAAAAATATATCTTGCAACTATTGTTGATACAGATACAATATTGGTTAAACTCATTGAAGGTGTAAAAGGTGCCAGAGTACATATAGAAAACTATGGTGGTGAAAAACTCTTTTCTCAAGTGAAAGTGAAAATAGCAAGTAGTGATATAATTTCTAAAAAAATTACTGGAAATATAGTTTAAAATGTACAAAAAACAATTTGACAATGAATTTACTTCCAATATTCAATATAATGCCTATATGTTTTATGGTCAATGTGATTATTTAGTTGATACTTATTCAAATAAAGTAGCATCAAAATTAGCAAATGATGATGAGATCAGAAAGATATACTTTGATGAATATAACTTTAAAGATTGCGAAAATTATCTATCACAATCTTCACTTTTTGCATCTTCAAATATACTTTTAATAAAAACTCAAAAAAAGATTCCAAAAAAAGAACTTGATGAGCTTATAAAATTTTGTAATACTAATCCTGAAAGTTATCTTATAGTCTCTTGCGTAGGAGATACTGATTTTAAAACGATGGCAAAAAGTTTTACTAAAAAAACCAATTCTTGTGAAGTACGGTTTTTTGCTCCAACTGACCAGGAGGCTGTTCATATTTTAAATGAAGTTGCCATTTCAAAAAATATTCAATGTGGATTCGGAGAATTACAATACCTTTATAATATGCATCAAAAAAATTTAAGTCTTGCTGTGAATGATTTAAATAAATTATCGATACTTCAAACACCCATTACAGCAAATATAATAAATGCACAATGTTTTGGTATGGGTGCTGTTTCATTAGATGATTTTTTTAATAAACTCTTTACAGCTCAAGCTATCAATAAAGATTTATACATGCTTTTAGAAGAGGGGATGAATGAGATAAATCTTATCAATCAAACAACATCTTTCATACAACAACTTTTTAGTATCAATAGCTACTTAAAACTCAATGGTCAACTCAATATTTTAGAGATTTGGGGATATAAACTTCCAACTAATATAGCAAATGCAAGAGCAAGTATTGCTATGAAGTTTAACAATGACGAATTTACAGAGATGTTAAATTTCTTTTTAAATTTAGAATTAGAACTAAAAACAAAAAAGGGTTTGGAGATAAATAGTTATACCCAAGCTTGTTTTAGGAAATTCTCAGCTAGTTTAAGATAAAATCGCCATTCAAAGTGGAAATAATTTAAGTTTTATTTAAATTATCACCCCTTACCTTGCTGATAAATTCCTGTTTACCGGCTTAAAACCAAAAGGAGAAAGAATGGCTAGAATTAGACATTATGAGACTATGTTTATAGTTAAAGCGACACTTACAGATGAGGAAACTCAAGCAGAAATTGCAACTGTAAAAGCAAATATTGAAAAAAATGGTGGAACAATCGTTTCTGTTGATGATATGGGTTCAAGAAACCTTGCTTATGAAATCGAAAAGCAAAAAAGAGGTTACTACTATGTAATCTACTTTACTGCACCTTCTGAATCAATTACTGAATTAGAAAGAAATTACAGAGTAAATGAAAATATCATTAGATTTATTTTCATTAAGTCTGAAAGTAAAACAGAGATCAAGCACTGGACAGCAATGTCTGAAGAAGCTGCTAAGCGTTCAGAAAAAGCAACTGCAAAATAATTTTAGTGCTAATTAAAAGGAATTTTTTATGTACAATAAAGTGATAACAATAGGAAACCTAACAAGAGATATTGAGTTAAAATATCTTCCAAGTGGAAGTGCTATAGCAAATGGTGCTATAGCAACTAGCCACAAATATAAAAAACAAAATGGAGAACAAGTTGATGAAGTTTGTTTTTTAGATTTTTCTATATTTGGTAAAGGTGGTGAGATTTTCAATCAATATGTACGAAAAGGTTCTAAGGTTATGCTTGAGGGAAGATTGGTTTTCCAACAATGGAAAGCACAAGATGGAACAAATAGAAGTAGACATGCATTGAGTGTAACAGAATTTAAGTTTTTAGACGGTAAATCTGATTCACAAGATATGGGTGGAAACAACTATAATGCACCACAGCAAATGAATCAACCACAACAGCAAAACTATAATGCTCAAGCTCAGCAATATAGTCAACCAGCACAACAAAATTATAATGCGCCACAGCAACAACAAAGTGGTGGTATGCACTCAGGGCAGAATGCTTATGAACAAAACATACCTACAATTGATATAGACAACGACGAAATACCGTTTTAGTCTTTAGAAGAATATAAAAGGAACAGTTATGGCTGAAAGAAGAAAATTCGCAAAAAAATATTGTAAATACTCTGCAATGAAATTAGATTACATCGATTACAAAAATGGAGAATTATTAAAAATCTCTATGTCTGAAAGAGGTAAAATTATGCCTAGAAGACTTACTGGAACATCTAAAAGATTTCAAGAGCAAGTTGAAAATGCAATTAAAAGAGCAAGACACATGGCTCTTGTACCTTACATTGTAAACACAAGTGATTTAGCAGACGCAGCATACGCTAGAAGATAATAAACTATCTTAAAAATAAAAAAGGGAACTTCAAATTGAAGTTCCCTTTTTTTATGTAAAATCAATACACTTAATAACTATTAAATTAAAATTTTGATATAATCGCGAAAATTAATAGAAGGTTTAAAGCCTAGGAGAATATATGAGAGATATTAGAAATATTGCCGTTATCGCGCACGTTGACCACGGTAAAACAACACTTGTAGATGAACTACTAAAACAATCTGGTACATTCGATGACAGAGCAGAAACTGAAGACAGAATGATGGATAGTAATGATATCGAAAAAGAAAGAGGGATTACTATTCTTGCTAAGAATACTGCTATTGACTACAAAGATGTAAGAATTAACATCATTGACACTCCGGGCCATGCCGATTTTGGTGGAGAAGTTGAGCGAGTTCTTAAAATGGTTGATTCTGTTTTATTACTTGTAGATGCACAAGAAGGTGTTATGCCACAAACTAAATTTGTTGTTAAAAAAGCACTTGAAATTGGTCATAGACCAATCGTTGTAGTAAATAAAATTGATAAAGATGCTGCTGAGCCAGATAGAGTTGTTGATGAAGTATTTGACCTATTTGACCAAATGGGTGCAACTGAAGAGCAACTTGAATTTCCTGTTGTATATGCAGCAGCTAAAAATGGTATCTCTAGATTAACATTAGATAGTGATAATGAAAATATGATTCCATTATTAGATATGATTTTAGAAGAGGTTCCTGAACCAACTGGTTCTGATGACAATGGTCTTCAACTACAAGTATTTACACTTGGATATGATAACTTTATTGGTAAAATTGGTATTGCTAGAATTTTTAATGGAACAGTTTCTATGGGTGAAAATGTTACTTTAGTGAAAGCTGACGGAGAAAAAGTAAACGGAAGAATCTCTAAACTTATTGGATTTAAAGGTCTTGAAAAAATGGATATCGATAAAGCTGGACATGGTGATATTGTTGCTATTGCTGGTTTTGAAACTGTTGATGTTGGTGATTCTTTATGTGATCCTAAAAACCCAATGCCTCTTGATCCATTACATATTGAAGAGCCTACTTTATCTGTAACATTTGCAGTAAATAACTCTCCATTAGCTGGTACAGAAGGTAAATTTGTTACTTCTAATAAAATTCAAGAAAGACTTGATGCAGAGATGAACACAAACATTGCTATGCAATATGAAGCTAAAGGTGAAGCTGCATTTGAAGTAAGAGGTAGAGGTGAACTACAAATCACTATTCTTGCTGAAAATATGAGAAGAGAAGGTTTTGAATTTTCAATCTCTAGACCAGAAGTTATTGTTAAAGAGATCGATGGTGTTAAGTGTGAGCCTTTTGAACATTTAGTTTGTGATGTTCCAGATGAATTTTCTGGTGCTGTTATTGAAACTCTAGGGAAAAGAAAAGCTGTAATGTCAAACATGGTACCAATGGGTGATGGACAAACTAGAGTTGAATTCGAAATTCCTGCAAGAGGATTAATCGGATACAGAGGTCAATTCCTTACTGATACAAAAGGTGAAGGTGTAATGAACCACTCATTCTTAGAGTTTAGACCACACTCTGGTGCAGTTACATCAAGAATGAATGGAGCACTTACATCAACTGAACAAGGTGAAGCTGTTGCATTCTCAATCTTTAACTTACAAGATAGAGGAATTATGTTTATCTCTCCTCAAACTAAAGTTTATGCTGGTATGGTTATTGGTGAGCATTCAAGAGCAAATGATCTTGATGTTAATCCTGTAAAAGCTAAGCAACAATCAAATGTAAGATCATCTGGTGCAGATGAAGCTATTAAAATTATCCCTGCTAAAGATATGTCTTTAGAGCATGCTTTAGAGTGGATTGAAGATGATGAGCTTGTTGAAGTTACTCCTGAAAACATTAGATTAAGAAAAAGAGAACTTGATCCAACAAAAAGAAGAAGAGCTGAAAAAGCTAAAAAAGATTTAAAGTAGAGATTTATTATCAAACTCTCTGCTAACGCTTCTTGTCCTTGTGAAAGTGGTAACAAATATAAAAAATGTTGCCAACCTTTCCACAAAGGGATACTACCAAAAACTGCGTTACAACTTATGAGATCTAGGTATTGTGCATACTACTTACACAATGCAGATTATATTATCAAAACAACACATGAACAAAATATAGATTTTACAGATGATACACAGCAGTGGAAAAAAGAAATTTTAGACTTTACTTCAAATTATAAATTTGAAAAACTTACTATAATTGAGTTTATTGAAAATGACAAACGCTCTTATGTCACATTTCATGCAAAGATAACACATGACGCAAAAGATTATTCATTTACAGAAAAAAGTGCCTTTGAAAAGAAAAATCATGCATGGTTGTATTTAGAAGCTGTAAATATCTAAACGACTCTAAACATATAATAAATAAACTTTAGCTATACTATTGCTTAAAATAATACATAATAAGGTTTATAATATGAGTTTAAAAGAAGATGTTGACTATATCAAAAAAGAGATATCAGCAGAAGAGAGTTATATCGAAAACTTTTTCAAAGTTGAAAAGTTCTTCAAAAAATATAAAAAAATACTATTGACACTTGTAGCTGCAATAATTCTATCAATAATAGGTTATTATACATCATCATATATAACAGAAAAAAATACGCTTCATGCAAATATAGCATTTAATACTTTACTTAAAAATCCAAATGACAAAGAAGCACTTGCTATTTTAAAAACAAAAAATCCAAAACTATATGAAATATTTCAATATAAAATAGATACAACAAAAGAAACAAATGCAGAATTTTTCAAACAATTAGTACAGTACAAAAATGCCATCAAAGAAAATAGCATCGAAAAAATTGATGAAGTAACACAAGAACAAAAATTTCTTCTTAAAGATTTTGCACTTCTAAATAAAGCACTCATCCAAACAGAAAAATCACAATATACTGAAGCAAAAGAGACTCTAAAACTTATCAGTGATAAATCAGAAGTATCTCCACTAGCCAAAATGCTTGAGCATTTTTTGTTAACAAAATAAGGAACACAATATGACTAAATTATTATCATTTACATTACTATTTTTGATTCTATTTACAGGGTGTAGTTCAAAAAAATATTTTGAACCAGAAGATACAATTAGCTTCAAAAGTGATTCACTCGATTTAGAGGCCTCAATTATTGACTTAAATGCAAATGGTGCAACTTTAGAAAACTATACCTATGTTTCAAAAAAAGGTGTTCATACTCACACAAAAGAGGGATATACATTTTTAAACTATATAGATAATACTATTTTATCAGCTGATGACAATGCTTCTATCCATATTAAAAATAAAAATTTAGATGAAGTAATTTCTTTTGATAAAAACATCATATCTGCTTCTAAAAGCAAAAACTTATTAGCTTTTGGTTCGATGGATAACTCTATTGTTTTATATGACTTAAATACAAAACAAGTACTATTTAAAGAATATCTACAAACATCTGTTGTAAATAATATAAAAATTACAAATCCTGTTTTTTTAAATACTGTTATTTTATATCCTACACTAGATGGGAAAGTTGTTATTGTTGATATTAAAAATAAATCTATAGTAAAAACAATCAATATAGATCCCCAAAGTGATGTAAACAATATAATCTTTTTACAAGAGATTGATGATGCCTTAGTTGCAGCAACTTCAAAAAAACTTTTTACATTTATAGAGGGGAAAGCCAATATAAAAGATGTAGAGGTACAAAATATCATCATTAAAGATGACTTTATATATGTTGCTACATTAGATGGTAGAATTCTTAAGTATGATACTTCTCTGAATATTTTAGCATCAAAAAAATTCAAGTTTGCAAAAATCAATGCTCTTGCATTTGGCGAAAACTTATACGCACTTGAATCACAAGGATACCTTATCAAGATTTCACCTGATTTTACAGATGTAATAATTTATGATTTCTCATTTGATAATGAAGAGAAAGTAATAGGTATTGATGATAAAATTTATTTTGAAGATGAGTATATTATTGTAAAATAATATACACTTTAATACAACTCAATATTAGGATTTAATATGTTCAATGGAAAAAATATACTCATAACAGGTGGAACTGGAAGTTTTGGTAAAAAATATACACAAATACTTTTAAAAAATTATAAACCTAATAAAATCATCATATTTAGTAGAGATGAACTCAAACAATACGAAATGGCACAAGATTTCAATGAGTCTTGTATGCGATATTTTATAGGTGATGTTCGAGATGCTGATCGACTAAAAAAAGCGATGAAAGATGTTGACTTTGTTATTCATGCAGCTGCTTTAAAACATGTGCCAATTGCTGAGTATAATCCAATGGAATGTATCAAAACAAATATCAACGGTGCACAAAATGTTATCGATGCAGCTATTGAAAACAAAGTTTCAAAAGTGATTGCTCTTTCAACTGATAAAGCAGCAAATCCGGTAAACCTTTATGGTGCGACAAAACTAGCAAGCGATAAACTTTTTGTTGCTGCAAATAATCTCGTAGGGGAACAAGAAACATCTTTTGCAGTTGTACGATATGGAAATGTCGTAGGAAGCCGTGGAAGTGTTGTACCATTTTTTAGAAAACTTATCCATGAAGGTGCAAAAAAAATTCCTATCACAGATGATAAAATGACACGATTTTTTATCACTCTTGAAGATGGTGTAAATTTTGTACTAAAAAACTTTGATAGAATGCAAGGTGGAGAGATATTTATACCTAAAATTGCATCAATGAAAATAGTAGATATGGCAAATGCAATTGCACCTAATCTTGAGCATGAGATAGTAGGAATAAGACCAGGAGAAAAGCTCCATGAGATAATGTGTCCAGCAGATGATAGTCACCTTACTCTTGAATTTGACGATCACTTTGTGATCAAACCAACTATTACTTTTACTAGAAAATGCGATTATGCCAAAAATAAACTAGGAGAAGTTGGTGTTCCTGTAAAACAAGGTTTTGAATACAATTCTGGAAATAATACCCAATGGCTCACAAATGAAGAACTCTTAAAGATGGCAAAGGACTAAAGCAATGAATTTTATACCTTATGGTAAGCAATTCATTGATGAAAAAGATATACAAAATGTTGTAGATACTTTACAATCAGATTTTTTAACCACTGGTCCAAAAATAAAAGAGTTTGAAGATGCTATATCTGATTATTGTGGGGCAAAATATTGTGTGGCTGTTTGCAATGGAACAGCTGCTTTGCATTTATCTTCACTTGTACTTCTAAGTGAAAATGATAAAGTTTTAACAACTCCAAACTCTTTTTTAGCGACAAGTAACGCTATACTTTATACAAAAGCAAAACCAATATTTATAGATATAGCTAATGATGGAAATATAGATTTAGATTTATGTGAACAAGCTCTTCAAAAAGACCCAAACATAAAAGCTCTTTATGGTGTTTCGTTTTCAGGAAATTTGCTAAATCAAACAAAACTACAATATCTAAAAAAGACTTATGGTATCAAAATACTAGAAGACAATGCCCATGCTATTGGAGCTATTTATGATGGTATAAAAGCTGGTAGTTGTCAAAATTCTGATTGTTCAATATTCTCTTTTCATCCTGTAAAACACCTTACCACAGCAGAAGGTGGTGCTATTACTACAAATTCAGAAGAGGTCTATGAAAAACTTCTAACCTTACGATCACACGGTATGATAAAAACACCAGAGATGAAACCATGGGAATATGAGATGCACTCATTAGGATTTAACTATCGTATTACCGATATTCAATGTGCGTTGGGACTCTCTCAACTTTCCAAACTAGATACATTTATAGAAAAAAGATATAACATAGCCAAAAAATATGATAAAGCTTTTGAAAGAACTATGGTAAAACCACTCTATACTTTTAATAGTGGTAAATCATCCTATCATCTGTATGTAGTGCAAGTTGATTTTACAAAGCTTAAGATCACTAAAAAGGAGTTGTTTATAAAAACGAAAGAGAAAAACATAGGGATACAACTTCATTATATCCCTATAAATAAACAGCCTTTTTATAAAAAACTTGGATATGGAAATGAATCAACACCTATGATGGATAAGTATTATGAAGAGTGCTTTTCACTTCCTATGTATTATAGTTTGACAAGTGATGAACAAAAGTATGTGATAAAAACCTTATTTGAGATTTTGATATGAACACGAATGCCATAGCCATAATACCAGCACGAGGTGGAAGTAAAAGAATACCAAAAAAAAATATAAAAGACTTTTTTGGTAAACCACTTATTGCTTATAGTATTGAGGTCGCACTTGACTCAAAGCTTTTTGATAAAGTAATAGTCAGTACTGATGATGAAAACATAGCTCAGATAGCTAGAAAATATGGGGCAGAAGTACCATTTATAAGACCGCCTGAACTTAGTGATGATTTTACAGGTACGGGTGAAGTTGTAAATCATACTATAGAGTACCTAAAAGCTCAAAGTGAAGAGTATGAGTATATCTGCACTATCTATGCCACAGCACCACTTCTACAAAAAAAGTATCTCATAGATGGTTACCAACAACTTCAAACAAGCGATGCTATAAATGCTTTTAGTGCAACAACTATGCCTTTTCCAATTCAAAGAACATTTAAACTAAATGGTGATGGAAGATGTGAAATGTTCACACCTGAACACTATATGACAAGAAGTCAAGACTTAGAAGAAGCCTATCACGATGCTGGTCAGTTTTACTGGACAAAATATGGTAAAAAATCAGATGAAGTGATGTTTAGCAAAGATAGTATTCCTATTATTTTACCTCGTCATTTAGTTCAGGACATTGATACTTTAGAGGATTGGGAACGAGCTGAACTTATGTATCAAGTATTAAACAATAAATTTATGAAAATTACCTCTTCTAAAAGAAGAGGAATGCCAACTAGGGCGAAATGTAAGAATATTACATCAAAAGAGGTTAAAGATGTCAAATAATATTCTCTTTCGAGCAGATTCATCCTCTACCATAGGTACCGGTCATATTATGCGAGATTTAGTTTTAGCACAACAATATGCAAAAAAAGGTAACCATATAATCTTTGCTACTCAAGATTTAAAAGGAAATATAAATCATAAAATTATTGAAGCCAATTATCAACTAAAAATACTAAAATCAAATAATAATGAAGAGTTAGACAAACTAATCCAAAAATTAATAATAGGTATGATTGTCATAGATCATTATGATATTGATTGTAAGTTTGAAAAAAAACTAAAAGATAATAATCCTCATTTAAAAATACTTAGTTTTGATGATACCTATGAAAAACACGACTGCGATATATTATTAAATCACAATATAAGCGCAGATAAAAAAAGATATAAAGGATTAGTTCCAAAAGAGTGTGAGCTTCGTTGTGGAGATAATTATACTTTACTAAGAGATGAGTTCTTGGAAGAAATAAAGAAAAGAAAAAAGAAAAAGAATAATAATTTTACAACTATTTTTATAGCAATGGGTGGGGCTGATCACAGTAATATAAATATTAAAATATTAAAAGTACTCAAAAAGTTTACAAACTTAAAAGTAAATCTAGTTACAACTACTGCTAATAAAAATCTTGAAGAATTGAAAAAGTATTGTAAAGATAAGTCTTGGATAAAATTACATATAAATTCAAATAAAATAGCAAAACTGATAAATAAAAGTGAGTTGGCTATAGTAACTCCTAGTGTGACTGTAAATGAGGTGTATTTTATGAAGGTTCCTTTAATTGCTATTAAAACAGCTGAAAATCAAAATGATATGTACCAGTATTTAAAACAGCAAAAACTTGATGTATTGAAAAAATTTGATAAACAAACGCTACTAAATAAACTACACAAATATTTAAAAGAGAACCAATGATAGAGTTAATAAATTTTATAAATTTAGAATATGATGAAAAAGTAATGATTTTAAACTGGAGAAATCATCCTAAAATCAAATCTGTTATGCACAATAATTTAGATATTTTACTTGATGATCATTTAAATTTTATCGAATCTCTAAAAAAAAGAGACGATAAAAAATATTTTTTAGTAAAAGAGAACTCCTTAAATATAGGAGTGATTGATTTTATTAATATTACAAAATATGAAGCAGAATTGGGTATTTACTCAAACCCTGATTTAAGAGGATATGGAACTTTACTTTTAAGTGAAATATGTACATATGCATTTGAAACTTTAAAAGTACAGGTCTTAAAAGCTGAAGTGTATAAAACTAATGTGACTGCCATACAACTATATCAAAAGTTTAATTTTAAAGAAATTCAATCAAAAAATAAAGAAAATAAAGAGATTATATATATGGAGTTGAAAAATGAAAATTGGTAATTTTGATTTACTAAAAGATGGAACATACATTATAGCAGAACTCAGTGCCAATCATGGTGGTAAAATCGAAATTGCAAAAGAAACAATTACAGCAGCCAAAGAGTGTGGTGCAAATGCTATAAAACTTCAAACTTACACTGCTGATACTATTACACTTAATTGTGATAAAGAAGACTTTATTATAAAAGGGGGAACTCTTTGGGATGATAAAAAACTGTATGATTTATATAACGAAGCATATCTTCCATGGGAATGGCATGAGGAACTATTTTCTTATGCAAGAGAAATAGGAATAAACATATTTTCTTCCCCTTTTGATAAAACAGCTGTAGATTTTTTAGATAAATTTAATCCAAGTGCGTATAAAATAGCATCTTTTGAGATAACAGATTATGAACTCATTAGATATACAGCATCTAAAATGAAACCTATCATCATATCAACTGGCATTGCAACCATAGATGAGATACAAGATGCGGTAGATATTTGTAAAAAAGTTGGTAACCACAATATCATTTTACTAAAATGTACAAGTAGCTATCCAGCACCACTAGAAGATGCAAACTTAAAAACGATTCCAAATCTTGCCCAAACATTTGGCGTAATAAGTGGATTTTCAGACCATACTTTAGGAAGTACGGCACCAATAGTTGCAGTGACACTTGGTGCAAAAGTTATAGAAAAACATTTTATCCTTGACAAATCAATAGGTGGAGCTGATGCTGAATTTTCTATGGATAAGCAAGAGTTTAGCGATATGGTAAAAGCAATAAGAGATACAGAGAAACTTATCGGAAAAGTTGACTACTCTATGACAGAAAAAAAGCAAAAATCAAGACAATTTTCTAGAAGTTTATATGTTGCAAAAGATATAAAAAAAGGTGAACTTTTTACAGAAGAAAATATAAGAAGTGTGAGACCCGGATATGGAAAACATCCAAAATATTTAGATGAAGTACTAGGGAAAAAAGCAAAAAAAGAATATAGTTTTGGAAACAGATTAAACTAAATTTAAGAAAAGTTAAATATAATCAATATTAATTAAGTGAAGGTATTATCATGATAAAAACAACCCAAACTGTAAAAGAACTCCACGAAAAGAGAATGAAAATGTGGGATGAAAGTATAGAAAATCACAAAAAATATATCGATTCTAGCACAGGATTATTCTTAGATAAGTTTACAAAAATACGAACTTGCCCTGTTTGTGATGGTAAAAGTTACACATCAATTTTCTCTAAAGAGGGTGGAACTTATGTAAAATGTCAAGATTGTACTATGGTATATCTGAATCCTGTCTTTACTGATGAAGCTATCATAGACTACTATCAAACAAATCATACAGAACAATCTGAAGTTGTAGAATCAGATACAGATAATTTTTATACTGTTATTTATAATGGAGGTCTTCAAGCAATTAAACAAAACAATCCTAATATATCTAATATATTAGATATAGGATGTTCTTCTGGTACTTTTTTAGATTTAGCAAAAGAACAAAATCTTAGTACTTATGGAGTAGAATTAAACAAAGCAGAGTTTGAATTTGTGAAAAAAAAAGGGCATACAGTCTTTAATGAACTTCTTGAAAATCTCTCCTTTGATACGAAGTTTGATGCTATTACTATGTGGGATGTCTTTGAACACATAGTTGATGGAGAATTTTATTTAAACACTATGAAAAACTTGCTTACTGAAAATGGAGTAATTTTCTTGCAAATTCCGAGTTCCGATTCACTTGCTGCAAAAATACTTCAAGAACATTGCAATATGTATGATGGTCTAGAACATGTTAACCTTTATGGAGTTAAAACCATAAAACAACTAGCAAATAGATGCGACTTGGAAGTATTGAACTTAAAAACAGTTATATCTGAAATAGGTATTATTAACAACTTTTTAAGCTATGAAAATCCATACCTAGGAAATACTACAAATAAAGAATTTATTCCAAATATTATTGATGAAGAAAAACTCCATGAAACTTTACAAGGATACAAACTACAAGTAATATTAAGGAAAAGAAAATGAAAATTTGTACAAAATGTGTAATGCCAAATACAAAACCTGATCTTCACTTTGATGAAAATGGAGTATGTGATGCTTGTAGATCACAAGAATCAAAAAACAAAGAGATAGACTGGAAAGCTAGAGAAAAAGAGTTTTTAGAACTTGTAAAAAATTATAAGTCTCATCCAGATTATGACTGTATCATAGGAGTAAGTGGAGGAAAAGATTCGACCTATCAAGTTTTGAAAGTACTTGAGTTAGGACTCAACCCTCTTTGTGTATGTTTTGAACCTACAATTCCAACGCAAATAGGACGAAAAAACCTTGATAATTTGAATAATTTAGGTGTAGATTTAATCCATATAAAAAGAAATCCCATAGTTTATAAAAAACTAGCAAAAGAAGCTTTTCAAAGAACAGGTGATAATGAATGGCAAAACCATTTAGGTATATTTACTACTGTTCCAAAAATGGCAGTAAATTTTAATATACCACTTATTATATGGGGAGAGAGTCCTCAGCTAGAATATGGAGGACCAGCTTCGAGTAAAACAAGAAATACACTTGATAGGCAATGGCTTGAAGAGTTTGGTGGACTTTTGGGAAATAGAATTTCTGATATGATAGGAGTTGATGGTTTAACACAAAAAGACTTATCTTTATATACTTATGTAGAAGATGAAGATATTCATAGAGTTGGTGTTACTGGATTATTTTTAGGATACTATTTCAAGTGGGATTTAAGGGAAGTTCTTACAAAGGCACAAGAACATGGATTTACAGTTCAAGATAGAGCCGTTGAAACAACTTATGAAAATTTTGAAAATTTAGACTGCTATAGTAACCACCTACATGACTATTTAAAATATGTCAAATATGGCTACGGTAGAGCTACTGATAATGCTTGTTTAGATATTCGTCTTGGGTATATATCAAGAGAAGAAGGTGTGAGATTAGTAAATAAATATGATGGGATTCCACCTAAAAAAGCTATTAAAGAGTATCTTGAATACACAGGTTTTACGCAAAAAGGGTTTGATAAAATTGTAGATTCGTATACAAATAAAAGAATTTTTAAAAGAGATGAGAATGGAAAATTTTTAAAAGATATTGATGGATCATTAGTAAAAAAAGAAGAGTATCTTGTCAAATAATAGCTTAGTAATCATTGACTATAAAATGGGTAATCTTCGCTCAGTACAAAAAGCTTTTGAAAAAATAGGCTGTGAAGCTATAATATCTAATGATATAAAAACTATTTCCAATGCAGATAAACTTGTTTTACCGGGTGTTGGTGCATTTAAAGATGGTATGAGATATTTAGAAGAATTAAATTTAATAAAAATTCTTAATAAAAAAGTGATAGAAGATAAAACTCCTCTTTTAGGTATCTGCTTAGGGATGCAACTATTGGCAAATAAAAGTTATGAGAATGGGGAAACTTTAGGATTGGGGTGGATTGATGCAGAGGTTGTTAAATTTACTGTTGATACTCAAAAATTAAAAATTCCTCATGTAGGATGGAATGAAATTTCATTTCAAAATGAACAAAATAAATTATTTGCCAACATAGATAATCACAAAGATTTTTATTTTGTACACTCATACTACTTTAAAGAAAAAGAAAAAGTATCTATTGCTACAACTGATTATGGATTTGAATTTACTTCTGCCATAGCCAAAAATAATATTTTTGCAGTACAGTTTCATCCTGAAAAAAGTCAAACAGATGGTTTACAAATACTCAAAAATTTTTGGGAGCTATAAAAATGTTAAAACATAGAGTAATACCTTGTGTTCTTTTAAAAGATTGGCAGCTTGTAAAAAGTGTACAATTTGATTCTTTTAGAACAGTTGGTCATCCAACTTCAACTGCAAGGATTTACAACTCTCGTAATGTAGATGAACTAATAGTTTTGGATATAGATGCTAGCTTACATAATGAAGAGATCAATACTGAAATTATAACAGATATAGCAGACGAGTGCTTTATGCCACTTACCATAGGTGGGGGAATAAACTCCATAGAAGATATATATAAAGTATTAAATGCTGGTGCTGATAAAGTATCTATAAATTCAAAAGCGATTAAGGATAAAAACTTTATAAAAAAAGCTTCTTCTATCTTTGGTTCACAATGTATTGTCTGTTCAATCGATGTCAAAAAACAAGATAACCATTACAAAGTCTATACGAGAAAAGATGGTATTTTAGATATTGATCCATTAACATTAGCCTTAGAGTATGAAAAATATGGTGCAGGAGAAATTCTTTTAACCTCTGTGGATAATGATGGAACAACAAATGGTTATGATTTAGAACTTTTAGATTACTTTCAAAATAAACTATCAATTCCAATCATCATAAATGGAGGAGCTGGAACTCCAAAACATTGTGTAGAAGCTATAAAAAATGGGGCAGATGCTATTGCCGCTGCGTATATATTTCACTTCTCTAAATACACACCAAATGATATTAAACGAGAGTTGGATAACAATAACATCGATGTAAGAATTCTAAATAATAAAGGAGTTGATAATGAACAATAAAAATATTTTTTTAAGATCAAACCGTTTATACTTTGAACCACTCGAAGAAAAACACCTAAATGTTAGCTACATAAATTGGCTAAATGGTTCTAAAATAACACAATACAACTCTCATGGAGTTTTTCCAAATACAAAAGAAAAAACATCCCGTTATGTTGAAGATATTCAAAATGATTCCTCTTGTATAGTTTTAGCAATTTTTGATCAATTAACCCATAAGCATATCGGAAATATTGCTATTCAAGATATTGACCTTTTAAATTCTACTTGTGAGATTTCTATATTACTCGGAGATAGAGATTATTGGTCCAGTGGATATGGATACGAGGCTTTTCATAGAGTAATACAACATTGTTTTAACAAGTTAAACCTTCATAAAGTTTCAGCCGGTACAACGAGTGACAACATAGGTATGCAAAAAGTTGCAGAAAAACTAGGAATGAAACTTGAAGGTACTAGACGATCTGAGATTAGAAGAGATTCCTCTTATTTTGATATCTATTTGTATGGATTATTAAAAGATGAATATAGAAAACCAAAACAAAAAATAGTAGCCTCAATAGAAGCAAGAATGACATCAAGTAGATTACCAGGAAAAGTTTTAAAAAAAATAAATAATATTCCTGCTTTAGAACTTATGGTTAAAAGAGTTAAAAGATCTAAAAAACTTGATGAAATTATTATTGCTACAACTACGAATACAGAAGATGATCCTATTATAAAATGGTGTGAAATAAATGAAATCAAGTATTATAGAGGAAGTGAAAATAATGTTTATGAAAGAGTTTTAAATTCTCATATTGTAAATAACAGCGATATAGTAATTGAACTCACAGGTGACTGTCCTCTTATAGACCCAAAACTCATTGATGAAGTTATTGAGTGTTACTTAAACAATGATTATGAATATGTATCAAACTGTATTGAAGAAACATATCCTTTAGGAATGGCTGTAGAAGTTTTTTCACTAGAGGCTCTAAAAACTATTAATGATAACAGAGAGTTAGATTTTATAGATAAAGAACATGTATCTGCATTTTTTTATACCTCAAATCAGTACAAAACTCATAATATAGATGCACCAAAAAATCTTTTTTTTCCTGAACTTTCTGTAACACTAGATACTATAGAAGATTTTAATATTATAGAAAAGATTGATAATTGTTTTGAAAATGACACCTATACAATAGAAGATATTATAAAAGTTGCTCAAAAGAACCCTCAGTGGATATTAATAAACAAAGATATACATCGTAAAGGCTTAGAGTGATTTTAAATGTTGCTGTAATTGGTCTTGGAAATATCTCCTTATTATATGATGATAAAAAAGAGACACAAACTGTTTTATCACATGTAAAAGCTTTGTACAAAAATAAGAATTTTACTTTAAAGTATTGTGTAGATATAGATACAACAAATAAAATAAAAGTAGAAGAATTCTTTCCTACAGTATCATTTTATACTGATATTTCTATAATAGAAAATAACAATGATATTGATATTGTCGTACTAGCAACTCCAACATCTACACACTTTGAAATATTTGAGAAACTCAAAAAAAATAAAAACATACAATACTTTTTAATAGAAAAACCACTATTTGATAGAAAGCATACTTTAGATTTTTTTGATAAAAGTATTGAAAAAAAGCTTATTATTAATTATATAAGAGTTTTTGAACCAAATATTCAAGAATTTCAAAAACAAATAGATACTCTTTTATTTGGGGAGCCTCAAAAAATTATTGGAACTTACACTAAGGGTATCAAAAATAATGGTAGCCACTTTATCAGTCTTATAAACTTTTTGTTTAATAATCCAAAAATTCATGATATCAAAATACTCTCTTCACAAAAAGGAATTGAAAATGATCTTACGCTCGATATTATGGCAATTGTGGAATACAAAGAAAAACAGATACCTTTTTACTTAATCGGATTAGATGAAAGTAAATATAGTGTATTTGATATAGATTTTTATTTTGAGAAAGCTAAAGTAAGGATTGAGGATACTGCAAAAACCCTTACAATAAAAAAGGCAACTCAAGATACTATCTATTCTGATTATACAACATTGGTAGATACAAAAAAAGTTTTATTGGACTTTGATAATATAATGAAATATCCCTATGAATATGTTTATAATATACTTCACAAAAACACATTTCAAATTGATTTTGTAGAACATGAACGAAAAAATATAGAATTTTATAAACATTTAGAACAAAAGGAGTTCAATAATGAATAAGCTAGCAATTAATGGTGGTACAAAAGTAAGAACAAAAAAACTTCCTAAATATAATTCAATGGGAGAAAAGGAGATAGATGCGGTAACTAAAGTTATGAAAAATGGAGTGTTATCAAAATTTATTGGAGCTTGGTGTGATGATTTTTATGGAGGGGAAAAAGTACAAGAGTTTGAAAAAAAATGGAGTCAAAAATTTGATGCTAAACATACAATAAGTGTTAACTCAAATAGTTCTGGTATTGTAGCTGCATTAGGTGCTTGTGGCATTGGACTTGGAGATGAAGTCATAGTAAGTCCTTACTCTATGTCTATTTCAGCAACAGCTCCTTTTGTATACAATGCTACACCTGTTTTTTGTGACCTTAATACAGATAATTATGGCTTTGATACAGAACACTTAAAAAGCCTAATTAATGGAAATACAAGAGTTATCATAGTTGTCCATATTTTTGGAATCCCCTCTGATATGGATGAAATATTGAGCATTGCAAAAGAACATAACCTCTATGTGATAGAGGATTGTGCTCAAGCTCCTCTTGCTACTTATAAAGATAAAAAAGTAGGTACATTAGGTGATATTGGTATTTTTAGCTTAAACTACCATAAACATATTCATACAGGTGAAGGGGGTATGTGTACAACAAACAATGATACTCTAGCAACTAAAATGCAACTCATTCGAAATCATGCAGAATCTGTAATCGAAGATAAAGGAGAAACAGCTCTTACAAATATGCTCGGATTTAATTTAAGAATAACTGAACTCCAAGCAGCTATAGGAATTGAACAGTTAAAAAAACTAGAAGATGAAGTACTCCTTCGACAAAAATATGCAAAGATGTATGATAATGCACTTGAAAAATACCCATTTATTAAAACTAATAATTTACAAAATAGACAAAGTGCTCACTATATACAAGTGTTTGAATTTGATGAACAAATAGCTGGTATTAGCAGAGATACATTTATAGAGGCAGTTAAAGCAGAACTTGAACCTGTAGAAGATAGAGAAAATGAAGGTGTTCCTATCTATCAAGGGTATGTTAAGCCGATTTATCTACTCCCTATATTTCAACAAAGGCAAGTATATAATAAAAAGAACTTTTGTTTTAAAGATACCATAACTTATGAAGAGGGGATTTGTCCAAATGTCGAAAAACTTCATCATCATACTTTATGGGAACATGATTTAACAAGAGGACCTCTTACTGAAGATGATATAAAAGATATTATCTTCGCATATACAAAAGTATGTGATAATATTAATGAGCTTAAAAAATAGACTTTTAGTATTTGCTAATGATGCAGCAAGTGCTAGTATCACTTTAGCATACACTTATCTTTATAAAGAGCAATACAAAGAGATATTAGTCTTTCCTTATGATAATGTTGCTAAAAATATTTATAAAGAATATATCCCTTCTTTAATATGTGAAAAAAAAGTTCCTTTTCAACCTACTGATGTGATTGTTACAGGTACATCTGGTATTGATCCCTCGTATGAGATAAATACAATTGTTCAAGCTAAAATAGAAGAGGTAACTAAAGTAATTGTATTAGTTGATAATACAATACATTTTAATATGAGATTTGTATATAAAGATAAGCTGTTACCTGAAAAATATACTCCCGATGAGATTTGGGTATTTCAAAAAAAATTTAAATCCAATATTAAATATATAGATCACAAAATAATCTTTAAAGATGATATCTACACGCAGTTTTTACATCAAGTTTTCAAGAGATTTAATCTAAATAGTATTCATCCCTTTATAAAAGAAAATAAAGAGAATTATCTTGTCATTTTAACAGAATATATTTATGATTTTTATAGACTTGAGTATGGATTTAATGAATATGATATGCTACAAGATATTTTAGAAGGAATAGAGAAGTCAAGTTTAAATATTCCCATATTTTTAAAATTACATCCCAAAGAGTACAGTGAAAAATTTAATATCTTATTACGAAAATATTCTCATCTTAATATAGTAAAGGACTCTTGTAATATACAAGAACTTATCTATTATTCTAAAATTGTTTTTGGTATCAATTCTTCTGTTTTTAAAGAGTGTACCTTATTAAAAAAACCAACATATAGTCTTCAAATTGATTCAAAAAAAGTCATTATTCCTTCTTATTTAGATAAAAAGTTTATCATAAATAGTAACGAAGAGTTAAATTTAGTATTAAAAAAATACTTTTAGCTTATTGCATCTTTCATATCTTTAAATACTGCAATAACACCTTTCGCCCAATGATCTCTTAATAGTTCTAAATTTTTTTGAGTATATAGTTTTTTTTGTTTTAAATTGATTGTAAAGTTTATATAACTATCAACTAAATGTGTGTATTCTAAAAAAACACTTCCAAATACATCAACAGATAATTCTTTTGCTTTTTCCAATATCCATATCATAAAATCAAGTTTTTTAGTAAGAAAATCATCTCTTGAAATTATTTTTTGTTTCTGAAACTTTTTAGCTCGAAGTATAATACTATTAATAATTTTAATGTCATCTTTATAGCAGTCTATTTCTAACACTTGAGATATATTATCAAAAATATTTATAAAATTTATATCTTTCATATCAATATTTGCTGAATATTCTATAAAAGTATCTTTTGTCATTGGCTCTAGACCATTTATATATACACCATCAGATAAATTATATGCTTCATACTTTAAATATTCTTTCATATTCCCTATAACATTATCATAGTTACTTCTGAAACTTATCAATGATCTATTTGTTTTAACTATCTCTCTTAAATTTCCTTTTACCTCTAAAATATCTTCTTTTGAAATAATATCTTCTTTACTTTTTTCTATCTCTAAAAACTCAGTTTGACTATAAGCACTATCAGAACTATATCTTTCTCCTGTTTCCTGATGAAATGCAGCATCATTTCCTATTGTATAGAGTTTTTTGCCACCTAAGTGTGCCATAACATGAAATGCAAAAGTTCCTACATTTGGTACACTTCCAAGACATCCAATTTCTTTATTTATAGTTGTAAACTGACTAACATAGTAGTTTAATTTTCTTTCTCTCAAAATATCCATCACATCGGGATGTTGTTGAGATAGAAGAATAATTACACTATTTTTTAAATATTCAGGGTTTTCTGTAGTTAAAAATTCTGCACATAAAGGAGATGGATCAATCGAAAATATAACATCTGGAACTATTTGAAATTTTTCTAATTTTTTTACAATAACATCCACACAAGCGATTATGTATTTGTCTTGATACTTTTGTATTATTTCTATATAGTCATCTAATGATGGCCCAGCACTAATTAATAATATCTCCTTCGAACCAAACATATTTTTCTCTTGAATATCATTAACTACCAAGAATCTATCTTTTGATCTAATAAAATCTACAGTTCTTTTTACATTTTCTATAACTGCGTTATAAGGAAATGCTCCTGCATAATTATTTTCACAAAATTCTATAAGATGTGTTTTAATATAATCCAAGTTTTTTAAAAGGGTATAATGTTTAATATTATAGTTCATATAACTATGAATACTATAAAAGTCTGTAAAATCCTGTTCCCTCTTTGCTTCGTCATCTCCAATACTTAAGACCAGTGTTCGATTTCCTTTTGCAAATATACTATAATCCATTGTAAAAAGTGATAGTCGAAAGATTTCTAGTTCAGGTTCAACAATTAAAGTTGTATAAGATTCTATTTTTTTCTCAATTTCTTGAATATGATACCCAAGCCCAATACCTATGTAAACAAATTTCATAATCTTTTGAAACTCTACATTTTCTAAATCTACTTTTTCATTAATAAATCCAACCACAGGAAGGACTTCTCCTAAACCATATGGCATAGATAATCTTTGAGATACACCATCTTTTCTAAGTAGATCAAGAGAACTACTCGTAGTAAAATCTACATGTTCTGCTCTTTTTTCTGCATCAATATAACTATTTGTAGCATAATAGTAACCATTATTTTCATAGTTTAATATATCAAAGTATCCATCTTTTAACTCTAAAGAATATTGTTCTTTAATTTTACCATCTTCTAAATCCTTTGAAAATCGATTTAATTTCTCAAATATATCAAAAAAATTCTCTTTTAAAAAATTTAAATTTTTTTGATATACTATCATCACTGATTGCTGTATCTCTGCTAAATCAATATCCATAATTTATTCCTTGTTCTATGATAAAAAGATTGTATTTAAATTGTTCTACAAAGTCAATAAAAAAGCCCAAGTAATCTATACTTGGGCTTAAAATAGATTCTTAAAATTATTATTGTAATAATCTCATTACATTTTGACTTGTAGAGTTTGCTTGACTTATAGCATAAGTACCAGCTTGAGAAATAATATTTTGTTTATTAAAGTTTGCAGATTCTTGTGCATAATCTACATCTCTAATTACAGATTCTGCTGCTTTTGTATTTGTTACTTGTGTCATCAAGTTTCTAATTGAAGACTCTAATTGGTTTTGAGTTGAACCGAAGTCTGCTCGCCATGAGTTTAGTTCTGTTAATGAACTGTCTATGTTATCCATTAATGCTCTTGCTGAAGCTTGCATACCACCTGCACTATCTGTTGCAGCTGCACCCCAAGCACTTGCTTGAGTATAAACTTCATCTAATCCATTAAGACCAGAAGTATTCGCTTGAACACCAGCTTTTGTTGCAATTGTATCTGCTGCTAATGTACCCATTTGAAATGTTAAAGATACTCCAACACCAGCACTAGTTGTTGTTTCTTGTAAAAGAGCTGTACCATTATATGTTGTTTGTTTTGCAATATTATCAATTTGTGCAGCTAATTTTGATATATCCTTACCAATTGCTTGGATACCCTCTACAGATGTTGTTGCTGTACCTGCTTGAATTAATTTCTGCTTAATAACATCTAAAATATTAGATTGTTCTGCCATAGCTTTATCTGCTATTTGTGTTAGTGTTACAGCTGAATTACCATTTGCTACTGCTTGATTTAATCCATTTGCTTGTGTTCTTAGTTTATCTGCTATTGATAATCCTGATGCATCATCACTAGCTTTATTGATTTTATAACCTGTTGATAATTTCTCTAATGAACTTGAAATACTATTACTTGTATTTTTATTTGCTTCTTGTGCTACTAATGAGCTTACATTTGTATTGATTCTCATAATTTATCCTTTTAAATATTTATGATACTTTGTAACTTGTGTTACGACGAATAAACATTCTCATTTAAATCTCTTCTTTTGAGCATAGGGACTTTCACCCTTCGGTATAAATTTATACCTATATAAATAATTTAGAAGAAACCTACCATAAAGCTAGGTTTCTATCTATTGTTTAGCTATTGTAATAATCTCATTACATTTTGACTTGTAGAGTTTGCTTGACTTATAGCATAAGTACCAGCTTGAGAAATAATATTTTGTTTATTAAAGTTTGCAGATTCTTGTGCATAATCTACATCTCTAATTACAGATTCTGCTGCTTTTGTATTTGTTACTTGTGTCATCAAGTTTCTAATTGAAGACTCTAATTGATTTTGAGTTGAACCGTAATCTGCTCTCCATCCATTTAGTGTTGTAAGTGCTTTATCCATACCAGCTAATGAGTTTCTTGCCGATAACTGCATATCTCCTGCACTTCCACCTGCTGTAAAAGCTGCAATTGTTGTTCTTGCAGAAGTTAATGCTGAAAGACCAAGTTCATTCGCTTGTACTCCAGCTTTTGTAGAAATAGTATCTGCTGCTAATGTTCCCATTTGGAATGTTAATGCTGTTCCTGCAGCATTTCCTGCAGCACTCTCTTGTAAAAGTGATGTACCATTATATGTTGTTTGTTTTGCAATATTATTAACTTGGTCAATAAGTTTACCTATATCTTTACCAATAGCTTCAATACCTTCTGCAGATGTTGTTGCTGTACCAGCTTGAATTAATTTCTGCTTAATAACATCTAAAATATTAGATTGTTCTGCCATAGCTTTATCTGCTATTTGTGTTAGTGTTACAGCTGAATTACCATTTGCTACTGCTTGATTTAATCCATTTGCTTGTGTTCTTAGTTTATCAGCTATTGATAATCCTGATGCATCATCACTAGCTTTATTGATTTTAAAACCTGTTGATAATTTTTCTAATGAACTTGAAATACTATTACTTGTATTTTTATTTGCTTCTTGTGCTACTAATGAGCTTACATTTGTATTGATTCTCATAATTTATCCTTTTAAATATTTATGATACTTTGTAACTTTTGTTACGACGAATAAACATTCTCATTTAAATCTCTTCTTTTGAGCATAGGGACTTTCACCCTTCGGTATAAATTTATACCTATATAAATAATTTAGAAGAAACCTACCATAAAGCTAGGTTTCTATCTATTGTTTAGCTATTGTAATAATCTCATTACATTTTGACTTGTAGAGTTTGCTTGACTTATAGCATAAGTACCAGCTTGAGAAATAATATTTTGTTTATTAAAGTTTGCAGATTCTTGTGCATAATCTACATCTCTAATTACAGATTCTGCTGCTTTTGTATTTGTTACTTGTGTCATCAAGTTTCTAATTGAAGACTCTAATTGATTTTGAGTTGAACCGAAGTCTGCTCTCCATCCATTTAATTTTGTAAGTGCCGCATCTACTTCATCAAGGTTTAATCTAGCAGCACTTTGAAGACCTGCTGCACTATCTGCTGTTGCTGTCCAAGTTTTTGCCGAAGCCTGTAAAACATCAATTGATAATCCTGATGTATTTGCAGTAACACCAGCTTTTGTTGCAATTGTATCTGCTGCTAATGTACCCATTTGAAATGTTAACGCTGTAGCAGAATCTGAACTAGCTGCACCTGCTTGTAATAATGATGTACCATTATATGTTGTTTGTTTTGCAATATTATTAACTTGATCTAATAATTTATCAATATCTTTACCAATAGCTTCAATACCTTCTGCAGATGTTGTTGCTGTTGATGCTTGGATTAATTTTTGTTTTACAACATCTAAAATATTAGATTGTTCTGCCATTGCTTTATCTGCTATTTGTGTTAGTGTTACAGCTGAATTACCATTTGCTACTGCTTGATTTAATCCATTTGCTTGTGTTCTTAGTTTATCTGCTATTGATAATCCTGATGCATCATCACTAGCTTTATTGATTTTATAACCTGTTGATAATTTCTCTAATGAACTTGAAATACTATTACTTGTATTTTTATTTGCTTCTTGTGCTACTAATGAGCTTACATTTGTATTGATTCTCATAATTTATCCTTTTAAATATTTATGATACTTTGTAACTTGTGTTACGACGAATAAACATTCTCATTTGAATCTCTTCTTTTGAGCATAGGGACTTTCACCCTTCGGTATAAATTTATACCTACATTAACCATAATTATTATATAACTTTTCTTAAATTTAGATTAATTAGATTCCAAGTCTTGAATGACTTTTATTGTTTTTATATTACTATTAACTCTTCTTTTCATCGCATGTTTTTTAATATGCTTAGAAAGAATTTTTTTATATTTATTGTAATTTCTTGAATCTATTTCATATTCACATAATTTCTTTTGCAGTTTTAAAATATCGCTAGGGATAGAACTTTTTGTTTCCATTTCTTTCTCCTGATAATCAAATTATCACATACCTTTTCTTAATATTAGATTAAAATACATAAGACTTATAAAAAAACCTAAGCTTTTAAACTTAGGTTTTTCATTATTTTATTATTTAATTTATTGTAGTAATCTCATTATATTCTGACTTACATTATTTGCTTGACTTATAGCATAAGTACCAGCTTGAGAAATAATATTTTGTTTATTAAAGTTTGCAGATTCTTGTGCATAATCTACATCTCTAATTACAGATTCTGCTGCTTTTGTATTTGTTACTTGTGTCATCAAGTTTCTAATTGAAGACTCTAATTGGTTTTGAGTTGAACCGAAGTCTGCTCTCCATGAGTTTAGTTGTGTTAATGCACTATCAATTTCAACTAACTGTCCTCTTGCTGATGCTTGCATAACTGTAGCGTCTAATCCTGCACTCCATGCTTCAACACCTGTTTTTAATGCTGACATACCATTTAAACCTGCTGTATTTGCAAGTGTCCCTGAAGCAGTTTTAATTACATCACTTGCTGTTGTACCCATCTGAAATGTCATCGCAATTCCCGAGGTTACACTACCTGCAGATGCTGTACCCTGCAATAAATTTGTACCATTATATGTAGTTTGTGCTGCAATATTATTTAATTGTTCCAATAATTTACTTATATCTTTACCAATAGCTTCAATACCTTCTGCAGATGTTGTTGCTGTTGATGCTTGGATTAATTTTTGTTTTACAACATCTAAAATATTAGATTGTTCTGCCATAGCTTTATCTGCTATTTGTGTTAGTGTTACAGCTGAATTACCATTTGCTACTGCTTGATTTAATCCATTTGCTTGTGTTCTTAGTTTATCAGCTATTGATAATCCTGATGCATCATCACTAGCTTTATTGATTTTAAAACCTGTTGATAATTTCTCTAATGAATTTGCAAGTGTTACATTTGTTTGTTTATTTGCTTCTTGTGCTACTAGTGAGCTTACATTTGTATTGATTCTCATAATTTATTCCTTATTTATTGTAACAATCTCATAACATTTTGTTGAACATTATTTGCTTGACTTATAGCATAAGTACCAGCTTGAGAAATAATATTTTGTTTATTAAAGTTTGCAGATTCTTGTGCATAATCTACATCTCTAATTACAGATTCTGCTGCTTTTGTATTTGTTACTTGTGTCATCAAGTTTCTAATTGAAGACTCTAATTGATTTTGAGTTGAACCGTAATCTGCTCTCCATCCATTTAGTGTTGTAAGTGCTTTATCCATACCAGCTAATGAGTTTCTTGCCGATAACTGCATATCTCCTGCACTTCCACCTGCTGTAAAAGCTGCAATTGTTGTTCTTGCAGAAGTTAATGCTGAAAGACCAAGTTCATTCGCTTGTACTCCAGCTTTTGTAGAAATAGTATCTGCTGCTAATGTTCCCATTTGGAATGTTAATGCTGTTCCTGCAGCATTTCCTGCAGCACTCTCTTGTAAAAGTGATGTACCATTATATGTTGTTTGTTTTGCAATATTATTAACTTGGTCAATAAGTTTACCTATATCTTTACCAATAGCTTCAATACCTTCTGCAGATGTTGTTGCTGTACCTGCTTGAATTAATTTCTGCTTAATAACATCTAAAATATTAGATTGTTCTGCCATTGCTTTATCTGCTATTTGTGTTAGTGTAATAGCACTATTACCATTTGCTACTGCTTGATTTAATCCATTTGCTTGTGTTCTTAGTTTATCAGCTATTGATAATCCTGATGCATCATCACTAGCTTTATTGATTTTAAAACCTGTTGATAATTTCTCTAATGAACCTGCAAGTGTTACATTTGTTTGTTTATTTGCTTCTTGTGCTACTAGTGAGCTTACATTTGTATTGATTCTCATGGAAAAATTCCTCTTTATATTAAGTGTATATGTTTTATAGTTCTATTATAAGTGAACATATCTTAACATTGGCTTATTTTTGAGAAATTTGTTGTTAGTAAGCCCTTTATCTAAAGCTTTTACTTTCCAATTCTTAAGATAAGATTGTTGATAATCTTATCTTAAGAATTGGAAATTTTAAGGAGTATGTGTTATACAAATGTATACTCAAATACATTTGTATAACTTTTATTTACTCTTCTATTCTTATCATAGTAGGTTCACTATTAACGACACCTGCATTTTTTAATTCTTTCAAAGCATTTTTAATGTCTAACTCTTTACAACTGTGTGTAGATAAAAGAAGGTTTACACTATTTGTTTTTGATGCTTTTTGTACCATTGTTTTTATAGAGATGTTTTTATCTCCTAAAATAGTAGCCACTTTTGCTAATACTCCACTTTTATCTTCAACTTCAAGTCTTAGATAATATTTTGTAACCATATTATCTATATTTGCTAATTTAAGTCCTGATTCTAGTGGCTTATTAAATCCTAGCATTGGTGTTGATTTTCCACTTCTTGCAATGTCTATTATATTTGCTATGACTGCACTAGCAGTTGCATCGCCACCAGCACCTGGCCCATAATACATCGTTTCACCAACTTTATCTCCTATAACAGAAACTCCGTTCATCACACCATCTATTTTAGAAATCATTTCACTATTTGGAATAAGAACAGGATGAACTCTTAGTTCTACTTCATCTTCATTTGTTTTTGCTATTGCTAAAAGTTTTAAAGAGTAATCAAACTCTTTTGCAAAAGCGATATCATCACTATTGATATTTTCTATACCTTCAATTAGTATATCTTCAGGCTTAGCATCGATTCCATAAGCAATCGAAGCTAAAATAAGCAGTTTATGAGCAGCATCGAATCCACCTACATCAAATGTAGGATCAGCTTCTGCGTATCCTAACTCTTGTGATTCTTTTAAAATATCTTCATATTCTACGCCATCATTGATCATTCGTGTTAGCATATAGTTACATGTACCATTCATAATACCTTTGATAGATTCTATGTGATTTGCACTCAATCCATCTCTTAGGGCATTAATAATAGGGATTCCACCAGCAACTGCTGCTTCAAATTCAAATGCAGTGTCACCCGCTATATCTTGTAAATCATATCTGTGATACGCAAGAAGTGCTTTGTTTGCTGTTACAACTGCTTTCCCTTTTTGGAGTGCTTTTTTAACAACTTCGTAAGGTTGTTCAACACCACCCATTAGTTCAACTACTATATCAATAGAATCATCATTTAATATATCATCAACATTATCGGTAAGTTTAATAGACACATCTCTTTTTTTTGATAGATTATGAACCACACCACTTACAGGTGTGATTTCTACTCCTGCTCTTGCTGTAATAATATCTTTATTAGCTTCTAATATTTGACAAACACTAGACCCAACTGTTCCTACACCTATTATTCCTACTTTTAACATCTATTTCTCTCCATTTTCATACTGCTTTAAAAATGTTTTTATATTTCTTGCAGCTTGTCGTATTCTTTTGTCATTTTCTATCAATGCTATTCTTACATAGTTTTCACCAGTTGGTCCAAACCCAATACCAGGTGCAACTGCAACTCCAGCTTCTACAAGCAATTTTTTTGAAAATTCTAGTGAACCTAAATGTTCTACACATTTTGGAAGTTTTGCCCATACAAACATACTTGCTTTGTTTCTTTTTATTTTCCAACCTGCATTTGCAAAAGCATCTAAAAGTACATCTTGTCTGTGATCATATTTGTCTGTTATATCTTGTACACATTTTTGGTCACCATTTAGTGCCACTGTAGCTGCAACTTGAATAGGTGTAAACATTCCATAATCTAACCACGATTTTATTTTTTGTAAAGCACCTATAAGTCTAGTATTTCCTACAAAAAAACCTACTCTCCAACCTGCCATATTATATGATTTACTTAATGTAAATGACTCAACTGCAACATCCAAAGCTCCAGGTGCTGCTAATATAGATGGTGTTTTATACCCATCAAAAGTAATATCACCATACGCAATATCACTAATTACATAAAATCGCTCTTTTTTTGCCATATTTACAAGTCTTACATAAAATTCAGGTGTTACAGTTGCTGTAGATGGGTTGTGTGGAAAATTCACTAAAACATGTTTTGGTCTTTTGCCCTCTTCGGCATTATCAAATATCTCTTGAAGGTCATTGAAAAATCTATCCTCATCTATTTCATAATCTTCGTTAAAAACTATACCAAAATTTTTCACCTCTCCACCTGCTAATATAAAAGCATAATTATGAATAGGATATGTTGGATCAGGAACAACAGTCACATCACCTGGATTTGTAATAGCATAAGCTAAATGTGCATATCCCTCTTTACTTCCCATGGTAGCAACACATTGTGTTTGTGGATCTAAAACTACATCATATCGTCTTTCGTACCAATCTGCTATAGCTTTTAGTAATTTAGGGATACCTTTTGATGTAGAGTATCCATGTGTTTTTGTTTTTTTAGCAGATTCTACTAACTTTTCTCTAATATGATTAGGGGTATCTCCATCTGGATTTCCCATCGAAAAATCTATAACATCGTGACCATTATGTCGCTCTTTCATTTTAAGTTCATTTACCTCTGCAAATACATATTTTGGTAATAACTCTACTCTATTAAATTTTATTTCATCAAACATTTTTATCCCTTTTACCTTACTATAACAGAAAGTCCTCTTTTAATATTTATCAGATTATACAAGTCTGTAACTTTTACATATCTTGTATTTTCTGGTATTTTTACTTTAAATCCTTTATAAACCCTATTTTTTTTGATAACCTTTAAAATTTTTAAATCTTTATCAAAGAAAACAATGTTTGGAAACCAATTATTTAAATTTCTACTTATAACTTGTAGCGATTGTGCTTCTTCTATTTTTAGCATATATGCACGCAAAGGTTTTTGAAATTTTACTTTTTCATAATTGTCAATTTTGATGGCACTATCTAAATCAGCATTTTTAAAATCTATTTTATAAAACCACTTATTAGAACCTTTGTTCACAACTTCAATTACATTTGCACTATTTTTCCTAAGTTCGTTTAATAAAACGACAGGGTCTAGCATATACTCAGCTTTAAAAAGAATCTTCCATGTTAGTGTTTGTTTATCATCAATACTCATAGATTTTGTAAAAAAATATCTATACCCAATCATATGCATAACATCATTTAAAATTTTGTATGATTTAAAGTTTTTTTCTGAACTTTGAAACTCTATCTCTATATCACGAGGTTTATTTAATCGTAAATTTAATAAACCATTTTCTTGTAATGTATTAAAAACTTTTAGATATTTTATTTGATTGTTTATGATATATTTTGATTCATCTTTAAACAGTAAACTAATTAAGCTACTATGTATTTTATAATCTTTTGTACCAATTATATTTTCTACTTTCTCTTTTAGAACAGAACCGCTTAAAAAAGTGGTAAATAATATACTTATTACAATAACTACAAAAAATCTAGACATTTTTATTTTAGCTCATATATTAAAATACCAGCAGCTACTGATACATTTAAACTATCAAAATCATTTTCCATATTTATAGAAACTTTTAAATCAAGTTTTTTCTTAAGTTTATTTGACAGTCCATCGCCTTCATTTCCTAAAAATAAAGCAACTTTTTGATCTTTTTCTCTTTGGATATCTTTTACTTCATACCCTTCCATATCAGCCCCAACTAAAGAAAATCCAACTTGTTTTAACTCGTTAGCTAAATCATAACTATTATATGATATTGCTATTGGCATATCTAGCATAGCACCAGAACTTGTACGCACAATAGGTGCTGCATAAAAGTTTTTTAAACCACAAATGATAACTGAATCTACACCCATAGCGTAACAGCTTCTTACAATCGCACCGATATTTCCAACATCACTAAGACCATCTAAAACAACAATAAAGTCGCTTTTTTTCACATCTTTCATATGTGCAAATTCAAATTCATCGATATCTAGTAAAAATCCTTGATGATTTCCACCTTTTGCCAATGCTTGTGCTTTTTTATTATCAGGACGAACTATTTTTGCCCCAACATCCATAAACTTATTAAAAAGTTTTTTATCTATCTCTTTTGTTAAAAAGATCTGTTTTATCATTTTTGGATGTTTTTCCAAAATATAAAATACTATTTGTTTTCCATATACTATCATGCTTAAATTTTATCTAAAAATTACTTATGAAATAGTTTTTTTATAATTCTTTGTTTTCAATACACTTTATACATTTTCCTGAAAAAACTAAATCACTTTGCATTATCTCAAATTTGTAATCATTTGATAATGTATCAATCATTTTTTTTGTATCTATTTTTACATCAGAAACTGCGCCACAGTAATTGCAAACTAAATGGGAATGTTGCTCTTTGGCTATTTCAAATACTGATTTTTGATTTGGTATTTTTACCTCTAAAAGTAACATGTTTTTAATCATCGAATTTATATTTTTATATATAGTAGCCAAAGATATCGAGCTAAACTTTTCTTTCACTTCTTCATACAGTTTATCTATATTGATATGCCCATATTTATCTATGGATTCAATTATAACTAATCTTTGAGGTGTAGCTTTTAAATTGTATTCTCTTAATATTGTTGTATAATTTTTCATAATATAGATTATACTAGAAAAATATGTAAAATTAATTATTAATAAATAATTGTTATCCCTTAGTATTTTAAATTTATTTTTATGTAAGTTTTTTTTTCATTTTTTGTTCATTAATTTCTGCTAAAATTACTAGAATGAATATAAGGAAATCGAATGTTAAAAAACAAAATATTATATATTGATTCTAATCAAGTATTTGCTTCAAATATTTTATCTAATCTTATTAATTCAAAATATGAAGTTTTATTTTCAAAAAATATAAAAGAAGCTTTTACATCTTATTCACTTAACAAACCTGATATTATAATCTCAGATTCAATTATAAATGGGAAAGAGAGTTTTAAATTTTTAAAAAAATTAAAATCTAAAAATGAGAATTTAAAAATTATTATTTTTACAGATGAACATAATGAAAAATTATTTTTAAATGCAATTGATTTAAAAATTGATAAGTTATTATTTAAAAATATTCCATTTAAGGAATTAAACAATCATATACAGAATTTAGAAATTAATAAAAATGAACAAAAAAATGAACTTATTAATTTAGGGAAAAATTTTTATTACAATAAAGATATCAATAAAATTTTTAAAGATAATCAATCAATTCATTTAACTATTCAAGAAAATAATTTGATTAATGAGCTTATTAAATCTCAAGGAAATTTTATATCTAATATTGCTTTACAATCAATCATTAGTAAAGAAGAGATTGCCTCTATTGATACATTAAGAACAATTATAAGACGAATTCGAAATAAAACATATAAAGATATTATAAAAAATAAAAGTAGCATTGGCTATAAAATCAATTATCTTAATAATGAAGAGAATCATAGAAAATACCATATAGATAAAATAGTAAAATTGAATATAAAAGTATTATTAATAAAAGGGAAAAAAGAAAAAAGTGATTTAATCAAATTTCAATTAGAAAAATTAGGGTTTATTTGTGAAAATTGTTGTACTTTAGAAAATGCAAAACTTTTATTAAATAATTCCCACTATGATTATATTATCTCTGATTTATATCTTCCAGATGGAGATGCTATTGATTTTATGAGAGAAGTAAATCAATCAAAATTTCTAATCTTGTCAGAACTTGAAGATATGCACTATAAAGAATATTTATATTTTAAAGGTATCATTGATTATATAATTGATATTGATGATATAAATTATTTAACATATAATATTTACAAAACAATTTTTACAATTGAAACAAACACAGAATTTAATAATATTTTAGTAATTGATAAATCAAAAAGAATCTGTGAACAAATTAAAGATCTATTACAGCCTAGAAACTATAATATAACTGTATTAAATAATCTTTCTCATGCTTATGAAATATTGAAAACAAAAAGATTTTCTCTAATAATACTTGATATTAATATTAAAAATAATTTTGATTTTCTACATAAAGTAAAATCTACAATTAACGATTTAATTGCATTTATAATGTTAACAGATTCAGATAAAACATACAATACATTGCGTGAAACTTACAAAAACGGTGCAACAGAAACTTTGAGAAAACCTATTTTTGCAGAAGAGTTTATACTTAAAATTGACCAAATTATTGAACATTCAAAAATTGTAACAAATCTAATACAACAAAAAGAACTTTTAAGCTCATATAAAACAATTATTGATACTTCTGCAATTATTTCTAAAACAAATAAAAATGGTATTATAACTTATGTAAATGACAAATTTTGTAATATCTCAGAATATTCAGAAGATGAATTAATAGGGAAAAATCACAATATTATAAAACATCCTAGTACGCCAGATGATCTTTTCAAAGATTTGTGGAATACCATATTAATTGAGAAAAAGATTTGGTCAGGTGTTATTACAAATAGAACTAAACATAATGAAAACTATATTGTGCAAACATCTATAATGCCTATACTTGATAATAAAAATAATATTATTGAATTTATAGCACTTAGAAATAATATCACTGATATATATAAAGAGAGAAATTTATGATACATATTCCAAAAGAAGAATATCACTATGATCAAAAAGCCTTTCATGAGTTTAAAAGATTATATAAACTTATCAATCACTCTGTTTTATATACTACATCAGATTTAGAAGGAAATATTACCTCTGTATCAAAAGCATTTGAGGTACTAAGTGGATATAAGGAATCTGAGCTTATAGGAAAAAACCATAATCTCTTTAGAAATCCAAATACCCCTGATGAGTTTTACGAAAAAATGTGGAGCAAATTAAAAACAAATGAAAGATTTACAGGAGAAGTTAAAAATATCACAAAACATAATATAGAATATTGGTTACGCTTAATTATTGAACCAATATTTGATGAGAATGGTATCAAAATTGGATATGCTTCATATAGAGAAAATGTTACACATACAAAAAAACTAGAATATATTGCAACTCATGATACATTAACTGATATTTTCAATAGAGAACAATTCAATGTAATGCTAGATATACAAATAAGAAAAGCAAAGCGATATAAACATCAATTTGCACTCATTATGTTAGATATTGATCATTTTAAAAAAATCAATGATACTTATGGTCATTTATTTGGAGATAGTGTTTTATTTAAGCTAGCAAAATTACTCGAAAATAATATTAGAATTGATGATATTGTTTCTAGATGGGGTGGTGAAGAGTTTGCTATTATTATGTCCATAAATAAAGAAAATGGAGCAAAAATATTAGCTGAAAAATTAAGAAAAGTTGTAGAAACTACAAATTTTTCGACAAAAGAAAAAATTACAATTAGTATAGGAGTTGGTCATTATAATCAAAATGAAACAAAAGCAGAATTTTTCGAAAAAGTTGACAATGCACTTTATCAAGCAAAAAAGTTAGGAAGAAATATTGTAGTAGAAAGCTAGTATAATCAATAATTTTTATCCTTTAATAATACTTATTATTAACACTAGCTTAAAAGAAAAAGTTTATTATTTAGTATTTTGCAAAATTAATTTTTTTATGTTAACATTCTTCTATCAAAATTAAAACAAGGAATTATATATGTTAGTAACAAAACAAGCTCCAGACTTTACAGCAACAACTGTATTAGCAGACGGTCAAATCGTTGAAGATTTTAAATTATCAGAAAACTTTGGTGAAAAAGGTACAGTACTTTTCTTTTACCCATTAGACTTTACATTTGTATGTCCATCAGAAATTATTGCATTTTCTAAAAGAGTTAAAGACTTTAAAGAAAGAGGTGTTAATGTTATTGGTGTTTCTGTTGATTCACAATTTTCACACTTTGCATGGAGAGAAACACCAGTAAAAGAAGGTGGTATTGGAAGAGTAGAGATGCCTTTAGTTGCAGATATTACTAAAAATATTGCTAGAGATTATGATGTATTACTTGATGATGCAGTTGCATTAAGAGGTTCTTTCTTAATCGATGCTGATGGTACAATCAGACATGCAGTTATTAATGACTTACCACTAGGTAGAAATATTGATGAGATGATCAGAATGGTAGATACTATGTTATTTACTAACGAGTTTGGTGAAGTTTGTCCAGCTGGTTGGGTTAAAGGTGATGATGGTATGAAAGCTGACACTGAAGGTGTTGCTGAGTATTTAGCTTCTCACGAAGATTCTTTATAATATTTAAATTATAAACTATACTATTCAAAAAAAGGGGAAGTGTTAAATCACTTCCCCTTTTTTTATTTTATAATCTTTACTAATTTAGTAGGGTATTTAATAATTTATTAAGAAATAATCGTTATACTAATCCCTACTAAAATACAAGGGATTAAATTATGAAATTTACAAATTTACTACTAGCGACAACATTACTAGCAACTGTTGCAACTGCATCAGAGTTTATTCCATATAAACAACTGACAAAACAAATTAAAGCAGAAGAAAAAAAAGCAGGAAACTTTGCAAGTGCACAAGATGTAAAAAATGCACTCAAGGCAAAAGATTGGGCTGTTGTTGATGTAAGAACTCAATTAGAATGGGCAGCAGCAAGTATAAAAGGTAGTTCAAGAATAGGGAGACAATCCCCTGAAACTGCTTTAGCAAATATTGTATTAGATGATGATGATAACTTTATCAAAGACAAAATTATTGTTATTTGTAATTCTGCTTCAAGAGCTTCAATAGAAGCACAAACATTTAGAAAAATGGGTTTTAAAGAGGTTAAAATATATGATATGTATAGCTGGATTGATGAGTGTAATCCTGTAGTAACTGGTTACTCAAAGAAAAAAGATAAAAAAGGTACTAAAAATAAATTTGGTATGTTTAAAGCTGAACACTGTTACAAGTAAATTAAAAACTCCACAAGTATGATTTTATATTATACTTGTACTCTACAAAATTCAAAAATTTTACTTCTATTTATTAAGTCTACTACATAAGAAAAAGTAAATGATACTTAGATATAATCATTCAAATAAATTAATTTAGGAAATATATATTATGAGAGATTGGTTAGATAAATATCAAGACGATAAAGTAAGAACTCAAATGTATTACGCAAAACAAGGTCGTATAACTGAAGAGATGCAATATGTTGCAGAGATTGAAAATTTAGATCCAGAACTAGTAAGAAGTGAAATTGAAAGAGGAAGATTAATCATCCCTTCAAATATCAATCATATAAATCAAAAACCAATGGCAATAGGAATAGCAAGTAAATGTAAAATCAATGCAAATATCGGTTCATCTGCATTAGCTTCAGATATTCAAGGTGAAATTGATAAAGTTGATGTGTGTTTAAAATATGGTGCAGATACAATTATGGATTTATCTACAGGTGGTGACCTTGATTCTATTAGAGAAGCTGTTATAAAACACTCTACAGTTCCTATTGGAACAGTTCCTATTTATCAAATAATCCATGACTGTGGAAACGATATCAATAATTTAAATATCGAAGTGATGTTAAAAACTTTAGAAAAACAAGCACAACAAGGTGTAAGTTACTTTACTATTCATGCAGGTTTTTTACTTGAAAATATGCCTTTAATTGCTCAAAGAAAAATGGGTATCGTTTCAAGAGGTGGATCTTTAATGGCTTCTTGGATGATGCATTATCATAAAGAAAATCCATTTTATGAAGCATTTGATGATATTTTAGATATTTGTGCTAAATATGATGTATCTTTATCTTTAGGAGATAGTTTAAGACCAGGTTGTTTAGCTGATGCTTCTGATCCTGCTCAATTAAATGAACTTAAAGTTTTAGGTGAACTTACACTTAAAGCTTGGGAAAAAGATGTACAAGTTATGATCGAAGGACCAGGTCATGTTCCTATCAATGAAATTGAGCGAAATATGAAACTTGAAAGAGAATATTGTCACGAAGCTCCTTTTTACATCCTTGGACCATTAGTTACTGATATTGCTGCTGGTTATGATCATATCTCATCTGCTATTGGGGCAGCTGTTGGTGGATGGCATGGTTGTAGTATGTTATGTTATGTTACACCAAAAGAGCATTTAGGACTTCCAAATGCTGATGATGTAAGAGAAGGTATCATCGCATACAAAATTGCTGCTCATGCTGCTGATATAGCAAGAGGTAGAAAAAATGCCACTGATGTAGATGATGCTATGTCTGATGCTAGATATAATTTTGATTGGAATAAACAATTTGAATTAGCTTTAGATGGTGATAGAGCAAAAGAATATCATGATGAAACTCTTCCTCAAGAAGTATTTAAAGAAGCAGAATTTTGTTCTATGTGTGGACCTAAATTTTGTTCATATAAAATCACAAGAGAGATTGTTGCTAACCATCCTGAATTAGAAGAAAATTAGTAAATTATATGGTTTTATAATAAGTTATTTTAAATAAGATAAAATTTATCTTATTTAAATATTATACGAATATAAGAAAAAAAGGAAAATAATGGCAACTATTAATGATATTAATGAAAAATTAAAATCTGTTGTATATCCAGGATTTAGCAAATCAATTGTTGATTTTGGATTTGTAAAAGATGTTGATTTAAATGGGAATGATGTTACAGTAACTGTAGATATTACATCAACAGATCCTGAAATCGAAAAAAAAGTAAAAGAAGATATAACTAAAGAATTAGAAAGTTTATCTTTAGATACTATACATATTATAGTAACAAAACCTGTAGCACCTAAACAACAAAGTAACTCTCAAAGTGGAAAAAATGTAGCCCCACAAGTAAAAAACTTTGTTATGGTAAGTTCAGGTAAAGGTGGAGTTGGAAAATCAACTACCTCTGTAAATTTAGCAGTCGCTTTAGCGATGCAAGGGAAAAAAGTAGGGCTGTTAGATGCAGATATCTATGGACCAAATATACCTCGTATGGTTGGACTTGAAAATGAAAAACCTGAAATTGTTGGAAATAAAGTAATACCTTTTAATGTATATGGTATTGAGATGATGTCAATGGGTGCACTAATAGATCAAGGACAAGCTTTGATGTGGAGAGGGGCAATGGTTATGAAAGCTATTACTCAACTACTACAAGATATTGCTTGGGGTGAATTAGACTGTTTAGTTATAGATATGCCACCAGGAACAGGTGATGCACAGCTTACATTAGCTCAAAGTGTACCAGTAGCAGCAGGTATCAATGTAACTACTCCTCAACATGTAGCACTTGATGATTCAAGAAGAAGTTTAGATATGTTTAAAAAATTACATATTCCAGTTGCTGGAATTGTTGAAAATATGTCTGGATTTATTTGTCCATCATGTGATACAGAGAGTGATATTTTTGGAAAAGGTACCTGTGATGAACTGGCAAATGAATATGAGACTAAAGTAATTGCAAATATCCCTATTGAACCAAGTATAAGAGTTGGTGGAGATGAGGGGAAACCTATAGTTTACTTTTATCCTGATAGTGCTAGTGGAAAAAGATATTTGAAAGCTGCTGAGATGTTGTGGGAAAATATTGTCCAATCAAATTCTGAAGGTACAATTGGAAATGAAGCAATTCAACCAAATATGCCAGCTGGTGTAAGTGCTTGTAGTACTGAAGGTCAAGCACACAAAGCTGCACAAGAAGCTAAAAAAGATGATAATGGTGGATGTTGTGGTGGTGGTCACTGTTCTTAAATTAGAACTTATTCTACACATAAAAGGGGATTGAAAATTAAATTTCAATTCCCTTTTTTATTTTAAAGATACTCTTTGAAAATGTGTCAATGCAACTGCAATTGCATCTGTTATATCAAGAGGTTTTATCTCTTGTTTTATCCCTAATAATTTTTTTACCATAAAAGCAACTTGCTCTTTACTTGACTTACCATTACCTGTTACTGCTTTTTTAACCTGTAAAGGGGTATATTCGCTAAAATTTCCTATATCTAATAGAATTTTCAAACTAATCGCTCCTCTAAACTGTGCAAGCTTTATAACCGACTTTGGATTGAAAGCATAAAACATATCTTCAATAGCTACTTCATCAATTTTATGAGTTTTTAAAATAAGATCAATAGCTTCTACCATTTCAAGTATCTGTTCTTGTAAATTTCGACTTTTTATTTTAATTAATCCCGCTTCAACCAATTTTGGCTTCTTACTACTTTTCACATTGGCACAATTCTCAAGAATGGCGTAACCACAGTTGATTGTACCCGGATCTATCCCTAAAATTTTCAATTAATTCACACCTTATCACATATAATTCATTGTTTATTCACATATAATTATATAATTTTGACAATATTAACATATTTTAGATATAATAATATATATTAAGAAATAATTAGGAAAATATAAGTTGACAACAAAAGAGATATTATTAGCATTAGAGAGTGAAGTATCAAAAAATGACTTTGAAAATGTCTTGAAGCAACTTGTATACAAAAAAGTTAGTTCAAGTAATGAGCTCGCTGTATTTGAAGTAAATAATAAATTTATTGCAAGTTTTATAAAAACTAAGTATACAACTATTTTACAAGAGATATTTGAAAAAGAAACAAATATCAAACCATCTATTGAAATTATCATTACTGGTGAAAAAAGAAGAACAAAAAAAGCTATAATTGATGAACAACAATCAAGTTCACATGCAGATAGTACAATTTTAAACCAATCGTTTACATTTGATTCATTTATTGTAGGAAAATCAAATGAGATGGCATATAATTCTAGTAAAGCAGTCGCTGAAAAACCAGGTACTCAATACAATCCACTTTTTATTTATGGTGGAACAGGATTAGGTAAAACTCATCTTTTACAAGCAATTGGAAATGATGCAGTTTCAAAAGATAAAAATGTAATCTATGTAACTATCGAACAGTTTATGAACGACTTTTTATTTTCAATGAAAAATAAAAACTTAGAACATTTTAAATCAAAATATAGAAAATGTGATTTATTACTTATCGATGATGTACAGTTTCTTACAGGAAAAGAAACAACTCAAGAAGAGTTTTTTCACACATTCAATGAACTTAAAAATTCAAACAAACAAATCGTACTTACAAGTGATAGACTGCCATCTCAAATTGCAGGACTTGAAGACCGTATTAAAAGTAGATTTGAACATGGTTTAAAAGCACATATCAATTTACCAGAATTAGAAACAAAAATTTTAATTATCGAGAAAAAAAGTGAACTTAATGGTATTGTACTTACAAAAGATATTGTTCACTATATAGCTACAAACCTTGGTAATTCTGTAAGAGAGATAGAGGGTGTACTTATACAAATAAATGCAAATGCAAATCTTTTAGGTGTAGATATCAATATAGAACTTGTACAAAGAGTTCTAAAAGATCAGATTAAAGAAACAAAAGAAAATATCAGATTGATTGATATCATTAATATTGTTTCAAATCAATTAAATATTAAACCTTCTGATTTAAAATCATCTAAAAGAACAAAAAATGTAGTAGATGCTAGAAGAACTGTGATTTATCTTGCGCGAGAGCTTACACATAACTCTATGCCTGATATTGCAAAATTTTTAGGGATGAAAGATCATTCAAGTGTTTCTAAAAATATATCTAAAGCAAATGAACTAATTGAAAAAGATGAAAACTTTAGATTAAAGCTTGAAAATCTAAAAAATAAGATTATAAATAAGGATTATTAGTAAATAGAAAAATTAACTTAATGTGAATAGATGTGAACAACTTTTAATATTTAAAAACAATAAAAATGCTTTAAATATTGACTTTATAGATTGTTTTCATCTATTCACACTAACTACTAATACTACTATTTATTTTTAATATATAAATAATAAAAAAAGGAAAAAAATGAAATTTACGATATCTAAAAACATCATTGAAAATATTGTTTCTTCTATGCAGCCATTTTTAAATAAAAAAGATTCTAGTTCTATTACTTCTCATATCTATATGGAAGTATTAAATGCTAATCTAATCATAAAATCAACTGATTATGAGATGGGTTGTGAAGCTAATGTAGCTGATATTACTGATATTATCGATGGTAAATCAACTGTTAATGGTAGTAATTTATTAAATATTATTAGAAGATTAAAAGATGATAATATAGTATTTGAAGTAATTGATAATAATTTAAATATAAAACAAAAAAGATCTAACTTTAAATTACCAATGTATAATGCAGACGAATATCCAGATTTTGTAAAACTTGATAATTTAAAATCTTTAAATATCAATACTATAAATTTAATTAATAGTATAAGAAAAATTACACCATCAATAGATAATAATAATCCAAAATTTGAGTTAAATGGTGCATTAATAGATATAAAATCACAAAAAATCAATTTTGTTGCTACTGATACAAGAAGACTTGCTGTATCAAATTTAGAAAATATTTCAAATGAAGAATCTCAAATAATCATTCCTAAAAAAGCGATTATAGAGATACAAAAACTATTTTTAGATGAAGCAAGTATAAAATATGATGATACATATCTTGTAGTTTCAAATAATAATTATACTTTTTTTACAAAACTAATTAATGGAAAATTTCCTGATTATGAAAGAATTATTCCAAAAAGTTTAAAATATAATTTTCCATTATCAAAAGCACTTCTTATTGAATCGATTAAGTTAGTTACTTCAATAGAATCTAAAATTAAAATAACATTTAATCAAGATAGTATTATTTTTGAATCATTAGATGATGATAGTGAATCAAAAACTCAAATTGATGTACAATTAAATATAGAAGATTCTTTTTATATTGCTGTAAATAGTAAATATATTTTAGATTTTTTAAGTAGTACTACAAATGAGAATATTAACATAGGATTTAATGAATCAAATTTACCTTTCTACTTAGAAGATAATAATTTCATTACAATAGTAATGCCAATAGTGTTAGATAAATAAAGGATAAAAATATATGAGTACTGAAACAGAAAAAAAAGAATACGGAGCTGGTAATATTAAAGTCCTCAAAGGACTTGAAGCTGTAAGAAAAAGACCTGGTATGTATATTGGTGATACCAATATAAATGGTCTTCATCATATGGTTTATGAAGTTGTTGATAACTCTATAGATGAAGCTATGGCTGGATTTTGTGATACTATTAAAGTAACGATTACAAAAGAAAATGGAATTATTGTTTCTGATAATGCTAGAGGTATTCCTACAGATATTCATCCCGGTGAAAAAATTTCTGCTGCTACTGTTGCTTTAACTGTTTTACATGCTGGTGGTAAGTTTGATAAAGATACTTATCAAGTTTCTGGTGGACTTCATGGTGTTGGTGTATCTGTTGTAAATGCACTTTCATCTTCTTTAAAAATGACTATTCATAGAGGTAATGAGATACATTATCAAGAGTTTCATGAAGGAAAATTTGATAAACCTTTAGAAGTAATAGGAACTACAAAAAAAACTGGAACTACAATTGAATTTATCCCTGATAATACTATTTTTGAAGTATCTGAATACTCTTTTGATATTCTTGCAAAAAGATTTAAAGAGGTTGCTTATTTAAATCCAATGATTAGTATCGTTCTTGAAGATAAAAGAGATGGTGGTAAAAAAGAGACTTATCATTTTGAAGGTGGTATCAAACAATTTGTAGAAGATACAAACAAATCAAAAGCGATAACTGATGCTTTATCTTTTAGTGCAAAAGAAGAGGGTGTTGAAGTTGATATAGCATTGATGTATAATGACACTTATGTTGGAAATACTAAATCTTTTGTTAATAATATTAATACAATGGATGGTGGTACTCACGAAGCAGGTTTTAAAGATGGACTTACTAGAAGTATTAGAAAATATCTAAAAGAAAATGCGAATGCAAGAGATAAAGATGCTAAATTAGACGGTAATGATGTACGAGAAGGTTTAGTTGCTGTTGTTTCTGTAAGAGTTCCTGAGCCTCAATTTGAGGGACAAACAAAAGGTAAACTAGGAAGCTCTTATGTAAAACCAATTTGTCAGAAACTCACCTTTGAAGCACTAAATAAATATTTTGAAGAAAATCCTGTACAAGCTAAACTTGTAATGGAAAAAGCATTAATGGCTGCAAGAGGACGAGAGGCTGCTAAAAAAGCTAGGGAATTAACTAGAAAAACTGACACTATGTCTGTTGGTACACTTCCTGGTAAACTTGCTAACTGTCAAACAAAAGACCCAGAAATTGCCGAACTGTATCTAGTGGAAGGGGATTCTGCTGGTGGTTCTGCTAAGCAAGGTAGAGATAGAGTTTATCAAGCTATTTTACCACTAAAAGGTAAGATTTTAAATGTTGAAAAAGCAAGACTAGATAAAATTTTAAAATCTGAAGAGATTAAAAATATGATTACAGCTATGGGTTGTGGAATAGGTGAAGATTTTAATGAAGAAAAAGTAAGATATCATAAAGTTATTATTATGACGGATGCTGATGTTGATGGTAGCCACATTCAAACATTACTATTAACATTTTTCTTTAGATTTTTAAGACCTATTATTGATAAAGGTTATTTATATATAGCTCAGCCACCATTATACCTATATAGAAAAGGGAAAAATGAAACTTATTTAAAAGATAATAACGCTCTTAGTAACTTTTTAATTGAAAATGGTTTAGGGAACTTTGAATTTCAAGGAATGGGTCATAACGATTTAGTAGATATGTTTAAAATTGTTTCTGCTTATAGAGGGATGTTAGAAAATCTTGAAAAAAGATACTCTTTAGTTGAAGTGATTAAATATATCATTGAAAATGATAGTTTAGTAGGTTTAGATAATAATAAATTATATGAAGAGGTTGAAAAATATTTAACTAATAGTGGATACAATATTTTGAGTAAAACAATAGATGAAGAGGCAATTCATCTATTTGTTCAAACAAATGAAGGTTTAGAAGAACTTTTGATTGATGATGAATTATTTGCAAGTCCTTATTTTGCAGAAGCTACATACCTTTATAAGAAAATTCTTGATAGAGATACATCTATATTTGAAAATAGAGATATGATAGAATATCTTGAAGAGATTGAAGAGAGTGCTAAAAAAGGGGCTTATATTCAAAGATATAAAGGTCTAGGTGAGATGAACCCTGAGCAACTTTGGGAAACTACTATGATACCAGAAAACAGAAGACTTTTAAAAGTAACTGTAGAAGATGCTGAGATTGCAAGTGAAACATTTACTCTTTTTATGGGTGATGAAGTTGAACCTCGAAGAAAATATATAGAAGATCATGCTAAGGATGTTGAACACTTAGATGTTTAATATTCTTAAGTATATAAAAAAAGGTTACCATATTTGGTAACCTTTTTTATTTAAAATACTCTATATTATAAAGTATTTTAAGCTTCTTTCATAGTTTGAGCAATCATAAATGCTAACTCTAATGATTGATCTGCATTAAGTCTAGGATCACATTGTGTATGATATCTACTTGTTAAATCATTTGTAGTAATGTTACTACTTTTACTTCCTGTACATTCTGTTACATCCTGTCCTGTCATCTCTAAGTGTATACCACCAGCAACTGAACCTTGAGCTTTATGAATTTGAAAAAATTGTTTTACTTCACCTAAAATATTATCAAAATCTCTTGTTTTATATCCATTGTCAGCTTTTTCTACATTTCCATGCATAGGATCACTAGACCAAACAACTTTTTTCCCTTCTGATTCTACTTTTTTAAGTAATTTAGGAAATTTGTCTGCAATTTTATCTGCACCCATTCTTACAATAAGATTTAATCTTCCTGCTTCATTCTCAGGATTTAAAGTATCAATAAGTTTAATAAGTTCATCTTCTTTCATAGATGGTCCTACTTTACATCCTATAGGATTTTTTATACCTCTGAAGTATTCTATATGTGCTTCATCAAGTCCTCTAGTTCTATCACCAATCCATAACATATGTGCACTACAATCGTACCAATCACCAGTTAAACTATCCTTTCTTGTAAGTGCTTCCTCATAGTTTAATAAAAGTGCTTCATGAGAAGTAAATAAAGTAGTTTGATTTAAAGCTGCTGTATTTGAAGATTTTATTCCACAAGCTTCCATAAACTTTAAACTTTCGCTTATTTTTGAAGCTAACTCTTCATACTTTTCACCTAAAGTATGATCTTTCATATAGTTTAAATTCCAAGAGTGTACTTTATTTAAATCAGCCATACCACCTCTTGCAAATGCTCTTAAAAGATTTAGCGTAGCAGCACTTTGATTGTATGCTTTTAAAAGCTTTTTAGGGTTTGGAGTTCTTGATTTTAAATCAGTTGCAATATCATTTACTATATCACCTCTATAACTTGGGTATTCTACACCATTTATAGTTTCTGTATCACTACTTCTTGGTTTTGCAAATTGTCCCGCAATTCTTCCTACTTTTACTACAGGTTTTCCTGCACTAAATGTCATAACTACAGCCATTTGCATCATTACTTGAAATAATGATTTTATGTTATTTGCATTAAATGCTTTGAAACTCTCTGCACAATCTCCACCTTGAAGTAAAAATGCATCACCATTGGCTACATTGGCTAATTGTGCTTTTAATTGTCTTGCTTCTTCTGCAAAAATTAAAGGTGGATATGAGGATAACTCTTTTTCAACTTTTTTTACTTTTTTCATATCTTGGTAGATAGGTTGTTGTTTGATTGGAAAATCTCTCCATGAATTTGGTGTCCAAATTTTACCCATAATTATGTCCTTTTTAAATTTTTACTTTTTTTAACAAAACTTCAAATGAAGATTTAAATGCACTTAAGCCATCAGCCAATAATTGTTCTGATGTTTTTTCTATATTGATGTCTCTTTTTGCTAGTTTTTCAAAATATTTATCACATTCATCTTCAGTGATTACTTTTGATTTACTTTTTTCACCATTTTCTATCCATGCTTTTATTGTTGATAAGGGAGCTGTATTGATAGTATTTTTATAAATTAAATTATCAATATAATAAGTTGGTTCTAAATCATCCCCTTTTACACCTGTACTAGCAAATAGTGTTCTGATATTGTCATTTTGAATTTTTTCTATCTCATAATAACATTTAAGAGCATTCATAATTCCAACTTTGGCAGGTTCTAAATCTTTTTTTATCATTAAACTATCAAGAGTTCTATCAAATCTACTTACAAAAACAGATACAACCCCTTTTGTGTCTTTCCCACTTTTAAGAATACCTTCATTTAGTGCTTTTGCAGACTCAAGAGCTTGAATTGAAGAAAAAATCAATGTTGCATTTACATTTATACCTAGTGTTGTTAACTCTTCCATTGCTTTATATCCAGCTTGAGTTGCTGGAACTTTGATCATTACATTATCATGAGAAATTTGTTTATATAAACGAATCCCTTCTTCAACTGTAGCTTTGGTATCATCACAAAGTAATGGATCAACTTCTAAAGAGATAAATCCATCATTTGCATCATTGTCATATAAAGGTTTGAGAATCTTTGCTGCTGTTTTTATGTCAGAAATTGCAAGTTCCTCATATATTTTTTTATTTTCATTTGCTTGAAGCATATTCATTTGTTGTGTATAAGCATCAGATGAGCTAATTGATTGTTCAAATATAGCTGGATTGCTTGTAGCTCCATGAATTACTTCATTAGTAACTAAATCTTTAAATTCATTTTCTAAAAAATCTCTTTCTACAAAATCACACCAAATGGAATAATTTATCTCTTTTTTTAAACTCATATACTATATCCTATTTTATTTTTTTGCAAGTTAGGTCTTTTTCAACATTTCTTTTAAAATCTTTTAAAACAAAACCTTTGCATATCTCATTTTTTGATAAATCTGTAAAGCTTACTGTGTATTTATAACCTTTAACATTGATATCTTCTCTTAAAAACTCATGGTTTGCATACACTTTTACATTTTCTATATTATTATAACCTAACTGATGAAGAATTTTGGTTACCTTTTGTGATTGCCCATAAGAGACAAGAAAGAACCATATAAATCCTAGACTAACTAATATAATCATAAAATAAACAGTTTTTTTTGGTAGTTTTCTAACTTCTGTTTCCATTTATATCCTTCTAAATAACGCGTATTTTACCATAATTTAGATATAATCAAGGTATGAAAAATGTACTAGTTATATTAGATGGTCACATTGCGAAACATCTAATGAAAAGAATGATTGATTTAAATAATAATTTTAATCAATATGATATCATATATACAGATGATTTTATTTTAGAAGATAATTTACCATCAAATTTTACTTTTTATAAATTTGATCCTACAAGTTATTCTAAATTATCTTTTGTGTTAAGTAAAGTGGTTTATCAAGATGCTTTAGTTGTATTATCTACAAAAGAAGACACAATTGCTGTAATAGAAAATATTCGAAGAAACTATAAAGATTTAAATTTTAATGTTTATGATAAATGGAATATACAATTAGATGATACAAATATTCAATATTATAGAGGAAATGATGTTTTATCAAATGGTTTGATGGAACTCCTACCAAATATCCCTGTATTTGCACAAAATATCGGATTAAAGCAAGGTGAAATAATGGAAGTGAAAGTTCCATTTGGAAGTACTTATGCGTATAGATATATTGGAAGTATTGCTCAAAAAGATTGGAAAATAGCTGCACTGTATAGAAATCAACAGTTATTAAAAGTAAAGGCATCTTTAATTATAAAACCAAATGATATTATGATCATTATTGGAAAGCCTAAAGTTTTAATGCAAGTATATAATGCAATGTCTAAAACTATTGCACAATTTCCTATGCCTTTTGGACAAAATTTGTATTTATATATTGATATGTATATTCAAAGTGATGAAGAGATTTTGCGTGTACTTAAAGATGCTTTGATATTACACAAGCGTATTAAAAATTCATCTTTAGTTGTTAAAATCACAAGGCATAGTAATGTCACTATGATAAATAAAATAACAACTCATTTAAAAGGTATTAAAAAAGTTATTATTAATATGGATTATCACAATAAAGGGATGAGAAATATTTTAAAAGAAGATAAATATAAATGTGACATAGGAATGATAATTTTAACTAAAAGTTTAATGGCAAATAAAACTATTTTAAAAGATATTTTAAAATTAAAAATTCCAATTTTTAAAATAGGAAATGAAAACATCTCTTCTTTAAAAAGTTCTTTAATTTTATTGAACGATGATAAAATTTATGAACAAATTTCACCTATATTATTTGATATATCAAGTCAATTGAAAATTACACCTAAAGTATTTGATATAGATCCTATGGGTGATTCTAAAAGGGAAGATTTAATATCTCATTTAAATAATTTAGGAAAAATATTTAATCAAAAAATTGTAGTTGTAAGTGAAAGAGCAAACCCAATAAAAAGATTAGATGAAGAACAAAATATTTTACAAATTCTCCCTATTAAAGAGACTATGTTAAAGAAAAGATATATAAAATTTTTAACTACAGATAGCGATTTACTTTCATTTGATAGTAATAAATTTAATCAAATATTGATACCAGTTATTGATGATTTAAACTAAAAATTTAAAATCTTCAATAATATCAAAATCAACCATTGCATTTAAAAGTGCAATTTTTTTTGCTTTTAGTAACTCTTTTATTGTTATATCTAATTCTTTGATAATATTTCTATCCAAATAACGCAATCGTGTAGTACCAAGAAGTAAAGGTTTTTTTGGTGTATACCATTGGTCATCTAAATACACGGCTATATTTGCAATACTAGTATCAGTTACAAGACCATTTTTTACAATAATAATTTCATCCGCATTTTGTCTTTTTTCTACCAATTTATCAATTCTTTTTCTATCTAGATATTTTGAATTGTATTGTATATCATTATCACAAACTATTTGAAAAGTTTTAATCGATTTTTTAGAGTAGGGGGTATATGTTATATCAATAATTTCATCTTCATTATAGATAACTTTGCATCGTAATAATTCATCACTTATTGGATAGATATATTCTCTGAGATTAAAGTTTTTTCCAATTGTTTTGGCTATTCTTTTTTCATGGTATGGTAAATTTAATATCTCATTATCTTCACATTTTATAGTTTCAAAATAGTTCATAAATCTCCTTTTATGGTATGTAAACTTTATCACACATCTCTTTATACTCTTTCTCTACACAACTATCACTTGTGATACCTCCACCACTTTTGTATAGATATTCATTGTTCTTATTTTTTTCAATGTATCTTATGATAACTGAACTATCCAATGTCTTTCCATCATATACTCCAAAAACACCTGTAAAGTATCCTCTATCGTAGTTTTCTATATTTTCAAGTATCTCTACGGTTTTCTTTTTTGGAGTACCTGTAATACTTCCTGCGGGTAATAAAGCATCAATAATATTTCCTATACTCTTTTCCCAATTATTTTCCAAGTTTCCTGATATTTTTGAACTTATTTGAATAAGCTCTTTTTCACCTGCATTGACATGATCACAATAACGAAAATTTTCAACCTTAACATTTTTGGAAATAATTGATAAATCATTTCTTAACAAATCAACAATCATTGTATGTTCGGCTAACTCTTTTTTATCTTTTAAAATTATTTGCTGAGCATTTGGTATGTTTGCATCAATTGTACCTTTCATAGGATAAGTGTATATTTTATTATTTTTAATTTCACAAAATCTCTCAGGAGAGAAACAAACAAATTTGTCTTTATACAAAAGTTTAAACTTTGCATTCGCAATAGAATATATTTCATTCAAGCTAAGATTTGTTTTTACTTTTGTTTCTGTTGTAAGGTTTGCTAGATAAGTATTTCCATTAAGAATTTCTTCTTTTAAAAGATCAAATTTTTTAGAATATTCTTTAAAGCTTATATATTCTTTTTTTAATGGACTATTATGAATATGTAATTTTGGTTTATTTGAAATCTGGAATCGAATATTCTTTGGTAGTTTTGATAATGGAATAACTTCAAATTCAGTTTTCATATAATTTGTGATGAAAAAAAACGGTTCTTTTTTTTCACCATAAAAATTTAGATTTTCTATAAAATTCAAGTTGTGTTTATTTACTGATTTAATATAAGTTTTTTTAAACAAGCCATTCTAATTGCAACACCATTAGTAACTTGTTCTAATACTTTTGAGCGAGAATCCAATAAAACTTCATCACTTATATCAATATTTCTATTTACAGGACCAGGGTGTAAAACAATAAGATCTCTATTTTGAATGATATCTTTTGTTATACAATATTTTTTTGCATATTTTTTGGTACTTTTTTCTAATTCCTCTTGCGTTCTTGAAAAGTTATGTCTTTCATGCTGAACTCTTAAACTTAAAATTATATCTATATCATCTATAACTTTTTTGATATTTTTAACGCTTTTATATTCTGAAACTACATTAAAAATTTTTGGACTTACTAAAATAGGGTTGATTCCAAATCTTGGTAGAAGTTCTAAATTTGATGAAGCAACTCTTGAATTTACTATATCACCTACAATCGCTACATTTTTTCCATCAACATCATAATTATAATGATCCATTATTGTGTATAAATCAAGTAATGCTTGAGTAGGGTGCGCATTTCTTCCGTCACCAGCATTTAAAATAGGGCATTTTATGAATTTAACTAAACTTGCAGGTAATCCACAATCACTATGTCTGATAATTATAGCATCAGGTTTCATAGCATCTAAGTTTGCAATAGTATCCTCTACTGTTTCACCTTTTTTTGTTGAACTTGTTTGTACCTCTAAGTTTACAACTTCTGCCCCTAATCTTTTTGCAGCAATTTCAAAACTACTTCTTGTACGAGTTGAGTTTTCAAAAAATAGTGTAACTATGATTTTCCCTTGTAAAAGATTGTTTGATTTTAAATCTAAAAACATTTTTGCATCGTCAAAAAGTTTTAAAATTTCTTCATTTGAAAAGTCTGCTGTGGTTATAAGGTGTTTCATTTTTTCTCCTAGAGGTTTTGTTATTTTAATTTTGTGATTATATCATATCTTAATTTTAGATATCCAATCAGATAGCGTTTTTTCATAAGCAATTTGTTTACTTTCATAAAAAGTTATATTTTTTTCTAAATATTGTTGTTTAACATATCCTCCAAAATCATGAGGATATTTATATCCAATGTGTGCATCTTTAAGATGTAGTGGTATATCTAAAACCTCTTCATTTTCAACATAAAATAAAGCACTATTAATAGCACTATAAGCACTATTTGATTTTGGACAAGAAGCTAGATAAATTACGCATTGCCCTAAAATTATTCTTGATTCAGGAAATCCAATTTTATTGCAACTTTGCATTGTACTATTTGCTAGGTTTAATGCATGAGGATTTGCATTTCCTATATCTTCACTAGCAAATATAACAAGTCTTCTTGATATAAAGTCAACACTCTCACCTCCATCAATCAAACGAGCAAGATAATATAAAGCAGCATCAACATCACTACCTCTTAGTGATTTTATCATAGCACTTGTTATATCATAGTGACTTTGAGAAGAACTTACACCATCTCCCATACTACTCATTCGTAATTCTTTTAAAATATGTAGTGTTATATGTTTTTCAATTTTTGATGAAAAATCAAGTAAATTTAATAAGGCTCTTCCATCTCCACTACTACTTACAATAAGATAATCTATAGCTTCTTTATCTATAGTTATATCAAGTATTTTCATTGCTTTATTTAATAATATCTCAAGTTCTAAAGAGGTTAAAGTTTGAAATTCATAAATAAAACTTCTTGATCGTATACCATTTGTAAGTGAGAAAAATGGATTTTCTGTACTAGCACCTATGATAATTGCTTCATAATTTTCCATAATAGGAAGTAAAACTTCTTGTTGTGTTTTGGTAAGTCGATGCACTTCATCGATAAAAATGAGAGGTTTTATTAGCGCGCCATCATATCTTTTAAATATCTCTCGTAACTGTTCTATTTTTAGACTTGTTGCATTCATATTGTAAAAATCGTATCCGCTAGTTTTAGATATAATTTTTGCTAAAGTAGTTTTACCAGTTCCTGGAGGACCATAAAAAAATAGATGTGGTATCTCTTTTTTTATGATAAGTTTGTGAAGTGCTTTGTTGGGTGCTATTATGTGAGATTGACCTATAAACTCTTCAAGAGTTTGAGGTCGTAAAATATTTGCTAGATTAGTACTCATCGTCGTATAAATCTTGGTTATCTTTCTTTCTATTAAGTTTATTTTGTTGTTTCATAAATTCTCTTAAGTTATCGTACTCATCTCTTTCTAGGTATCTTACTTTTCCTGATGGAAGATTATTTAAGTTGATACCGCCAAAACTTACCCTTTTAAGATCAACAACTTTTGCTCCAAAGTGTGCAAAAAATCTTCTAAGCTCTCTATTTTTACCCTCAGAGATAGCAACTTTTAGTTTAGAGTATTTTGGTGTACTTGTTTGTATTTGGTATCCTAAAAATGGTTTAAATTCCATATTTATTGTTTTTGTATTATCCCAAGCACCAGCAGTTGCATCATCAAGTGTGATACCATTATCCATAGCACTTATCATAGCTTTACTTACTTCACCTTCGATTTTAATTTTATATACTCTTTCCAGGTCTGAAGTCATAATTGCTGTTGCAATTTTTGGATCATCTGTTAATAAAAGCATCCCTTCACTAGCGTAATCTAGTCTTCCTACAGGGATAAAATGACTAAACTTTTTACCAATTGTATCATAAATGATTTTTCGTCCTTGTGGATCATTTTTCGAAACAATTTCACCTTTTAATTTATTGTAAACTATAACTGTAGATGGTCGTGAAAAGTCAACCTTGACTGTTCTTCCATTTACTTTTACTATTGTTTTAAAACCTACTTTAGTAGATAAATCACCGATTACTTTACCATCGATTGATACTTTACCAGCTTTGATTAATTCATCTGCTTCTCTTCTACTAAATCTACTATTGTGTGAGATAAACTTATTTAGTCTAGTTTTACCTTCATCTTCATTTCTATTGTCATTATTTCCCATGATTATTCCTTTTGTTTTGATAGTGGTATTATAGCTAAATTTATTGACTATTGTTTCTTTTTTGCATTAAAAAAGGGGAAGTGAATTTATCACTTCCCCTTTTTATTTGTTCCATGTGGAACATTTTATACAATATATAATTATTGAACAAAAATTGTAGGTACAATCATTGGGTATTTTCTATATTTTCTTATACAATGTTTTCTAACAACTTTTCTTAGTTCTTCTTCAACTGCTCTTGTATTTTGTAAAATACCTGGTTTAATATGTTCTAAGAAGTTTGCTAAGATATCTTCAATCTCTTTAGCAAAGTGTTTTTCTTGTTTTGAATCAACCATACCAAAAGAGCTTACTCGTGATGGACCTACTACTTTTCTTTCATCTTCTGAAATTTGTGCAACAATCATAATTACACCTTCATTAGCCATAGTTTGTCTATCAATAACAACATCATCACCAATTTTTCTATTTCTTTGGTTATCGATATAAGTTTTACCTGTTTTTACTGTTTTAACTTTTTTAAGGAATTTTGGTGCAATCTCTACTTGCTCTCCATCACTTAAAATGTAAGTATTTCTCTCTAAAACACCACAGTCAATACCTGTTTGGATATGTCTTACAACATGGTTGTATTCACCATGAATAGGTAAGAAAAATTTAGGTTTACAAAGTCTTAACATAAGTTTTTGTTCTTCTTGACCAGCATGCCCAGATACATGAATATCTGCATAGTTCTGGTATGCAACAGAAGCACCTGCTTTTTGAATTTGATTGATGATTTCAGATACACTTCCCTCATTTCCAGGGATTGCTTTAGCTGACAATACTACAGTATCTTCTGGCTTGATTTTAATATGTCTATGTTCATGAATAGACATTCTAAATAGTGCTGACATTGGTTCACCTTGAGAACCAGTTGTTACTATTAAAACTTCTTTATCTAAGTGTTTATTTACTTCATGTGCATCTATAAAGTGTTCTTTTCCAAATTTTAAATATCCTAAAGTTAATGCGATATCTAAGTTTTTCTCCATACTTCTACCAATAACACAGATTTTTCTTCCATGGTCAATACCAGTTTGAATTGCTTGTGCAACTCTATGTAAATTTGAAGAGAATGTTGACATCAAAATTCTACCTTTTGCTTTTGAAAATATTCGTTCAAAAGTAGGTCCAACAGTTTTTTCTGTTTTCGTAAAACCTGGAGAGTGAGAATTTGTACTATCACTTAAAAGTGCTAATACACCTTTTTCACCATAGTAAGCAAGTCTGTGTAAATCTGCAGGATATCCATCAACAGGTGTATGGTCTATTTTAAAATCTCCTGTATGAATGATTGTTCCAGCTTCAGTTGTAATAGCTAAAGATGAACTATCAATAATAGAGTGAGTCATATGCATCCACTCTACTTCAAAATCACCTATTTTAATCGGTTTTCTTTTTTGAACAGCTCTGAAGTAACTTCTATGTTGTTTCATTTTATGTTCATCAAATTTAGAACCAATAGATTCTAAAGGTAAAGATGTACCATAAATTGGAACTTGTAGTTCTTTAAAAATATATGGCATAGCACCAATATGATCTTCATGTGAATGTGTAATACAAATAGCAGAAATCTTGCTTCTAATTTGTCTCACATAAGTAAAATCAGGAATCAAAATGTCAACACCATGCATAGAATCATCTGGAAAAGACATCCCTACATCAATAATAATTGCAGAAGTATCAGTTTCAATAACCATCATATTTCCACCAATTTCACCTAGTCCACCAAGCGGAGTAACTTTAATACTTGCTTCTGATTTTAGGTTCAATTTATTGTGTGGATTTAATCTTTCTTTTTGAATTCTTTCATTTGTTTCAAATGCTTTTTTTAAATCATTTGTCCAGCCATTACCACTTACAGGTGGTTTTCTCTTTTGTGGAGCTGTTTTACCTTTTTGATTTGTATTTGAAGATGAGTTTGCACTCTCTTGTTTTTTTGCTGTTTGAGGTTCAGCTTTATTTGTTGCTGCAGCATCCAGTTTTGTTTGTATTGTTTCTGCTTGCGGATTAGCAGGTTGCGTTTTGTTCTCTTCCATTATTTGTTACCTTTGTATAAATATGGCTATACAAAGAAGCATCAACTTCATGAGGTCTTGCAGTTTCTGGTATATTTAATTCTTCAAATATATCAATTAAAAGTTTCTTATTATGAAACGCAGATAAATTTTTTATTAATTTTTTTCGTGGTTGCACAAAACAACCCTTTAGAAATTTTTTAAATCCTACACTTACTGATTTGTCTAGATCTTTTTTGATATAGATTACAGCAGAATCCACCTTTGGCGGAGGATTAAAACTTTCAGGAGGAACAACTATTAAAGTTTTTGCCTCTTTTGAAACTAATTGTGTTATAACACCAAGTGAAGAATATTCTTTATCTCCACAAGATGCAGTAAATTTATCTGCAACTTCTTTTTGAACCATAACGATGATGTGCTCACATTTTACATCATCAAATGCATTCAAAATAATATTTGTTGCTATATAATAAGGCAAGTTGGCAATCATGTCATACTTGCTATTATAAAGTGAATTATTTTTATTCCATTGCTCTAAAACATCACCTAAAATGATATTTAGTTTTTTAGATTCTAATTCACTTTGAAACTCTTTTTGCAAAATAGAGTATAAATCTCTATCCACCTCGTAGGCTGTTACATCTTTGCACTTGACAAGTTTCTTTGTCAAATCACCTAAGCCAGGCCCAATTTCCACAAGGTGGTTGTCATTATGGGGCATCGATTGGATGATTTCAATTAATACAGAATCGTCTTTTAAGAAATTTTGTCCAAATCTCTTTTTTGCTTTTACATTTATCATATTAAATTCGAGTGTATCGTAAAAATGCTTATAGTAATATTAGTATTTTAATTAATTATGTTCCACATGGAACAAATTGAGTCTATTTTGTTACTATTGCGTATGTTTATAATCGATTGGCTATAATAAGAATATATATAATAATAGGAAAATGAAATGAGTTTTTTTGCAAAAAGAATTATACCTTGTTTGGATGTTGACAATGGACGAGTGGTAAAAGGTGTTAATTTTGTTGGTTTACGAGATGCAGGTGATCCTGTAGAAGTTGCGAAACGATATAACATTGAGGGTGCTGATGAGATTACATTTTTAGATATTGGTGCTTCTCATGAAGGAAGAGATACTATAGTTGATGTTGTAAAAAAAGTTGCACAAGAGGTTTTTATACCACTTACTGTTGGAGGAGGTATACGAAAACTTGATGATATTTACAATCTATTAAATGTAGGTTGTGATAAAGTAAGTATCAATTCAAGTGCTGTTACAAATCCAGATTTTATTAATCAAGCTGCTAAAAGATTTGGTAGACAATGTATTGTTGTTGCTATTGATGTAAAAAGAGTTTCTGATGGTTCTTATCATGTTTTTGTAAAAGGTGGTAGAGAAGATACAGGTCTTGATGCATTAGCTTGGGCAAAAGAAGTGTATGACAGAGGAGCGGGAGAGATACTTTTAACATCAATGGATGCAGATGGTATGAAAACAGGTTTTGAAACGAATATCACTGGACAAATTTCAAAACTTGTAGATATTCCCGTTATTGCTTCAGGTGGTGCTGGTTCAATGGAACATATAAAAGATGCTTTTTTATGTGGAGCAGAAGCTGCACTAGCTGCTTCTATTTTTCACTTTAAAGAGATTGATATTATGGATCTCAAAAGATATTTAGCAAAAAATAACATTCCGGTAAGATTATAAGATGATAGTATGTGCAGGAAATAATGAAACATTTTCATTTGCAAGTACGATTGGAGTAGGGCTTATAGAAAGTGCTATGAATCTAACAAGAATTTGTATGTTTGATAAGCCAGATTATATTATTTTTATAGGGAGTGCTGGTAGTTATGGAGGGTATAAACCTTTTGATATCGTTGAGAGTTCAAGTGCAGCAAATTTGGAACTTTCATTTTTAGAAAATAACTCTTACACTCCTATTGATAATGTTTTAAAATGCGAAGATACAAAACTACAAAATGATACAATTGTAAATTCATCAAATTATATCACTACAAACGCAACACTAGGTAAAGAATATTTACAATATGGAATTGGTATAGAAAATATGGAATTTTATTCTATAGTAAAAATTGCACAAGAATTTGAGATAGATGTTAAAGGAATTTTTGTAGTTACAAACTATACAAATGAAAAAGCACATCAAGACTTTATATCAAATCATCAAGAAGCAATGGACAAATTAATCAAACATTTGGAAAAGAAAAAACTAATTGTTCCACATGGAACAATTAAGGGAAAGGAAACATTATAAAAACATTATATGACTTTACTTTAGAAGAATTACAAAATGAAGTGAAACCAAGTTTTAGAGCAAAACAGATATACAACTGGATATATAAAAAATATGCTACATCGTATGATGAGATGAAAAATATACCAAAAAATCTAAAAGTAGAATTAGAAGAAAAATACCCTATGGATATTTGCAAAATCATTAGAATAGAAGAAAGTTCTGATGGAACGAAAAAATATCTTTTTCAATATAAAGATGGAAAAACAGCAGAAGCGGTACTTTTACTTATGAAAGAGAAACAAAAAGATGAAAATGGAAATATCACAAAAAGTGAACAATATACTTTTTGTATCTCCAGTCAAGTTGGATGTAAAGTAGGCTGTACTTTTTGTTTGACAGCAAAAGGTGGATTTGTACGAAATCTTACTCCTGGTGAAATAGTGACTCAAATTTCATATTTAAAAAAAGATAATAATATAGCTGAAAATAAATCAGTAAATCTTGTATATATGGGAATGGGTGAACCACTTGATAATTTTGATAATGTAGTCAAAGCTATCAAAATCATATCAGAAGAAGATGGACTTTCTATAAGTACAAGAAGACAAACAATCTCAACAAGTGGAATAAGTACAAAAATAGCAAAACTAGGAAAACTAAATCTAGGTGTACAGTTAGCTATCTCATTACATGCTGTAGATGATGGACTAAGGTCTGAGCTTATTCCTATGAATAAAGCATACAATATTCAGTCAATTATAGATGCCGTTAGAGAGTTTCCAATAGATACAAGAAAAAAAGTGATGTTTGAATATCTTGTAATCAAAGATAAAAATGACGATACAAAATCAGCAGATAAGTTAGTAAAACTTTTAAATGGAATCGATGCAAAAGTGAATCTTATCTATTTCAATCCATTTCCTGGTACAACATATGAAAGACCTTCGAAAAATTCTATGATGAGATTTCAAGAATATTTATTAAATAAAAAAGTAATTTGTACAATTAGAGAATCAAAAGGTATTGATATAAGTGCTGCTTGTGGGCAATTAAAAGAAAAGGAACAAAATGGGAACTCTTGATGTAGTAATGTTTATATTTTTAGCCCTTGTTTTAGTGGGTGGAATGATAGGTTTTTTTGTATACAATAACAAAGAGGAAGAATAGTAATTGAATAAAAAAATATATGAAAATAGATGGATGGTTATGCTCATTCAAATAATGAGCATATGTTTTATTTTAATCACAAAATTAGATTTGACTTTGAAACTTATGATGGTATTTGGATATTTTATGTTATTTAGACAAAAGAGATGGCATAAACATCTACTTATTATGTTACTTATGACATTTATTTTATCTTTTTCTAGTAATGAATTTCAATTCAATATATAAGCGCTATTATGCTAAAATAATTATATTAAGTACAGAATTAAGGTGTCAATAATGAATATAAACAATATAGCAAAAGAAGTATTTGAAATAGAATCACAAGAGATAGCACGACTATCTGATTTGCTTACAGAAGACTTTAGTAAAGCTATAGATGCAGTTTACAATGCAAAAGGAAAGTTTATCATCTCTGGTATGGGAAAATCAGGAATTATAGGTAAAAAAATTGCTGCTACACTAGCTAGTACAGGAACTCCAAGTTTTTTCTTACATCCAGGTGAAGCATATCATGGTGATCTAGGGATGATTGAAAAAGATGATATTGTTCTTCTAATATCTAATTCTGGTGAAACAGATGAAGTGTTAAAGCTAATTCCTTTTTTAAAATCTCAAGAAAATATTGTGATTGCGATGAGTGGAAAACCTCAATCGACTTTGGCAAATAATTCAAATTTTCATTTAAATGTATCTGTTGAAAATGAAGCCTGCCCTTTACAGCTAGCACCTATGAGTTCAACAACAGCTACTTTAGTTATGGGTGATGCTATTGCGGCTGCATTGATGAAACTTAGAGATTTCAAAGATAGTGATTTTGCACAGTTTCATCCAGGTGGAAGTTTAGGAAGAAGACTTTTAACAAAAATAAAAGATGTTATGAAAAAAGACAACCTTCCTATCTGTTCTCAAGACTCGAAGGTAAAAGATATCATCCATACTATTACAGCAGGTAAATGTGGTTTAGTAGTTGTAATGGAAGAGAATATAATAAAAGGTATCATTACTGATGGAGATATAAGAAGAGTGATGGAAGATCAAGAAGAAAACTTTTTTAAACTTGATGCAAAAGCTATTATGAGTTCTTCCCCAAAACAGATATCTGCTGATTCACGACTTATTGAAGCAAGTGATATTATGAGTGAAAAAAAGATAAATTCACTTTTAGTAGTAAATAAAAATTCTGAATTATGTGGTATAGTTCAAATGTATGATTTAGGAATATAAATATGATTTTAATGATTGATAACTATGATAGCTTTACTTATAATATAGTTCAATATTGTTTGGAGTTGGGTGCAGACTTAAAAGTGATAAGAAATGATGAACTTACTATTGAAGAGATAAAGGATTTAAATCCAGAAAAAATTATTATCTCTCCTGGACCTGCAACGCCAAATGAAGCTGGTGTGTGTTTAGAAGTTATAAAAGAGTTTGCTAACACTACACCTATTTTAGGTATCTGCTTAGGTCATCAAAGTATTGCACAAGTATTTGGAGGAGAGGTTATAAAAGCACCTGTTATGATGCATGGAAAAACTTCTGAAATAGAAATATTATGTGATGATGTGATGTTTAAAAACTTACCACAAAAAATGATTCAGACACGGTACCACTCTTTAACAGTCAATAAAAATAATCTACCTAAAGATATTATTGTAACTTCTAAAAGCTTGGATGATGATGAGATTATGTCTTTACGAATTAAAGATAAAAATATCTACGGTGTACAATTTCACCCTGAATCAGTAATGAGTGAATATGGTCATGAAATGTTAAATAACTTCTTAAAATTATAGGTTTAAAATGAAACTCAGTAAATATGATATTGGCTTTATTGGGTTACTCTTAGCTCATGTAGCTGTATTGTTATTTGTGATTGATAATTACAGTATATCTGCAAAAGAAGCTACTATCTATTTTTCAGATAGTTTAAATGTTTTAACACTTCTTACAAATTTTTCTACTTCGTTATTTGGAGAAAATGACTACTCTTTGCGTATACCTTTTGTTTTATTTTATATTGGAAGTGTTATTTTATTGTATCTTTTAACAGATAATTATTTTAGACTACAAAGAGATAGACTTATAAGTATCATGATTTTTATGTTACTTCCTGGTATCAATAGTGCAGCACTTTTAGTCAATGAATCAATAATTGTAGTTTTTGGAACATTATTATATTTATATTTATACAAGTTAAAAGAGAAAGAATACTATATACTTTTGGTGCTATTTTTGTTTATAGATAACTCTTTTGCTATTTTATTTTTAGCACTATTTTTCTACTCGATAAATAAAAAAGACAATACATTATTAGTCGTATCCTTAATATTATTTGGATTATCAATGAGTATGTATGGATTTAGTGTTAATGGCTCACCTAGAGGATATTTATTAGATACTTTTGCTATTTATGCAACAATCTTTTCACCAGTTTTATTTTTATACTTTTTTTATGCTTTATATCGTACTGGTATTAAAAGGGAAAAAGATTTATATTGGTATATATCTATGACAGCATTAGGACTATCTCTTGTGTTTTCTCTAAGACAAAAAATTGCTATAGATGATTTTGCACCATTTGTAGTTATAGCAATTCCAATTATGGTAAAGTTATTTATTCACAGTTTACGAATCCGTTTAAAAGAGTTTAGAACTTTTCATTATGTTTTATTAAGAATTACACTTGGTGTTTTAGTTTTGAGCTTTTTACTATTTATTTTTAATAAGGCATTTTATATGTTTATTAAAAATCCTACATCTCATGTAGCTCACGAACATTATGTAGCTAAAGAGTTAGCAAATAAATTAAAAAGTTTATCAATATATGGAATTTCAACATTAGATAAAAAACTTTCAATCCGATTAAAATTTTATGGAATAAAAAAAGATGAAACAAAACTTTTAAGTGAAAAAAAAATAGGCTTAGATAATAAAGTTATACCTATTATGTACCAAAATAGAATTATTACACAGTATTACATAATTGATGTAAACAATGTAAAAGCACAAATAAACAATTAGAAAAAGAGAAAAATGATACAACTAACAAATATAGCAAAAAGATACGGAACACAAGAATTATTTCATGATGTAAATTTAAGAATGAACAGTGGTCAAAGAATTGGACTAGTAGGACGAAATGGTACAGGAAAATCTACACTTTTTAAACTTATTTTAGAAGAAGAGTTTTATGATGATGGAGATATCTCTATTCCAAAAAATTATAAAATTGGAGCACTAAAACAACATTTAGAGTTTTCAGAAAAAAAACTTGTTGATGAAGTTTCTTTATCTTTAGCAGAGGATGATAAGTTTAGTGTTTATAAAGTAGAAAAAATACTTTTTGGTTTAGGTTTTACTGGTGAAGATCTAGAAAAAGACCCATTATCATTTTCAGGTGGATTTCAAATCAGAATCAATCTTGCAAAGTTACTTATTACTGAACCAAATCTTCTTTTACTAGATGAACCTACAAACTATCTTGATATTTTATCTTTACGGTGGCTAAAAACATTTTTAAAGTCTTTTGATGGGGAAGTAATCCTGATAACGCATGATAGAGATTTTATGGATGCTGTTTCAACACATACTATGGGTTTAAATCGTAAAAGTTTAAGTATCATAAAAGGAGATACTCACAAGTTTTATGAGCAACTAAAAAGTGACGATGAACTCTATGAAAAACAAAAACTTTCGCAAGATAAAAAAGTAAAAGAGCTTGAAGAGTTTATAGCAAAAAATAAAGCACGAGCTTCAACAGCCGCACAAGCTCAATCAAAAGTAAAACTTTTAGAAAAAATGGATATCTTAGATGACTTAAATTTTGAAAATTCTTTAAAATTTAACTTTAATTTTAAAGATACTCCAGCAAAAGTTTTACTTGATATAAAGAACTTAAAGTTTGGATATACAAGTGATATGATTCTGTTTGAAAATGTTTCATTTACTTTAAAAAAGGGCGAAGTACTAGGTATAATCGGGAAAAATGGTAAAGGGAAATCAACTTTACTTAATACAATCGCAGGGGAACTTAAACACCTTGATGGAACTGTTGAGTATCATGGGACAAGTGAAGTGGGGCATTTTGGACAAACAAATATCTCACACCTAAACCCCAAAAATAATATTATGGATGAGATCTATTTAGGTAACCCAAAACTTCCTGAGTCAACAGTTAGAAATATTTGTGGCTCTATGATGTTTCCAGGCGATAGTGCGAAAAAAAGTATTTCGCTACTTTCAGGTGGAGAAAAAAGTCGTGTGATGTTGGGGCAAATAATTGCAAGAGAAGTAAATATACTCTTTCTTGATGAGCCTACAAATCATCTTGATATGGACTCTATTGATGCTTTAACAACAGCAATAGAAAATTTTGAGGGCTCAGCTATTATTGTTACACATAGTGAAGAGTTGTTGCGTCGTGTTTGCCATAGGTTGATTGTATTTGCAAAAGATGGTGCAGAATATTTTGATGGTAATTATGATGACTTTTTAGAAAAGATTGGTTGGGATGATGAAACAGAAAATGATATCAAAGAAGATAAAAAAGAGATAAATAGTCAAACTTCTAAAGTAAACAAAAAAGAGAATAAAAAACAAAGAAGTATGCTTATTCAAGAAAGAAGTAAAGCAACTTCTGGACTAAAAAAAGAGGTTGAAAAATTAGAAAACCTTATCATGGAAAATGAAGAAATTGTAGAAACATTACAAGAAGAGTTGATTAGTGCTTCAAATAAAGGTGACAATAGTAAAGTTATAGAATTGTCCGGTGATATAAGAAACTATGAAAAAGTGATCGAAGAGAGTTTTGAAAAGCTTGAAATTGCTCAAGAAAAACTTGATACAATTCTTGATGAATATGAAACAAAACTTGAAGGTCTATAAGATGCAATTTAACGAACTAAATCTATCTCAGGAATTACAAAATGCACTTTTAAAAAATGACTATAAAAATGCTACAACTATTCAAGAAAAAGTTATCCCTTTGGTTTTAGATGGTTCTGATGTGATGGCAAAAGCTCAAACTGGAAGTGGAAAAACTGCTAGTTTTGTGTTACCACTTTTGAATATTTGGCAAGAGCAATTAGTAAAAAGAACAACAAAAAAACCAAAAATCAAAATACTAATCTTGACACCAACAAGAGAACTGACTATTCAAGTATCAAATAGCATCAAGAACTTTAGTAAAGAGTTTATTCAAAAACCAAAGATAGCAACAGTTATAGGTGGTGTAAGTATAGGAGATCAGCTTTTAGAGATACAGCAAGGAGTTGATATAGTTGTTTCAACAACAGGAAGACTTCTCGATATAATAGATAAAAAACAAATCAATTTGTCTTTTTTAGAACACCTTGTTTTAGATGAAGCAGACAAAATGCTCGATCTAGGTTTTGCTGAAGAGTTAGATTTGCTTTTAAAAGAGCTCCCAGAAAAAAGACAAAATTTGCTTTTTTCAGCAACTTATCCACAAAAGATGTTAGAAATTGCTGCTAAAATTACAACACATCCAATGAGTATAGAGATTGAAAATGAAGAACCAACTGTTGTAAATATAAAACAAAGGGCAATAAAAGTAAACAAAGAAAATAGAAACGCATTATTACAAGAGCTTTTACGAAAAAATAAATGGAAAAGAGTTTTAGTATTTGTTTCAAGTAAAAGATCTAGTGATAATATTGCAAATAAGTTTAGAAAAAAAGGTTTTTTGGCAGACTCTTTTCATGGAGATTTGATACAAGAGGATAGAAACTTTACTTTAGATGAGTTCAAAGAAAACAAAATCAAAATACTTTTTGCAACAGATATAGCAAGTCGTGGTTTACATGTAGATGATATTTCGTGTGTGATCAATTATGATTTACCAAGAGGAAGTTCTGATTATGTTCATAGAATCGGACGAACTGGACGAGCTGGAAAAGAGGGCGTTGCTATATCTTTTATTGGTTTAGAAGATTTTGAACATTTTAACTTAATAGAAAAAAAAGTAAATATCTCTTTAGAAAAAGAGGAGATACAAGGGTATGAATTAGAAGGTATTCCTATTTTAAAAGAGAAAGGAAAAGCTCCAATAAAAGGGAAAAGAAAAAGTAAAAAAGACAAACTACGAGAAGCACAAAATAAAAAGTTTTAAAAAACACACAAAGGCCTTCTCTCTTTTAGAGATTGTTTTTGTACTCATTATTTTAGGAATAATCTTATCTCTTAGCGTTCCTAAAAATCAAATCTCAAAGCTAAATCTTGCAACACAAAAAATTATTTTATATCTAAACTATACTAGGTATATAGCTCATATCGATAATAAATTTGATATCAGTGATGATGAATGGAAGAAAAGACTTTGGACTTTGAAGTTTTTAAATTGTCAAAGTAGTATAGGTGGTTTGTATTATAATGTGTATAGTGATACACAAGGTGGAACAGGACATTTTGAAAAAGAAGATACACTTTTAGACCCTTTGAACAATAAATATCTTTATTCAAATCAATGTAAAGAAGATACTATAGGGGATAAAAGTAAACATGTCCTTTTGACAAAAGAGTATGGTATATCCAAAGTTGATGTGAGTTGTAATACAACATCAACCATAGGACAGATTAGTTTTGGATATGATGGAAAAATATATTCACAACTTGGAAAGAATATAAAAGAGATAACAACACCTTGTGAAATAAAGTTATTTAATGAAAAAGATAAATTTACTACAATAATGGTTGAGCCAAAAACTGGCTATATACATAAAATTTAAACTATCATTTGGTATAATCGCGGGATACAATATAAAGGAATCCCTTTGCATAATTTTGAAAAATATCCATTTGAACGACTCAATGAATTATTAGAAAATGTTACACCAAATTCTAATTATGAATTAAGTAGTTTGACAATAGGTGAACCACAATTTAACACTCCTGATTTTATTCAAGAGGAACTTCAAAATACCACAAGCCTACTTAATAAGTACCCTAAAAGTTCAGGGGAAGAGTTTTTGCGAGTTGCTATGAGAAATTTTATCTCTAAAAGATTTAATGTTGAAGTGAACAATGAAGAAATTATTCCAACATTTGGTACAAGAGAGGTGTTGTTTAACTTTCCTCAATTTTTACTTTTTGGAAAAGATGATGCTGTTATAGCTTATCCAAATCCTTTCTACCAAATCTATGAAGGTGCGGCTATTGCTTGTGCTGCTAAAGTGATTCATATGGATATGACTAAAGAGAATGATTTTTTAGTAAGTTTGACTGAAGATCAGATGAAAGCTGCTGATTTAGTTATATTAAACTATCCTAGCAATCCCACAAGTGCAACAATATCAAAACAAGAATTAACAACTTGGGTTCAAAATGCTTTAAAATATGATTTTGTCTTGATAAATGATGAATGTTATAGTGAACTTTACTTTGATGAGTCAAATAAACCTCTATCTTTATTAGAAGCTTGTGTAGAAGCAGGAAATGATACTTTTAAAAACTGTTTAGTACTAAACTCTATTTCAAAAAGAAGTAGTGCTCCTGGTTTGAGAAGTGGTTTTATATCAGGTGATGCAAAAATTTTAAAAGAATATATGAAATATCGTACTTATGTAGGATGTGCTTTACCAATACCATTACAAAAGTCAGCAGCAATTGCTTGGAATGATGAAAAGCATGTAGAGACTTTTCGTAGAACATATAAAGAAAATTTTCAAATAGCAAAAGAGGTACTCAATATTGATATTCCAAATGCTACATTTTATATTTGGTTAGAGGTAGAGGATGAACTAAAATTTACTCAAGAGTTGTATAAAGAAGAAAATATAAAAGTCTTACCGGGAAGTTTTTTAGGTAGAAACGGTATTGGAAAAAATTATATTAGAATTGCTTTAGTTGAGAATAATGATAAGACAAGAGAAGTATTAACAAGATTAAAAAAATTCATAGATGGATATAAAGTATGATAAAGGATACCCTAACAATGAAACCAGAAGAACTACATGAAGCTAGAACAAACCCAGATTTTTTGGAGTATCTTGAAGTAAAAGAGAAAGAAGTTATGGAATCAAGAGATATAGCAGGACTGTATGAACTACTTGATTCTTTACTTGTTTTAGATCTTGATGAAGAGCGTGTACATAATGTATATCAAGAGATTTTAAAAGTTGCATTTGACAATATAGAAACTAGACTCAAAGATGAAAAAAAATTAAGCTTAGATGATGACGATATTTATTTTATAAGAAGTTTTTATGAACATGCTATTGAAAAATGGAGTATGGGTAATTTTAAAGGTGCAAAAGAGCTATTTTTTATCCTTACTCAAATTTGTGAAGATGAATTTTTAGTAGAAGCTTTAAATGTACACTTAATAGCTTGTGCAAAACAGAGTGATATGGATGAGTATTATGACAAAAATGTAGCAGAAGAGCAAACATATACAGAGGAAAAATATGGGTATTTTATATTAGATTTCAATTTTGACAAAAAAGAGTATTTAAATAATAATTTAAAACTGCTTCAAGAACAGTTTGAAGAATTAAAGCACTTGCTGAACTAATGAGAGTACATTTTATAGGGATAGGTGGGATAGGTTTATCTGCACTTGCGAGGTTTCTTCAATATAGAGGCTATAAAGTAAGTGGTTCAGATGTAAAATCAACACCAATTACTAAAGAGCTTGAAAAAGAGGGAATTGTTGTAAATATTCCACAATGCCCAAGCGCCATACAAGGTCAAGATCTAATCATTTATAGTGCAGCTGTGCTAAATGACAATGTCGAGATACAAGAAGCAAAAAAACAAGAGTTGGTTTTACTTCCTAGAAAAGAAGCTTTAAGCGTTATCATGCAAAAGACTACAAACTATTGTATTTGTGCGGCACATGGTAAAAGTACTACAACTGCAATACTAAGCTCAATTTTACAAAGCTCTGCAATTATTGGTGCAATTAGTAAAGAGTTTGATTCTAACTTTAGATACATAGATGAAGTTTTAGCTTTTGAAGCAGATGAAAGTGATGAGAGTTTTATCCTCTCTCATCCTTATTGTTCGATTGTATTAAATACAGAACCTGAACATATGGAATATTATAATTATGATGAAAAAAGATTTTATGATGCATACACAAAATTTTTAGATATTGCAAAGCTAAGAGTTATTAATGCAGAAGATGAGTTTTTACAAAATTATAAAGGGTATGCTATTCGATTATATCCATCAAAAGATATAAATAATATTGAATTTGTATTAAAAGATGACGAACCATATACAAAATTTTTACTAAAAGATTTTGGTGAGTTTGAAGTATGGGGATTTGGTGTGCATATCGCTATTGATGCAGCATGTGCTATTTTAGCCGCTTCTCAAACTATGGAAGTTGATGCAATAAAAGAAAATTTAGCTAAATATAAAGGTATCAAAAAAAGATTTGATATTGTACAAAAGAGTGAAAACTTAATCGTAATTGATGATTATGCACATCACCCTACTGAGATAAAAGCCACACTAGAGTCTGTAAATCTTTACAATAAATATAAAAAACTAGATAAAAAAATCGTGATTTGGCAACCTCACAAATACAGTAGGACAATGGACAATTTAGAAGCATTTAAAGAGTGTTTTAAAGGTTGTGATGAGCTTATTATATTACCCGTATGGACTGTTGCTGAAGAGATTAGAGAGATTGATTTCGCAAAAGAGTTTGCGCACTATAATACAACTTTATGTACAAAAATATCTACAAGTAATGGTAAGATAGAATTATTAAATGAACAAGATGAAATTATACGAATAATTAAGACAGGTATAGTTCTTGGTGTTGGTGCTGGAGATATTACTTATCAGCTAAGACACTAAAAGAAAATAGTTTTTATTTAATTATTAACGTTTGAAGTAAGCTACAAGGCGATAATTTTAAGTCAAAATCTAAACTTAAAAAAGTTACTTTTCTGATTAAAACTCACTCTTTTCGTAGTATAGCCTTGTTAGTTTTTCTGACTTTTTAGGTTTTTTAGATTTTAATTTCTTTTATATTTGTATCTATCAATAATTGAATTTTATTTTTTGATAAAAACTTTTTTTTCATTACTTGAGAAGAAGTACCTGACTTGGGAAATTTTGAAGCAACAATAAAACATTTTCTTGATATATCCTTATGTATAGATAAGCATTTTAATATAGTTGCTTCAAGTTGTTCTACAGCGTGAGGGATATCACTTCCTTTTAGTTCAACATAAAAAACTTCTTCTAATTTACTATTTATAATTTCAAATAAGAAATCACACTTTGCACCAGTTAAAATATAACATCCATCAACTTTCACTTCGTTAACAAGAAATTTTGAATTGTTTAATATTATAAATTTTCTTCTATTTTCACTAACTGAAATGATATTATTTTTAGTTGCCTTATTACATTTTGAAATCATATTAAACCTGTAGAGATAGTAACTCATCAAAAGTATTATTAAATTCATCAGAAACACTATCAATAATATTTATCCCAATTAATCTGCTCTCTTTATCCATAATGCTAACTAATTTCCCATTTTTAATTGTATATGCTTTAACATCATCAAAATCAATGCATAAATCTTTGTCAATTATCTTTTCAATGCTTTTTTCACCTTTTTCATTTTTAACATCATTTGCAAGTATTAAATTATTTAGTGCAGTTAAAATATACGGGCTATGTGTTGTAGTAACAATATTTTGACCTTTATTATATATCAATGCAATTAATGAAACTATATGCTTTTGTGAAATTGGGAAAAGATGTGCTTCTGGTTCTTCTATGAAATATATATTTTTCTTATTATCAGAATTAATAAACGGAAAAATTGATAAAATTAATAACATCGGTAGTGACTCTTGTTGTCCTGATGAGGCATTAGATAAATTTATTGATTCCCCTTTAGTTTCAATCCAGTCTTGATCATCCTTATATTTATATTTTCCATTTAAAATCTTTTCAACTATTTCTTTTGTTTTATTATATTCTGAATCATTTTCCAATCTATGTTTATAAAATATACTATCACTATATATTTTTTTTGCAATTTCATATTTTGAACCAAATTTACTCATAAATGGATCTATATCAATATTTTTTGATAAAAAAGAAAAAATATTTTTTTGTAAGTTTGCAAAAAATGATCTACTTGCTGGAATAAAAAGTGAATCATTAAAGTATTTTGATATTTCGCTATTGTCAAAAATATGCTTTTGTTTAAAATCCCAAAATTCATCTATCATCCTATCTTCTTCTTTTTTTAAGTAGGATTTGTATTTTGATTTTAGTGATCTATGTAACTGACTTAACGTATCACCAATATCAACTTGAACCTTTCTTTGAGAATTAGTTTTTGAAATATTAATTATAATATTATCATAAGTATATTTAATATTAAAACCTTTATCTTTCCATGTATATTTTGGAAAGTATTTTTCAAATAACTCTTCTATATTTGTTATGAATTCTTTTTTTGAATCATTGTTTTTAACAGAGATTAAAAATATTTCACTATTAACTTCACGAAATAAACATAAAAGTTTAGCTATTATACTTTTACCATTTGCTTGAGGTCCAATAATAATATTAAGGTTACCTACATCAAATTTTGCTTCTTTTATAACTAAAAAATCTTTTATATATAATTGTTCCACTTTTATTCTCTCTTTTAATAAATTGTTTTATTTTATCTAATATAAATTAATATTATGCTTTTTGATTTGTAACCTAACTATTTATTAACACCCATTATAGTCCATTTAGCCTAAAAAATTAGTATTAATAGTATATTTTAAATAAAGACTTTACAGATAATAATGAGAAAATAAAATATTTTTGATATGATGTATATGTACCTTTTACATAGGTATAAGAGTTGGAAAAGACATTTTGGGTGTTATCTAGTATATACTGGTATTAACAGACATTTTATCTCTAATAAAAGAGATAAAAATATCTATAGAAAAGAAACTAAGATTTCTTTCTTTTTTGAATAGATTTTATATTTATAAGCATAGCTATCGAAATAATAAGTGCTACAACAAAGAATCCTGCAAATACATACAGTGTTTGAGAATATGATCCAGTTGAGTCTTTTACCATAGAGATTATAAGAGGCCCAACAAGTCCTGCTGCTGCCCAAGCTGTTAAAATATATCCGTGAATAGCTCCAAGCTCTTTTGTTCCAAAGATATCACCTATATAAGCAGGAATTGAAGCGAACCCTCCACCATAACAAGACATGATAAAAAATAAAATCATTTGAAATACTACTATTTCTGTAACTGAAGGCAAGATATAAAAAGCTATTGCTTGAGTTAAGAAAAAGATTATATATACAATAGGTCTTGTTAAATAGTCTGAGAGTGAAGCCCAAAAGATTCTTCCTGCTCCATTAAATATCCCCATAAGTCCCACTGCAGCAGCGGCTGCAATTGCAGAGATACCAATAACTTCTTGAAGAAGAGGAGAAGCTACACCAATAATAGCAATACCACAAGTAACATTGATAAATAACATTAGCCAAAGACCATAAAATCTTGGTGTTTTTACTGCTTCATTTAAACCTAAAGAAGCTAAATCTTTTTTGAGTGTTTTTTTACCCTCATCTATTTTCTTTTGAAATTTTTCAGGTAAATAACCCTCTTCTGGTTTTTCTAAATATAAAGCAGAAGCAAACATAATCACAAAGTATGAAGCACCTAAAATAAAAAATGTGTTTGAGATACCAACAGATTCTATTAAAATTTTAATAGTTGGTCCCCATATAGCAGAAGCAAAACCAAATCCCATAATAGCAAGACCAGTAGCCATACCTCTTTTATCTGGAAACCATTTTACTAGTGTTGATACAGGAGAGATATACCCTATTCCTAATCCACATCCACCTAAAACACCATAAAAAAAGTATAAAAGCAATTTTGATTCCATCAAAATTGCTAAACCAGAACCAGCAGTCCCTAAACCAAATAGTGAAGCTGCAATAATTGCAGATACTCGAGGTCCATTTCTTTCAACAAATTTTCCCATTAAAGCTGCTGATAATCCTAAAAAGAAAATCGCAACACTAAAAGATATCGTAACATCTGTTAATGTCCAATTCATTTGTTCTTGAATAGGTTTAACATATACACTCCATGCGTATACAGAACCGATACAAATATGAACACCAACCGCACTTAATGCCATTAGCCATCTATTTTTTTCTAACATTTTTTTCCTATATATTTAAATTAAACGAATTTTATTGAAATAATATTGATAGTTTATTGAAGTATTAAAAGATCAATTATGAGTTACGATATTAAGATAGTGGAAATTCTATTTTAAATTCAGCACCTTTATAGTGAACATCTTTGTAAGTAAAATTTTTATTATTTACAGTCAATTTTCCATTCATATGTTTTGAAATAATCTCTTGACACATATATAACCCAATACCAATCCCTTGTGATTTGTGTTTTGTGGTAAAGTATGGTTCAAATATTTTTTCTATAATCTCAAAAGGAACTCCTCCACCATTATCTTTTATTGTTATGACAACATTGTGATCAGTTTTGGAAATATTTACAAAAATATATCTTTTTATATTTTCTTTTGTTATTAAAACATCTCTTGCATTATTAAGCAAATTCATCATTACTTGAATAAGTTCATTATCGAGATTTGTAATTGATATATCCTCAATATTTTCAACTATTTCAATATTCGCATTTTTAAACTTTGACAAAACAATATTAAGTGTTTTTTGATATACATCCTTTATCTTAAATAAAGTTTTTGCTTTGCTAGGATTGAAAAAGTCACTAAATGCATGAATTGTTTCTGAAAGGTACTGCGTTGAGTCATTGATTGCATTGAGTGTTTTGATATCTTCTTCTGGCGTTGTTTTGATATTGAGTTCTTTTTTTACTAACAAACCTGTGGATGCTGTAGAGATGATAGATAATGGTTGTCTCCATTGATGTGCTATATTTTGAAGCATCTCACCCATTGCAGCCATTTTTGTTTGTTGGAGTAGAAGTTTTTCTTTTTTTATTAATTGTTCTTGTGATTTTGTTTCTTTTGTGATATCAAGTTTTATAGCAACAAATTCTAAAATTTCATTGTGCTCATTAAACACAGGAGTGATAGTAGCTTTTTCATATGTAAGAGTTCCATCTTTTGAGACATTTATAAATTTTCCGCTCCATTTTTTTCCTGAATAAATAGTTTCATTTAACTCTTTGTAAAATTCAGGAGACTGTTCTCCTGAATTAAACATTTTTGGACTTTTTCCTAAAACTTCCTCTTGTGTATATCCTGTGATTTTTGTAAATGTTGCATTCACATATTTTATTCTTGTATCTGCATCTGTAATAACAATTATATTGTCACTATCTTCCACTGTTTTTCTAAATCTACTAAGTTCTTTTTTTGAAAGAGCAAGATTGTAATCATACGCAAGATAAGATAAAATAGCAATAATCAATAAAAGAAATAATATAACAACAGATAAATAAGCTTTTTTTATAATAGATTGTGAATAATTATTATACTTTATATTAAAATCATTTAGTGTTTTTTCAAAAGAAGAATTTGTTAGATTTTTATTTATTTGATTGAGTTTGTATTGATATTCAAAAATAATCTTTGAGTGTTTTAAAAAATATTTGTCATTTTTAGAAGGATAAAGTACAAATAGCTTCTTAAAGTGTTGTAACTCTTTTGTTATATCAAGCTCAGGATTTTTATCAAGAATCATTATTGTAGTATAAAGTGGTGATAAGTTTTTATGAATTCCATCTTTTTTCAATTTTTGTGCTATCACAAATGATTTATTTAAAATGGCTCTATAGGATTTTACTCTTGCAATAATTTCATATTTATGTGGTATTTGAGTGTAAAGTTCTTTCAATAAATGTTGTAATTCATCATTATCAAGTTCTTGTAATAGCTTATTTGACTGCAGTTTTTCAAATTCTTGTTTAGACTTTTTAATTTGATTTTCAATTATGTCAAAATTATTATAAGTAAAAGAGTTTTTTAAATATAAGTCAAACTCTTTATTATATAAAATTATTTTTTCAATATTATCATTGATTTGAAAAAAATTGTTGTTTTGAATACGGGCATTATTGATATAAAAAGCTAGTGTGAGTAACAACATAAGAAGTAAAACAGAGGTGACAATTCTTTTATTCATGTGAAAATTCTTTTTGAAAATTTTGCTCACCTGTAAGTGTATGAAGAAATTGTACAATATAATCAATCTCTTTTTCAGATAGTGTATATCCTATTTGGTAGTATGACATTTTAGCTACTGCATCTTTGAGTGTTGGTGTTAATCCATCATGGAAATAAGGTGAAGTTAAACTAATATTTCTTAAACTTGGAACTTTAAAATAGTATTTGTCATCTTCATTTTTTGTAAGATTGTATCTCCCTTTATCGGATGATTGAAAATCTTCTATTACTCCTATTTTTTGCATAAGGTTACCACCAATATTTACTCCATTGTGGCAAGAGATACATCCATATTCTTTAAAAAGTTTGTATCCTTTTTTTTCATCTTCGGATAAAGCTTCTTTATCACCTCGTAAAAATTTGTCGAATCTGCCGTTTGGAGTGATAAGAGTACTTTCATATTCTGCTATTGCATTGGTGATATTTTTTCCTGTTATTCCATCTTTATAAATTGTATTGAATAAGGTCACATAATCTTCATCTTGATTTAGTTTTGAAATGATTTCATTAAAATTTGAATTCATTTCAACTGGATTGTGAATAGGTCCAGAAGCTTGATCTTCCAAAGTCACTGCTCTACCATCCCAAAATTGCGTATGATTAAATTTAGCATTTAACACTGTAGGAGCATTTCTATCTCCTGTTTTCCCATCAATTCCAAAAGAAACTTCTAAATTGTCATCCCCACCTTCTTCTAAAATATGGCAAGATGCACAAGAGATAGTATTATTTTTACTTAATCTTACATCGAAAAAAAGTTTATTTCCAAGCAACGCTTTTTTTTGATTGACATCATTTTTTAAAGGTATAGGAGTTATTAGTTCTTTTGAAAAAAGTATGATAGCGATAAAGTGAATTAGTAAAATTTTGTTCATAATTGTAATACTATCCTTTTGTAAATAATGTGCATTATAGCAAATATACACTTTATATGAAGAAAGGGAAATTTGTTTTAATTGTAATCTTATATAAAAGTAAATTTTAGATAAAATGGCACAAATATTATGTATGAGGGATTTATAAATGGTAGAAAGATACGCACGAAAAGAGATGAGTGACAATTGGACGCAACATGCAAGATATGCAGCTTGGTTAGAGGTTGAAAAAGCAGCAGTAAAAGCTTGGAATAAACTTGGACTTATTCCTGATGAAGATTGTAAAAAGATTGTAAAGAATGCTACATTTTCAGTTGAAAGAATTGAAGAGATTGAAGCAGTAACAAAACATGATTTAATCGCTTTTAATACAAGTGTTTCTGAGTCATTAGGTGATGAATCAAGATGGTTCCACTATGGTATGACATCATCTGATGCTGTTGATACAGGTGTTGCTATTCAAATGAGAGATTCTCTTAAGATAGTTATCAAAGATGTTAAAATGCTTATGAAATCTATCAAAAGAAGAGCTAAAGAGCATAAATATACACTTATGGTAGGAAGATCTCATGGTATTCATGGTGAACCTATCACTTTTGGTCTTACTTTAGCTGTGTGGTATGATGAGATGAAAAGACATTTAAAGAATCTCAAAGAGACTTTAAAAGTTATTTCTGTTGGTCAAATCTCTGGTGCTATGGGTAACTTTGCACACGCTCCTTTAGAACTTGAAGAATATGCTATGAAAGAGTTAGGTTTAAAACCTGAGCCTTGTTCAAATCAAGTAGTTCATAGAGATAGATATGCTAGACTTGCAACGGCTTTAGCTTCTATGGCTTCTTCTATTGAAAAATTTGCTGTACAGGTTCGACATTTACAAAGAACAGAAGTGTATGAGTGTGAAGAGTTTTTTGCAAAAGGTCAAAAAGGATCTTCAGCTATGCCTCATAAACGAAACCCAATTTTAACTGAAAATATAACTGGACTTGCAAGAACTATTAGATCATTTGCAGCCCCAGCAATGGAAAATGTTGCATTATGGCACGAAAGAGATATCTCTCACTCATCAAATGAAAGATTTTGGTTACCAGATGCATTTATCACAACTGATTTTATGCTTCATAGAATGAATAATGTAATTGCAAACTTAACAGTTATGCCTGAAAATATGATGAAAAATCTTAACTTAACTGGTGGACTTGTATTTTCTCAAAGAGTACTTTTAGAGTTACCACTGAAAGGTGTAAGTAGAGAAGATGCATATAAAATTGTTCAAAGAAACGCGATGAAAGTTTGGCAAGAAATTCAACAAGGGAAAGCAACTACAAATAAAAAAGGTGAGTCTTTATACTTAGGTCACTTATTAGCTGATGACGAGTTAAGAAAATCATTATCTGAAAAACAAATTAGAGAATGTTTTAACTATGAATATTATACTAAAAATGTAAGTGCAATTTTCAAAAGAGTTTTTAAAAAATAATAACTTTTTATAAATAGAATATTGCACCCTACTTATATATTTTATAAGTAGGGTTTTTTATTGATATTTTCAAAATAAATATTTTAATTATCATTGTTTAAGCTTTTTCTTAGATTAGTTAGGGAAAAGTATCGTTATGTAAATAATTATTAGGATTATATCATGGACTTAAATAATTTATCTCTTTCACAAAAAATAGAATTAGCAATAGAAACAACAGAGCAGGGACTTTTAGAATTACTTTTTATCTCTCCTGAAGTTTTAGTTAGAAGAGCAGTTCTTAGAAATAAAAATGTAAGCACACAAATTGTGAATAAATTAGCATACGATGTAACGGAAAATGTTAGTTATGTTGCATCTAAACATATAAAATGTACTTCATCGAGACAGTTTAATTTACCAGTTTCGAAATGTGTGAAATGTAAAGTAGATGAAAGACACCTTTCTTGTGAAAAGTGTCCTTACAAATAGCTCTATAAAGTGAAAGCTATTCGGTAATTTTACTGATTAATGTTTTTGCATTTTGTAGTGCTATTTCACTATCATTTTTATCAAAAGTTAATGCAACAGCCATTCTTCGTCCTTCATGAGTTTGTGGCTTACCAAAAACTCTAACAAATGAATTTGTTGTAAAAATACTAGGGTCTACATTGATTTCTGGACTAAATGTATCAGTTGTAGACTTGTAGGCTGCACTCGCACCCGCTCCATAGTTGATATAGTCAAGAGGTAATCCCAGAACTGCTCTTACATGTAATGCAAATTGTGATTGTGATTGAGTTATCATAGTTACCATACCTGTATCATGTGGTCGTGGACTCACCTCAGAAAAATAAACTTCATCTCCTTTTACAAAGAGTTCAACACCAAAAAGTCCTCTACCACCTAGCCCATCAGTGATTTTTTTAGCAACATCGATAGCTTTTTGTTTTGCTAATTCACTCATATTCATTGGTTGCCATGAAAAGATGTAGTCACCATCTTTTTGAATGTGACCTATAGGCTCACAAAATGTTGTACCTGTTTCGTTTCTAACAGTTAAGAGAGTAATTTCATAATCAAAAGAGATAAACTCTTCAACAATGAGTTCACTTGCATCTCCTCTAGCTTCTTTTGCTACTTCCCATGAGTTTTGTAAATCATTTTTTGTTTTTGCTATTGTCTGACCATGTCCAGAACTAGACATAACTGGTTTAATAACACATGGAAAACCAATTTTATCTGCTGCTTTTTGTAATCCCTCTAAGGTAGTAACAAATTCATATTTAGATGCTGGAAGTTGTAACTCTTCGCATGCAAAAACTCTAATATTTTTTCTATTCATTGTTTTATTTACAGCTTCAGCATTTGGAATCACATGGAACCCTTCCTTTTCAGCTTCAAATAATGCAGAAATACTGATAGCTTCAACTTCTGGTAAGATAAAATTTGGTTTTTCTCTTCTTATGACATCTAAAACTTCATCTTCATTTTTCATATTTATTACATAAGATTTATTTGCTACTAAATGTGCAGGTGCATTAGCGTAGCTATCTACAGCAATTGTTTCTATACCTAGTCGTTGAGCTTCTATAATAACTTCTTTTCCTAATTCTCCACTTCCTAATAGCATTATTTTTATACTATTTGATTTTAAAGGTGCTGTAAATTTCATATATTTTCCTAATGGTTTTGTATTGTATATAACTAAAGGTATTTTAATATATCAATGGTTAAGAGTTTATTTATTGAATTATCATAGAGATATTTTAGTAAAACTTTACTAGAATAGTAAAAATTACTGTAAGGAGTTCTGATTTGAGTGAATATTATTATCCAGTGATGGCATTTCATGTTATTGCTGTTTTGTCTTGGATGTCTATGTTATTTTATCTACCAAGACTTTTTGTCTATCATGCAGAAAATAAAGATAAAAAAGAGTTTGTAGAGGTTGTAAAAGTTCAAGAATACAAGTTATATAAATATATAGGGGCACCTGCTATGTGGGCAACAGTATTCTCGGGTGCTTATATGATTTATACAAATATGGAGCTAATGGCACAGCCTTGGATGCATGCAAAACTTTTACTTGTTGTGTTACTTATTATTTACTCTATTAGTCTTGATAAAATCAGATTAAAACTAAATTGTGAAAAATGTCAAAAATCGGGAAAATTTTTTAGAGCATATAATGAAGTACCAACAATACTTGCTATTTTAATTGTAACTTATGTGATCACAAAAAGTATTCCAGTTGGGTTTTCTATTGGAATTACACTATTTTTTGTATTTATTATGATTATGATAATGAGAGCAAAACCAAAAACAACAAAAAAGGAAGAGATATGAAAATAGTATTTTTAGATAGAAAAACATTAGGAGATGATATCAATTTAGAACAATTTGATACATTAGGTGAAGTTACATACTATGATTTTACAAAACCTGATGAGGTATTACAAAGAGTAAAAGATGCAGATGTTGTTGTAACAAACAAAGCAATTGTAGATAAAAACACAATGAAAAATTCTACTATAAAACTTATTTGTATTACAGCAACAGGGATGAATAATATAGACTTAGAATATGCTCAACAAAAGGGTATACCAGTTAAAAATGTAGCAGGATACTCAACATCTAGCGTAGCACAATTAGCATTTTCATACATACTACAGTTTGTACAAAAAATAAATTTTTATGACAACTATGTAAAATCTGGAGCTTGGGCAAAGAGTGACATCTTTACAAACAACGACAAACCATTTTATGAACTAAGTGGTAAAACTATTGGAATTATAGGTTTAGGTAATATTGGAAAAGAGGTTGCGAAGATAGCAGTTGCTTTTGGATGTAGAGTGGTTTATTATTCTACAAGTGGGAAAAACAATGAAACATTATATGAAAATGTAAGTTTAGAAAAACTTCTGGAACAGTCAGATATTGTTTCTATACATTGTGCTTTAAATGAACAAACTAATAATTTATTAAATAAAAATAATTTAGATAACTTAAAAGATGGAGCAATATTATTAAATCTTGGTCGTGGTGGACTTGTCAATGAACAAGATATTACCAATACTTTAAATAATGGGAAAGATATATATTTTGCAACAGATGTAACAACAGTTGAACCAATTGAGGCAACTTCTCCTTTATTAAAAATTGAAAATCAAGAAAGAGTTATTATGACTCCTCATATAGCATGGGCTTCAGTTGAGGCTAGAACAAGACTAATGGATTTAGTCTTTAAAAATATTACCGATACACTATGAAAAAAATTATTTTTCAAAAAGAAGAGATTATACCCTCTAAAATAGTGTGTATTGGAAGAAATTATGTAGATCATATAAAAGAGTTAGATAATGAGATGCCAAAAGATATGGTCATTTTTAATAAACCTAATTCTGCAATTTCAAATAAATTAGAGTACTTTTCTGAAGATACACGGTATGAGGGTGAAATTTGTTTATTAATCAAAGATAACAAGATAGATGCTATTGCTTTTGGATTGGACTTAACAAAAGCCAATGAACAAAATTATTTAAAAAGTAAATCACTTCCATGGGAGAGATCAAAGTCTTTTAATGGTTCAGCTGTATTGAGTGAATTTGTAAAGCTAGAAGATGATATCTCTAAAATACGATTAGAACTATTTATTAATGATACTTTAGCACAATATGGAAGTTACGATTTGATGATGTACAAACCAACTCAAATGATAGAAGAGATAAATTCTTTTATGACTTTAGAAGATGGAGATGTTATCATGACAGGTACTCCTAAAGGTGTGGGAACTTATAACTTAAATGATAAATTTGAAGGAAAAATTTATATAGATGAAAAATTAGTATTAGAAGCATCTTGGATAGTTACATAAAAATGTGTTATACTATGTAATACTTTACATATAGGAGTTTGCAAATGGGATTATTACTATACAAATCAGACGAGATGTACTCATCTACTGAGCTTATTCGAAAAAGTAAAATGATTTTTGATAAAGTTTTAGAAAATGAAATTGACAAGGCTATTATCCTTAGGGATGGAAAGCCTTGTTTCCTTTTAATGGAATTTCAAAAATATGAGAAAATTATGGCGGAATACGAACAGCTAAAAGAGTATGTAAACACTTTAGAAAAATCATCTAAGAAAAAAGAGTTTAAAAAACCTAAAAAACTAAAAGTTGCAAAAGAAACTATTTCTGAAGAGATAGAAGAACCAGAAGAACAGCTAAAAATCAATCTACCTATTCAAAATATTACCCCTGAAGATAAAGCAAAAATAGATCAAAAAAATGAACAGACACAAGAAGAAAAAAGTTTAACCGAAGAGCAGGAGCTTAAAGAAGCAATGCAAAGTATAGAGTCAATGAATTTTGATGATGAGATGAAACAAGAAGCACAAAAAAAGATACATACAAGAATAGTTCAAGCAAGAAAAGAAAGAGCTAAAATATTAGCCGATGAAAAACAACATCAAGAAGATTTAAAAGAGGAATTAATTTTACAAAGCCAACTTAAAGAAAAAAAGAAAAAAAAAGACAGAGAGCTTCGTGAGTTTTGGGACTAAATCTTTATAAATCAGCTCAATTTGGATATAATAGCCTAAATATGAATATTGGCTTTAATTCAGATGTAGATTTTGAGTTTAACCCAAATGAATTTTAAAGGATAGTAAAATGGATTTCAATAGAAATATAAGGATACTTTTCGTAGATGATAGTTCAACAATAAGGGAGATGGTAGAGAGTTCTCTTTTAGAAATCGGGTATATGAATATTCAGAGTGCGGAAGATGGAGTAGAAGCTTTAGCCCTTTCAGCTGAAGAGGAGTATGACTTTATTATTACTGATATCAATATGCCAAATATGGATGGGATTGAATTAATCCAAAAGTTAAGAGATAAACTTGATTACATAGATGTTCCTATTATGGTTTTAACTACTGAATGGAGTGCTGAAATGAAGAAACAAGGTAGAGAAGCTGGTGCTACTTCTTGGATTGTGAAACCTTTTGATACAGAACTACTACATAACGCAATACTTGAAACAATTAAAAAAGCACAAGAATAATAGGAGATAATAAAAATATGGCAATTACAAGATTTGCACCAAGTCCAACAGGATATTTACACATTGGTGGATTAAGAACGGCATTATATAGCTATTTATGGGCTAAGAAAACAAATGGTGAGTTTAAACTAAGAATAGAAGACACAGATAATGCAAGAAACAATGAGGATGCTGTAAAAGCAATCTTAGAAGCTTTTGAATGGGTTGGAATGCCAAGTGATTGTGAAATAGAATACCAATCGAAAAGAACTGATATTTATAAAAAGTATATTGCTCAATTATTAGAAGAGGGTAAGGCTTATAAATGTTATATGAGTAGAGATGAACTTGATGCTTTAAGAGCAAAACAAGAGGCTGCTAAAGAGAATCCAAGATACGATGGTACTTGGAGACCAGAAGATGGTAAAGTATTACCAGAAATTCCTGCTGATGTAGATCCTGTTATTAGAATAAAAGCTCCTACTTCTGGCACTATTTTGTTTGAAGATGGTGTAAAAGGTTCTATGAAATTTGATGCAAACCAAGTTGATGATTTTGTAATCGCTCGTGCTAATGGAATGCCTATTTATAACTTTGTTGTTGCTATTGATGACCATTTAATGGGAATGACTGATGTTTTAAGAGGTGATGATCACTTATCTAATACTCCAAAACAAATCGTAATTTATAATGCTTTAGGTTTTGATGTTCCAAAATTTTATCATATGCCAATGATTAACAATCCATCAGGTAAGAAACTATCTAAAAGAGATGGGGCTATGGATGTTATGCAATATAAAGCAGATGGATATTTACCAGAAGCTTTATTAAACTTCTTAGTAAGACTTGGATGGTCAAATGGGGATCAAGAAATTTTCTCAATGGATGAAATGTTAGAATTATTTGATCCAAATAATATTAACAAATCTGCATCTGCTTATAATGCTGAGAAATTATTATGGTTAAATGCTCATTATATTAAAAATGTATCTAATGAACGACTTGCTAATGAACTCGAATTTTTTGAATGCCACTTAGAAGGTCATGATAAAAAAGAGATGATATTAGATTTATGTAAAGAGAGAGCAAATACACTTGTAGAACTTAAAGATGCGATTACAAATATTTTAGATGTACCAACTTCTTATGACGCAAAAGGTTCAAAAAAGTTTGTAAAAGAGGGAACTATTGAGATGCTTAACTCTTATGTATCATTACTAAAAGCAAATAAAGAGATGCATACTCCTGTTGATATTGAAGGATTTACAAAACCATTTATTACTGATAATGGTTTAAAATTTCCACAAGTATTTCAACCAATAAGAATTGCACTTACAGGTGGAACAAATGCACCATCGGTATACGATATCATTGCGGTACTTGGAATAGAAGAAACTGTTACTAGAATCAATAATGCTATTGCAGTAAGTTTTGGAAAAAAGGAAGTTTAATCATGATCACAATTTGGCATAATAATAGATGTAGTAAATCAAGAGAAGCAAAAGCTATTTTGGAAGAATCAGGCTTAGAGTTTGAAGTTTTTGAATATTTAAAAAATGATTTTTCAAAAGAGGAATTATTACGAGTGATGGCACAATTGAAAATATCTGATATAAATGATATGCTTCGAAAAAAAGAAAAAGAATATAAAGAACTAGATATTGGAAATAAATCACAAAATGAGATACTTGATTTAGTTGTGCAAAATCCAAAACTAATAGAACGACCAATTATTATAAAAGAAAACAAAGCAGTTATTGCCCGTCCAATGGAAAACTTAACAAATTTACTAGGATAATATATGAAAAATAAAAAATACTTTTTAAAAAAAATATCTAACTATGCAGTAGTAGGTGGCTTAGGTGCAACTTTAATTGCCTCTATGACTGGATGTGAAGATAAAAACGCAAATGGACAATATAATCAAAATAGTAACACTATTTCAAATGCAAGCCAAAAGCAGGGTGCTTTTGTAATTGTAGAAAAAAATCCACAAGGTGGATACCAAATTGTAGATGAGTTTCCAAGTTCTAAAACAACAATTGTTTTAAGAGAAAATGGAACTGAAAGAATCTTATCACAAGCAGAAGTGGATCAATTAGTTGCACAAGAAGCAAAAAAAATCGATAATGGAACTTCAAATCTTACAAACCCTCAAAATGCACAAATGAGTGGTGGAGGTATGGGACTAGGTGAAACAATTCTTGCTTCTGCTGCTGGGGCAATGATTGGGGCTTATATTGGAAATAAACTATTCAATAACAGTAACTACCAAAATCAAAGACGAACAAGTTATAAATCACCATCAACATATTCAAAAAGTGTAAATAGTTTTAATAAGGCTAAATCATCTTCTAGTTCAAAAGCAACTTCAAGTACGAAAAAAAGTGGTTTTTTCGGAAGTAGTAGAACAAGTGGATCACGAAGTAGTTTTGGAGGTTAATTAACCCCTCCTTTTCTAAAAACTAGGCAACAAGTCCTATTGTTTTACATACTTGTTTGTACGCATTCTCACCTAATTTTTGTTTTGCCATAGATTTCATCTCTTTACACATATTACAGTTGCATCTTTTTGGTATCGTGTTTAATAAAGTTTCGATGTTATTCGCAGGACTAAATGTAGTATTATTTGTTTTCATAATTTTTCCTTTTTTGTTATAATATGAGTATAATATTTAATAGTGAAGAAGCAGTGAATAAAGAATGAAGATTTAGTGAAGATTTAAAATTTTAGTATATAATGATATTACAGAGCGTCAATTGAATACTGAAAAGGTACAAGATGGAATTAAAAGAATTAAAAGTTTTATATGCTGATGATGAAATTGAAATCAGAAATATGGTTAAAGACTGTCTTAAGTGTAAGGTTAAAGAGTTTTACACTGCTAAAGATGGATTGGAAGCATTTTCTATTTATAAAGAAAAAAAGCCAGATGTCATACTTTTAGATATACATATGCCAAATTCTGATGGTATTGAAGTTGCCAAAAAAATACGACAAAATGATCACTCTACAAGAATTATAATGATAACTGCTTTTTCAGATACAAAAAATCTATTAGCTGCATCTGAACTGAAACTCACTAAATATATTGTAAAGCCTTTTACTATTAATGATGTCTTAAACTCTCTAGAATTAGCTTTACAAGAGACGCTAAACTTTAAAACAACAAATAAAAAGAATATTTACTTAGCAGATGATTTTATTTGGGATGTTGAGGTTGAGTCTTTATTTAAGGGGTCTTGTGAAGTTGGACTTACACCAAAAGAGCGAAAAATTTTACAAATTCTTTTTTCTAATGTAAATGCAACAGTATCTTATGATACACTTCTAATAGAGGTTTGGGATGATTTTGAAAATCATAGTATTGATACACTCAAGACTATGATGAAAAATATAAGAAGAAAACTCCCAACAAATACCATCTTAAATATTTACGCAACAGGATATAAAATAATACTATGAAACTAAAAACTTTAAAACCATTGACAAATGAATACTTAGAATCCATTGGATTTACTTGGCACACAGATACAGATACGAGCTCATATATTAGTGATGAAATTGTATCTATCTCCCAACAAGAAGCAGAAGAATATTATGAAGCTACAAATGAACTTTATGATATGTTTTGTGAAGCAGGACAGTATGTAATAGATAATAATCTTTTTCATGAACTTGATATCCCTTTTAATCTTGTAGAAGTTATAAAAGCTTCTTGGGATGATGATGTACATTGGCATCTTTATGGTCGATTTGATTTAGCAGGTGGACTTGATGGCAAACCAATAAAACTTATTGAGTTTAATGCAGATACACCAACAGCCGTATTTGAAACAGCGATTGTTCAATGGGCAATGTTAAAGTTTAATAATTTTGAAGAATCAAGTCAGTTTAACTCTTTATATGAAGCAATCAAAGATAACTTTAAAAGATTTGTAACTTTAGATAGTGAAATTGAGAAGTTTGAAGAACATTATGAAAAACTCAATTGGAAAATTTTGTTTTCATCAGTTTTAGGAGATGATGAAGAGGAAAATACGACAAAACTATTACAACATATAGCAAGTGAAGCTGGCTATCAAACTGACTTTGAATATATAGGTAATGTAGGTTTTAGTGATGATGGAATTACAAAAGATGATGAGATTTATGAATTTTGGTTCAAACTCATACCTTGGGAAGATATTGCAATAGATGAGGGGGAGTTAGCTGTAATTCTCACTGAAATTATCAATAATAAAAAAGCTATTATTTGTAATCCTGCATATACACTTTTATTTCAAAGTAAAGGAATCATGAAAATTTTATGGGATTTATATCCAAATCATCCATTACTACTAGAAACTTCATTTGAACCTTTAGAGAACAAAAAACAAGTGGAAAAAATGTGTTTTGGTAGAGAGGGCGCTAATGTAGCTATTGTTAATGATGATAACTCTCTTGATATGAAAACTGATGGAGATTATGCAAACTTTAAACCTATCTATCAAGAGTATGTAGAGTTTCCTCAAGATGAAAAAGGAAGCTATTATCAAGCAGGTGTTTTTTATGCTTATGAAGCGTGTGGTTTAGGTTTTAGAAAAGGTGGAAAAATACTTGATAATATGTCTAAGTTTGTAGGACATATTGTAGAATAGGCTAGGTGTAATGGCTCAAAGATAGAGTAATTTACTCTATCTCTTCCCATGTACCATACATATTGTCAATATCTTTGATTACATCATTTGGAGTGTTGTGATATCTTAAAAATGAAACAATATTTTGATAATGATCTTTGTCAAACTGCATTGTTATATTATTTTCATCTCCATATATTCTAGCTAGAGCTGGTTTGTACAAATTTCGTATTTTTAATCCACCAATATTTAGATTTGTTTTATAATAAGCTATCACTTCTCTTTCATCTTTAAGTGTACCTACTAATCCTGCCAAAGAAACAATTTTTAGGGATGTAATATTTGGAATATTTCTAATATCATACTTCTGATTTTTTAATGGTTTTCCCTCTTCATCAATATTTAGATCAAGTTTGATAGAAAAGTTTTCATTTTTTTCTAGTCCTTGAAAATTTAAAGTATACTCTTTTGCAAATAATGAACTTACAAGACCTAATGTCAATAATAATTTTTTCATTTTTAAAATCCTCTCAATGTAGTTTGTTCTATTTTTAGATATAATAATATCATAAAAAGGTATAAAATGTTAACTGATCAAATTTTTATTAACATAGCAAAAGAGATAGCAAGTGCTAGTAAGTGTGTATCGAAGCAAGTAGGTGCAGTGATTGTAAAAAATGGACGAATTTTAAGTACAGGATATAATGGAACACCCCCTGGATATATCAACTGCTCTGATCATTGGGATGGCGAGTATACAAAAGACCATCATGAGTGGTCAAAAACCTATGAAATTCATGCAGAGATGAATGCTATTATTTGGGCTGCACGAGAAGGAATTAGTATAGATGGTGCTACGATATATGTTACACTTGAACCATGTAGTGATTGTAGTAAAAATCTTATAGCAAGTGGTATTAAAAGAATAGTATATGATAAAGCTTATGAGCATACAAATTCTGAAATAGTAACTAAATTTATCAAAGATAATAATGTAAGTATAGAGAAACTTGAAGATATCATCAAATAAAGAATTTTATTCTCAATCTATAAAAGAGTATGGTGTGTCTGCTCAAGGTGTACACTGGAATAGTAAGTATACACAGTATAAAAGATTTGAAATTCTCACAAAACAGATAAAGAAGCATATCAAGACTTCATCTGTGATTGATGTGGGATCTGGTTTTGGAGAATATTACCATTATTTAAAAAATAACCATAAAACACCACATCATTATATTGGCGTTGATTGTGAAGAAAATATGGTAAATATCTCACGAAAAAGGTTTCCCAATATTGAATTTTTAAATCAAAATATTTTGGAAGATGTTTTGATTCCTGCTGATTATTATATTTGTAGTGGGGCACTCAATTTATTGAATAAAAGTGAAGTAGAGATATTTATACAAAGATGTTTTGAACATTCAGAAAAAGCATTTATTTTTAATTATCTAAAAAATGAAACATTTAATGATGTCAATAAAGAAGATATAATAAATATAACAGAAAGCTTGACTTCAAATATAAAAATAATAGAGGGATATTTAGACAATGATTTTACTATTGTTATGGTAAAATAGATTTTTAAAATGAAGGAATAACTACTATGAATAAAATAATTTTCACAATACTTTTTTGTACAGCAAGTTTATATGCAGGACTTGTAAATGCAATTGCAATAACAGTAAATGATACCCCTATCACTCTTTTTGATATAGATAAAGAGATGGAAACAAAAAGAATCTCAAAAGATCAAGCAGTTTCTCAGATCATTGATAAGGTTTTATATGAACAAGAGATTGAAAAAAATAAAATAAGTATAGATATTTTTGATGTTGATAATTACATCGAAAAACTAGCTTCAAGTAATAAAATGAATGTTTTAGATTTTAAATCACTGGTAAGACAACAGCAAGATTATACAGTTTTCAAAAAAAATATAAAGAAACAACTTCTTCACCAAAAACTTATCACAAGTATAGCAAGAGGAAAACTTACAGTAGCTAGTGAAGAAGATTTGAATATTTATTATGAAAATAACAAAGAACAATTTAAAATTGCAGATACGATTGAAGTTATAGCGTATGTTTCAAAGTCAAAGCAAGCTTTATTGGAATTGAAAAAGAATCCTTTACTTCAAAATGATAAAGTAATGAGTCAAAATATCACGATGAAACAAAAAGAGTTAAATGCTCAAACAAAATATATACTAAATACAACTTCAGAAAAAGAGTTTAGTGCTATCTTTGCACAAAATAAAAACTATAATATGTTTTTTGTACAAAATAAAAAAGATATCACATCTCTTGAATTTAAAGATGTAAAAGAACAAATTTTTACAACTATTATGCAAAAAAGAGAACAAGATTATCTTAAAAATTATTTTGAAACATTAAAAATAACTGCAGATATTAAAATATTACGATAAAAAATAACACTATATCACAAAAATCATCTAAGATGATATGTGATATAATCACAAAATAATAAGAATGAAGGAAACAATATAGATGTTTGAAACAATCATAGGTTTAGAGGTTCATGTTCAGTTAAACACAGATAGTAAATTATGGTGTAATTGTGCTACAAGTTTTGGTGAAGTGGCAAATACAAATGTATGTCCTACATGTTTAGGACTACCAGGAGCTCTTCCTGTTTTAAATAAAGAAGCTGTACATAAATCTATTCAGTTAGGAACAGCACTCAATGCAAAAATAAATAAAAAATCTATTTTTAATAGAAAGAACTATTTTTATCCAGATTTACCATCAGGATACCAAATATCTCAGTTCGAAGTTCCTGTTGTAGGTCTTGGAGAGATTGTTATAGATTTTGAAGATGGAACAAGTAAAACTATTGGAGTAACACGAGCACACTTAGAAAATGATGCTGGAAAAAGTTCTCATGCTGGAGATCATTCTAAAGTTGACTTAAATAGAGCAGGAACACCTTTACTTGAGATCGTATCTGAACCTGATATGAGAAGTGCAGAAGAGGTACTTTTATATCTTAAAAAATTACACTCTATTGTAAGATACATCGATATTTCAAATGCAAATATGGAAGAGGGAAGTTTTAGATGTGATGTAAATATCTCTATTCGACCAAAAGGTGATGAGAAACTTTATACAAGATGTGAAATCAAAAATATGAATAGTTTCAAAAATATTGAAAAAGCTATAGCTTATGAAGTGCAAAGACAAAGAGAAGCTTGGGAAGATGGTATTTATGAACAAGAGGTTGTTCAAGAAACAAGACTTTTTGATGTAAATGTTGGCGAAACAAGAAGTATGAGAGGAAAGGAAGATGCTGCGGATTACAGATATTTTCCAGACCCAGATCTATTACCTCTAATTATTACAGATGAGATGATCGAAAAGTATTCAGAGATTCCTGAACTTCCAGATGCTAAAAAAAATAGATTTGTGACTGATTTTGGTGTTAAAGCACATGATGCAGGTATCATTTGTAGTACAAAAGAAACAGCACAATATTTTGAAGATATGATGGCTTGTGATATTAGTGGAAAAATGGCTACTACATGGTTAAATGTAGAATTACAAGGTAGATTATCTGATGGAATGAATATAAGTAATTCTCCAGTTAGTCCACAAAAACTAGCATCTCTTATTAAATCAATTGAGTCTGGTGATATTTCAGGTAAAGCTGGTAAAGAGGTACTTGATTATTTGATGGAAAATGATGCTAGCGTAGAAGAGGTTATCGAAAAACTTGGACTTAAACAAGTAAGTGATGATGGGGCTATTTTGGTAATCATTGATGAAATTTTAAATACAAATCAAGATAAAGTAGAACAATATAAAGCTGGTAAAGAAAAAATGTTTGGTTTCTTTGTAGGTCAAGCTATGAAAGCATTAAAAGGTGCTGGAAACCCACAAATAATCAACAAACTTTTAAAAGAAAGATTAGCGTAAAGGGTATAAAATGAGTTCTATTTGTGTTATAGGTGCTGGAAAATGGGGACAGGCGTTACACTATGCTTTAAACCAAAGCACAGCTTCTTCAGAAAAGCAAAAATGTTTTATCACTAGTAGAACAAAAAAAGATATTGAAAATTTTGTATCTTTAGAAGAGGCTCTTTTATGTGAGTATTTAGTCATAGCTATACCATCTCAAAGCATAAGAGAGTGGTTAACTCAAAACTTTAAATACAATGGACAAAAAGTACTTGTAGCAGCAAAAGGGATAGAAGCTAATACAGGTGCTTTTTTACAAGATATCTATGAAGAGTTTGTTCCTCAAAAAAACCTAGGATTTATTTCTGGTCCTTCATTTGCAAGTGAAGTTATAAAAGGGCTACCAACAGCTTTAGTTCTTAACTCTAGTTCAAAAAGTTTTTATGATCAATTTTATAGTTTTTTTCCAAATTTTATTAAAACATATTATAGCAATGATGTTATAGGAGCTGAAATATCTGGTGCATATAAAAATGTTTTAGCAATTGCTAGTGGAATATGTAAAGGTTTAAACTTAGGGCAAAATGCACAAGCAAGTCTTATATCTCGTGGACTTGTAGAGATGGATAGATTTGGACAGTATTATGGGGCAAATAAAGATACATTTATAGGACTTAGTGGTGCTGGAGATCTTTTTTTAACAGCTTCTAGTACGCTAAGTAGAAATTTTAGAGTAGGGCTAGGATTAGCTTCAAATAAATCATTAGAAGATATACTTGAAGAGTTAGGTGAAGTCGCTGAAGGTGTTATGACATCCCGAGCGATCTTTAAACTTTCTGTAGAAAACAATATATATACACCAATTGCAAATGAAGTCAAATTGATTTTAGAGGGGAAAAACCCTCAAGAGAGTTTAAAAGACCTTTTAAGTAGTTAATCTTTAACTTAAGAGATCTTTGTTTTTCTTATTCATCGTAAATGCATTCATCGATCGTTGCGTATGATTTTCTTCAAGCTCTTTTTCTTGAAAATATTTTTCTACTGTTGCTGTTGGATTTAAGAACAAAATAGACTCATCAATAACTATTTGAAAAATTGCATAGAGTGGAATTGTAACATGTGAACCAAAATTTTCACTTCCAAAACCTGCTTCAAATGTGATTGTTTTTTCTGTTAAGATTATTGATTCGTATGTGTAGTTTGATAAAGTAAATAGAGTAAAATGTGAAAAGTTTTTACTAATTGATTCAGGCATCTCTGGTTCAAAAGTTACACCATTGATATTTGCTGTGATTGAGAACTCTTCATCTTTATTGATTAAGTACTCTATTACTTCAAATATTTGACTTTCTAGCATGTCTCTATAATTTATATCTTCTACTATATTAAATATCATTTATTATCCTTTTTTACATACAAATATGTATTTATCAAACTCTTCATCTGTGTGGAGATTGAAATTAATTATATTTTCTACTTCAAAACCTATAGTTTGTAATAATGATGACAACTCATCCTTTTTATAGCAAAACTGCTCTATAGTTCCTGAATCTTTTTTAAAGCTTTTCTCTTTATCTTCTTGAGTAAAAAGTGTTATATCAGTATATAAAATATTCTCTTTAAAGTTAGCATCAATTGCGATAAATTTATCCTTTAAATCTATATTTAAAGTACCTTGTGCAACATTTTCAAAACCATATAAACTATTGATATCAAAGATAAAGTAACCCTCTTTATTTACAACTTGATAACATGATTCTAAAAACTCCTTAATTGTATTCTGTGGAATATAATTAATCACATCGAATGTAGCAGTAGCACAGTCATATGTCTCTTTTATATCTTTTATATCAATGCATTTTGCATCTGTACCTTTTGATACAGCTATCTCTATTTGTTTTGCACTTAGATCTACCCCAAATGATTTGATACCATTGAGTTCCATTATATGGCAAAATTCACCTTGCCCACACCCTATATCGATAAGGGTTTTAGGCTCTTTCGAAAGAACTGTATGTCCGATTGTTTTATAAAGATGATGTACTTCATCTTCAAAATCAAGATACTCTTCTATAGTTGCATATAAATCAAGTGCTTGCAAGCTGTTCTCTTAAATCTAAGATTTGTGATTTTTTATTATAGTAAGAGTTTTTATTTGAAATCAAAAATACACTTGACTGCATAATTGTATCTCCAACTTCTAGACCATTTTGTTTCATTGTTTCACCTGTTTCAACAATATCCACAATACAATCAGAAAGACCAACTAAAGGCGCTAGTTCAATTGAACCATAAAGTTTTACAATATTTACAGCCATCGCTTTGCTTTCAAAAAACTTTTTAGCTATTGTAGTATGTTTTGTAGCAACAGTAATTTCTGATTTTGACCAATCTATTGTGTCACCAGCTTTTAAACCTATTGCTACTTTACATTGACCTATTTTTAAGTCTAGTAATTTAATGAGGTCATACTCTTTCTCTTCTAGTACATCAAGCCCAACTACACCTAAATCAGCAGCTCCATGCATAACATAAGTTGGTACATCTTGATTTCGCACATTTAAAAATGTAAAACCTGCTTTTTTTAATATAAGTTTACGATCTTCAAATACAAACTTTTCATTAAATACTTTTTCAAATTTTTCTAATGTTTGTTCCGCTATTCTACCTTTTGGTAGGGCTATTGTTAACATCTAATTTCCCTTTTTTTTATTTTCTGTGCGTATTATTTTTTTCATACTACTAAATATCATATTTTTTTTATATTTTGCTGGAATATTTACAAAATAATCTTTTAATAAATCTTTATCCCCACCAGTAAAATATATTTTAGTTTTATATTTTTTATACTCTTTTACTATAGGTAAAATAATAGCACTAAATATTGCATAATTAATTGCATCATTTGTTGTTAATGGAATTTTATCTAAATTTGTATTTTTTTCAAAGTCAAATGATAGCTTTTTAGAAATATTCGGATAAATTGACTTGTAAGCTTCTATACCAGGGATAATAAATCCCCCTTTATGTTTCCCTTTTTTCATAATATCAACAGTAATAGCACTACCTAAATCAACGATTATACCATCAGTTATAGAAGTACAAACTACTTGTCTATCGATACCCATCCCTTCATAGGCTGTATCAAAGTTAATCATAGATTTTAGATTAATTGCTTTTGGAAACTTTTTCAAAAATTTTTTACTTGCATTTTTGTTAACACTAATAAAGTATATCTCATCTTTATAATTGGGAAGAGTTGATAAAGACTCTTTTACTCCTATCTTAAAGGTTTTGTTTTTTGTTTTAAAGTGGTATGTTGTATTTCCTATATCACAAAGTATCATCTCATCTCTTTCTTATTTTTTATCTTAAGGGTATTATAGTTAAAATACAATTATAGTAACAATATATTAAGGTTTTATTTGAACATAGCAATTTTTGGTGGTAGTTTTGATCCTGTCCATATCGGGCATGAGATGATTATAAATAAGCTTTCTCATCTTTCGTATATAAATAAACTTATCGTAGTGCCTACATATTTAAACCCTTTTAAAAAAAAATACTTGATAGATCCAGAAGATAGGTTTAAGATTTTAGATCATATGTATCGAAAAAATAAAAATATTCTTATATCAGATTTTGAAATAAATAGAAATGAATCAACACCTTCTATTATTACGGTTGAACATTTCAAATCTCTTTATAATCCTAAAAAAATATATCTCGTAATTGGATCTGATAATTTAAGAACTCTTCATCTGTGGGATAATTTTGAAAAACTTAATAAACTTGTTGAGTTTATAGTAGTTAACAGAGATGGTTATGAAGTAAAAAATGATATAATACAGTTTAAAACAATAAATATGAATATAAATATAAGCTCATCCTCATTAAGAGATAAATTAGATATAAAATATATTCCGAAAAAAATACAAAAAAAGGTAACTGACATATGGAACAAAGAATTAAAAAAATTGTAAATATACTAGATTTTCATAAAGCTGAAGATATTGAAGTTTTTGATCTGACAAATAAAGGTTATATTACAAATCAAGTAATTATAGCTACAGCATTAAATACAAAGCATTCAATTGCATTATTAGGCCATTTAAAAGATGATTTAAAACCAGAAGAAGAGTTTGTAAGAACTGAAGAGGATGGAGACTGGACAATAGTAGATTTAGGTGATATCTTAATTCATATTATGACACAATCACACAGAGATATCTATTCACTGGAGCAATTTTTGTCTACTTTCCCTTTAGAAGATTCTAAAAAATAATATTTTCAATCACCTTATCAAATAGGTGATGATTTTATATCCTATTCCCGCTGCAACAATAGTACCAAAAACATTTAAAAATATATTGAGTATCCCATACCAAAAATGGCTATTTAATAGTATATAACTTTCAATAGCAAAAGTAGAATAAGTTGTTAATGCACCTAAAAAACCTGTAACTAAAAAGGCTTTTATTGTTTCATTTGGACTATAGTTTATAAATAAAGTAATCAAGATACCGATAAAAAAACTTCCTATGACATTTACACTAAGTGTAGCATAGGGTATTTGGGAGGGAAAGTGTTTGACTATCTCTGTATTTATATAAAATCTTAAAACAGCTCCTAAAAATCCACCCAAGCCTACTGCAATAACATTTGCTATATTAAACAGCATTATTACTTAGTTCTTGCTCTAATCTTTTTTTCATAGTCTCTTCCATATCTTTATACCATGAACTATTTTTTTCAGCTTTGATACTAGGAAGATATATCACTTTAACAATTCCACCTTGTTGTTTTAAATTCTGAGAATCAAGTATTTTTCTTGTTCCTATTATAAGTACAGGCTGTACTACTAGGTCAAATTTTTCTGCAATAATTCTTGTGCCAGCTTTGAATTTTGTTAGTCGTAAGCCATCTGATCGAGTTCCCTCTGGAAAAATGGCTAAAGGTCTTTGATGACTTAGTCGTTCTTTAGAGTCTTTTAATAATTTGATAAGACTTTTTTTACTTTCTCTTTCAACCAAAATCATTCTTGGAGCTTTTACAATATGCCCAAACCATGGGATTTTAGCAATCTCTATTTTTGAGATCCACGCAAGATCCTTTGAATGTAAATACTCAAAAAGAATAATATCAAGAACAGACTGATGGTTCATCACTTGCATCTGTGCATTTGGATCTTCTTTTCCCTCTATTTGAAGTGATATACCTAAAAGTTTCATCTGCAAAGCAGCCCATTTTTGTCTAATTGGTTTCGTGTTACTTCTAAATAAATACATTAAGATAATAAGAACTGTAATAGTTATAGCTATTTGTATTATTGTGAAGATCGCTCGTATTTTACCTAATATCATTTTTCTTTATCCATCCTATACTTTCATTGTCAAATAAAATTTTTACAAATCCATCTTTTTCATTTACTATCTCGACAATATTCTTTTTCTCTAATCTTTTGAAAATTGTTGAGTTATTTGTTGGTAATATATACACATATATACCTTTACCTATGAGTATTTTTTTATTTGGAATAAACAAATATGCCATAATAATTATAAATAATGTAACAAAGATAAGATAGAGATTATTTCGTGTAAACAGAAATAATAATATACTGATAAGAAGTAATATACCACTTGCTACTTGTTTGTAGATCAAGATGCTACTATTGTAAGGGTTTAGTTCTGTTTGTGTACTCACTAATTCCTCATCTAAAATAATTGGAATCGTAATCATCACAAAATCTTTTGTAACTGTATTGTAGTAGTTAAATTTAATACTTTTAGTGTGAATAGGTATCATTACATAATAATAAAGATTTTGAATAGGATGAAAATCAGTAAGACTATTAATAGCTTGATCCGAATCTTGATATTCATTGAGTTTAAAATCTTCCAAGTTACTACTTGTTCCTTTAATATTTATAGTTGTATGTAAAATATTATTTGTATATTGTTTTGTTTTAACAGTCAACACTTCTAGTTTTTTTGCAATAACATTGGAAAATAACTTCTGATTTACAGCAATTTGTTCATATTTTATTTCTGGTGAATCAATTGATATAAAGTCGATTATATCTTCATTTTTAGAGAGTGCTAGCGTTATTTTAGGTAAGGTGAAAGCATCTTTATAAATTTTATAAGCTACTGTTGTTGTATATTCGCTTGATTTATTTTTTTTCCATACTATATCTTGTGTTAGTCTTTCAATATTATTTTCTTGAGTAAATGTAGTAACAATTTTATCATAACTATTCTCTTCTTTTAAAATAAGAGCCTTGAGTTTTACTTCAAATTTTTGTCCTGTAAAAACTCGTTGTGGATAAGAGCTATATTCTAAATATAGCTCTTTTGATTCTATCTCTTCATTGGATAATAGAGTAGAAAGGGTAAAAGTAAAATAAAAAATTATTTTTAATATATATTTCAAACTACCCCTTTTCTTGTAACTATTTTAAAAAACCTTGAAGCATTTTTACTCCATCATCACAGCCTAGTAATAGTTCCATTGCTCGTTCAGGATGAGGCATAAGTCCGAATACATTTTTTTCTTTGTTACATACTCCAGCAATTTGTTCAACACTACCATTTAAAATTTGATTTTCACCGTTTTTATTACAGTATTGTAGAAGTATTTGTCCATTTTTCTCCAACTCTTTCAGTCCATCTTCGTCAATAAAATAGTTTCCATCATGATGAGCAACAGGGATATTTACCACATCTCCAATATTTAATTCTTGTAGGAATACATTGTCATTATTTACTACTTTAAGATGATGATGTTTTGATATAAAGTGAAGGTTGTCATTTCGTTTTAAAGCACCAGGTAAAAGTCCAGACTCTGCTAAAATTTGAAAACCATTACAGATACCTAAAACTTTTCCACCATTAGCAGCATACTCTTTTACAGCATTCATAATTGGTGCAAATTTAGCTAATGCACCACTTCTTAAATAGTCACCATAAGAGAATCCACCTGGAGCTACTACTAAATCAGTATTTTCAGGTAATGTAGTTTCTTCATGCCAGATAATTTCAACATCTGCACCTAGTTTTTCAAATGCATATTTTGTATCATACTCACAGTTAGTCCCTGGAAATTGTAAAACTGTTACTTTCATAATATTATGCTTCTATTAGTATATCGTAATCTTCGATTACAGTATTTGCTAAAAGTTGCTCACACATTTTTGTAGCTTCTTCTCTTGCTTCAGATTCATTAGTACAATTTAGTTCCATTACAATTTGTTTTCCTATTCGAACATCTTTTACAACTTCTTTAAATCCTACTGTATCTAATGTATGATGTGCAGCTTTCCCTGCTGAATCTAATACACCTTTTTTAAGTCCTATGTTGATTATTGCTTTCATCTTTTACCTTCTGTATTATATATTATTTTGCGATTATAGCCAAAGTTGCCTTATAACAATTTAGGCAACTTTAAAGTTGTATATTTAAAAAACTATCGTTGTAGACTTTCTAATATTATTTTATAACCATCAAGGATCCCATTTTTAATAGAATCTGGAACAACTACTTCTAGCTTTTCTTTAGAAGATAGCTCTTTTGCTTTCTCTTTCCAATTGTCTTTTTTACCAAAATCTCTTAATATTTGTTTATCCATAGAGATAAAATCACCATTGTCAAAATCTTTTTTTGCAATAAATCTTGAACTTTCCGGTGTTAAAATTTCATCACCAAGTACCCATGTCCCATCTGAGTCAACAAATGCTTCAAATTTTGTATCAACAACCACAATTCCACTATCTTGGGCAAATTGTGTGAACTCTTTAAATAACTTTTCTAAAGTTGTTATAATTTCTGGAAATACTTCTCTCACCTTTGCTGAATTTAAAGGGATGTCTTTTACCCCTTTTGTAGTTGGTGTGAAAATAGGTGTTTCGAATTTATGCCATTGGTTTAAGTCAGAAGATAACTCTAATCCATAAGGGTCATTTCCATTTTGACATGCTTCATATAAAGAACCAGTTAAATAGTTTCTAAAAATAAATTCAAACTGTACAACTTCACCATCGATCTCTGCTTCTAATGGTTTACATAGTTCCATCATTTGACATCTAGGTGCAATCTCTAAAGAACTATCAACATTTTCATCTAAAATTGCTGTTTTTATACCCATCTCTCTTGCAAATGCAGCACCATTATTTGAAATAGCTGTTTGATAGATACCCTTACCATCAATCTCTAAATTTAATGGAATATCAAATACTGAACATCTATCACTTCTTACTAAAAGTACTTTTTGATCAGCTCCTGGACATGTATATAAATCTGCATTTTTTCCTATATAAAATAAGTTATACCCTAAGTTTTCTAACTCATCGATACCTTTTTGTGTTGTTGTTTTCTTTGATTCTGGCCAAAGTCCAAGTTTTGAAATTTCATTTATAGTCATATTTATCCCTTTTTAGTTTTGTATTATAGTTAAAGATTTAAGTATATCGATACCGGCTTTGAGTTGATTGTCTTCCATAATCATCTCTTTTGTGATGATAGTTTTATCTTCTTCATTTTTTGTTTCTTCTTTATCTTCTTTTTTAGAATCATCAGTTACTTTTTCTAGTTCACCTTCAAGATGTTTTCTCATGTTTGATTCTTTGAGTTTAAAGCTTGATTTTTCTTGTGTCAAAACTTTTCCTGGAAATACTGTGATATCAGGTACTATCCCTTTAGCTTGGATTGTTCTTCCACTTGGTAAATAATACTTCGCAATTGTAAGTTTGATAGCTTCACTTCCATCATCATTAATAGGAATAATTCTTTGTACTGAACCTTTTCCAAAAGTTGTTTCTCCAATGATAACAGCTCTTTTCAAATCTTGTAAAGCACCAGATACAATTTCACTTGCACTTGCACTTCCCCCATTTACCAATACAACCATTGGCACATCGGTTAGCGTTGTAGATGAAGTTGCTTCAAACTCTTCATTTTCGTTATCATCTTTCCCTTTTTGAGAAACAATAATACCTTTATCCACAAATATATTTGTAGTATCAATCGCTTGACCTAACTGACCCCCTGGATTATTTCTCAAATCTAAAACAATCCCTTTTGTTGTTTTTTCATACTGTTTGATATATTTTTTAAGCTCGGAAGCTACTTTCATATCCATAAAAGAGGAGATTCTTAAATATAAAATATCATCATTTATAGTTTTTGCATATACTGACTGAATCTTGATAATATCTCGAACAATATTTATCTCAATTGGCTCTTGAACCCCTTTTCTTACAACAGTAATAGTTATAAGAGTTCCAGGTTTCCCTCTCATGATATCAATGGCATCAGATAAGCTCATATTGATAGAAGAAGCATCATCAATTTTTATAATAATATCTCCTGATTTTACTCCCGCTTTATATGCAGGTGTATCATCAATAGGTGAGATGATAGTTAATGCACCATCTCTTTGTCCTATAACGATTCCAAGTCCACCAAATTCCCCTTTAGTTTCAACCTGCATCTCTTTATATGATTCTTTATTTAGCATTGAGGAGTGTGCATCAAGCTCATGTAATAGTCCATTAATTGCTTTATCAACTATTTTATCTAGCTTTACATCATCAACATATAAAAGTTCAACGGCTGCAATAACTTTTTGTAATTTTGTATACGATTCTAGTCGTGTTGGTTCTGGTTCTTCTATCTCTTTTTGGCTTGTATTTTCAGCGAAAAGTAGTGTTGATAATAATATCGATACTGAAAATACTAAAAACTTTTTCATATGTTTCTATCCTTTAGATTTTTATTTAATTATAGCTAATTAATGATATAATAAGTCTTTAACAAATTTGAATTACAGGGACTAACTACTATGGAAAAAGAACTTGAAAGTATGCAACAGTTTTACAATATTATTATAGAATTTTTTGTAAATTATAGTTTTCAAATTATAGGCGCAATAATAATACTTTTTATAGGTTTTTTTATTGCTAAGAGAGTTGCTGGTTTTATTGAAAAATTTTGTCTTCACAAAAATATGGATGAAACGCTTGTAAGATTTATCGCTTTAACTGTCAAAATTACAATAATTGCAGGAGTTGCAATTATTGCCTTAGGAAAGTTAGGAATTGCTATTACCCCTTTTGTTGCTGCAATTGGTGCTCTTTCTTTGGGAGCGGGATTGGCATTGCAAGGGTTACTTTCAAATTTTGGAGCAGGGGTATCTATAATCGCTACTCGACCATTTGTTGTTGGAAACACCATCACAATTCAAGGATACACAGGAGTTGTGAAAATAATAAAATTAGCTTATACTGTTTTAGAAACAGAAGATAAAGAGCAAATAACTATTCCTAATAAGCATATTGTAGGTGAAATACTTTGTAACTCTTTTGAGTACACAATTGTAGAGATGAGTGTTGGAATTGAATACGATAGTGATCCTAAAAAAGCAATCACAATTATTTCAGAGGTTTTAGAAGGTTTTGAAGAGATCTCAAAAGAGGTAAAAGCACAAGTAGGTATAAAAGAGTTTGCTGATGCATCTATTAATATAGAGCTTCGATATTGGGCATTAACTCAACAATACAATGAAGTACAATATAAAGTAAATCTTGCTGTTTTTGAAGCACTCAAGGAAAATAATATCACTATACCATTTCCAACTATAAACATAGTAAGAGATTCATAAAAAGGGGCAAATTATGAAAATATTTTTCCAGCCATTGTTAAAAAAAACAATAATTGTTTTATTGTTTTTATATTCTTTTTTAGGTTTTATGATTATCCCTTACTTAATACAAAGCAATTTAACTTCTATTGTTAAAAAACAGTTAAATGCTGATGCTTATTTAGGAAGCGTGCATATCAATCCTTTTACATTTGAAGTGCAACTTAAAAATTTTCTTTTAAAAGATGAAACAGGAAAAACACTTTTTTATTTTGGAAAACTAAATTTTAATTTTGAGCTTTTAAATTTACTTCAAAATGAGATAAAATTAAAAAACTTGCTTCTTGATAATGTAAAAAGTTCTTTAGTCTTAGATAAAGATAACACCTTTAACTTTAATCATATTTTAACACACATCGCAAAAAATACACCAAAAGAAAAAAATGTAAAAGTAGAAACAAAATCATCATTTCTTTTCAGTTTAGATACTGTTGATCTTACAAATATCAGAATAAAGTTTATTGATGAATTGCAATCGAGCTCCTCTAGTCTATCCATCAACACTCTTTCAAGTAAAATCAAACTATCACAAAGAGATGATTCTCTTAACCTAAATATAGATAATTTTAATCTCAAAGTTCCACAAATGAGTTTTTTGGATCAGCGATTTGAAATAGAGATGAAAGATCTGCATCATTCAATCAAAAATATAAATTTGACTCAATCAGACTTGACCACTTATACAATAGATGATTTGATTCTTACCACTAAAAGTTTGAGTTTTAAAGATAAAGAAAAAAATATTGTAGAACCTTTACTTTTTACTAATTTTTCTTTATCATCAAATAAGTTTTCAAATACAAAAGAACAAGAAAATAAAGTGAACTTATCAATAGATACACCAAAGAATGGATTGATAAAAGTATCTACAGATATAGCCCTATCTCCTTTAAGTGTTGAAGGCAAAGGAAGTATTGAAAACTTTAATATTGTGCCATATCAAAACTATATCAAGGATTTTATTCATCTTGATATCAAAAGTACCAAGATAAATACAAACGCTGATTTTAGCATTACAAATTCTACTCAAAATGTGCTTATTGATGGAGATATTTCAGATATAAATCTGTACCACGATAAGACAAAAAAACAGCTTTTGAAACTTGAAAATATAAATTTAAATAAAGTAAAATACACAAATAACAATTTGATGATAGATGAAATTATTTTAGATACTTTTTCTACAAAATTTCAAATAGCAAAAGATAAAACAACCAATTTTGACAACCTTATAGTTTCAAAAGAAGAAACAGAGGGTGAACAAAAAGAGGAACAAACAAGTCCAAGTTCTTTTTTATATCATATTAAAAAAATAGAGTTCAAAAATGGAAAGGTTGCATTTTCAGATTATTCTCTTCCTTTAAATTTTGATACAGATATTCATCATATGAATACTACACTAGAAGATATCTCTTCCTCAAATCAAAAAACTGATATTATATTTCAAGGTGTAGTTGAAAAGTATGGAACTGCCAAAATAAAAGCAACAACAATTTTTTCAGATGTTAAAGAAAAAACTGAGGTTTTGGTTAGTTTTGAAAACATAGATGTTAGTTCATATTCACCATATTCAGGAAAATTTATAGGACGCAAAATATCAGATGGAAGACTCTGGTTGGATTTAAATTATAAAATTCAAAATGGTCAACTTCAAAGTACAAATAATATGAAAATAAAAGATTTAACTTTGGGAGATGATGTAAATAGTACAGATGCTCTTAATTTACCAGTAGGTTTAGCAATAGCACTTTTAGAAGATAGTAATGGATTGATTGAACTTGATGTGCCAATTGTTGGAGATATGAACAATCCTGAGTTTCAGTTAGGTGGAGTTATTTGGAAAACAGTTAAAAATATCATTACCAATATTGTATCGGCACCATTTAAATTTTTAGGCTCACTTCTTGGTATAGAGTCAGAGGAATTAGGGGAAATAGAATTTCAGTTTGCCAAATCAGATATTCAAGCTCCTCAAAAGCAAAAACTCGATCAGCTTGTAACAATATTAAACAAAAAAAAGAAACTAGTTCTTGTTTTAGAACCATCTTATGATAAAAAAAGAGATAGTTTATTTATCATAGAACAAAAATTTGAACAACTTGTAAAATCAAAAGATAAAATCAAAAAGATTGAAGATATTTTTATAGCAAAATTTGGGAAAGATAATTTTCTAAAAGTTCAGATAAATAGTGAAAAAGATAAATTTATAGATATACTTTCATCTAAAATAAAAAAAACAATAGTTGTAGAAGATTATGAGCTTCAAAAGTTAGCAAAACAAAGAGTACTTAACTTGCAAAATTATTTTGTATCTCATAAGTTAACATTAGATAAAATCCAAATTAAAAATAAAGTAATCAATAAAGAGTCATCAAGTGATGGAGTGTTTACTTTACAATTAGAATTAAATATAAAAGATTAAAAATGAAATTTAAATTAGACGCAACAAGTGGAAATGCAAGAGCAACCACATTAACTATGAGCCATGGTGAGGTACAAACTCCTGTATTTATGCCAGTAGGTACACAAGCCAGTGTAAAAGCACTTGACCATAACGATATGCTCAATCTTGGAGCTAAAATAATACTAGGAAATACATATCATATGTATTTAAGACCAGGTAGTCCTACAATTAAAAAAATGGGTGGTTTACATGGTTTTTCAAAATTTCCAAATAACTTTCTGACCGATTCTGGTGGATTTCAAGCATTTAGTTTAAGAAAATTAGATGGAAAAAATGGTAAACCAGATCCAAATGGTATCACTTTCAAATCTCATATAGATGGAAGTCTACATTACTTTACACCAAAAAGTGTACTTGATGCACAATATGATTTTAACAGTGATATTATGATGATTTTGGATGATTTAGTTGCTTTGCCAAATACTCAAGAACGAATCAATCTAAGTATCGAAAGAACAACACAATGGGCAAAAGAAGCTATAGAATATCATATGGCTCAAAAAGAAAAAGGGATAGGAGTAGGTCAAAATATATTTGCTATTATTCAAGGTGGAACAGATAAAGAATTTAGAAAAAAATCTGCTACTGAACTGTGTGCTTTGACTGATTATGATGGTTTTGCTATTGGTGGATTAAGTGTTGGTGAGCTAAATAACGAGATGTACGATACAGTTGAGTGGACTACACAATTTATGCCAAAAGACAAACCTAGATACCTAATGGGAGTAGGGACTCCTGAAGATTTAATAGAAAATATTGATCGTGGTGTTGATATGTTTGATTGTGTTATGCCTACAAGAAATGCTCGAAATGGTACTTTATTTACTACTTTTGGAAGACTAAATATTAGAGGGGCAAAATTTAAAGAAGATCCTAAGCCTATTGATGAAGCTTGTGAATGTTATACATGTCAAAACTATTCAAGAGCTTACTTAAATCACCTTTATAGAAGTGGAGAGATGACTTATTTTAGACTGGCTTCATTACATAACTTGCACTACTACTTAAATCTTATGAGAGAAGCTAGAGAAGCTATCTTAAACGACAATTGGGTACAATTCAAAAATGATTTTTATAAAAAGAGAGAAAAATAATGACAATTGATAATACAACAATAGATAAATTAGCTAAATTATCATCACTTACAATCGAAGATGACAGAAAAGAAGCTCTAGGAAAAGAGCTTGAAGATATTGTAACTTTTGTTGAAAATCTTAATGAGATTGATGTAAGTCATGTTGATGCGACATTTACTACAATTGAAGGTGGTCAACCATTACGAGAAGACAATTCATGTAAAGAAGATGGACTTAGAGATAGAATTATGAACAATGCACCTAAAAGTGCCGATAATCATTTTATAGTACCTACAATTATAGAATAGGTTTCATAAGATGATAAATATTTATGGAATAAAAACTTGTTCAACAGTGAGAAAAGCTATCAAGTTTTGTAAAGATAATAACTTAGAGCATACATTTTTTGATTTTAGAGCAGAACCTTTAAGTGAAGAAAAAGTAAAATATTTCGCATCAAAAGTAGATATTAATTTGTTATTTAATAATCGAGGAACAAAATATAAAGACTTAGGTTTAAAAGAATTGAATTTAGATGAAGCTGGAAAATTAGAATGGCTAATCAAAGAAAATATGCTTCTAAAAAGACCAGTTATCGAATATAGTAAAAATGAAGAGAATAAAGTATTAGTAGCTTTTAATGAAGAAACTTACAATAATGAGCTTCTAAATAACGAATAAACTTGTTTAGTATAAGATGAAAGGAGTTTATCCTCTCATCACTTTTCCGTAGTTATTTGTAGCATCTCTGCTACCACCCATGTTTCCAGTTGCAATCATACCTACGATTACTACTACAATTGCAATACCGATCCATTTTACCATGTTACATTACCTCCTTTGCATTTATTCCTAAAACTTTTAGACCTGTTCTAATTGATAAAGCAACCATACTTAAAACTTTTAAATATTGGTTTTGCTCATCTAATCCTACAATTCTATGCTCATTATAAAACTTATGTGTCATAGCACTTAGACCATGTAAATAGTCTGTAATTTTTTGCATATCTCGCTTGTCAAAAGCTTCATTAAGTACTGTACTTAAAAGTAAAGCTTCATATACTAAATCTTTTGCATCTTGATTGATAGCTTCAATAGAAGAGTTTTTTACATCTTCAGTTGTAACTTCAGCTTTTTTAAATAACTGATTAATTCTAGCATGTGCATAATTAATATAAAATACAGGATTTGAACTATCATTATTTTTTAATAAATCAATATCAAACTCTAAATGAGTATCACTCTTTTTCGTTAAAAATACAAATCGTAAAGAATCCGCACCAATCTCTTCAACAATATCACTCATTAAAATAACAGTACCAGCTCTTTTACTCATTTTGTATGGTTGTCCACCTTGAAGTAGGGCTACCATTTGAGAAAGTAAAATCTCTAATTTTGAAGAATCATTTCCTAAAAACTCGATTGCTGCTTTTACTCTTTTGATATATCCATGATGATCAGCACCCCAGATATTGATATATCTATCATATTTTCTATCATATTTATCTTTATGATAAATTATATCTCCAGCAAGATATGTAGGTATACCATTTTCTCTTACTACAACTCTATCTGAATCATCACCATGATCCGTTGAACGGATGAAATCTTTTCCATCTTTATTGTAGATACTTCCGTTTGATTCTAAAACAGCTTTTGTTGATTCCCAATTTACATAGAGTGATTTTTCACTTACATAGTTATCAAAAGAAACACCTAAATCTGCCATGTCTTTTTTGATGATTTTAAGAACTTCATCTTTAGCAAATAAAGCTAACTCTTCATCTTTTGAAGGGTCATTGAAAACATCTTTTCCATAGAGTTCTACACATTTTTGTGCGATATCTATCAGATAGTCTCCTCTATAAAATTGTTCTGGGTATTCAACTTCTTCTTTTAAGATATACTCTTTTGCAGCAAGATTTAATGATATAGCTAATAGTTGCATCTGTGCACCTGCATCATTTACATAATATTCGCTAGTTACATCATATCCTAAATACTTTCCAACTTTAAATAAAGCATCCCCAAATACTGCACCACGAGCATGACCAATATGTAAAGGACCTGTAGGATTTGCACTTACGAACTCTAAAAGAATTTTTTCATTTTTTGTTTCACCTTTTGCAAACTCTTCTTGCAAAGATAAAGCAGTATCGATTTGTGAAGTTAAAAAATCATTTGATAATTTGAAGTTAACAAAACCTTTTATAGCAACAACACTTTCAAAAATAGTACTATTTTCAAACTTACTTGCTAAATCTTCTGCGATCATCATAGGATTTTTTCTTAACTCTTTAGCTAATGAAAAAGCAACTGGTGTCGCAAAATGTCCTAAAGTTATATCTTTAGGTTTTTCAAGAACAACAACTCTATCTAATACTTCTTCTATATGTTTTTTTACTGTATTTTGCACTTCAAATAACTCTTTGTTCTTATACTTTAGTTGTTGTGTCAGTAGTAGAACTTTTAGTTTCTTCTACTTTTTCATCTTCAATTTTTTTATCATTTGTAGCCATAGTTGTAGGCTCGTCTTCTTTTATTGCACCTTTGAAATCTTTGATACCTTTACCAAGACCTTTCATCATTTCAGGTATTTTCTTTCCTCCAAATAACAATACAACAACTGCTACTATTGCAAATAATTCAAATCCGCTAGGCATTCCCATAATAAATTCCTTTTATAAATAATTTTAAACGATTATACTAAATAAACTCTTAACCATTGATATATTAAAATGGCTTCTTAGTATATAGAGAGATTCATCATATTTTAAATAAGGTTATTACTTCAATGAAAAAAGCAATTGTAACAGGGTATAGTTCTGGAATAGGGGAAGCAATTTCTGAGATATTAGAAAAAAATGGTTATATAATCGTTAAATTAGAATCTAGGTTAGATGATTTGGTGTTACTTGAAAAAGAGGTGAAAGATATTTTAAGAAGTAACGATATTGACTTATTGGTTAACTGTGCAGGTGTTGGTATTTTTCAGCCACATGAAGAGATAAGTATCATAAAAATAAAAGAGCTTATAGATGTGAATTTAACAGCTCCAATAGTTTTAAGTAATTTATTGCTTAGAAGTTTGAAAAAAACTCAAGGTCATATTATAAATATTGCTTCAATAGAAGCGACAAAACATTCAAAATTTTCTGCTTTGTATACAGCTACAAAAAGTGGCTTAAGAGATTTTGGATTGAGTTTATTTGAAGAGTTACGAAAAAGTGGTGTGGGAGTAACCACTATAAATCCAGATTTAACACAAACAAATTTTTTTGATGATTTACAATTTGAACCATCAAAAAAAGAAAATACCTTTCTTTTACCCCAAACTATAGCTCAAACTGTTTTAGATGTATTAAATACAAAAGGTGTGATTACAGATATCACAGTAAGACCTCAAAAGTTTGAGATAAAAAGAAAATAAAAAAATAGTTTTTAAATACCTGTATTTAGATATCTTCTCATAACTTTTATCTCTTTTGGTAAAAATTCTAAAGAGAGTCTTTTTTTCTGATCATCTTTGGTTACTTTCCCAAAAGGTGTTATGATAGCACTTGATTTTGCCATATTTTTATTTGCACTATTACTTGCAACGACATAGCACTGATTTGCAACAGCTAAAGCACTAGTAAGTGTTTCATAGTTTTCTTTTCTAGCTTTTCCCCACATTGCAGGTACAAGAATGATATCTGCACCTTGAACCTTTTTCCAAAGCTCTATAAATCGTAACTCAAAACAGATAAGAGAGGCAACTTTTATACCATCTATGTCAATGATTTTTATATCATTTTCTCTACCTGCTGTAAAATATTTTCTTTCATCATCAAGAACAAATAGTTTTGCTTTTGATTGAGTATGTACAATTTTTCCTTTATGAAAGATATGCAAAGTATTATAATATCGATCATTGTGTTTAGTAATCATTGTAATCGCAATCGTTTTATGTCTAGAAAATATTGTAAGTAGTTCGGTTGCTTTTTGTGTCATTTTTACAGCATCTTCCAATCGCTCGTAAGAATAGCTCGTAAGAAACAGTTCTGGAAATAAAATAAAAGAATTTTGTGGAGAGTTAGCAATGTGTTTTTCTAATTTATACAAGTTTTTCTCAAAAGAACTTGATGTTTTAAGTTGTAAAGATATTAAAATCATAGAATTTTTTCTATCGATTATGAAGATTAAAAATCATCAAAATCAATAGAACCTTTTGAATAGTTTATCACATTTCCTTCAAAGAAGTTTGTTCTTTGGTCGTTAAAACTTGAGTAACCATCCACCCAAGGGATTGGGTGTTTTACATTGTATTCTGGTGCATAACCAATTGCTTCTAGTCTTCTATCTGCTAGATATTCTATGTATTGTCGAATGATATTTTTAGTAAAACCTAAAATCTGTCCTTGCGTGATATAATCTCCCCAAGAAGATTCTAAATCTACAGCTTGCCTGAACATTGTTCTTACCTCTTCTTCTAACTCATCATCAAAAAGTTCAGGTCTTTCTTTTTTTGTACTATTGATCATGTTTTGAAAGAGTAAAAGATGTGTTACTTCATCTCTTTGAATAAATTTTATCATTTGTGAAGAACCTAACATTTTCCCTGATTTACCAAGTGCATAAAGAGCAGCAAAACCTGCATAAAAATAAAGTCCCTCTAAGATTTGGTTTGCAAACATAGCTAAAACTATTTTTTTATCTGAAATATCTCCACTTAGATTTTTATAAGTACCAGCTATAAAATTGTTTTTTTCTTTTAGTTTTGCATCTGTTTTCCACATATCATAAATCAAATCTGTATTATCAGAAATAGATTCAACCATAACAGCGTATGATTTACTATGATTTGCTTCTTCATAAGACTGTCTTGAAAGACAAGCATTGATTTCTGGTGCTGTGATATATGGGTTTATATTATCCATCAGATTATTTGTTTGGAGGGAGTCCATAAAAATAAGTTGTGAAAGTACTAGGTCATACATTCTTTTTTCTGGTGGTGTAAGATATTTGTAATCTTTTGCATCTTGGGTCATTTGAACTTCTCTTGGAAACCAAGTATTTGCTTCCATTTGATCCCAAAGTCTAGATGCCCATTCGTATTTACACTTTGTAAAATTTATCATACCATCAGGATTTCCACCAAAAGTTCTTCGATCGTTTAAGTTTTCAACTGAACTAGGGTTATAAATTGTTTTTCTTTCCATGATGGTACTCCATATAAATTTTTGTTTGAAAAGAATTATATCTGAAAAAGAATTAAAAATGAAGCAGATAATTGTAGATTGAGTATGTTAATTTGACTTCTTAACATACTCTTTAGTATAGTTGAGTTTATTGACACCCTACACATTCTTGACTTCTGTCTGCTACATCTGAAACTGATTCAGGTGATTGACCTCTTAGATAGTAAGTTGATTTTAATCCTAATTGCCACGCTAAAGTATAAATTTCGTGGAGATACTTTCCACTTGCTTTATCTAAAGACATAAATATATTTGTAGATTGACCTTGATCTATCCATTTTTGTCTTACAGCAGCAGCTTTTATAAGGTCTAATTGATTTACTTCATAGGCAGGGATATAGTAATTCCATGTTTCTGGTGAAAGATTTGGAACAACTACTGGAATTTGTCCACTTAAGTTTTCTTCAAACCATTTTCTTTTGTATACAGGTTCTATAGCTTGTGTAGTTCCAACTAAAATAGAGATAGATGAAGTAGGTGCAATTGCCATAAGGTAACCATTTCTCATACCATTAGCTTTTACTTTTTCTCTTAACTTATTCCAGTCATATCCATCATCAAATAAGTCTTTTTGTACCAATGCATTTACAGCAATTGGTGCTGAATCCATTGGCATAATACCTTTAGACCATTTTGAACCTTCAAATGTTGGGTAGATACCTTTTTCTATTGCTAAATTAGATGATGCATTAATTGCATTATAGCTTATGATTTCCATAATGTTATCTATCTTTTTAAGATGCTCATCACTTCCCCACATAATAGATGACTCTGCTAACATTTGTGATTCACCCATAACACCAAGACCAATAGCTCTTGTTTTTAGATTTGTTGCTTTTACTTTTCTTAAAGGATAAAAGTTTAAATCAATAACATTATCAAGCATTCTAATTGCTGTAGGGATTACCCTTTCGATATCTTCTTTTGTATTTATTTTACTTAAATTAACAGAGGCAAGATTACAAACAGCAGTATCTCCATCGATTTTCTCTTTTTCAACAATAAATATTTTTTGACCTTGTAAACTATCTAATGCTGTAATTTTATTGGCTTTTTTTACTATCCCATTATCTAAAGTTACTTCATCTTCCTCTTCAAATGTAAGAACTTCACCATTATCTAATTCGATTTTAATTAGATAATGATTTGGGTTTGTATTTTGGAATATTTCAGTACATAAGTTACTACTTCTAATAAACCCAGTATGGTCATTCGGGTTTGCTTTATTTGCAGTATCTTTAAAACATAAAAATGGACTACCTGATTCAAAGTAAGAAGTTAATATTTTTTTCCATAAAGATTTTGCTTTCATTTGTTCTTTAGTTATCGACGCATCATTTTCATACTCAATATATCTTTTTTCAAACGCCTCACCAGTTAAACCTGCTAAATCTTTCACTTCGTAAGGATCAAATAGAGTCCAGTGTTCATCTGCTAAAATTCTTTTCATAAAGAGGTCATTTAGCCATAGTGCAGGAAATAAGTCGTGTGCTCTTCGTCTCTCTTCTCCAGAGTTTTTCTTTAAGTCAATAAAATCTTCAATATCCATATGCCAAGGCTCTAAATAAACAGCAATAGCTCCTTTTCTAGTTCCTAATTGATCAACTGCAAGTGCGATATCATTTGTGATTTTTAAAAATGGAACAGTACCACCAGCTGCACTTTTGTGACCATCAATCACTCCACCTAAAGAACGGATAGAGTTCCAGTCCCAACCAATACCACCACCAAATTTAGATAATAATGCCATCTCTTTATATCCATCAAAAATACCTTCGATATTATCAGGACTTGATCCTATATAACAAGATGAAAGTTGGTGTCTATTTGTTCGTGCATTTGATAAAGTTGGTGTTGCTAACATCACTTCAAATCTAGAAATCACATCATAAAATTCTTTTGCTTTTGCTTGTTTATCTGTTTCATTTTGTGCTAAAAACATAGCTATACCCATGAACATTTGTTGAGGAAGTTCAATAGGTTGTTTATCGTTATTTTTTAATAAATATCTATCATAGAGTGTTTTCATACCTAAATAGTTAAAGAGATAATCTCTTGTAGGGTCAAGATATTGACTTAAATCATCTAAATCATATCCTTCTTCAAGTCCAGGGATAATTCGTCCAGCTTCTTGACCATATTTGATATACTCAGTTAAATGACAATAAGCATTCCCTTTTATACCATGAGTAGCTTTTCCTACTTTATGATACAAGTCAAACAAAAATAATCGAGCAGCAACAAATGTCCAGTTTGGTACATCTATATCTATTTTTTCAACTGCAGTTTTGACTAAAGCATCTTGGATATCACTTGAACTCATACCATCTATAAATTTTATTTGCGCATCTATTTCTAGTTCACTTTGACTTACTCCGGGTAGATTCTCAGTTGCAGAAATGGTATGCTTCTGGATCTTTGTTATATCTAAAACCTCTTGGCGACCATTTCTTTTCTGAATCATTATTCCCATTGTAAATCCTCTATAGTAGTTAACTTTATTTTATATTTTAAAATCCGATTTTAGCAAACTGTAACTTAAATAAAGAAGACAGCTTTTTTGACTAATTTATAATTTAAGTTTTTAACCATTTTTATAGAAAAAATTAGCTAAAATAGAATAAATTTATAAACCCGAAAGGATTACAATGGCTGTAAAAGTTGCGATTAATGGATTAGGTAGAATAGGTAGATGTGTTGCAAAGATAGTTGCTACACGAGATGATGTTGAGTTAGTAGCTGTAAATGCTAGTGGAGCAGAAGATATGATTCAGTATAACCTTAGATACGATACAGTTCATGGCAATAGACACGATATTAAAGTTGAAAATGGATATATCTGCATTGGAAACGATAAAGCGAAACTATTTAGTGAACGAGATCCATCAAATTTAGATTTTGCTTCTTTAGGTGTAGATGTTGTATTAGAGTGTACAGGAGCATTTTTAACACAAGAATCAGTGCAAGGATATCTTGATAATGGTATCAAAAAAGTAGTATTTTCAGCACCAGCTAAAGATGATACTGCAACATTTGTTATGGGTGTAAACGAAAATACTTATTCAGGGCAATCAATAGTTTCAAATGCTTCATGTACTACAAATGGTTTAGCTCCTATGGCAAAAGTACTTGATGATGCTTTTGGCATTGAAAAAGGTTTGATGACAACTATTCATTCATACACAAGTTCTCAACCAATCCTAGATGCAAAAGATAAAAAAGATCCAAGAAAAGGAAGAGCTGGAGCTACAAATTTAATTCCTGCTTCAACAGGTGCTGCGAAAGCTATTGCAAAAGTTATGCCACATTTAAATGGAAAACTAAACGGTCAAGCAATCAGAGTTCCAACTCCAAATGTATCTGTAGTTGATTTAACAGTTACATTAAAAAATGATACAACATTAGAAGAAGTACAAAAAGCTTTTACAGAAGCTTCACTTGGAAACCTTAAAGGTATTTTAGGTGTAGATACAGAGGGAAGAGTGAGTTCAGACTTTATAGGGGAAACACTTTCAACTGTTGTGCCTTTGGATACAATCCAATTGATTGATAAAAATATGGTAAAAGTCCTTTCTTGGTATGATAATGAGTGGGGATATTCAACAAGACTTGTAGATATGGGTCTACATATAGCAAAAAATTAAGGGCTGTATGATGATTATTCAAGAGATAAATAAGATAGATATAGCAAACAAAAAAGTTTTTATACGATGTGACTTTAATGTACCTGTAGATGAATACCAAAATATTACCGATGATAGAAGAATTAAATCAGCACTCAATACAATAAGATATTGTATAGATAATGATTGTGCTGTTATTATTGCATCGCATTTTGGAAGACCAAAAAAAGGTTATGAAGAAAAATACTCTTTAAAACCAATTGCAAAAAGACTACACACTCTTTTAAAGCAAGAGATCAAACTGGCTCCAAATGTTGTATGTGATGAAACAATCTCAATTGCAAATCATCTACAAAGTGGAGAAGTTTTACTTTTAGAAAATATGAGATTTGAACCAGGTGAGACAAAAAATGATCCAGTTTTAGCAAAAACATTAGCTGATATGGCAGATGTTTTTATCAACGATGCTTTTGGTGTTTCTCATAGAGCTCATGCTTCAGTTGAAGGTATTGCAAAACATTTTGATATTGAACATAAAGCAGCTGGTTTTTTACTAGCAAAAGAGATAAAGTTTTTTTACCATATTATTGAAGCACCAAAACGACCGTTTGTATCGATTGTTGGTGGTTCTAAAGTATCAGGAAAACTTGAAGCACTTCGTAATCTTGTGCCAAAAGTTGATAAAATAATTATTGGTGGTGGTATGGCATTTACTTTTCTCAAAGCTCTTGGTTATGAAATAGGAAATTCACTTGTCGAAGATGAGCTTATTCCTGAAGCACTTACTATTATGGAAGAAGCTAAAAAATTGGGTGTAAAATTTTATTTACCTGTAGATGTAATAGCTGCTGAAGCTTTTGATAGTGAAGCATTTGCAAAAGCTGTAACAATTCAAGAGATTCCAAAAGGTTGGATGGGATTAGATATCGGACCTGCTACATCTACACTATTTGCTCAAGCATTAGAAGATGCACATACTATTTTATGGAATGGACCAATGGGTGTTTATGAGATGGATAAGTTTGCAAAAGGAAGTACAAAAATTTCTCATGCAGTTGCTTCTTCGTATGCTACAACTGTTGTAGGTGGTGGAGATACTGCTGATTTAGTAAGAAGAACAGAAGATGAAGATGAGATGACATTTATCTCTACAGGTGGTGGAGCTTCTTTAGAATTAATAGAGGGTAAAGTTTTACCAGGTGTAAAAGCACTTATTATTGAAAAGTAAACTAAATAATTGATGAGAATATTACTAAATGGAGTAGGGCGTATTGGCAAAGCAATTTTAAGAATTGCTGAGTCTAAAAGTAGTTTTGAAATAGTTGCAATCAATGAGTTAAATACAAATATTAAAAATATAGCATATTCTATCAATTATGATTCCACTTATGGAAAAATTGAAGATAAATACAAAGTTGATGGCGATTGTATTATCAACAATAAAAGTGCTATACATATTTTTAATTGTGAAAATATTTTAGATATAGATTTAGAAGTTCATAATATTGATATTATTATTGATGCAAGTGGTAGTAAAATTGATTTGGAATATATTAGAAAAAATATTATACGACCTATATATTTAACCCATCCAAATATCTATGCAGATAGAAATGTGATACTTGGTGTAAATGAAAATCAAGTTAATTATAAGCTAGATAAAATCATCTCTACAAGCTCATGTAATGCAACAGCATTATTACCAATTTTAAAACTACTTGATGATACTTATACAATAGAATATGGGGATATTACAACAATCCATCCTTTGCTAAATCATCAAAAAACTTTAGACAGTGCGTGTATAGGAAGTAAAAATAGAGATGTAGAATGTAATTTTGAGTTTGGAAGAAGTTCAACACAAAATATGATACCAAGTAAAACTACAACTATTGATGCATGTTCTTATGTACTTCCATCAATAACTCATGATCTTATCTCTTCAAGCTCTATTCGAGTTCCAACTGCAACAGTTGGTGCTATCAATGTAACAGTAACAGTAGAAAAAGAGTGTGATAAAGAGAGTTTAGTAAATTTGTTTAAAGAGTACGAGGCAAAACAAAAATATAAAATCATTTTTAATAATACCTGCCCTTTAGTATCAAGTGATTTTCAAGGTGAAGAGTTTACAAGTATAATAGATCATCGATTTATTGATGTTAAAAAGAATAAAATGATAAAATTAGTGATATGGTATGATAACGAATGGGGTTATGCTTCAAAAGTAGTTGATATTGTATCACGACACAACAAAACAATACAATAAATTAAATAAAAAAGGAAAACAAATGTTTGGAAAAGAACTAAAAGAATATGATTTAAGTAAAGAGGAATTAGCAAAATTACAGTATGCGAAAATAACAACTTCAAAAGGTGTAATCTGGATTAAACTTACACCTGAAAATACACCAAATACTGTAGCAAATTTTGCACACTTAGCAAATGATACATTTTATGATGGATTAAATTTCCATAGAGTAATAGATGGATTTATGGCACAAGGTGGTTGTCCTGCAGGAACTGGTACAAGTGGACCTGATTGGGCTATTGCTTGTGAAACAAAATCAGCTGGTCAAGTACATAGAAAAGGAACTTTATCAATGGCACATGCAGGACCAAATACAGGCGGTAGCCAGTTTTTTATCTGTTTTGTTCCTTGTCCTCATTTAGATGGTGGACATACTGTATTTGGAGGAATCGAAGAGTCTGATACAGAGAGTTTTAAAGTTTTAGATAGTATTAAACAACAAGATATTATTGAAACAATTGAGATATTAGAAGTAAAAGCATAATTATAAAGTAGTACTTATATTTTAAGTACTACTGTACTATTTATTTGACTAACTCAAGTAAATAGTTATATGAAAGATTAATAGAAGTAAATTTATCTTTCTCTTCCCCTTTATATACATCAGGGTGATACTTTTTTGCCATCAATCGATATTGCTTTTTCACACTATTTCTAGACAAATCAGATAATACTATATCTGACTCAAAAAGATTGATAATATGTTTTTTGACAATATCTTCTTGAGAGAAATTCCCTTGCCCAAATTGACTTTTAAATTCTGCTTGTTCTTTTTGTTTTTTTATTTGTAAAATTATGAAAACATAAAACATATAGTTGATAAAAATTAATACCATACATAAAAAAGCTAATCCAAATGAAAAAACTAACCAGTTCAAAATAAAAATAACTAATGAAAATCTTTTGATAAAATTTATTATTTTTGATTGTAGTCTTTTCTCTTCTAGCATTTTTGGATTAAAATATCTTATGATAAGTACAAACTGTAAAAATAGTAAGAAATAGATAATAGTATTTATAGAAAAGCCATTGATAGAGATTTCAAACCATGATAGATATAAAGTAAAAAATGAAGTAAAAATAAAAATAGAATGAAGTTTATTTGAGAATGAATCCATTATTTTGTGTGGCATTCTATTTTCTCTAACAAAAATTTTTTTTGTTAAAAGAAAAAATAATGCAAGAAAAATTGTTATTGTTTTTTTTATCATAGTACTCACTAATTAGTTATTTTAAGAACTCTTATTTATAGCTATCATACTATACAGTTGTTTATAATATGCTTGAGTCAATAGCTGCAAATATAGGTATCTTATATTTAATATCAATTGTATTATAATTCATATTAGATCAAAATAGGTACAAAAAAATGAAAAAAGTTATGATATATATCGTCTTATTTTTAATAGCAATAGTAGGAAGTTATTTTTACTATTTATTAAAAGTAGAAGATATAAAGCATGAAATATACACAAATCAAAGTATAGAGTTAAAAAAAACAATAGATGAAAAAATACAAGAAAACAAAGGAAAAACAGCAGCAATAACATACCTTTTGAGTTTAGAAAAAAATCTCATCTCCGCTCTTTTATCAAAAGATAACTCTTTGATAGATTATAGTTCGATCATTAAAGGTATTGAGACTCAGACAGGATATAAAAACCTTTGGATTCAAATAATTGATAATAAGGGTTATAGTTTTTACAGAAGTTGGACTAAAAATGTTGGTGATAATGCAGCAGCAGCTCGAATAGATATACGAGAAATGATGAAAAATCCTAGAGCAATGAAAAATATCAGTACTGGTCGATTTGATATGACTTTTAAAACTATGATACCTCTTTTTCATAAAGAAAAATTTTTAGGAATAGTTGAACTGATTTCCCATTTTGATTTGATTGCAGAAGATTTGAAGAAAAGCGAACTTGAACCTATTATTATAGTGGATGAAGATTATACGAAAAGATTTATTAAACCATTTTCTGGAATTTTTATTGATAATAATTATGTAGTAAATAAGAATGCCTCAAAAGAATTACTACACAAAATACAAAAAGAGGGTGTTGGAGAGTTTTTAAATATCAATAAATATAAAATATTTGAAGATAGTTTAGTAACAACATATCAAATAAAAAATATAAATAATGGACCAATGGGTTTTGTTGTTGTATTTACAAAGTTAGATTTAATAGATATGTCAGAGTTAAATACTTTTACAATTGATTTATTAATAGTAGTAGTTATTATGCTTATCTTTTTCATTTTATTAATAATGGTGATGATAAATCGTGAATATGTAAAAAAGCTGAACAAAGAGGTTATTTTAAAAACTGCAAAAATACGAAAACAAAAAGATAGATTAAAATCACTTTTACAAGTGTATGATAAGAATGTAATTTTTTCAAAAACAGATCTTAAAGGGAATATTACTCATGTAAGTGAAGCTTTCTGTAAAATTAGTGGGTACACAAAAAATGAACTTTTAGGAAAACCACATAATATTATAAGACATCCAGATATGGAGAAAAAATCTTTTGAATACCTATGGAGCGAATTAAAGCAACTACATAATGTTACCTTAGAAGTAAAAAATAGAAAAAAAGATGGAAGCTATTATTGGGTTGAAGCTGAATTTGAACCAGAGTTTAATAAAGATGGAAACCACATAGGCTATAGTGCTGTTAGAGAAGATATAACATCAAATAAAGATATTGTAGAGATACAAAAAGAGATCATTTTTACGATGGGTTCTATTGGAGAGAGTCGATCTAAAGAAACGGGTAACCATGTAAAACGAGTTGCAGAGTATTCTAAAATACTCGCATATCATTATGGACTATCAAATGAAGAGTCTGAAATGTTAAAGCAAGCAAGCCCAATGCATGATATAGGTAAAGTTGCAATTCCAGATTCTATTTTAAATAAACCAGGAAAATTAACAAATGAAGAGTTTTCTGTAATGCAAACACATGTTCTTAAAGGTTTCGAGATGTTGGATGTATCTGATAGATCAATATTAAAAATGGCAGCTGCGATAGCTTTAACACATCATGAAAAGTGGAATGGAACAGGTTATCCAAATAATCTAAAAGGTGAACAAATAGATATCCTAGGAAGAATTACAGCAGTTGCAGATGTTTTTGATGCATTAGGAAGTGACCGGGTCTATAAAAAAGCATGGGATGATGAAAAGATATTCCAGTTTTTTAAAGAAGAAAGAGGGAAACATTTTGATCCAAAGTTAATAGATATTTTCTTTGAAAATTTAGATGAGTTTTTAGCTGTAAGGTCTAAATTTCAAGATAAAGTATAATTCTTTCATATACTTTATCTGTAGATCATTTTTTACATATACTTTTTAAGTACATCGGGAATAGTAATGCTCCCATCTTCGTTTTGATAGTTTTCCATAACAGCTACTAAAGTTCTTCCAACAGCTAAACTAGAACCATTTAAAGTATGACAAAGAAGATTTTTCTTTCCATCCTTGTATCGTATTTTTGCTCGTCTTGCTTGAAACTCTCTTGTATTTGAAATAGATGAAATTTCTCTATATGTATTTTGACCTGGTAACCACACTTCAAGATCAATAGTTGTAGCAGCACTAAAACCAAGATCTCCTGTACATAACTGAACTTTTTGATGAGGTAATCCTAAAGATGTAAGTAAATCACTTGCACAATTAACCATTTTTTCAAAAATTTGCGCAGATTGCTCTGGTGTTGTTATCGCTACCATCTCGACTTTGTCAAATTGATGTTGTCTTATCATACCTCGTGTATCTCTTCCCGCACTTCCAGCTTCTTTTCTAAAACAAGGAGTGTATGAAGTAAGGAGCATTGGTAACTCATCTTTATCTACTATCTCATCATTGTAAAGATTTGTAAGGCACACTTCAGCTGTAGGAATAAGATATAAATCTTCCCCTTCGATTTTAAACAAATCATCTCCAAATTTTGGAAGCTGACCTGTTCCTTCAAGAGTATTTGTATTTGCCATAAAAGGAACATACCACTCTTCAAAACCTCGTTCACGATTAAAGTCTAAAAAGTAGTTGATCAAAGCTCTTTCAAGTCTTGCTCCAATACCTTTGAGTGCTGCAAATCTTGATTTTGCTAGTTTTACACCTCTTGTAAAATCTATCATACCATTATTTTCACCCAACTCCCAATGCTCTTTAGGTTCAAAACTAAATGATGGTTTTTCTCCAATAGTAGCTAAAACAACATTTTCATTTTCATCAGCACCTAAAGGAACATCTTCATCTGGAAGATTTGGAATACCCATAGCGATATTTTGTAGACTTGACTCTATCTCTCGTACTTCATCTTCAAGTTTTTGTTTATTTTCTTTGAGTTGATTTATCTCATCTTGTAGTGGAGTTACATCTTTACCTTCTTTTTTATAAGCACCAAACTGCTGAGATAGTTTCTTTTGTGTTGCCTGAGATGCTTCCATCTCTTTTCTTTTCTCTTTTGCATCTTCAACTTGCTTTTTCAAATTTGCTAATATCTCTTGTGTTACACCTTTTTTTTCTAATGCTTTACTCATTGAGTCGAAGTCTTTTTGTAAAAGTTTTATATCTATCATCTATTTTCCTATTTTTGTTTTTCTTTTAATGTGTCTTGTATAATTTTGGTAATCTCTTCTTTTTTAACAAAATCTGATCCCATACTAACTATGAATTGACTAGCTTCAGCAACAGTCAATGTTGTTTCTCTTATTTTTGATCTTTCTATAATAACTGTATATCCACTTGTTGGATTTGGACTTGTAGGTACAAATAAAACCAAAACATTTTCATGTTTACTTAAAACATAAGCAGGTACCCAAGAGTCTTCTTTTGGGTACTCTACTAAAACTACCTCTTTTTTACTATCTTTACTGTTTGGTTTAAATAATTCAGTAATCTTTTTAATAATTGAATATACAGTTCCAATGGCAGGAACTTTTTCAAGTACTTTATCAATCAAAGAAATCACAAATGATTTTCCAGCTTTCTCAATAGAGGAACCAACAAAAGCTAAAATCAAAATAACAATAACAAATAAAGCTGCTGTATATAAAGGGTTATTTGTATATGAGGATACAAAATCAAAAAATCTTACACTTAAAGAATTTACCCAAAAAATTAATTGAACAACAACTAAAAGTGGTATAAGTGCTAGTGCACCAAGAAAAATATATCTAAAAAATTGTTTCATCTAATACTCCATAAAATTTAGTTATTATATCAAAAATATACTAAGGATTGATTTTGAGAATATTAAGTGGAATTCAACCAAGTGGAACGCTACATATAGGTAACTACTTTGGTATGATTAAAAAGATGATAGAATCACAAGATGAGGGTGAACTATTTGCTTTTGTTGCGTCGTATCATGCTTTGACTTCAGTAAAAGAAAAAAAGGTATTACAAGAAAACATATTTAATGTTGCAGTGAATTTTTTATCTTTAGGGATGGACCCTGAAAAATCAACATTTTGGATTCAAAGTGATGTTCCAGAGGTTTTAGAACTCTACTGGATACTATCAAATCATACTCCAATGGGACTACTTGAACGAGCACACAGTTACAAAGATAAAACAGCACGAGGAATTGCTTCAAATCATGGCTTACTGTCATATCCTGTTTTAATGGCTGCGGATATTTTACTTTTTGATTCAAATATAGTGCCAGTTGGGAAAGACCAAATACAGCATGTAGAGATAGCAAGAGATATCGCAAATACTTTTAATAATAACTATGGTGATATTTTAGTTATGCCTGAATCTAAAATAGATGAAGAGGTTGCAACAGTTCCAGGTACTGATGGTGCAAAAATGTCAAAAAGTTATGGAAATACAATTGATATGTTTGGTAGTAAAAAAACGATCAAAAAGCAAGTGATGAAGATAACAACTGATTCAAAAGAGTTGGATGAAGTAAAAGAGTGGGAAAATTGTAATATTTATACTTTATGTAAACTGTTTATGACGGAACAAGAGTTACTCGATTTACAAAAAAGATATGCTACACCAGGTGAAGGGTATGGTCACTTTAAATTGACATTATTAGATAAAATAAATGAATATTTTGAACCTTATGCACAAAAAAGAGAATATTATTTAAATAACCCAAAAGAAGTAAAAGATATATTAGCTAAAGGTGCCAAAAAAGCACAAGTAGTTGCTCAAAAGAAACTAAAGATTATAAGAGATGCAGTAGGATTGAATTATTAGTAAAGATATGAGAGAATTATTTTAAAAATTCTCTTATTTTTTTATGATTGTCGATCTGATGTTTCATATTTTTTCTATGTTGTTTCAAAAAAGATATGTTTTTATAAAAAAGTTCAGATAAATTGTTTAGATCAGTAAGTTCTAGATCAAAATCTTCAATACTTTTTTGACTTAAATTTACTTCTACCCAATTTCTCAAAGATTCTGCTCGTTGTTCAGGATCAAGAGAATCTATATAGCGTAACTCCTGAAGAGCTTCTATAGACCTATTTCTTCTTTCCATGCTTCTATTAGTCCTGTTACTACTTTTTTTACTTGTGCAATAGCACTAAGGTTATTATCAACACCAGCACTAAATAAGGTTTCGATCTGATAAAGATACAAACCATCTAAATAATATGCAACATCTCCACCTTCAAAGTCAAGAATATTTCTTAGTTCATCAAATATAGCAATTGAACGATTGATATATTCAAATTTTTCCTCTACATTTTCAGCTTCTATTGCATTTTCAACAAAAGACAAATATTTCAAAAGACCTTCATATAGCTTCAAAATAAGCATATATGGGTCATCAGTTGTTGCCGCTTGTTGGTTATATATTTCTAAACCCATTAAAATCTCCAAATAATTATTATGTTACGATTATAATATATATATACTTAAAGGCTATTAAGTATATATTAGCTTGATGAAGATTCCATAGCAATCATCTGTTTTAATCCACTAAAAGAAGATTCCATTTGTGAAATTACGGAAGCATAAGCTGCAAATTGCGCGGCCATAGTATCATATTTTGTATCTAAGTTTTCTACAGCTTTCTCTTTATCTTCTTCTAATTTCTCTTTTCTTTGTTCCATATTTGTTTTATATGAGTCAAAGAGTCCATTATATGAGTTAAAATCATCTAAAGTCTCTTTTAGCATAGTTCCAAACCCTTTGTCTTCAGCAACACCTATAAATAGATCTTTTATTTTATCTGGATCATCAAGTAAAGCTTGTCCTAGTACTGTTGCATCAACTTCTAAAACACCTGTCTTATCAAAAGAGAAACCAGCATTAAATAAATTACTATCTTCTTTCCCAAACTCTTGATACATAAGGTTTTTGATACCATTTACTACTGATTTAAGAGATGACTTATCTTGAATACTTGAATCAGTTGCATAAAGTTCTTCTGTAACCATTAGTAAAAGTTCATTGTATTTTGTAACTACCTCTTGAACAGCAGGGATAATTGCACTTTCATCTTTTGTAATATTTAGAGTTGATGTCCCTTTTTCTGATGCAGTTATTTTAAGATTTCCATCAACTTGTATACTATTTGAAGATACACTATATTCTATACCATCAACTGTGGCTTTTAAATCCTGAGCTACTAAAGCATGATTGTCTGCTACTCCATCGCCATCTGAATCTGTTGCGTCATCAAATCCTAAAGTAGTAGTTGCTGCACCTGTTAACGCTAAAGCATTTGCTGTACCTGGTTCTTGACTTTTTAATACCAATCTATAGCTATCATCTCCTGTTTTTTCAACAGAAGCTGTGGCATATTTAGAAGATAAATTTATTTTATCTGCAAGCTCTTCAAGTGTGAGTCCTGAAGTGTCCCAATTCTCATCTCCATTTATAGTAAGTGTTTCTGCACCCATCACTGTTTCTGATTGTGCTAAAGTTTGAGTATTTGATTGCCAAACATCTTTTTGTGCTAATTGTTCGATATCAACTTGATATGTTCCCTCTTTTAAAGCTCCTACATCTGCAGAATCAAATAATGCACTTGTTCCTGATACATTTGCAGAAATTTGCTCAAATGCATTATTTCCTGATGTAAATAAATCAAAAGGTTTAATTGATGCAATAAGTTCATTCACTTTCGTATTAATCTCTGTGATTTTTTCTGATTCTGTGTCTATTAATTCTATGCTAGTTTCGATTGGAGTTACTCTACTTTTTGATTCTGCATCATAAAGTTTTTGAATTAATTCCCCATTTAATGAAGCCGCACCACCTGTATTAAATGATCCTAGTTGTGTGTAATCTGCCATAATAAACTCCTTGTATTTATTTTAGTTATCGTTTCATTCCGAGTAAAGTTGCTAACATCTCATCTACAATTGTAATCATTTTTGCATTTGCTTCGTATGCTGATTGAAATTTTATGAGTTGAATCATCTCTTCATCTTTATCAACTTTTGTTATTTTGTCATATGCATTTTGCATAGACTCTGTTACTGCTGCTTGTGCACCTTGTGAAAAATCTACATTTTCTTTATTGTCAGCTACTTCTACTCTAAGTGTTTGATAAAATTGCGAAAATGTTTGGTTATTTAAACCTGTTCCATCAAAGTTAACTTCTTCTCTCCATTGTAATGTTGCTAAATAATCAAGTTTATCTTGCGTCAATGTATTTAATGAAGCAGTGTTAAACTTCAATGATTTTACATCAGCCCCTGAAAATAGATTTAGTAATACTTTTTTGTCCTCTTCTGAACTTAACTCCACTTCATCTGTTCCATAAACATAAGTTTGATCTGAATTCTCTATGTAAGAATCTGTTAAGTTTGATAATGTTTTAGCAAATTGATTTAACTTATCTTTGTATTCATTAAAAATATTTGAACCTGAATCTGTTTTAACATTGTCAATCATCGCTTTTACAGAACCACCGGTAAGACTAATCTCTTTTTCATATATTTCTAAATGGATATCATCAATCCCTTTGTTACTCAATGACTCGTTTTTAGTTTGATGATTTTTAACATTGCTATCATTTACTATAAATTCTCCTGTAAAAGAGCCTTTTTCTCCACCTGTTGTCGATTCTATAACCAAATATCTATCTTTATTTGGATTTGATGGATCAAATTTTGGATGTCGTGAATCATTAGTAGGAATTTTTTCTCCATCATCTGCTAGGTGATAATCACCATTATAAACTTTGATATTTCCACCTATATCTTGGCTTTGGTTTATTTTATACATCATCGCTTTTAAAACATTAGTTTCATCAACTGTATCTGCTGCATCAATTACACCATCATTATTTATATCTATTTGTGTTACACCATCAGAAGCATAAATTTTTTCACCTTTTGTTACTGTTAATGAAATCTCATTATTGTAAACAAAAGTCAGGCTATCTACTTCCCCTTTTTGTCCACCGGGAGATTCAATACTTCCCGAAAATACAATTCCATTGCTTTCATCATTGTCTATTGCAGGGACATCACCTTCTATATCTACATAAGTTATAGTGATTTGAGAACCAGATGCTGTGATATCATCTATCTCTCTATCTGGATGTTCTTTGTTCCATTCTGCAATAATAGTTCCTTTATTGGTTTCTATATCAGATGCCATTGTAGTAGCATTTGCACCAACAGTTGTTGGTACATTTGTTCCTAAGAATTTTACAACAGCATTAGTTGAAGTACCTGATAACTCAATAACTTGTCTTTCCGCAATTGGGTTATCATTCCAAGTATCTGATATTAAGGAGTCTTGAAAAGGTACAATTGTTTTTCCATCGTTGTCTAATTTTGCGTATACATCTTTTTGAGGAATATAGTTTTCTATTACTGTTACTTCTCTTACATTGGTATCAAAACGAACAGCAGTAACCCCCGCGATACTTAACTCATAATGGTCTTCTCTTGAAATTTGAACATCTATATACTTTGCAAGTTCTTTTTCTAATAAATCTCGTTTGTCTAATAAATCATTTGGAGTGCCAGATGAAGTGTCTATAATTTTTTGACTGATATTACCAATCTCTTTTAAAATATTGTTTATCTCTCCAACATTTTCTTTGATATTAGATAGTGTAGTTGTTTCTACATCTTCAATATTTTTATATAAAGTTTGTAAATTTGCAACAATGACTTTTGCATTATTCTCTACATCATTTTTATATACTTCATTTTGAGGACTTGTTCTAAGGTTTTCAATAGAGTTAAAATATCTATCTAAATCTGCTGAAAAACCAGAATCTTCAGTTTCATAAAAAATTGACTCAATATCAGCTAGCATAGAACCCAACTCATCAATATTTGAAAGTGTACTTTCTGCTTTGATTAAATTTTGATACATATAAATATTTGTAGCTCTTGAGACATCATCAATTTGAACACCTCGACCTGTAATTCTTGCATCAGAGTGTTCAAGTTCTGATACATTTACAACTCTTTTTTTGTACCCTTCTGTACCTTCATTTGCTAAGTTATTCATAACATTTTCAACTTGAGTCTGAGAAGTTTTCAACCCTGTTTGTGCTACATTTAATATATTTAACATTTTATTTCCCTTATTACTTATACAATATTACTATTACAATTCTTAATCCTAGATTAAAAAGGAGTTATAGTATCTATCAACTTAGTACCCCATGGTTTTTCATCGAGCTCTGCTTCTGTACCATTTTTATATAGTTTTACTTTTAAGTTTGCTAATCTATTTGAGTTAACTTCACTATTTGTATTAAGATCCTGAGGATTCATAACTCCACTTAATTCAACAGTTACTTTTTGCCCTTTTATAACAATGTTTTTCTCACCCTCTATAAAATAATTGCCATTTTGAAAAGGCTGAGTAATAACAGTAGAGATATTATTTACAAGCTGGTCTGTTGCTGTTGTTTCAGATTCTGTTTCAAATTTACTTTGACCATTACCTGTATCTATACTTAGTCCAATAAGACCATTTATTCCATTAATGATCTTTGAAAGTACACCAGGGGTGTCTTTATTGTCACCTATTCCTACAGGGTTGATTGTTCGAGTATTTTCTTTTTGCTCTTGCTTTAGTCCTCCCCCTGTTTCTGTCTTTCTTCCACTTCCTGTTGTCCCCTCATCGATGATAACAAATACAATGTCCCCAATTTGAAGGTTTTTACGATCTGAAAAGAGAGATTGTGAACGACTTGAAAATAAAGAACCTTTTGCATTTGCTTTTGGAGGCTGTACAGCTTTTGGTATCTGATGTTTTGGAAATTGATCTAGTTTAACTGTTTTGTTTACTTTTTCTACACTATTTGCACAGCCTGAAAAAATAACAGCGAAAATAATAAAATATAATAGCTTATACATCATACTTATTCTCCACAATAGTTTTTAAGTCTATTGCTATTTTTATGTTTGTTGTTGTATGTTTAATCATTGCATTTACTCCGTATCTTACTAGCAAAGGTTCTATATCTGTTGTGAAATCACATACTAAATAGAGTTTATCTTTTACTATTTTAATCGATTGTACATGTCTTTGTTCTAGTAGGTTAACTATAATGACAGATTCTTTGTAGATTGTTTTTTCTAAGTTAATTGACTTGTCAATTCTTTTTTTTACTATAGTTTGATCAAGTTTAGTAGCTAATTGATTATTTTGTTCTTGAAATTTTGAACTCATATGTCCATAATATAACCAAAACATCAAAAGAAGAGAAAGCATTGATACTGTTTTAATCAACAGCTGATTTCTATTTCTTGTTTTTAGAATTATTATCATTTTACTTCCTCTTTTTTGGTTATTTAATTACGAATGATGTAAAAAATATATCTAAAATCATATTCTTTTTAATATCTTCATTTCCATCTGTTGCATCATTAAGAATATTGTTTAATTCATCAATCATCTCTTCTTTTAGCATTGCTTTTCCACCTACAGTTAAAAGCTCTTCACTACTTCTAGCACTGATCTGCCGTATAACAGAATCTACCATCTCTGCTTTGTTTGCTTCTATAAGTGCTTCAATTGTTGGTTCGGCTGCTTTCATAGTAAATGAAAGTTTCATTAATTTTGCTCGACCTTTTGCATCAGTGATGTTTAAAACAAGACTATCAATTTTCCCTTGAAATGTTTCACCTATCATCTCTTTTTCACTTTCAACTACTTTTTCACTTGTTGGTGCTGCGGCATTTACTGGTTGATCACTAAATAAACCTTTTGAATACATAAAATACCCAATTCCTCCAACTGCTAATAATAATACAACAATAAGTATTATTAAGACTAACATCATTGGATTTTTACCACTTTTTGTTGTTTCTTCTTTATTTTCTTCAGCCATCTTTTTCTCCTATTTTTAATTTTTTTCTTTAATTATTCTCATTTTTTTCATTATGAGTGTAGATGTTTTTGTATCAAGTTTTTTAAGAATTTTCATAACTCTTTTTTCTTTCATTCTAATCATTATATCAAATACTTCATCAAGTTCACCATTTTCTATCATCTCATTAAAAACATTGATAACTATTTTTAGTTTCATCTTATCATACATAAGCATTGCCTTAGATGTAATAACACGATTTATCTCATCCAAAACTTTTTGATTTGCTTTTTTTGTGTCGATGATACTTTGTTCATCTTTTTTAATCGATTTTTGCAAAGATAAAAGCTCTGCTTTATTTTTTTGATATTCAAGCTCTTTTATCTCATAAAACTCATTGAGTTCATCTTTAATTATCATGAGTTCTTGTTGCTCTTTATATAAAGCACCCTCTTTTGTAGTCACTCCATAGGATAAAGTCAATATAAATATCAATCCTAATAAAATTTTACCAAACATTTGAACCCTTTTTATTTTGAATATATTTTGCTTGCATGTACTCAGAAGCAATAATCTCCTCGTCTTTAAGAATCTTTTGAAGTTGTTTCTTTTTATCTTCTTGTAAAATGTAGTTAAATTGTTCACTTTCTCTATTGAGTCCAATAATTATAGAATCATAATACTCTACTTGTTTTTTTAAGTTTGCTTTTTTTTGATTGAGTTTTATCATATGTTCTTTCATAGTTTCTTTGTGTATTTGTAAAACTCTAAAGTCAGATATTGCCCCCATCACATCAAGTGTAGCTTGATGGTATGAGGTATGAGTAATATGTAACTCTTCTTCTATCTCTTCAATTTTTGAAAGAGATTGTTGCTTTAACAATACTTGCTGATTGATCTGTTGTTGCTTTAGTTTATAGAGTTTTTCTATCATTGTGTTTTACCAAATGTTATAATGATATCCCATAAATTGTATGTATATTCTTCTATATTATCACCTATCCAAGGAAGTGAGATAACAATAAAAATAGATACAATAATCATTTTTGGTACAAATGATAATGAAGCATCACTAATTTGCGTAACAGCTTGGAAAATACTAATCACAAGTCCTATAACCATACTTACAATTAAAGAGGGTAAACCCAATAAAAGTATAATTGCTACAGTGCTTTGTGATATTGCTATTAAATCCATTTTAATCTTTTATTTTAATCGTAATCTCTATGGTTTTATTGTTTAATAATTGACTCAGTAATGAAGCTAAGTCATGTGTACTAACCTCAGATATAGTATTTTGATTACTTACTTTTTCTATTCCTGTATTTTCTTCTGCTTCAATCTCTGGTTCTGGTAATTTTTTATCATCAGGGGATTCATTAAAATCTTCAATTAAAATTTCATCTTCGGCATCTTCTATTAAAATGTCATCTTCAGAGCTAGATGTATCTTGTTTTTCCCCTAAAGCTTCAAGTATATCTGATTCTATTAATTGGTCTAGTTCCGATAATTCATTCATGACTCAGCCTTTATATTTTTTGAGTTGTTCTCTTCATATTCAAAAGCATCAAATATCTCATCTACACTACTGATTTCTGCTGCTTTAGGTTTTTTAAGCGCGGTTTCTAGTCTTTTTTCAATGTAAATAGTTAGGTCATTATAAGTTCTTGAACTAACATCACCGATACCATGATGGTCTAAAAAGCTTTTTTCTATACCATCTTTTGGGACTAAAAATTTTAAATACTTTGAAATAAAATCATCTTCAATAATCTTATTTTCATCTATCAAAAAAATTTGGTAAGGATCTTCTAAAATAAGATTTTTTAGCTCCTGAAGTGTTGAAATATCAGTTATCTCACCATCTTCTATTTTAAATCGTATATTCCCGCGATCAAGAATTTTGTGTATTTCATTGTTAAAATTTGTACTGCCATAAATGTATATATTCACAAGAAACCTTAATATTAAATAATTTACATTAATTATATCTTTAATTTATTAAAGTTTAGATAAAATGCTTTAGATAACAAATAATGATATAGGATACTTTACTTTGAAAAAATTTTTATTGATACTTTTTCTTTCGTTAACAATTCATGCTCAAACAATAAAAGATATATCTAACATAGTTGGTATCAGAGAAAATCAGCTTATTGGTTATGGATTAGTTGTAGGAGCTAAAACAGGGGGAGATTCCCAGCTTTCTGCTCAAACATTAAATAATCTTTTAAGAAATGCAAATATTAAACTAAATGCAGGAGATGCAGGAGATTCTGGTGCGGTTGTTGTAACAGCTACACTTCCTGCTTTTGCACGACAAGGTGATAAACTTAAAGTTGAAGTTGCCTCTTTAGATGGTGCAAATTTAGATGGTGCAAAATTATTAGTAACCCAACTTAAGGGGATTGATGGCAAAGTATATGCCTTGGCTCAAGGAACTATTCTAGGTGTGAGTGGTGAAACACCAAGAGTACGAGGTAGAAGGGGTGAGGAATCAAAAACAGGATATATCTACGATGGAGCAATTGTTGAAAATGAGATCCCTTATGATTTAAATGCAGAAACATCTCTTACTCTTAGCCTTATAAAACAAAATGCTAAAATTGCTGCATTAATAGAGAAAAAAATCAATGAAAAATTTATGTTACGATTAGCAACAGCTTATGATACAAGAACTATACGAGTACAAAAACCTATGGATATGTCAATGGTTGGTTTCATAGCTGAAATACAAGACATTAAAATAGATATTATGATGAAAAAGAAAGTTATTATAGACTCTGTAAAAGAGATAATCATTGCAGGTGCAGACATTACGATAAGCCCAGTTACCATTTCTCGTGAAAATTTTACTATACGAATCAAAAAAAGTGATCTTGGAGAAAAAGCGTGGAATGATGATGCTGTAAACAAAGGGAAAAATATAGGTGATGATACTAAAGTTGAACAACTACCTGATCAAGTGATGGATCAACCAGTCGTTATTGATATCAATAATGCACTTATAAATACTCAAAAGCAACCAACAGTATCTGATCTCATGCGTGCTATGAAAATGATGAAAGTTGATATAACAGAGATAATAGAAACTATAAAAATGCTTGATAGTTTAGATGCTATTAATGCAGAAGTTGAGATGGTGAGATAAAATGGCAGAATTTTTAAGTCAAGACGAGATTGATGCGTTATTAGATATTGCAGATGAAGATGGTGGTTTAGAAGATTTACCGATTGAGACAGGCAATCATGCTAAAGATAAAAGTTATGCAATTTATGACTTTAAAAAACCAAATAGAATATCAGCTGAACAGATGAAAGCTTTTAGTGCTTTGCATGATAAGATGTTAAGAACTACAATTAGTGAACTCTCAGCAATGCTAAGAAAAATTGTTGATGTTAAACTTTATAGTATTGAGCAAATGACTTATGGTGAGTTTATTTTATCTATTCCTCAAATTACAAGTTTAAATACTCTTTCTATTAAACCTCTTGAAGGAAGAATTGTTATGGAGTGTAATCCTGCAATTTCCCATAAAATTATTGCGCATCTTCTTGGTAATGGGGAAAGTTCATTAACTGATTCAACAGAAAAAGAGCTTACAGAGATAGAACTTCAAGTATTTAACCATTTTTATCAACTTATTATGAAAAATCTAAAAAAAGCATGGGATGATGTTTCTACTATAAATCTTAAAACAGAAAGTATGGATACCAATGCCAATGCAATCCAGATTATTTCTGATCATGAGATTGTGTTACTCGTAGTTTTTGAAATAAGCATAGATGATGAATCCGGATTTTTATCAATTTGTTATCCTATTTCATATATTGAACAACTTTTAGATGTAATCGTAGAAAAAGTTTTTGCTGAAGCTAAAAATAGAAAAGTAAGTAAACAAAAAGATATCAATGCACTTATATCTGGTTCACAAATGAAAATAGATGTGATGCTTGCAGAAACAGAGTTAAAAATAAAAGATCTTTTAGAGCTTAAAGAAGATGATGTGATACTTTTTAGTAAAAATGCAACAAGTTCTTCTACAAAAGTATATATTAACAACAAAGAGAAATGGTCTGCAGTTGCTGGGTCTTCTAATAATAGAAAAGCGATACAGATACAGTCTAATATAGATCATGAAAAAATGGAAACGCTACAATACTTAAAACAATTTCATGATGAGAGAGTTGAACGCTCTCGTGCTGCTAATGAAGCTATCGCAAAACTGATAGCAACAAGGGATGAGTTCTAATTTAGTATTTTTTTATATATATTTAGCTATAATCATCCCATAAATAATGAATTATTAAAAGGATAGTTATGCTATTGACTCCTGGTCCAACAGCCGTACCTGAATTTGTAAGAACTGCAATGAGCAGTGAAACTTTACATCATAGAACACCCGAATTTGAAAATATTTTTAAAGCAACGAGAGAATTATTACTTGAATTGTTCGATATGCCTGAAGCTGTTATGCTTGCATCTAGCGGAACAGGTGCTATGGAAGCTTGTATAACAAACTTAACGCACAAGAAAGCTTTAACTATAAATAGCGGAAAATTTGGGGAACGATTTGGTAAAATATGTGAAGCTCATAATATTCCACATACTGAAATCAAGCATGAGTGGAATACCCCTGCAAGTGTTGATGAAATTATTGATACTATTAAGGCTGATAATGAAATTGATGCTATATTTATTCAACTTTGTGAGAGTGCAGGTGGTTTACGACACCCAGTTGAAGAGATTGCAAAAGCGGTAAAAAATATTAATCAAAATATCACAATTGTTGCAGATGGTATCACAGCGATTGGTGTTGAAAAGATTGATACAACAAATATCGATGCGATTATTACAGGAAGCCAAAAAGCATTAATGCTGCCACCAGGTTTAGCTATGATCGGTTTTAGTAATGAAGCAGTAAGTAAAATAGAAAAAAAATCTGCAGGGTACTATTTTAATTTAGCAACTGAGATTAAAAAACAAAAAACAAATACTACAGCATGGACTGCTGCAACGACTCTTATTATTGGGCTTGAAAGTATTTTATCAAAACTAAAAAAAGATGGTTTTGACAATCTTTATGCTAAAACAGCATTAAGAGCAAAAGCTACAAGAGAAGCATTCCAAGCGATTGGATTAGCGGTATATCCACAAAATCCTGCAAACGCTATGACTACAATTTATACTGAAGATTCAAATGCGATTAGAAAAATTCTCAAAGAGAAATATGATTTGAATATTGCAGGTGGACAAGACCACTTAAAAGGTAAAATATTTAGAGTAAACCATATGGGACTTGTCGCAGATTATGAAGCGTCATGGGCTGTAAATGCAGTTGAGAAAGCTTTGGATGATTTAGGTATCCGTTCTTTTGATGGAACAGCAAATAGAGTATTTATGGAAATAAATAGTTAATTATGATTTTTGAACATGAAATCCCAACAGGAAGTAGACTCTACTTTGGTAAAATTGCAAAATTAAAAAGAACATTAGAAAATACTTCAAGTGTTTTTTTAGAAGATAATGGATTTGAGGAGATTATCACTCCAAATTTTTCATATTCTGGTCATCAAAGTATTGATAACGATAAAGCGCTTATTACTTTAACTGATGAAGTAAATAATAGTTTAGCACTTCGAGCTGATAGTACACTAGATGTTGTAAGAATTATTTCGAAACGATTAGGAAGAGCAACAATACATAAAAAATGGTTTTATATTCAACCTGTATTTACTTATCCTGCAAATGAAACATACCAAATAGGTGTTGAGTGGATAGGTCATCATTGTGTAAGTGAAATCATAAATTTAAATTGTCAATTACTTGAAAAAATCGAAATTGAAACTTTAGTTCAAATAGCAAATATTAATATTCCTATGATAGTCTCAAAAGAATATGATATTGATATTGAACTTTTTAAAAATGGTGAGATTGGTGCATTATTTGAATTGAATTTTGAATGGCTGACAAAACTTATAAGTGTAAAAAGTGCAGATGAGTTAGAGGCAATACTTGATATACTACCAGATTGTCTTCATGCAGAGTGTCAAAAATTAATCAATATAGCAAATAATGTAAAATATCATAATGTAAATATTTCTCCTATTTATTATAGTGCGATGAAATATTATGATGATATATATTATAGAGTTATTAAAGACCACTTAACAATTGCAAAGGGTGGTGGATATAAAAGTGATGGAATTAATTCACTTGGATTTGCATTATATACAGATAATTTATTAAAAGTAATTGAAGGATAAAAAATGAGTAAAGCAGATGTGATAGTAGGAATCCAGTGGGGTGACGAAGGAAAAGGTAAAATAGTAGATAAACTTGCTCAAGAGTATGATATGGTTTGTAGAAGTCAAGGTGGACATAATGCAGGTCATACTATATGGGTTGATGGTGTAAGATATGATTTACATTTAGTTCCTTCAGGTATTTTAAATCCAAAAGCTGTAAATGTGATAGGAAATGGAGTTGTACTAAATCCTCAATCAATCATCACTGAAATGGAACAGTTTGAGAATTTAGAAGGAAGAATATTTATCTCAGATAAAGCTCATTTAAATCTTCCTTACCATAGTTTAATTGATCAAGCAAAAGAGAAACTTAAAGGTGACAATGCAATTGGTACAACAGGAAAAGGGATTGGACCTGCATACGCTGATAAGATTAATCGAGTAGGGCAAAGAGCTGGAGAGTTATTAAATCCAAAACAATTATGTGAAAATATCATGAATTATTTTTCTGAAAATAAAGTAATATTTGATGCTATGGATGTGAAACTTCCAGATGAAGTAGAACTTTTAGCAGAGTTAACTATATATAATGAAAAATTAGGAAAATTTATTACAAATACAACAAATCTTGTATGGGATGCAATAGATGCAGACAAAAAGATTTTACTAGAGGGTGCACAGGGAACTTTACTTGATATTGACCATGGTACTTATCCTTATGTAACTTCTAGTGCAACTGTAAGTGCTGGGGCTTGTACTGGTTTGGGAATTGCACCAAAAGATATTGGTGTAGTTACTGGTATTGTGAAAGCGTACACAACAAGAGTAGGAAATGGACCTTTTCCAACAGAAGATTTTACAGATGCTGGTGAAACTATGGCAAATGTAGGAAAAGAAGTAGGAACTACAACTGGTAGAGGAAGAAGATGTGGATGGTTTGATGCTGTTGGTGTAAGACATGCAAGTAGACTAAACGGTTGTGACCAATTATCGTTGATGAAACTAGATGTTTTAGATGGTTTTGAAACTATTAAAATTTGTGTGGCGTATGAAGTAAATGGTGAAAGAATAAACTATGTTCCATCAAATATGGATAATATTATCCCTATCTATGAAGAGATTAAAGGTTGGGATAGTGTTGTAGGTTGTAGAGAGTATGATCAATTACCAGAAACAGCTAAATTATATATTGAGAAAATTGAAGAGTTAACAAAAACAAAAGTAGGTATTATCTCAACGAGTCCAGAGCGAGAAGATACGATTATTAGAAAATAAGGAAATCATAATTATGAAACTAAAAAAACAACATAGCCCTTATATTGCAAGAAAAATAACGAAAGATATTGTTAATTCAACTTTTATTGAGGTACGAAAAGAAAAATCATTTATCACAGCAGAATGTGAAAGAATTTTAAATGACGATATCCAAAAAGAGATTAACTTAGATGATGCAGTTGATGAACTACTTGAAAAACAAGAAGATGAAATCGAATTTTATAAAGCTGATTACAGACAACTTTTTTGGATGACAAAAAAAAGAATGGCAAATGATTTTGGAGTGAATTTAAATTTTGAAGATAGATTTTCAAATATTGCTCATTTGATTATGGATTACTTATATGAAGAAGATTTTATTCATTTTATAGTAAATGATAATCAAGTTAAAAATCTTATTGCAGAATCAATAAGTAACTTTATAAAAGGTTATGATGAAGCAGATTCTTTAGCATATGAAAAAATAAAAACATATAAAAGAAAACTAATACCAGGAACTGAAGATTACGATTTAGTATTTAAAAGATTGTATGAAGAAGAACTTATCAAAAAAGGTTTAATATAAAAGGAATGATGATGAAAGATATTTATATATATTTAGAAAATGGTACATTTTTAAAGGCAAAGTCATTTGGAGCTGAGGGTACTGAAGTTGGTGAAATTGTTTTTAATACATCGATGACAGGATATCAAGAGATAGCAACAGATCCTAGTTATGCAGGGCAATTTGTAACATTTACAGCACCAGAAATTGGTAATGTTGGTGTAAATGAAAATGATAACGAAAGTACAAAAGTACACTGTAAAGGTGTTTTTGCAAGAGCTTACAATGATGACTATTCTAATTTTAGAGGTGAAAAAAGTTTTTCTGAACTTTTAAAAGAGAATGGTACTTTAGGTATTTGTGATATTGATACGAGATATTTAACAAAAATGTTAAGAGATTCTGGTGCAATGATGATGATTGCATCAACAGAGATTGATAATATTGAGGAGTTAAAACTTTTATTAGATTCTAGTCCTAGAATTGAAGATATCAATTATATTGAACAAGTTTCAACTACACAGAGTTATATTCACAAAAATGGTGCTTGGAATATGTCTACTATGTCTTATAACAAAGCGGTTATGAGCGATAAAAAAGTTGTTGTAGTTGATTTTGGTGTTAAACGAAATATTTTGAATGAGTTAGTTGAAGCTGGACTTGAAGTTGAAGTTGTTCCAAGTTCTTTTCAAGCAGAAGATTTAATCCAAAGATATGAATCAAATGAGATAGGTGGTATTTTTTTAAGTAATGGACCAGGTGATCCTTTAACTTTATCAAATGAGAAAATAGAAGTACAAAAACTTATTGAAAAAAACATTCCTATGTTTGCAATTTGTTTAGGTCACCAAATGTTAAGTATTGCTCATGGTCATGATACATACAAATTAAAATTTGGTCAACATGGTGGTAACCACCCTGTAAAAAATAGTAAAAATGTAGTAGAGATAACAGCTCAGAATCATAACTATAATGTACCTGATTCAATTGCTAACATAGCAGAACTAACACATATTAACCTATTTGATAATACTATCGAGGGAGTAAAGTATAAAAATAAACCTATATTTTCAGTACAACATCACCCTGAAGCTAGTCCTGGACCACATGAGAGTAAATATATATTTAAAGAGTTTGCAGACTCTATTAAGTAGAACTTAAAAAGGACAGCTTAAGGTTGTCCTTTTTTTATATTAAATAAAAGGAATAATTGCAATGAAAGAAACAATAACATTTATAGGAAATGGTAATATGGCATTATCAATTGCACAAGGATTAAAAGAGATTTTTGATATAGAAGTAGTAGGTAGAGATATTGCTAAACTTGACAAGTTTGAAAAAAACTTAGGTGTGACTATAGTAAAAGAACTTTATGAAGATTTTGATATGAATGGTAAAAAAATTATTTTGTGTGTGAAGCCAGCAAACTTAGAAGAGGTTGGTGTGCGTTTAAAAGGCGTTGCAAATCAGTTATATTCTGTATTAGCAGGATCTACAATAGCATCTTTGAAACAAAATATCAAAGCTAAAGCAACAGTTAGAGTTATGCCAAACTTAGCTGCAAGTGTTGGATGCTCTATGACTACGATGACAGGAGATAGTAGTTTAAAAGAGGAAGCCCAAGAGTTATTTAAATCAATCGGAACAACTTTATGGTTAGGAAGTGAAAAAGAGTTAGATATAGCTACAGGAGTTGCAGGTAGTGGTCCCGCATACTTAGCACTCATTCATGAAGCACTTTGTGATGGAGCTGTAAAACAAGGGATGAAAAGAACAGATGCCTTAAAAGTTGCAAATGGTTTATTTGAAGGTTTTGGACAATTAATAAATACAACACATCCTGCTCTTTTAAAAGATGAAGTTATGAGTCCAGGAGGAACAACTGCTGCAGGATATGCTGCACTAGAAAAAGGAAATGTGAGAAGTTCTTGTATCGATGCTGTTGAAGTAGCATTTCAAATTACACAAAAATAAAATAAATAAAATTAATTATTTTCTATCAATGATTATTTAGAAAGTTTTAAAGTACATTTTACTTTTTCTATGATAAAGTAAAAAAATATTAAATTAGGAGAAATGAAATGGCAGTATTAATTACAGATACTTGTATATCTTGTGATGCTTGTTTAGATGAGTGTCCAACAGAGTCTATCGTTGATAACGATGAAAATCCAACAGGTGAGGATATTTATTATGTAAACCCTGAAACATGTACAGAGTGTGTTGGGGATAATGATGCACCAGCATGTGCTGATGCCTGTCCGACTGAGGGTTGTATAGTATGGGATGATTCAAGTGTTGCCCCTGAACAACCAAGAAATGCAAATAGGGGAGCTGATGGCGAACCTTGTGTAGAAGACTAAAATTAAAATAAAGCTTAAAGGTTTGTTAAAAAAGGCAAGATATTCATTTTTCTTGCCTTTTTTATATTATTAAGCTATAATGCGCCACTTTAATAAATAACAGGAGCAAGTAATGGAACAAACATTATCAATCATCAAACCAGATGCAGTAGAAAAAAATGTAGTTGGAAAGATATTAGACAGATTTGAAACAGCTGGACTAAGAATAGCTGCAACAAAAAAAATACAATTAAGTAAAGCAGATGCAGAAGCATTTTATGCAGTACATGCCGAAAGACCATTTTATGGTGAATTAGTTGACTTCATGATCTCAGGACCAGTTGTAGTAACTGTACTTGAAGGTGAAGATGCAATGGCTAAAAACAGAGATTTAATGGGTGCTACAAACCCAAAAGAAGCAGAAGCTGGAACTATCAGAGCTGATTTTGCTGAGTCTATTGATGCAAATGCAGTTCATGGAAGTGATTCTTTAGAAAATGCAGCAAACGAAATTAACTTCTTTTTTGCACAAAAAGATATTTGTTAATAACTTTATTTGTAAAATAAATCAGTGAAAATTGAATTTAGAAAGATCCCTTTAGATGAATCTGAATTTGAAATATCTTCAAATTCAGTTAAGTTTTTAGGTACTTTTAGTAAAATATCATCAAAACTTGCAAAAATTAATTCTAAATTAGTAGGAAAGTGTGATGTAGACTGCTGTAAATGTGGTACTACTTTTACTATTCCTATTAACACAGAAGTGAAATTTGTAGTTAGTGATGGTATATATTCTTCTGAACAAGATGAAGAGGAATTTGTGATTATTGAAGTTGAAGAACATTTATTGGATTTCGATGAGATATTACATAGTGAGATAGAATCACTAAAATCTGAGTATCATATTTGTGATACTTGCAAAAATAACGACGAATTAGTCGAAATAGAATATTAAGGATATAAAATGGCAGTACCAAAAAGACGAGTGAGTCACTCAAGAAGTGCAAAAAGAAGAACACACTATAAGATTACATTAAAAAGACCAGTTAAAGATACAGATGGAACATGGAAAATGCCTCATAATGTAAACCCTACAACAGGCGAATATAAAGCGTAATGCTTAAAATAGCTATAGATGCAATGGGTGGCGACAATGGTTGCGAACCTATTGTAGAAGGTGTTATTTTAGCACTGAAAAAAGACAGACACTTTACAGCCATCTTGGTTGGAAAAAAAGAAGAACTTTTACCTTTAATTCCTCAAAAATTTATAAACCGTGTTATTATTCATCAAGCAGATGATGTGATCAGTATGAATGATCATGCTACAGATGCTTTAAAAAGAAAAGACAGCACAGCATATCAAGCGATTGAGCTTGTAAGAACAGGTGAAGCTGATGCCTATGTAAGTGCTGGTCATAGTGGTGCATCTATGAGTTTGGCAACACTTAGAATAGGAAGAATTAAAGGTGTAAGTAGACCTGCTATTGCTACATTGATGCCAACAGTAAGTGGTACAACTTTAGTTTTAGATGTTGGTGCAAATGTAGATTGTGATTCTAAAAACTTATGTGAATTTGCAATTATGGGTCAAGTGTATGCTGAAGATGTTTTAGCAGTTGAAAATCCTATGACAGGATTATTAAGTAACGGTGAAGAAGAGTCAAAAGGAAACGAAGTTTCTAAAGAAGCATTTAAAATGCTAGAAAATCTTCCAAACTTTATAGGTAATGTTGAGGGAAATGATATCTTTAATGGTACAGTTGATGTAGTTGCTTGTGATGGTTTTATAGGTAATATTATGTTGAAAACAGCAGAAGGTGTAGCTGATACTATTGGAAAAATTATCAAAGATAATTTAAGAAGATCTTTAGTTTCTATTGCTGGTGCAGTCTTAATGAGAAAAGTTTTTAAGAAATTGAAATTAAAAGTTGATTATGCTGAATATGGTGGTGCTCCATTAATTGGGGTAAAAGCTCCTGTAATTATTGCACATGGAAAATCTAATGCTAAAGCCATGCAAAACGCTATTTTCCAAGCTATAGCGGCTGCTGATTCAAATCTAAATCAAGATATAGAAGATAAATTAAAACAATTTAAGGATTAAATTATGTATGCTTCATTTAAATCTATAGGGGCATATTTGCCTAAAGAAGTTAGAACAAACCAATGGTTTGCTGATAAAATTGATACAACAGATGAATGGATTTTTAAAAGAACAGGAATTAAAGAACGATTAATAGCTGCTCCTGATGAAAATACAAGTGATTTGGGTGTTAAAGCTTCTAAGGTTGCTATTGAGCGTGCTTGTATAGATGTAAGTGAAATAGATTTAGTAATATGTGCAACATTAAGTCCAGACTTTAGCGCAATGCCTGCAACAGCTTGTTTGATAGCTGATAAATTAGGTATTAAAGATGTTATGGCATTTGATATTAGTGCAGCTTGTACAGGTTTTGTTTATGCTGTAAGTGTTGCAAAAGCATTCGTTGAATCAGGTATGAAAAAAAATGTACTGATTGTTGGTGCAGAAAAAGCTAGTAATGTTATGGATTATACTGATAGAAGTATATGTATGTTATTCGGAGATGGTGCAGGTGCTGCTATTATCTCAACTACAGATGATAAAGAAAAATCTATAGTTGATGTTCAGTGTAGTGCTGATGGTGCATTGAGTGATATTCTTTATATTCCTGGTGTTGGAAGCGCAGATGAAAAATTTATGCACATGAAAGGTAATGAAACTTTCAAAATTGCAGTGAAAACATTAACTTCTGATGTTGAAAAAATTATGGCAAAAAACAATTACACAAATGAAGATATTGACTTGTTTATTCCACATCAAGCAAATTTCAGAATTATAAAAGCTGTTGGGACTGCATTGAAATTAAATGATAGTCAAAAAGTTTTAACAGTAGAAAAATTTGGTAATACTTCATCTGCATCGATTCCAATGGCAATGAATGAGTGTTATGAAGATGGAAGACTAACAAATGGGAAAACTATGCTTTTAGACGCATTTGGAGGTGGAGCTACATGGGGTTCTGCTATTATTAAATTTGATGGAAAAGATTTTATCAAATAAAAAATCACTAGCCAAACTTACCGTGAGGTAAGGACGGAAAGCTACAGGTCTTAATTTAAGATGGCTGAGTTGCAATATTCTTATATATAAACTCTACTCTTATTTTGATCCAATTATTAAAAGGATAAAATATGGCACAAAAACAAGAAAAAAAATCAAACTTTTTAACGATACTTATAGTACTAATTATTGCAGGAGCAGCAGGATATTTCTATTCTACGCAACCAGATAGCAAAGATAAATACAAAGTTAGAGCAGCAGGTGGTGGAGATACGAAATGGAAGGCGAGTTTTATTAACTTAACTGGAAAAGATGCTGAAGATAAAAAAATAGGCTTGTCTGATGAATACTGGGAAGGTGGAAAATTTAAATAGAAGTGAGGATTAGTTCCCTCTACTTCCTGGTTTGTATGCTATATCCTTAAAGTCACACTCTTCTGGCGAATACATTTCAAAAGTAAAATCTTCTAAAGCGAATAATGGCTTATCTAATGGTAATTTACAATTATCTTTTTGTTTTAAATCACTACCAACTCTTGAACAAAATCCTCTGTTTGCTAGTGCAGCATAAGCTACAATATTTCCACCATCAGCTTCAACTTGTTTAGCAGCTTCTAAAGCAGATCCACCTGTTGTGATAATATCTTCACAAATGATATAATTTTCACCTTCTGTTACTTCGAAACCTCTTCTAATAGTCATCTCTCCATCAACGCGCTCTGCAAAAATAAATCTTACATCAAGTGCAGTTGCAAGTGCAAAACCAGCAATGAGTCCACCCAAAGCAGGTGAACATACAGCATCAACTTTAATACCCGATTTTTTAATCTGCTCTGCTAATGCTTCTGCAAGTAACTTTGCAGTTTTTGGGTCTTCTAAAACCTTTGCTGACTGTAAATAAAACTTTGAAAAGTTACCACTGCTTAATTTAAAATGCCCTTCAAGAAGTGCATTTGAGTCTTTGTAAATTTGTTCTACATTCATGATTAAATCTTCATAATTTCAATATCTTTAGCTTTGAAAAGTTCATCTGCTTTTGCAACATAAGAATCAGTGATTTTTTGAATCTCATCTTGTGCTCTTTTTGAATCATCTTCTGTAATCTCTTTGTCTTTTAAAAGCTTTTTGATTTTATCGTTTGCAGTTTTTCTGATGTTTCTGATTGCAACTTTTGCATTATCTGTCATCACTTTTGCACCTTTAACACTCTCTTTTCTTTGATCTTGTGTCATTGGTGGGAAAAATAGTTGTACTGATTCTCCATTGTTATTTGGATTTACTCCAATATTTGCAGCACTTATAGCTTTTTCAATCTCACCAACTAAGTGTTTTTCCCAAGGTGAAATATTAATTGTTGTTGCGTCAGGTACAAGAATAGAAGCAACTTGTGCTAAAGCTGTTTGTGTTCCATAGTAGTCTACTGTGATATTATCTAAAATACTCGGTTGTACTTTACCTGTTCTTAGTGTTTGATAATCTCTTTTTAAAGCCTCTAAAGACTTATCCATATTTTCTTTTGTTTCTTCATAATTTTCGTTAATCATTTTATTCCCCTTTTTTAGTTTTAATTTTATTTATAATTTTATTAGAAATAGTAAAGACATTTGGTCCCAATATTACTCTTGTTCTTGCCCGTTTTAGATATATATTTAGATTTAAATCTACTAAACCATTTTTTACTGTAACATCTCGCCAACCTTCACTAGTTATGTAAAGTTTTAGCTTTTTATATTTAGGATCAACTTGAACTGTTATTTTTTTTAGTACACCATCTTTTGGAAATTGTTTTGGTTCTATCCAAGTTGCATCAAAAGTTTTGTATCGTAATTTGTGATTGATATTTACATCACCAACTAAAGCTATTCTTGGTATATCGTAAATATTAGTTTTTTGATTTACTGAGCCAGTATTTTGATTTAGAATTGCTCGAAAGTTAAAGTTAGTTTTGAGTGTATTTGTAACCTCTTCGTTAAACTCGCCATACGGATATGCATAAGTTGTTGGAGTGATATTTGTATTTTTTACAAAAATATCAAATGCTTTTTTTGTGTCTTCTACAATCTCTTTTTGTGATAAATTTTGTAATCGTGGATGAGAATATGAATGTAAACCAATTTCCCCATACTTAGAACTTTCTTTAATCTGTTCCCAACTCATATAATCACCGTAATGTTTCTCTGTAGCTTTTACATAAACATATAAACTAAATGGATAATTGTATTTTTTAAAAACTTCTAAACCATGATCATAAAAACTTTTATATGCATCATCAATAGTTAATGCAATCCATTTCTCAGGAATAGATTCTTTTTTTTCTAGTTTGTCTAAGATTTTTGAAAGTGGAACCACTTCGTAGTTATTAGATTTAAAGTATTCAAACTGTCTAGTAAGCTCTTTTAGTGTTGTATTTGCACTCTTATATCTTTCATCAGCAAAACGATGATAAACAAATATATGAGCATTTGCAAAAATATAAGAAGTTGAGATAATTAATAGAAATAAATATTTCATTTCTATTAATTAATTAGTTAGACGAAGGTGCAACAGGTGCAGTTGATGCTGGAATAGCATCTGTAACAGGTGCACTAGGAATTAAAGAGTTGATTTCCACATTGTCAATAACACTTTTCGAAGATTCTTGGTTGTATAAATATCCAAGATAAAGTGTATTTAGTACTATTAATATACCAAGTCCAAATGTAATTTTAGTTAGAAAATTTGCAGGACCTTTTGCTCCAAACATAGAATCGTTGCTACCACTGTATGCCCCAAGTCCCATACTTGAACTCTTCTGTAATAAAATAGCAATTGTAATTAAAATTGCTAAAACAAATTGTATTATTAATAATGTTGATGTCATATTAATCCTTAAGCTTTAAATAAGCAGAATTATATCTAATTATCGATTAAAATTAAGTTATGCAATTGAGATTTTTTTTAGAAAGAAAATAGAAATTTTGATTTGTAACTATTATTATTGTATAATCAAATAAAAGGAGACATTTATGGATATAATAACAGAACAATTTGAAAATATTTCTCTTCATCAATTATACACAAAACTGTCTACCAAACACGCAGAGATTGAAAAACTTGAAGAGAAAGATAAAATAGAATCTATAAAAAAACAAGATTATATTGAAGCTTCAATAAACAAGTATGACGATGATGATTTTGCACGAGTTTTAGAAAAATTTAAAAACAAAGATGCTGAAATTAGAACACATGAACAGGTTCATGCTAGTATAGGACATACTACAGTACCTATATCATATTCGTATCAACAAGGACCAGATGGCAAAATGTATGCTGTTGGTGGGAGTGTGCGATTGGAAACTTCTATGCCAGATGATCCTAAAGCTGCTGCTTTTAAGTTAGATATGTTGCAAAAAGCAGCTTCAGCTCCTTCAAATACAAGTGGTGCTGATAATGCGATAGCTTCACAATCGAATTTAAATAAAATACTACTTCAATTAAAAGGGGAAGAAAATGCAAATAAATAATAATGTTAATTCGATGATACAACTTGAAAAAAACTTAGATAAAAGTGCATCCACAATTGCAAGTAACACTCCTCTTTCTAATATAAATGAAAAAGAAAACATAGTAAATAATGATTTTGATTTAGTAAAAGAGATGGTAAAACAAATTGAGATACCAATAGCATATACTGCAAATGCAGAGGTTATCTCAACACAAAATGCTATGCATGATACATTGTTAGATATAAAAGCATAAAATTTATAAATATAAAGTCGATAATAATACATGAAAATAATTAATAATATACAAGAGTTAAAACTACAACTTCAACAAGAAAATAAAACAATTGGCTTAGTGCCAACAATGGGTTCATTGCATGAGGGACATATCTCCCTCATCAAAAAAGCAAGAAAAGAAAATGAGGTTGTAGTTGTATCTATATTTGTAAATCCTACACAGTTCTTGGCAAATGAAGATTTAGATAAGTATCCACGAAAAGATGAATCAGATAAAAAGATCTGTGCTCTTTGTGAAGTTGATTATCTTTTTATGCCAAATATTAACACGATGTATAGTCAAGATGAAGTTTTAATAAAAGCACCCAAAATAAATAGTTTTATTTTAGAGGGTGAAAAGCGTCCGGGACATTTTGATGGAGTGTTACAAATAGTTTTAAAATTGTTTAACATAGTAAATCCTACAAATGCTTATTTTGGTAAAAAAGATGCTCAGCAACTATCTCTTGTAATGCAAATGGTAGAAAACTTTTATATGGATGTTACTATTGTCCCTTGTGAAATTGTTCGAGAATCAGATGGTTTGGCATTGAGTAGTAGAAATGTATATCTTAGCCATGATGAGAAAGCGGAAGCTTTAAAAGTTTCACAATCTTTAAACTTAGCATCAAAATTAGTGGTAAATTTAGAATTGAATTGTAGTACGATTATAGAAAATATGAAAACTGCACTCTCTTCTGAAAAAATTGAAATAGAGTATGTAAGTATTGTTAATAGAAAATTTCAAACTATAGAAACAATAGAGTTGAAAAATAGTATAATATTAGTAGCTGTAAAAATTGGTACTACACGACTCATAGATAATATTTGGATTTAGTAAATGTATATGTTATTCGTGAGAACAGTAGATAGTTGATTAAAAATTAAAGGGAAAGTTATGAAATTAAAATATTTGTTTTTTTGTTGTTCATTATTTTTGACACTGCTTCATGCAGATTCTAAAAAAGTTGATTGTTTAATTCTTGAAGATGAGAATTCAATTATTTGTAAATATTCACATGAAAGAGTCTCTTTTGCAAAAAACATTACTGTTGAATGGATTGAACCAGATGGGATAGTTACTCGAACAAGAGAGATGATAATTCCTGCGTACCATGGTTCAATATATGATTATAGATATATACAAGGTAGAACACAAGGAACTTGGACTTTTAAAGTAATAGATAATGACAAAGAGTTCACAACAAATTTTACAATAGAATAGGTTTAATGAACAAAAATACAAATATCGCAATACTAGGTGCAGGGGCATCTGGTCTTTTATCTTCAATTCTTCTGTCTCAAAAAGGTTTTCATGTCACTATATTTGAGAAAAACAATAAGGTAGGAAAAAAACTTTTAGCAACAGGAAATGGCAGATGTAATGTTACAAATTACAATATTTCATTAAAAAACTTTTATTCAAATTCAAATATATCTTTAATAGAAAAGAATATCACAAATTTTAGTTATGAAGATTGTAAAACACTTTTCAATAAGCTTGGTATCGAATTCAAGGTTGTTGCGAGTGGTCGAGCTTATCCTTTATCATTAACCTCTTCAAGTATTGTTGATATACTAGAATATGAAGCGTTAAAAAGTGGTGTAAAGATTGAACTCAATCATGAGATAACAGATATAAAATACCAAAATAAAAAATTTACATTAAATAAAAATTTACATTTTGATAAACTTATTATTGCAACTGGTAGTATTGCTATGCCAAAATTAGGTAGTAGCGAAAGTGGATACCAGTTTGCAAAACAATTTAGACACAAACTCATAAAACCTGTTGCTTCTTTAGTTCAGTTAGTTAGTAATAATAAGCACCTAGAAGTGGTAAGTGGTGTTAAGATTGAAGCAATGATTGATAATCAAAGAGGGGATTTCTTATTTACAAAATACGGAGTATCTGGATCTTTGATATTAGATCTGAGTAGAAAAATATCAAAACAATTACAAACGCAAAAAACAGTTAAAATGAGTGTTGACACAATGCCTGATTTTAGTTTTGATACTTTAGTAAATATGCTTACAAAACGCCTTGAACACCTAAAAGATAAAGAGTTAAATTTATGGCTTGATGGTATCATGAATAAAAAATTAGCGAAGTATATAATGCTCAATTCAAATATACCAAGTCATATCAAATATGCAAAATTTTTATCACAAAAAGAGATTATAAATATTGTCAAAACAATTAAAAATCTTCAGTTTACTATAACTGATACAAAAGGGTTTGAAACTTGTGAGGTTTGTGCAGGGGGAGTTGAATTAACACAGATAAATCTTGAAACAATGGAATCAAAAAATCAAAAAGATTTATATTTTATTGGGGAAGTTCTTGATGTCGATGGTGACTGTGGTGGTTACAATTTACACTGGGCGTGGAGTAGTGCGCATACTCTTGCTATGAATATGCAGTCTAAAACAAAATAAGAGGTTTCCCTCTTATTTTATTATTTTAGTAGTGGATCAGATAGTCCTAAAACATACATCCCAATCATACCTAATATACCAGCCATAAGACAATAATAAATAGTAGGAATAATAGTTCTTCTTAGTGTCTCACCCTCTTGATCAAGAAGACCAACAGTAGCAGATGCAGCTACAACATTATGAATATCAATCATATTACCAGCAGCAGCACCAACAGCTTGAAGTGCAATCATAAATGCTGTAGATAATCCTAATGCATCGGCAACACCAAATTGAAACTGAGACAACATCATATTTGATACAGTATTAGACCCAGCAATAAATGCTCCTAATGCTCCAATCATTGGTGCAAATAATGGATAGATATCACCCACAGATGTCGCAACAAAGTTTGCCATAGCAACAGGCATAGAGTCAAAACCAGATTCATTTACACCAGAGTTAATAAGAATTCTTACTAATGGAATCGTAAATACTAAAACAAAACCAGCTCCTAGCATAACTTTTGAAGACTCACTAAACGCTTCTTTAAGTTCTTTAAATTCCATTTTATGTAAAAAGTAAGTAAGTAAAACAACAAACACTAAAATACCACCTGGTAAATAAAGTGGAGTAATTGTATATCCTAACCCTTCTCCTAATATATCTTTAAATGGAATAACCCATGATTTTACAAATGCTTTTGCTTCATCAGAAACTCTAGTAAGTACTAATATAACTGCAACTAATACATACGGAATCCAAGCTTTTGTTAAAGACATTGGTACTTTTGCACTCATTGAGTCAAGTTTCATCTCAAATTTACTTACCCAAATAGTAGGCCATTCTTCTTTTGGCGCAAAGTCCCAAGTGTTTTTAGGGATTAAGAAACCTTTTTTTGCTGCAAAAGTAACAATAGGAAGACCAACAAGTGCACCTATTAATGATGGAAACTCTGCTCCTAAAAATACACCAGTTAAAGCATAAGGAATAGTAAATGCAACACCACCAAAAAGAGCAAATGGAAGAATTGATAAACCTTCAAACCATGATTTGTTTTTACCAAAAAACCGAGTCATCATCATAATCATAAATAAAGGAATCAATGTACCAGTAATAGCATGAACAATCGCTACTTCTGAAGTGATAATTTGTAAATATGTATCCCAATTTGAACCAAGAGCACTTAGTGTAGCTCCAATACCTTCAGAATCTAAACCTTTATTTACACCTATTAAAATAGGAGTACCAACAGCACCAAAAGATACAGGTGTAGATTGAATCATCATACCAATCATAACAGCTGCCATAGCAGGGAATCCAATTGCTACCATAAGTGGAGCTGCAATCGCTGCAGGTGTTCCAAATCCAGAAGCGCCCTCAATAAATGAACCAAATAACCACGCAATAATGATAACTTGAACTCTTCTATCGGGACTTATATTATCAAATCCTTTTCTAATAGATGCCATTGCACCTGAATGTTTTAGGGTATTAAGAAGTAAAATTGCTCCAAATATAATCCATAAAACTGCCACAGTAATCAATAAACCTTGTATCGAAGAAGCTAAAACTCTATTAAAAGTAACCTCCCAAACATATATAGCTACACCTGCTGTAACTAAAAACACAATCGGCATCGCTTTTTTTGCAGGTAATCTCAAACCTATCAATAAAACTGCCGCCACAAATATAGGTAATGCTGCAAAGGCAGCTTGAATTCCAATATCCATAATTTCTCCTTTATTATAAAACTAAAAATATCTTAGTCTTACCGTATAATAATGATATGATATTTTTTCAATAGCTTTTAAATAATAGGTTTGAGATTGACTCTGAGAATTTAAGTAACAATATTTTATGGTGAAATATATAGTTTATGAGTAGGTTGGTTTTGAAGAACAGATAAAAAAGAGTTTAGAGCTTTTTTATCTTATCTATCTCATCTCTAAGACGAATTGCCTCTTCAAAGTTGAGGTCTTTTGCTGCTTGATTCATCTGTTTGTTGAGTTCTGCTAACATTTTTTTACGCTCAGATGCAGGCATTTTATTGAGCTTGTCCATTTTTAATGCTACATCGTCATACTCTTCCATTTTTAGGTCTTCGTCAAGTTTTCTAATGGTTGTTTTTGGAGTGATACCATGTTTTTTATTGTGCTCTTCTTGTATTTTTCTTCTTGCATTTGTAGTGTCTATAGCAAATTGCATACTATCTGTTATTTTTTTTGCAAATAAAATTACTTTACCGTTACTATTTCTAGCAGCTCGTCCCATAGTTTGTATTAAACTTGTTTTACTTCTTAAAAATCCCTCTTTGTCTGCATCTAAAATAGCTACTAGCGAAGCTTCAGGGATATCAAGACCTTCTCTAAGTAAGTTGATACCAATAAGTACATCAAATTTTCCAAGTCGTAGTTGTCTTATGATTTGGTTTCGCTCGATGGCATCTATCTCACTATGAAGGTATTTTACTTTGATACCTAAGTCACTATAATAGTTTGCTAACTCTTCTGCCATTTTTTTGGTAAGAACAGTAACTAAAACTCTTTCATTTCTCTGTACAACTTTTTTTATCTCATCGTGCAGTTTTTCAACTTGGAACTCACTATCCATCATCTCAATTACTGGATCAAGAAGTCCTGTAGGTCGTATGATTTGTTCTGCAACTTCTGAAGACATATCTAATTCTAAGTCATTTGGTGTAGCACTTACAAATAAAAAGTTTGCTTTTTTATTGATGTATTCATCAAATTTGAGTGGTCTATTATCTAAAGCAGATGGTAATCTAAAACCATAATCAACTAAAACCTCTTTTCTACTTCTATCAGCTGCATGCATTCCTCTAAACTGAGAAAGACTTACATGTGATTCATCAACGATGAGTAGATATGGCTTATTCATCGCTTCAAAATAATCTATAAGAGAATAGGGTGTTTCTCCCTCTTTCTTATCAGTAAGTAGTCGAGCATAGTTTTCAATCCCTTTACACATGCCAGTAGCTTCTATCATCTCTAAATCGAATTCAACTCTTTGTTTGAGTCGTTGGTACTCGACATGTTTTTCCTCTTTTTGGTAGTATTCTAACCGTTCGGCTAACTCTTTTTCTATAGATTCAACTGCTTTTGCGAGTCTATCTTGAGATACCACAAATGGATTTACACTATATATGGTTACTTCTTTGAGTTCTTGATTTCTATGATTTGTCATATATTCTAGTTTGGTTATAGATTCTATCTCATCACCAAAGAACTCAAGTCTGATAAATTCATCTTCAGAATATGCAGGGAATATATCTAATACATCACCATTTACTCGAAACTCTCCACGGTCAAAAAACTTATCGTTTCTTTTGTATCCCATCTCGACAAGTTTTAAAAGCATTGCTCTTTGAGAATACTCTTGTCCTTGTTCTACTTTTTGTACATTTTTTTTGTACTCGACTGGATTTCCTAACCCATAGTTAGCAGAAACGGAAGCGACACAAATGATATCTTCAAAACTCAAAAGAGAAGTGGTAGTGCTCAAACGCAATCTTTCTAGTTCACTATTTATAGAACTATCTTTTTCAATAAAGAGGTCACTTCGTGGTATGTACGCTTCTGGTTGGTAGTAGTCATAGTATGAGATGAAATACTCCACATGATTATCAGGAAAAAAACCACGAAATTCTGAGTATATCTGCGCTGCCAAAGTTTTATTGTGAGTCATGATAAGTGTAGGCATTTGCGTAGCTTCTATCACTTTTGCCATAGTGTATGTTTTACCTGAACCTGTCACTCCAAGTAGGGTATTGTATTTGTTTCCACTAACTATACTTGCAGTTAGTTTTTCTATCGCTTGGGGTTGGTCTCCTGCTGGAGAATATTCTGTATGTACTTTAAATGGTGTCATGGAAAAGATTATATCAGAATGTGTTTATTGTTTTGATAAATATTGCAAAGTGTAATTTATCTGTAAGGTTTTATAAAAAAAGTTAGATGATTGTCTATAGACAGCCAATGTTTTGTTGTATATAAAATTATTCAGTATCTGTTTTTGATAATATTTCTTGTCCTTCTTAAATATTTTTGAAGTAAGTCCCTATATTCTTTTTCAAATTCCTCAATACCTTTTATTTCCTCTGATAAGATGTATTATATTGCGTATAAAACTCTAATGGCAACTATAGTAGAGATAAACTAAGTTCAGAATATCAAATAAATTTAGATATAATAATTTATAATCAACACAAGGAGATCTATCATGACAATGTCAATGAATTTACATCCCGAGTATGTCACTAACGACAATGGAGAAAGAATATCTGTAATTTTACCAATTGAAGAATTCAATACTTTAGTAGAGCAAACAAATAGTGGTTTTCAAGAAAATAAACTATATTTTCAAGAGTCTTTATCAAATATTGAAAATGGTACAACTACAACACTATCTCATAAAGATGTATGGGAAAGTATAGATAAACATACCAAAGTATCATAGTGAATATTATTTATGAACCTAAGTTTGTAAATAGTTTTAATAATATCTGGGACTATATATCACTCGATAGTAAAACTAGAGCCAATCAGTTTAAAACTGAATTAAAAGAAAAAATAGAAAATTTAGTACATATGCCTTATAAATTTCGAAAATCATTTTACTTTGATAATGAGGAGATTAGAGATATGATTTTCAAAGGTTATGTTATCCCGTATAAGATAGATAAAGCTAATAATGAGATTATAATAATTGGTATTAAAAAATATCAAGAAAATTTATAAAAAATACTGTACTATTCCCTAAAATTTATTTCGGAGAATACAACATGGCACAATTTATAAAAATACAAATGGAAGAAACTTATCAGATACCTGATGAGTGGGAATTAGTTACAAATGCAAAGGGTATAACAAAAATAAAAGTAAAAGAAAATGAATTTTACGACTTTGGAAGTATGCCTTACTGTTCATCTTCAATAGAAGCTGATGAAGAGATGATGTTAACTCCAGAAGAGTTTTTGGACCTACAATCAAATGGACTAGATATCATAGTAGCAAATACAAATATTTCTATCATTGATAATGAAGATGAGATTAAAGAGATATTAGCACTTGATGAAGAATAGGTATTAGTTAGTACTAAACCTATTAGAACTGTTTATATTAAAAAATATAAACAGCCGAAATCCATCCAAAAAGAATCAATGGAATATTGTAGTGGATAAATGTAGGAACAACAGAATCCCAAATATGATCATGTTGACCATCTACATTTAGCCCAGATGTAGGTCCAAGTGTCGAATCAGAAGCAGGACTTCCTGCATCACCTAAGGCTGCAGCTGTTCCTATAAGTGTAATGGTAGCCATCACCGAAAAATCTAACTGCATACATAACGGTGCATAAATAGCTGCTATGATTGGAATAGTCGAAAAAGATGAACCAATTCCCATAGTGATGAACAATCCAACTATCAACATAAGTAATACTGCTAGAGATTTATTATCTCCAATAACATCTACAACAGAAGAAACTAAAGTTTCAACTCCTCCTGTACTATTTATAACACTTGCAAAACCATTTGCAGCAATCATGATAAAACCAATCATACCCATCATCTTAAGACCTCTAGTAAAGAAATCCTGTGTTTCATTTGCTCTTATTACTCCTGCTACAATAAAGATGATAAAACCAGCTAAAGACCCCAAAATAATAGAGTTTGTATATAACTGCAAACCAAGTGCCGTTACAATAGAAAGTAATGCAATAAAAATATAAAAAGGTTTGATATCTTTTTTTTCAGATTCAACTTCCAAAATCTTACTTACATCATAAACTCTTTTTTTTCTATAAGTAAATAAGATAGCTGTTAGTAAACCTAAGAACATTCCAAATACAGGGATAGACATTGCAAGTGGAAGTTGTGAAGATGTCGCTTTTACTCCGTTATCAACTAAGTTTTTAAGTAAAATATCATTTAAGAAAATCCCACCAAACCCTACAGGTAAAAGCATATAAGTTCCTACCAAACCAAATGTGATGACACAAGCAACAACTCTTCTATCTAGTTGTAACTGAGCTATTGAGTGGAGGAGTGGTGGAATTAAAATCGGTATAAATGCAATATGAACAGGTACTAAGTTTTGTGAAGAGATAGCTGCTAATAATACAAGTGCTAATAACATATATTTGATATAGATAAATTGCATTGCAGAGGTATTTAAGCTTATCTTTTTTATAATCATATTTGACAGAAGATCAGTAATTCCAGATTTTGAAATAGCAACTGCAAATGTTCCTAGCATCGCATAAGATAATGCAATAGTTGCACCATTTCCTAAACCTTTGTTAAAAGCTCCCATTGTTTCATTGAGACTAAGTCCACCAGTTAATCCACCTATTATTGCTCCAATAATTAAAGCTATAACAATATTTACTCTCACTAATGAAAGTATCACCATCACCGTAACGGCAATTACTACAGAATTCATCTGTTTCCTTTATTTTATAAAATAAGTGCGAAGTGTATTGCAAATAGAATAAGAGATAGATAAAGTGTTAATAGAAGTATTATTTGAATAAAACTATACTATAATATAAAAAAATCAAGGTCAAACTATGTCAAATATAAAAAATGAACTTAAAAAAGTGGTTACTGAAACAATGATTCCAGAAACTGAAGAGTATTTAGAAGAGCTTCACTCACAATATGAAAACAATACGCTCTCGGATGAAGACAAAGAGGTGATTAGAGATATGGAGTCTTTTTTAGTAGAACTTCAAAATATATTATTGTTAATTAAAGAAAACAAAATAACAGATGAAGAAGCCCAAGATGTATATGAAAAAATCACAGCAATGCTCGATGAACATACAGAGGAAAGTCACTAGGGACAATCATTATGGTTAGAAAAATTTTATTACCAACTATTTTAATTATATTAGGGTACGGTTTTTGGATTAGTCCCGACTTTAAAGAGATAGCAGCAGGTGTTTCTATTTTTTTATTTGGAATGTTATCACTAGAAGAGGGCTTTAAAAAGTTTTCAGGTGGTGCTTTAGAAAATATATTAAGAAAATCTACAGATAAACTCTATAAAAGTATCGGATTTGGTATGATAGCCACTACGATTATGCAATCAAGTTCATTGGTTTCAGTGCTTACAATTTCATTTTTAGGTGCTGGACTAATAGGACTTGCACAAGGTATAGGGATAGTTTTTGGTGCAAACATAGGAACTACTACAGGTGCTTGGCTTGTAGCAGGATTTGGACTCAAAGTTGATATAGCTGCTTATGCAATGCCAATGCTTGTATTTGGTATTATCCTTATTTTTCAAAAAGCAAAAGGGCTTAAAGGTATAGGATATATTTTATCAGGTTTAGGGTTTTTATTTTTAGGTATCCACTATATGAAAGATGGATTTGAAGCTTTTAAAAGTACTATTGATTTAGCTTCATTTGGTGGCACAGGTATCAAATATCTTTTTATATTTACCGGTATTGGTATTTTTGCTACAGTTGTTATGCAGTCCTCTCATGCTACCCTAGTACTTATTATTACAGCATTAGCTGTTGGACAAATATCGTATGAAAATGCTTTAGCTTTAGCTATTGGGGCAAATGTTGGTACGACTATTACGGCAATCATTGGAGCTATGAGTTCAAATATCGCAGGGAAAAGATTAGCAGTAGCGCATCTTATATTTAATGTAGTCACAGGATTAATAGCGATTGTTTTCATTCATCAAATAATGTTTAGTGTTGATTTTATTAGTAGTTATGTAGGTATTGCAAATGATGATTACACACTAAAATTAGCTATTTTTCATACTATTTTTAATGCTATTGGAGTTCTTGTTATGATTCCATTTATAAATAGACTTGTACTGTTTCTTGAATCTGTACTCAAAGAAAAGATACAAGATACAACAAATAAATTACAATATGCAACACCTAAATACCTGAATGTTTCTGTACTAGAACTCCCATCAACAGCAATGGCAGCAATAATTGGAGAAACGAAACATCTTTATGATAACTCATTTGAAATTATTACTCATGGACTCAATCTGCAAAGAAAAAGAATCATATCTTCTCTTCCTTTAGATGAGGTGATTGAAAAAGAATATAGTGACTTACCAGTCAATATCGATGATTTTTATAATTATAAAATAAAAGGCATTTATGGGGAGATTATAGATTTTTCTACAAAAGCACAAAGTGATATGTCACCAAAAGAGATAGAGCTATTATATCAGCTAAAATTGGCAAATAGAAATATGATTGAGGCTGTCAAAGATACAAAACATTTACAAAAAAATTTAGTAAAATATTTAAAAAGTGATAATATATATATTAAAAAAGAATATAACACTATTAGAAAGAATTTAGCAGAGTTATTAAGAAATATTAATACAATTGTAAATACACAAGAAGAAGATGTAATTATATTGTTATTGTCAAAAGCTAAAATACATATGGAAAAATATGATGTACTTGTAAATGGTACACTTGATAATTTAATCAGAAATGGTCTTATTACAAACGAAATGGCAACATCATTGATGAATGATAGTTCTTATGCATACGATATAAGTAGAAATCTGATAGAGATGGCATCTGTTGTGTTTACAGATAGAAGTATCAACAATAGTAGTATAAATGAAGATATGAAAATTAGTGATGAAGATATTGCTACTATCATAAAATAAAAGGGATGAATTATGGGATTTAAAAAATTTTTAGAAAATGTAAAAGAAACTTTAGGTTTAGAGAGTTCTATAAAAGAGAGTAAAAAAAAGTCTATTAAAAGTTTAATAAAAAAACTCATTCACAAAAAGCGTGCACTTAAAACTACATTGAAAAAAAATATTTCAAAACAAGAAAAAATTGAGTTAGAAGAGGAACTAGAAATTATTAACTACCATATAAAAAAAGGGAAAAAAGTTTTTCAAAAACTAGACACTAAATAAAATATATTTATGAGAGTGTCTTCGTTTGTGTGATTTCTGTTTTACTATTTGAAATCTGCAATATGATTAGATAATGCGTTTATTTCGTTGTCTGTAAGTTTTGTAACTTGTGCTTTCATAACACCTTTCATAGCTCCACCATAAGAACCATTTTTATACCCTAGTAAAGCTTCTTCTATTTGTTGCGCATTCCAATTTTTTATAATAGCAGATTTGTTTAAAGCTTTTTTCTCTCCATTTAGTCCATGACAGGAAGCACATTTTTTGTAGAGTTTATTTGCATCAGTATTTTGAACCACTTGTTGTACCTTTTTGATAATTGGGTCAGATGCTTCGGTTACATTTTTTTGTACCTCTTTTACTTTATTTGCGATATTTTTTACAACAGGAGCAGTTGATTTTTGTAAATCTTTTGCTAACTCTTCAGTTTTTTTTGCAGTAGATTCGACATGAGTTATCACACTATTTGCAACTTTATCAACAGTTGATGTTTCCGTTGGTTCTTGTTGTGCCACAACTTCTTTTGGCTGTGGAGTTTGAGTTTCTTTTGTTTCATTTTCAGTACATCCTGTGTATAAAATAGAGATGGTTGCTATACTCAAAAGAATATTTTTGTGAATCATGTTTTTTCCTTAATATTTAGATTTCGTTATATTACAATCATAGCTAATTTTTAATATGAAATTTGTTATTTGTTTTTATATAACAAAAAGTGCACTTGATTTTTATTGATGTATGTTCATTAATTTACTCATTAGTAAATTAATGATAAAATAATAATTAATAAAATAAAATCCAAGTAAGTTAAACAATGTTCATTATAAACAAGGGGTAAGAAGTAGATGTTGAAAAAATTCTTTAAAAAAAGCTTTACAAATAATAATTTTATGCAAGAACTTTTGTTTCAAACTCCTAGATATGAGTGGCTAACTGAGGCATTATCTAATGAACTAGTAGATATAAATCATCAAAATGAAAATAATGACACTCCATTGATGGTAACCCTCCAAAAAGATCATGATAAATCTGCTCTTTGGTTGATTGATAATGATGCTGATCCAACCATTCGAAATAAAAATAATCAAAATGCCATTGATATTGCTATTCATAAAAATAAAATAAAAATAGTAGAAGAACTTCTGAAAATGAACAAATTAGATATTGATCAAAAAGATGAATATGGAAGAAGTTTACTTCAAAATATTATTATCAGTGGAAATCATAAAATGGCAAAGATACTTATAAAGTGTGGTGCTAATATAAATACTTTGGATGGGAAAGGGAAACATATTCTTTATGATGCCCTATCTTATGGTGATCCTGTATTTGTAAGAGATTTACTGAAATATAAAAATATTGAGCTTAACGACATCGATAAAGATGGAAATACTCTTATGCAACACCCACAAATAGAACAAAATGATACACTAGCAAAAGATCTTTTAATTGCGGGTTGTGATCCTACAAAGCTAAATGCAAAGGGGGAATCGTATCTTTATAAAACAGCATTAAGAGGGAAAGAAGCTGAAGATATAATAGATATTGCCTTAACTCATGGCGCGAATATAAATGAAAAAACAACATCGGGGCGTACTATTATGATGCAAATAGTTTTTATAGCATCTAAAGTACCTCCTGCAAAGAAACAATATAGGTTAGATCTTTTAAATATCGTACATAAAATGCTTAAATATAATGGAGATATTAATGCGTTAGATCAAAAAGGAGAATCTGGATTATTTAATGCAGTTGCGTTAAGAGATACGGAACTTATTGACTTTTTGTTGGATGCAAAGATTGATACTAACATTCAAAATACAAGAGGACAAACAGTATTAGAATACTTGGTTTATGATGGTATGGAATATTCTAAAATTATAGAACAATTATTGAATCATACTATAAAACCAACTCTTAAAAACAAAGATGGACAAACAATTTATGAGATCTTGACAAATTTAATTTTACATAAACATGGCACTTTACCATTAACTGATGAAGCACTATTGAAAATGTATGACCCTGATGCTTTGTATTTTGATGTTGTTAAACTTTTACTCTCTTATGAAAAAGAGGAGGAGGGGAAAGAATTTATTTTAGATTTCTTTGACTCAGAAGGAAATCCTTTATTTTTCAAACCTTTGATGTATGATAATTTTGCTTTATTTAGTTTGTATACAAGATATAATATAAATCTTCATCAAATTAATAAGCAACAACATAATATATTTTTTGCGTATGTTTTAAAAATTTTTGAGAATAATATAACAACAGCTACAGTTTGTAAAAATTTTCAAAATAATATAAGTAGTTTAATCAGTAGAAAAGTGGAAAAAAATTTTAAAGATTCTTTAGGATGGACAATATTGCATAAAATTTTATCAACAAAATGTAATATTAAACTATTTAAAATCTTAACAGATGTCGTACGATTTGATTATACGATTGCAGATAATTTAGGTAGAACGGTTATTCATAATGCTGTTTGGCAGGATAATGTTGAAGTAGTTAAGATTATTAATGCAAAAGCACATGAAAGTATAAATTTAGAAGACAATTATGGAATCACTCCTATTTATTATGCAGCACTTTTGGGAAATAAAAATTTAGTTTCTCAGTTTTTTGATTTGGGTGCTGCTATTACAACAAAAGGAAATATAAATTTAAAAGCAGTCAAAAAGTTTAAGCCAATGCTTAAAAACTTAGTAAAATTAAAAATTGATTTAGATGATCTTGCTTTAGAAAAAAGGATGGATAGTATAATAAGTGAGATTGAGCATAAATTTGGAGTTTAGAATCAAAATTTTGCTATAGGTAAGGAGATATAATATGAATTTAAAGTATAACCGTCCCAAACTTATAAAACTAATAAAAGCCTTACCTTTGGCTGTAGCAGTTTTTTTTTCTTGCATCACGACTTATCTTGTTGTAAATAATAATATTCAAAAACATAAAGAAAATATTCAAAATATAAAAACAGATTTTTTGGAAAATCAAAAAATTATCATCAAAAAAGAGGTGATAAGAACTCTTAAACATATCAGATATCAAAAAAATATAGCAGAACAAAAACTTAAAACTGATATTAAATCAAATATAGATAATGTCACGAAAATTATATATAATATCTATAAAGAAAATAGTCATAAAACAAAAAGAGAGATTACAAAACTTATAAAAGATGCCATCAGACCTATTTCATATAATAATGGTAGAGGGTACTATTTTATTTATAAAATGAACGGAGTAAATATTCTATATCCCCCATCTCCTCAGTTTGAAGGTGAAGATATGTCTAATATAAAAGATTCTAACGGCATATATAATATCCAGAAGTTAGCAAAACTTGCAGCAGAAAAAACTGAAGGTTATTTTAGTTGGTATTGGTTTAAGCCAAACAGCATCTTACCCAAAGATAAAAAAATGTATAAAAAAATTGGATATATTAGATATATCAAGGAGTTAGATTGGTTTATTGGAACAGGAGAATATATACAAGAGTTTGAAAATGATATTAAAAATGAACTTATAAAAGAGATTCAAGAGATACGATTTGGGGGAGATGGGTATATATTTATGCATCAATATGATGGTGTGGTATTGACACATATTGATACTCAGAAAATAGGGAAAAATTTTATAGAGCTACAAAATGAAAGTGGTAAATATATTGTTAAAGATATTATTGAAGTTGCAAAAAAAGGTTCAGGATTTATTGAGTATACCATACCCCAAAGGGCGACAGATAAAAGAGGGGAAAGAAAGCTTTCTTATATTGTCGGCTTAGATGATTGGCAATGGCAAATAGGTGCTGGAACATACCTTTCAAATATAAACAAAGTTGTTATAAAAAGAGAATTAGAGTTTAAAGAGAAACTATACTCATCATTGATTAGTATAGTTATCTCAAGTGTATTTTTGACATTAGTTTTAATATATATTATGTTAAAACTTTTAACGATCATAGAAGCAGAGTTTGCAAAATACGAAAAAGCATTAAGTGATCATATTTTTGAAAGTCACAAAAAAGATAAACTATTATCTGAGCAGGCCAAACTAGCATCTATGGGTGAAATGATAGCAAATATTGCGCACCAATGGAGACAGCCACTTTCTGTCATATCTACAGCTGCAACAGGGATGAAGATGCAAAAAGAGTTTGGGTGTTTGCCTGATGATATCTTTAATAACTCTTGTGATGCTATTAATAATAATGCTCAATATCTTTCATCTACAATCGATGATTTTAAAAATTTTATCAAAGGTGATAGTTCGACAACAACTTTTGATGTGACACATACAATAAAGAGTTTTTTACATCTTGTGGAGGGTACTATTAAGACACATAATATTGATATGATTTTAGATTTAGAGAAAAATTTAGTAGTAACTGGTTATGAAAATCAAATGCTACAATGTTTGATGAATATTTTTAATAATGCAAAAGATGCTTTTGAGTTAAATAAAGTAAAAAATAAAGAGTTTTATATTGTACTAAAAAAAGAGACAAGCGTTTATACTTTAGAATTGAAAGATAATGCAGGTGGGATACCAAAGAAAATTCTTTCTAAAATATTTGAACCGTATTTTACAACAAAACACAAGTCACAAGGGACAGGTTTAGGGCTTCATATGACATATAATCTCATTACTCAAGGTATGAATGGAAAAATCGTTGCATCGAATTCTAACTTCAAAGATACAAGTGGACAAGATGTAAACGGAGCAGTGTTTACTATAACGCTGCCATTAGAAAAGATATAGGAAAAAGATGAAACAAAAAATACTTATAACAGGTGGTGGTACAGGAGGACATTTAAGCGTTGCAAAATCTTTTATAGATGAATTTGATAATCGTGGATATGATGTGATTTTTGTTGGTTCACAAAAAGGACAAGATAAACAGTGGTTTGAAAACTATTCTGGACTATATCAAAGTTATTTTTTTAAAACACAAGGTGTTGTTGATCAAAAATTATTTGGGAAAATTAACTCTTTATTTATGATTGGTAAAGCTGTGTTAAAAACTATACAAATAATTCGACAAGAAAAAATAACCAAGGTGATTAGTGTTGGTGGATTTAGCGCAGCTCCTGCTAGTTTTGCAGCTATTTTAACAAAAACAGATTTTTATATACATGAGCAAAATTCTGTTATGGGAAGGCTCAATTCTATTACTCAAAAATATGCTAAAGAGTTGTTTAGCTTTTATTTAAAAAGCTCAAAAGTGAAAGATTATCCTATTCAAACAAAATTTTTTGAGAATGCAAGAATAAGAAAAGAGATAAAAATTGTTATATTTTTAGGTGGGAGTCAAGGTGCGAGTGCTATAAATAATTTTGCACTAAAAGTTGCACCAAAATTACAAGAGATGAATATCGATATTATTCATCAAACTGGAAAAAATGATTTTGAAAATATACAAAACGAGTATGAAAGATTAAATATAAAAGCAGATGTTTTTGATTTTTCTACAGAGTTAATAGAAAAAATGAACAAAGCAGACTTTGCAGTGAGTCGTTCTGGTGCTTCTACTTTATGGGAGCTTGTAGCCCTAGGTATTCCAACTTTTTTCATACCTTTCCCTCATGCTGCTGCTAATCATCAGTATTTTAATGCAAAGTATTTACTTGAGAATCATTTATGTTATTTACAATCAGAAAATGAATTGAGCGAAAACTATTTTTTTGAATGTTTAGAGAAAGACTTAGAAGAAAAAAGTAAAAAACTTATTCAATGTATTGAAAAAGATGCAGTGAAAAGAATTGCAGATATTATAGAATAAGTAGATCAATGATAATAAATTGGTCTACTTAAGTTATTTTAGAGGATTCTTTTTTGATTTACAGTATTTTTAATCTGTTTTGAAATATTATCCATTTCTATAGCACTATTTTTTGTTTGTGATGCAATGTCTGCATTTTGCTGTGTTTGAGTATCTAGTGATATGATTGTTTCATTTATTTGAATAATACGCTCTTCTTGATCTTTACTTGAACGCTCTATATCATGAATTAAATTCATCGTTTCGTTTATTTTATTCTGTAATTGTTGATACCCTTCACTCATTTTGTTTGATATATTTTTACCCGAAATAGCTTTATGTGCTGCATTCTCAACTAATGCTTTGATTTGATTTGCTGCTTCTGCACTTCTTGAAGCAAGATTTCGTACCTCTTGTGCAACAACTGCAAATCCTTTTCCTGCTTCACCAGCTGTAGCTGCTTCTACAGCTGCATTAAGAGATAAAATATTAGTTTGAAATGCAATTTTATCAATAATACTAATTGCTTCATTAATTGCTGTAACTTCAGTATTAATTTGTTCCATCGATTTTGTTGTTTTAAAAGCTAAATCCTGACCTATAGTTGAAACTTGGATCAACTCATTTGAAAATATTGACATTTGTTGAATATTTTGAGTGCTTTTTGATATGTTTTTTGTAATTTGGTCAACAGATGATGTTGTTTTTTCTAGTGAAGTTGCAGCTTTATTTGAGTTGGTATTTAGTATATCTACATTATTTAAAAGTAAAGTTGAGTTACTTTCTAAAACCTCTCCTTGATGTTTATTTTCTTTTACCATACTTATAATAGAATCTCTTAAATTATGAATACCATCAATTAGCTCTTTATATTCTCCTGTAATTGTTCTATTTGTTTTTATTGATGGTGTGTAGTTATACTGAGAATATTGAGTTAATGTATCTAAAATATTTTTGAAAAGGTTTTGTTGTACATCAAGTGTTTGGTTAACAATATTTACAAAAGTTTGAACTTGTGGAGAAGATGCTGGATTTTGTATTCTACTTGTTAAATCCCCATCTTGCATTTTATTGAGAGTTAATATTGTTTCACCTGCACACAACATATCTAGTTCTGTTGAATTGTTAATCTCTTTGATATTTTTATTAATCATTTGTGCAAGATCACAAAATTCATCATCTCCTTCTAAATTAATATTTTCAAATTCGTTATTTTCTCTTTCTAGGTACTCGATAAATCCAGTGATTCCTGCATATATTTTTGTAGTTGATTGTACTATATTACGGTGAATAAAACTAGCAAGTGCATTTGTAACTAAGAATAATAAAATCATTGAGATACAATAAAAGTAAAAAATGGAGCTTTTCTTTTCTAGGACTAAAGTTGCTCTATATAGGATATCATTAGATATACTATCATCGATATTTTTAAGCATATCTATTTTATAGGTTGCTTTTTCAAACCAAACAGATACTTTTGTATTTAAATTTTTGGCTAAAATTTCTTTTTTCATTTTTTCAAGTTCATGAATCTCTTTTCCAATTATTGCATTTTTGTAGGACTTAGAGTATTTTTTGTCTGTTAACTCTAAAAAATTATTCATATAGTGTTCCTCTAAGATAACTAAAGTAAAAAATTTATTTAAAAGTGCATCATTTTTAGTGGCTAATATATTTGACCCAATAGCCCTTTGGATACCTAATCGTTCTTTTGCCATTTGAAAATTATAATAGGCTCGAATATTTCGTGAAAATCCTTTATCTTTTAGAGTTCTAATCGCTTTGGGAATAGTTCGTATAAGTTGTGCATTTATCTCTGTATAGAATTTTAATGCTTGAGATACAGGGATTGTTAAATTTGTTATATCTGTTCTTATATTTTGAAGTTTATCTATTTGAGTTAAAATAGTGCTTACTTTTACTTGAAGCTTATTATCCAAAGTATTGTGTGCTAAACTATTGAAAGTAACTTGAAATTCTTTGATCTTTTTATCCGTAGCTTCTCTTTGTTTGGGTAGTTCAGTAGTAAAGTTTTTTCCTTTACTTCCCATATAAGCTGATGTCATACCTCTCTCTATTTGTGTTTCATGTACTAATTGTGAAATTCTTGAAGAAAGTTTCATAATACCATTGAGTTTTTCGTATTCATTTTTCTCTTTATAGACCTCATAAACAGATATGCTTAAGAGTATAAACATTATAGTCATTGGGATTATTACTAGTAAAATAAGTTTTGATTTAATAGTAATATTATTTAAAAATTTAGGGGTATAGTGTAAAATATTTTTCAAATTTTATTCTCTTTCTTTCATTTGTTTATAAATTGCTGTATATTTTTTTATCTCTTTTCTTGAAGCTCGTCGTCTACAAGATATATAGCCTTTTTGATTATCATTTGAAGTAAAGGGAAAAACTGTTGCAAATACCCAATAAAATTTCCCATTTTTGGTTCTATTTTTAACAAAACCTTTCCATCTATTTCCTTTTTTTACCGTTTCCCATAGATCTTTAAAGGCTGCTTTTGGCATATCTGGATCTCGTACAATACTATGTGGCTGTCCTATGAGTTCGTTTAGATTGTATCCTGCAAAGTGACAAAATTCATCATTTGCAAATCGAATTATTCCTTTTTCATCTGTTTCTGATACAAGGAAAGATTTCTCTTTTAAGATGTATTCATTGTTTATAAGTTCCATAGTAAACTCCATTTATCTGATGTGAAATTATGCTATAATTAGGATTAAGCGTATCTAAAATTGAACTATATAATTTATTAAATAGTAATTAAATTTGAAATTAATAAAGCTTATGATAATAATTAAAAAGGGTAATCTTTATGTGTGGTATTATAGGAATAAATTATAACTCTGGCATCGACTTATTAAAAACTACAGAGATGATGCAAAATAGAGGACCTGATAATACTTCTGTAAAAGAAATAGATAATAACTACTTTGGACATACTCGCTTAAGTATAGTTGATTTGGATGAAGAAGCAAATCAACCTATGGTTTTTGATGATATTTTGATAGTGTTTAACGGTGAAATTTATAACTATGATGAACTATCAGTATCAGAAAGTTTAGAGTGTAAAACGAAAAGTGATACTGAAGTACTAATTCGACTTTATCAGAAGTATGATACGGAGTTTTTATCTCTTTTAAATGGTGCATTTTCTTTTTGTATTTATGATATAAAAAAAGAGCGATATTTCTGTGCTAGAGATAGATATGGGAAGAAACCATTTTATTATTATGCTAAAGAAAATAAGTTTATATTTTCTAGTATGATAAAACCTATTATAAAAGTGCTTGGATTTACTCCAAAATTAAATAAGGTAGCACTCTCTCAATATTTGCAATACTTTGTTCCACTTGCTCCAAATACTTTTTATACAGATATAAATAAGCTTGATAGTTCTAGTTATTTACTTTATGAAAATAATACTTTGAGTATTAAAAAATATTATAAAATAAAAACTTACAAAAAGATTGAAAATGAAGCACTAGCTTTAAAAAAAGTAGAAGATATTTTGTTTAGTAGCGTTGAACAAAGGTTAAAATCAGATGTAGAAGTTGGAACACTTTTAAGCGGTGGGATTGATAGCAGTTTAATTAGTAGTATATATTCAAAAATTACACGACATAAAATTAATACTTTTAGTGTAGGGTATAAAACTCATCAAAAATATAGTGAATTGCCTTATGCAAAAATTGTGGCTAATAATATAAAAAGTAATCATACTGCACTAGAGATATCTCAAAAAGATTATATCAATTCTCTTGAAGATGTTTTTGAAAACCTTGAAGAACCACATGCCGATCCTGCAGCGATTCCATTATATCTTTTAACAAAAGAGATAAATAAGCAAGGGATAAAAACGGTGCTTAGTGGAGAGGGGAGTGATGAGCTTTTTTTAGGTTATGATAACTATGCTAAGTTTTTAAAGTATTATGAATTTTCAAATAGTTTAGATAAAAAACAAATACAATTTTTAAATGAAATAATCTCTTCCTTAGGTGGAAATAAAGAAGCTGAATATCTTAGACGAGTAGTAAAAAATGAGAATATTTATAATAGTTTTGGCGAAATTTATACGACAAGCCAAAGAAAAAAACTTTTGCAAAAAGTAGCCACCTTTAAAGCAGAATCACCAAAAAAAGACCCTGTAGATTGGATGAGTTATATTGATACAAAAATATGGTTAGGGGAAGCTCTTTTAAGTAAAGTAGATAAAATGTCTATGGCAAATTCTGTAGAAACAAGAAACCCTTTTTTAGATTTTCGATTGGTTGATACTGCTTTTAGCATAAATAGTAGTTTAAAAGTTGGAGATACCAACAAATATTTATTGAAAAAGGTTGCATCAAAGTATATTCCACAAGAGATAATACACAGACAAAAAAAAGGTTTTAATAGCCCTTTTAATGAATGGTTGTTTTTAGAATATGATTCTAAACTTCTTGAAGTGATATATAAAGTAAATGATGCAACAAATTTATTTAATGACAAGTATATAAAGCTGTTATATCAAAATGCAAAGAACAATAAAATGAAACAACATTTTTATGCATTGTGGTGTTTTTGTATATGGTTTGATAAGAATTATTTATGATTAAAAAAAGTTTATCTATTATAAATACTTATATCAAATAAAGTAATATTATGATTATGATAACTTAGTATAATAATTTAAGAGCTTTTTTAAACTTCTTGTACTATACTCATACTGTGTTAATTCACACTCCTTAAAAACTCATTTATTGCTTGAGTAGCATTTAAAGCTAGAGAAGATACACCTTTAGCTTTGGTGCAGAAACTCAAAACAAACTTCAAAACACAATTAGGAATAAATATGAATACTGAACCATCATTAGATCAAATTGATGATTATAATAACAATGAATCAAAAGAGAAAAGAACAACGGTAAGATTAATTGTAGTTTCACTATTAATTATAGGTGCAATTTACGGAGTTGTAAAATATAATTATAATAGTGTCGACGATTATGTAGGTACAAAAGAACAACCAGGTATAAATATACCAAATAAATAATATTTTATTGACTTATATAAGTTTAAATGGTAAAATTCTATATTTAAAGTTATAATTATTATTACTTTATATTATTTATAAGGATTTTACTTGGAAATATCTACAAATAAAAATAGACTTCAACATTTTCCTGTTATGATGTATGCAATTGTAATGGGGATGAGTGGACTTACTATTGCGTATCAAAAAGCACATCTTTGGCTTGGATTACCTGAAATCATTGCAATTGTTTTAACTGTTATAACGACATCTGTCTTTATTATAGTTAGTTTCTTGTATATTGAAAAGACTTTGAAATATAAGGCTGAAGTAAAAAAAGAGTTTGCTCACCCAATACGAATAAACTTCTTTGCCGCAATCTCAATCTCAATGATTATGTTATCTATTATTTATCATGAGTATAATAATATTGTGAGTCAATTCTTTTGGTATCCTGGGACTTTGTTACATCTCTATTTAACGATGTACACAATATCTTTTTGGATAAATCATAATCAACAACTCGATCATTCTAATCCGGCATGGTTCATACCAATTGTAGGAAATGTTTTGGTTCCTGTAGCGGGAGTTGGTTTTGTGAGTAATGATATTTTGATGTATTTTTTTAGTGTAGGTATGTTTTTTTGGTTTGTTTTATTTTCAATCATATTTAACAGAATTATTTTTCACAACCAATTAGCAATCAAATTTATGCCAACATTATTTATACTTATTGCCCCACCGGCTGTAGGTTTTATAGCATACTTTAAAATGTTTGGAACAATTGATACTTTCGCAACATTTTTGTTTAATATTGGACTGTTTTTTACTCTTTTGGTTGCTTTTATGTACAAAAATTTTTTAAAAATAAAATTTTTTATCTCGTGGTGGGCATTTGTCTTTCCCGTTGCTGCGATGTCTATAAGTAGTATGTTGATGTATCATATCGTAGGAGGAGTTGTGTTCTTGATATTATCATATATTATGCTTAGCATTACAACTATCATCATAGGTATAGTACTTTACCAAACAATAAAAAATATAACACACAAATCAATATGTGTACAGGAATAATATGAAAAAAATAATTTATACAAGCATTATATTAATCGTAGGTTACTTTTTTACAACAAGTATTTATGATGAATTACATAAAGATAAAACACCAGGTAAGGCAAAACGGTTAGCCTGTCAAAAAAAAGTAACAACATTTGAAAGAGCTTTTGATGATTTAGAAGTTTCATTAGCCCAAAAAGAGATTGAATCAAATAAAATAGTATTTCACTCAGATGCAGAAAAAGCTACCTATATGAAGTCTCAATTATTTCAGCATATATCTTTAAAACAAACGAATAAAGTGTTTCGTGAGATGATTGAAAAATATAGGGTCAATAATAAAAAAATTGATAAAAATTTTATATACTCTTATTATATTTACGAAAATGACAAAAAAGATCCGGGTAAAAAAAGTAAAAAAAGTAAATTGTATGCGGGATATGTAGTATTTGAAGTAAAAAATGAAAACAATAAAATGATTTATAAGATACAAATAGACTTTTTGGATAATAAAGGTGCTGATATCGACCAAACGATAAGATGTGCTATTAAATCTTTTATGACATATAACAAATAACAAAGGGAAAAAATGAAAAAAACAATATTTATGGAAAAATATCCTATCTATACTTTAGAGTTAAAAAAAACTGAAATTGCAGAAAAAAGTGTTGCCGAAATTATTGAATATTTTAAAAAGCAAATAGAAACACATCCTATAGCAAAGTTTATAGCAATTTTTGATCATTATTCACACACTCAAAATATTAATGGTGAAATTAATGAATCTATACTAGATGTACAAAATATATTATTTTGTTTTGGAACAGCGATACCAGATACCAAAATGGTTGCTGTTCGTCCTAGAAGTATTGGAGTTTGTGAATTGGAAAATAGTTTTGTAATTGAATTTATGGAAGTTCCAAAAGAGGAACTAAATGTTGTTTTAGAAAATTGGTCAAAAGAGTTAATGCTAAAATAAAAAGCAAAACAATTTAATAGCTTTTAATAAAGATTTTAATACTATAGTTTTATGAAAAGTATTAAAATCGCAATTAAAAATAAAACAAATTTAACTTTACAATTAGAAAAAAAATATGATATATCATATTTTGAAAAGCCAACATTTTTTTCAAAACTATTATTTCAAAAAGTGAAATATCCTGATATCTATTTTCACAAAGGTATCATCAATAAAGAGTCTATAAGTTTGATACAAAATGCTCAGATTGTGATTGTTGATACAAATATACAAAAACATGAAATCATGCAAAAATTTTCTTTTCTTGATCATCAAAAAATTAAAGTAGTATCTCCTTACAATTATTCTAAAGTAGAATATTCTAAAAGTATTAAACAGGCATTTAAAAAGAAGCATGAGATTGATAAAAAATCAAAAATTATATTTTTTAGAGCAAGAGACTTAGAAAAAGGTGGAATAAACTATCTGTTTGACACAATATCTCGTATGTATCAAGAAGATTTTGTATTACTTATAGAATCAAATTCAAAACAAATAGCACCATTAAAACTAAAAATGGAACGAGCGAAATTAAACTATAAATACATATTATTAGAAGAATATGATAACTTAGAAGAACTTTTTATCGCCTCAGATATTTTTTTATTACCAACACAACAAAAACTTTTTTCATTTGATATTTTAAGAGCGATGAGATATAAAAATGCAGTATTTATTATGGAAAAGAATTATGCTTCTGAACTTGTCGATACATTTTCTTTAATACAAGATGAAAGTGATAAAAGTACCTCTTTTAAAATTGATTCACTTTTGATTAATAAAGAGGAACTTAAAAATATTCAAAAAGAAAATAAAAAGAAAACATCATCATTTACTTTAGATAAGAGTATTGAAAATATTACTACTATAATTGATGAAAACTTTGACATTTAATAAAAAATTATATATAATACGACCACTTAGAAGTATTTAGTAGGGAAATATAAGCATTTATGTTTATATTGGCATTTGATTTATCTTATGTTTACGCTATCCGAACAGACTTTTAAAAAAATAAATTATTACAAGGGTTCTAACATGAACAAAATTTTAATCTTAATGGTAGCTATGGCTACTGCTGCATTCGCTGCTGATGGTGATGTTGCTAACGAAACTTTAAAAGCTTACTCAGTACTTGCTGCTGGTGTTGGTCTAGGTCTTGCTGCACTTGGTGGTGCTGTTGGTATGGGTAATACTGCTGCTGCAACTATTGCTGGAACTGCAAGAAATCCAGGTATGGGTGGAAAACTTATGACTACAATGTTCATTGCTTTAGCGATGATCGAAGCTCAAGTTATTTATACACTTGTTATTGCTTTAATTGCATTATATGCAAACCCATTTTTAGGGTAGTCAATACAATAAATACAAAAAGCCAAGTGGATTACCACTTGGCTTTTTTTTTCTCTAAGGAAAAATATGAATCTAAAAAACTTAAAAGATTTAAATATTTTATATGTTGAAGATGATAAAGTTGTGCAAGATCTTTTCTCAACTATATTAAGCAAAGTTTTTGCGCATGTTTCTATTGCTTCAGATGGAAAAGAGGGCTTAGATTTTTTTATAAACAATAAATATAAGTATGATTTCGTTGTTTCTGATGTAAAAATGCCAGAACTAGATGGACTAGAGATGATCGAAAAAATAAAAGAGGTTGATCCGTCTATCCCTTGTATATTGATAACTGCCCATGGAGAATTTGACTATTTTATGAAAGCCAATGAAATAGGTGTTTATAGATATATTCAAAAGCCTTTGGATATAAATGAACTATTTGAAGCTATCAATGATTTCCAAAGTGGATTAGAGGTTAAAAAAATTGATTTATAAGCTCTAACATCTCTTTTGAGTCAGTAATTGTATTGACTTTATCTCTAAAGTTATTAGCCCCATCATATCCTTTTGAATAAGTATGCAGATGCTTTCTAAACATAACTACCCCATATTCATTATAATGCATAATCATCTTTTGAAGATGTTCTATGATAATCTCTTTTTTTAGTTCATTACTAATTGTTTCATTGTTTGATGATATTTGATGAAATACCCACGGTTTTCCTATTGCTCCACGACCTACCATAATACCATCAGCTTTTGTATGCTCTAAAACATATTTAGCTTTTTCTAGGTCTGTGATATCACCATTTGCAATTACTGGTATATTGATATTTTGTTTAATAGCAGCAATTGCATCATAATCTACAGCAGCTTTATAGGCACCTTTTTTTGTTCTTCCATGTACTGCTATAAAATCGATACCACAATCTTCAATCGCTTTTGCAATATCAATAGGAATTTTTTCATCTACACCAATTCTTACTTTACAAGTGGTGTATTGTTTATTTGAATATTTTTTGATCGTTCTTAACATACTTTGAAGTCTAGGAAGATCACCTAATAAGTTTGATCCACTTCCATGATTGAATACTTTTGGTGCAGGACAACCACAATTCAAGTCAATCCCAGCAATACCATCAATTTCATTAAGTTTTTCAATTGCAGCAATTAAAATCTCAGTTTTATTTCCTGCTAGTTGAATAAAAAATGGATCTTCATTTGGTGATTTTTCTAGCATCTTTTTAGTTTTTTCACTATTGTAAGCTAGTGCATTGGAGCTTATCATCTCACTAACAGTATAATCAACACCAAAATTTTTAACAACAGATCTAAAAGGAAGATCTGTGTATCCTGCAAGTGGAGCTAATGCTATTACAGGTTTTGAAAAGTCTATTGTTTTATTCATATAGTTATTTGTAACTTAAAGCATCAAGAGAATAAGTATGTTTACCGGCATCTTTTAAATCGATAAGTGCTCTAAATGGTAAGTATTCGTCTGATGAGTTGTTTACTAAAATATCTCTTATTTTATCGATCATCTCATACTCTGCAAGAACATATAAGTATGAAGTTGTATACTCCTCTTTTGCTGAGGCAATATCTTCAAATAGTCTTATAAGTTGTTCTGGAGTCATAAGTGACTTATAATTTTTAGCAATAGTTATCAAATCTGTATTTGATAAAGTAGCTTTTGTAATAAGTTCTAAAATCATTTCATTTGTCATAGCAAATTCAATTTTTTGCTCACTATCTTTTTTAAGCACTGCTTTTACCATGTCATTATCAAGTTTTAGTTCTGGTATAACTTTTTTGATTGATGTCATAGATTTTGTTTCTACAGCTTTTAGGAAAGCTTTTTTAATTATAATTTGAGAGTATTTTGTAGAATTTTTAATTACTTCTAATGCGAAGTTATCATCAATTTCAATTCTATTTTTAATATTTTCAATCATCATTGGATTGTCAAGATCTAGTTTTAAATCTTTTGAAGAAACATATTTACCAGCTTTAATATTGAACTTTTGATCAACTGTTTTTGAAATATCTTTATTTTGTGAACTAAAATTTGTGTTTGAAACATCAACATCTAATTGGTTTAAAACATCGGCTAGTTCTTTTAAGTTTTCATTTTGAAAATTTGCATTTGAGTTTTCATTTAAAAGTCTTTTATTTATAAGTGTAATAAGTGAATTTGAGTCTTTATTAAAAGCTTTCACAATAAAAAAATTTTTTAAACCATAAAATGAGATATGTAAAATTGTTAGCACAAGTAAAATAACCATTGGCAGCACTATCCATAGTGCAATTGGTAAAATAAGTGTAAAGTCTAAGATTTGTACTCTATAATCTCCAGCTTCGATACTAAATGTATAACCAAATATAACAATTGCTAAAAGCAATGATCCAAATATATATTTTTTTAATCCCATAATCTAATCCTTCGTAATAACTTTTATCTAGTTATTGTTATTTTCGTGAATCTCTCTACAATCTGTACAGAATTTAGCAAAAGGCTTTGCTTTGAGTCTTCCAATTGCAATAGGTTCATCACACATTTCACAAATACCATAGGTACCATTTTTAATGCTTTCTAAAGCTTCTTTAATCTCTTTCAGCTCTTGTTTTTGCTGACTAATAATTAACCCTGAAGTAAAGCTGTCACTACTTGCTTCTGCAAAATCAAGTTCATCTTTACAATCACAATTATTTAGTTTTGAAATATTGTCAATACCATCTGTAATGTTACTTTCAATTGTAACTAATCTTTGATTTAATAATACTTCTAATTCATCTATTTGTTTAGTTGAAGCCACTTTTTTATCCTATTATTATAAAATTTTAGGAGTATAGCTAATTTATTCTAAATTATTTATGATAAGGATGGTTATTAAGTATACACAAAGAGCGAAATATTTGCTCACATAAAACAATATTTGCAATTTTATGTGCATAGGTTAGCTCACTCAATGAGATCACCTTGTCACATTTTGATAAAAATTTTCTATCAAATCCATAGGCTCCACCTATAAAAAAGTTAATAGTGATTTTATCTTCTAAGAGTTTACTAAATTTAAAACTATCAAGTTTCTGTCCTAATACATCGAGTGCTATGTTGTATCCTGAATCTAATTTTGATGCATAAACTTCATTGTATGCTTGTTGTGATTCTTTTTCTCCTAATGTTTGAGCTTTTGAAATTTGTTTAGTAAATAAACTGTGAACTTCTACTTTTGCCCATCTTGAGGACATTTTTATAAATTCTTGAACAAGTGGTTCAAAGTTGTCATTTGATTTTTTTACAATTTGGTAAATATTGATTTTACAATTAATAATATAATCCTTACTTTTTTTTAGATATTATACCGAATTAAATTAAAAGGAAAAGTTATAAAAAAAGATACAATTACCAGCATAGCTATTGGTGGTTTTGATGGTATGCATTTGGCTCATCAACAGTTATTTAAAAGACTTGATAACAATGGTGGAATTATTGTAATACAAACTGATTATGCTAATTTATCACCTTTTAGTTATAGGCAAAAACACACTCACTATCCAATTTATTTTTATCCACTTGAAAATATACGGCATTTAGATGGTACACAATTTATAAAATTACTAAAAGAAGAGTTTCCCAACTTAAAAAAAATAGTTGTAGGATTTGATTTTCATTTTGGGCATTTAGCTGCTTATGATACAAATAAACTTATGGAACTTTTTGATGGAGAAGTAGAAGTTGTTGATGAGTACAAAATGGATAATATTGCTATCCATTCCAAAGTTATTCGTACCTATTTAAGAGAAGGAAATATTGAATTCGCAAATAAGCTTCTTGGGTATAACTACACTTTATCAGGTTTAGTTATACAAGGACAGGGTTTAGGTAAAAAAGAGTTTGTACCAACTATTAATATTAATGTAGTGGATTTTTTAATACCAGAAGAGGGAGTTTATATTACTCGTACTATACTTAATGATGTAGTTTTTAAGTCTGTAACATTTATAGGACATAGGGTTACCACAGATGGAAAGTTTGCAGTTGAAACAACTATTTTAGAGAGTTTTACCGACAAAGAAGTTCCTAAGAATATACAAATCGAATTTATTAAAAAAATAAGAGAAAATCGAAAATATGATAAATATGATGATTTAAAAAAACAGATTAATGAAGATATAAATACTACCATGCAGTGGTTTGAAGGGGAAAAATGAAAAATGTAATACAATTTATTGAATCAAAAGATGTGACTACATTAGATATTTATGCACAATTAAAATGTGATATTGAAGAGGTAAAAGTTTTACAATACTTAACAAAACAATATATTATTGCTGTTGATAATTTATTGGTAATAGATATATTATCTGAATTTTACGATTTAAAGAAGTATGAACATTTAGATAAAATTTATATATTAAAAAACCTTTTAGAATTAGGCTGGATTGTACAAAGTCATTTTTCTGCAACAAAAATAAGTGAACTTTCACAATTAGAACTTATCAATACGCCTGTAAGTCTTAGTAGTTCTTTTTTAAAGCTTTTAGAAGTAGGGTCTTTAGAATTAGTTTTACCTGAAGTAACTGAATATAGTGACCATTTAGAGTACCTTCAAGATCAGTTTTTTAAAATTGACCTAGCGCAACAATTGAATATAATAAAAAATAATTTTGATGAAAACTCACCAAACGCAAATCGTTTGCGTAGTAAACTTTCTCTTTTAGAAAGCAGAATAAAAGAGAGAGTTGAAACTACTACAAATACAATTATGCTAGAAGATTTTTTCACAGAACATGACTTAAATGATAAAGAACAGATGATATTTTTAGCACTTTTAAAAGAGGAGTATGCAGGTGGAGATGAGTCTATAAGAGATATGAACTCTTTAATAACTTTAGTATCATCAGATGACTATGAAAAGATTAAGTACCGAACTCTTCTAGAAGAGAGCGGAAATCTTATTTCAAATAATCTTATAGACTATGATGAGATGCTTACCCCTTTTGGAGGAATTAATCGAAACTTTTATATACCAGAACAAATATTGTATAAAATTTCGCATCCAATCAAAAAACAAACAAGAAAAAGTAAAATTAAGTTAGATATGCTTATTGAAGAGCAAGAGATGTTTGAATTAATGGAACCCAAAAAATCACTAGAAGATGTAGTCTTAAATGATAAAACAAAAGCTACTTTAGATTCACTTTTAATGCAAGTTGATAAAAAAGTTATTGATAGATTAAAAAAGTGGGGGATAAAAGATAAGAAAAAAGGTATCGATGCTCGTATTATTTTTTATGGAGCAGCCGGTACTGGTAAAACAATAACTGCTTTGGCAATGGGAAAATCACTCAAAAAACAAGTTTTAAGTTTTGATTGTAGTAAGATTCTTTCAATGTATGTGGGTGAGAGTGAAAAAAATGTTCGCAAGATTTTTGATGATTATAAAGAGTTGTGTATTAAGGCTAAATCTCAACCAATACTATTATTAAATGAAGCAGATCAGTTTTTGAGTAATAGAGTTAGTGGACAGATAAGTGGTAGTGATAAAATGCATAATCAGATGCAAAATATTTTTTTAGAACAAATAGAAAATTTTGATGGAATTTTGATTGCAACTACAAATTTATTGGATAATATTGATAAAGCTTTTTCTCGTAGATTCAATTATAAAATAGAGTTTTTAAAACCGGATGCACTTAAAAGAGAACAATTATGGAGAAAACTTATTCCTGATACTTTACCTCTTGATCCCGATTTTGATATTAAAAAATTGTCAAAAGCACAATTAACTGGTGGACAAATTGAATTAATCATTAAAAATACGGCATATAAATTGGCTGTTTTAGATGAAGTTAAATTTAAAACAAGTGATTTTTTAGAAGAGATTTCAAAAGAAGAAAAAACTATGTTTGATAAAGATAAGACTGTAGGATTTAGGTCTTAATAGAATAAATATGACTTTTTAAAAGTCAAAAAAATACTCGAATAGAAAACTATTCGAGTATTAAGAAAAATTACAGACCTGTAACGTTTTCTGCTTGAGGTCCTTTTTGACCTTCACCGATTTCAAAAGTTACTTTTTGACCTTCGTTTAAAGAAGCTCTATCATAACCTGTTTTATTGATTTGTCTGAAGTGAACGAATACATCTTTCCCACCATCTTCTTGTTCGATAAAACCAAAACCTTTTTCGCTGTTAAACCATTTTACTGTTCCGTTAATTAAATCTGCCATGCAAATTCCTTTGTGTTTGAATACACCTTACTTCTAAGGTGGTTGAAAATCTAATATAAAGTTGTCTTCATGTTTACAGTAACAAATATTACTATTTAAGATACTATAAACTATAAGATGTAACTAGAATCATCTTTCGTTAGTAATAGTATAGCTAAATAAATCTTGATTTATTCAATTTAAATTGAAAAATTAGTTTTTTTCTAAGATTTGACTAAACTTAGAACTTTAATAAGCAGAAATGTAACTATTTTAAACACTATAAAAGTGAGTATTATTAAAAAAGATACTTTTCGTATCAAAGTTATTTCAAAATCATTTATTGTCGAGAATTTTTCTCTTCTATTCCACCTATTCCAAATCTTCTTGTAAGTTCTTGTTTAATTCTATCTGGCGAAACATTTTTAGATGCCATTGCAACTAAGCAATGATACATTAAATCAGCACCTTCGTAGATGATCTCCTCTATATCATTGTCTTTAACTGCATAAGTAAACTCTCCAGCTTCCTCTACAACTTTTTTTAACATTGAATTTTCATCACCTTGAAGTAGTTTTGCTGTATAAGATTGTTTTGGATCGTCATTTTTTTTCTCAAGTATTGTATGATACAATGTATCGACAACTCCATAAGCTTGTGTTGTATCAACCTCAATCTCTGTTGTAATTGTATTTGTTTTTAAATCTGTAAAAAAACAAGATTTACGCCCTGTATGACATGCTACACCATTTTGAATAACTTTTAAAAGTAAAGTATCATTATCACAATCAACTTTAATAGATTCTATTTTTTGAGTATGGTTTGAGCTTTCACCTTTTTTCCATATCCTTTGTTTACTTCTACTAAAGTAATGTGCATAGTTTGTTTGTAGAGTGAGTTCAAGAGCTTCTTTATCCATATATGCAAGCATCAATATCTCATTTGTTGTTGCCTCTTGAGTGATTACAGGTACAAGACCATCTTGTTTGTCAAAATCTATTTTATTTATAATTGTATTCATTTTATAGCCTTAAAAATTTTGTTGATACTCAAGTCCGAAACCAGTTATTTGATTTTCGTCATCAAGTGTTATATTTGGTTTTAGATCTGAAGGTGATTTTTTCAATTCTTTTGGAGGAAGATTTAATGGTATTGGGTTTTCTGAATTATTTGTGTCAAATTGGTTTTGTGCTCTAAAGTTTAAGTTATTGAGTTGTATTTTTTTAATGGCTAATGCTTCTTCTAAAAAAATAATTTTATTGTTTAATTTGATATTATTAGATGTTGAAAGTTCAATTTCATTTTGCAAATTATTGATTTTATTAGTATAGTTTGCATTTTCTTGTAAAAGTGATGAAGCTATTTTTTGATAATCCAAAAGTTGTACATATAAAATACCCAAACCTAAAGTAAGTGTAAAAATTATTATATATTTTATTTTTTCCATATTTAAAAAACCGATAAAGAGGATAGAACCTCTTTATATTAACGGATTGAAGAATCTCTTTCTTTATTTTTTGTATCGACCCAAATATTTGGAGTAGAACCACCAGGTGTTAAGAAAATTTTTGCATCTTTGTTTACTCTTAGTGCTTCATTGAATTTTCCTTGAACTTCAATTTGTTGCATTTTAAGTAAATTAGGTGTTAAAGAATTTGCAATTAACTTATTTGCTTTTGCTTGCGCATTTGCTTCAATAGTAACAGCATCTGCTCGACCTTGTGATTCAATTCGGTTTTTATCAGCCTCACCCTTTGCTAAAGCAGCTTTTTTCTCAGCTTCTTGTTTCGCTCTTAAAACTTCGTATTTAACTCTTTCTGATTCTTGATTTGCAATTTGAACTCTCTCAATTTGCTCTTTAATTTTTGTTGGCAGAACAATTTCTCTTAGTTGAACTGATTCAATAGATACAGGTTTCCCTTCTAAAGCTTCAATCTGTGTTCTAATACCATTTTCTATCAATACAGCAATTTCGTTTCTTTTGGTAGGAAGTTGTTCTGCATTAAATTCTCCAACAACATTTCTTACAATATTTCTTACAACTGGATTTACAATTTTATCTTCCCATGAAAGTCCCCATGTTGCAATTGTCATAGGGGCACCTGATGGTAAAAGTTTATATTGAACAGTTAATTCAATAGAAACAGGTAATCCTCTAGCATCTAGAATATTTATAGCTGGATTCACTTTAATACCACTATCAAATCCACTCATTTTTTCAACACTCATATAATTGATAAGTCGTACTTTTGTATCAACTGTAATCACTTTTTGAACTACTGGAATAAATAAGTGAAAACCTGGTTGTAAAGGATCTGTTTCATATTTACCTGTTGTAACTTTAATACCAACTTCACCTGAATTAATGATCACATAAGGTTTTGTCATGAATAATGCAATAACTATAATAATAATTGCATAAATAAACCCAGATTGTTTATTGAAGTTTTTAAACATCTCTGGTGGTTGAAATGGTGGTTCATAACCACCTCCTCCTCCACTGTTATTATTATTCGATTGATTGTTCGAACCTTTATTTTGTTGTTGTCTATTTTTAAAATAGTCATTATCGATTGGCATCTCTTTCCTTTTTTTAGTTAATTAATGTAATCATATATGATTGCACTTTGTTTTATCTTAAATAACTTTTTTAGTTCTAATATTAGTTTATATAAGTTAAGTATTTTAAATATTTTTCATTTTTTCCTGCAACCACATCAAAGTAAGCAGATTGTATTTTTTCTGTTATAGGTCCACGACTTCCACAACCAATAATTCTTGCATCAACATCTTTAATAGGAGTTATCTCAGCAGCTGTTCCTGTAAGAAAACACTCTTCACAAATATATACTTCTTCTCTTGTTATTCTTCTTCTTACAACCTCTATTCCCATGTCGTTTGCAAGGTCAATTACTGTTGCTTGTGTAATAGATTTCAATGAATTGTCATTTGGAGGAGTGATTAGTTTTCCATCTTCTACCATGAAAAAACAAGCACCACTAGCTTCTGCTATATACCCTTGATCATCTCGCATAAGAGCTTCATCATATCCAGCTTCAACAGCTTCGTATTTTGCCATTTGCGAGTTTAAGTAGTTTGCTACTGCTTTAGCTTTACCCATTCCTGAAGTATTTCCACCTCTAGTCATAGAAGATATTTTAAGTCGGATTCCATTTTTTAAACCCTCTTCTCCTAAATATGCTCCCCATTTCCAAGCTGATATAGATACATTTACAGGAGCATCTTTATGATAAAGACCCATTACTCCATATCCTAAATATACAAGTGGTCTGATATATGCACCTTCAAATAATTCATTTTCTTGTAATAGTTTTACTTGAGCATCATTGAGTTCTTCTACGCTATAAGGTACATTCATTAGTGTCATTTTAGAAGAGTCTAAAAGTCTTTGTGTATGTTCTTTTAGTTTAAATATAGCACATCTTCCATCTTCAGTTTTATATGCTTTTGTTCCTTCAATTGCACCATTACCATAGTGAAGAGTGTGTGTTAGCACATGAACTTTAGCTTCATCCCAAGGAGTAAGTACACCATCCATCCAAATATATTTTGCTTTTTCCATTTAATTTATCCTAAATTTATATTTCACTTTGTAATTATTTTATCCAAAAATAGTTTAAAAAGGATATAATTATTTTATGAATAAAGAACTAAACATAAAAGATATAGAAAATATTTTACAAAATAGAATAAAGAATGACAAATATCAAACTTTGAAAAGTATGCCAACTCCTGAAAACTTTAAAGATATAGATAAAGCAACAAAAAGAATTGTTGATGCCATTAAAAATGACGAAACTATTAATTTAGTTGGTGATTATGATGTCGATGGTGTAACATCAACTGCCATTATGGTTTCATTTTTTAGTGCATTAGGTGTAGAGATAAATTATATTATTCCCAATCGGTTTGAACATGGTTATGGACTGAGCCCTTTGATTTTGGAACAGATATATGATGGAATAATAATAACTGTAGATAATGGAATAAGTGCTGTTGAATCTGCTCAGATATGTAAGCAAAGAGGTTTGGATTTGATTATAACTGATCATCACACAGTTGGAGATGTTTTACCTGATGCTTATGCTATTGTAAATCCTAAGCAAAGCGATTGCCCATTTCCTTTTAGTGAAATTTGCGGAGCACAAATAGCATGGTATTTGTGTGCAAGTATCAAAAAAGAGTTAAAATTTGATTATAATCTTATGGAGCTTTTTGATCTTTTAAGTTTAGCGATTGTTGCAGATATCATGCCAATGGTGAGTCTAAATAAAACAATGGTAAAAGCAGGTTTAAAGGTATTACAAAAATCTATGCGACCAGCGATGGTTGTTTTACGAGAGCGTTATGATTTAAAAACTGTTACGGAAGAAGATATTGGATTTAAAATTGCTCCTTTGATAAATTGTGCTGGTCGTATGGCTGATCCTTCTATTGCCTTAGAATTTCTTTTATCTTTTGATGAAGTTGAAGCAAATATGCAACTTGATTATTTAATCGAATTAAATGAATCACGAAAAGAAGATCAACTCAAAATGTTCAATGAAGCAAAAGAACAAGTTGAAGATAGTGATAATGTAGTTGTGGTGTCAAGTAAAGACTGGAATGAAGGGATTGTAGGAATAGTTGCTTCAAAATTGTGTGAAAAATATAATAAACCTGCTATTGTATTTAGTATTAATGAAGGGGTTTCAAAAGCAAGTTGTAGAAGTACTTCTGATATTAATTTATATGAATTAATTAAAACTTGTGCATCTCTGTTAAATGGATTTGGGGGACATAAACAAGCAGCAGGATTAAGTATAAATACTGATAAATTAGAAAATTTTAAAATACTTATTAATCAAAAGATCAAAACACTTCCAAAATTGGATGAAGATACAAATAGAAATAGTTTGGGAAGTTTTAATCTTATTAATGTTCATAATGAAGTTTATAATCTTATAGAATCATATCGTCCATTTGGTATCACTAACCCATATCCTATATTTACTTTTAATAATTTAGAGATATTTAATATAACAAAAATGGGAAAAAATAAAGAGTATAGTAAGTTAGTAGTAGGTGATGGAAAAAATATTATAGAAGTAATTATCTTTATCGACTGTGAACCAATGAATATCGGAGAAAAAATTAGTTTTAACGCAACTATTTCTAAAAATGAATTTAGAGGTGAAGTAAAATATAATCTTTTGTTTAAAGAGTTATTATAACTCTTTAGGTTTTAAATTGTTACAGGTTGGTAAACTTGTTGTATTCTTTCTTCTTTTTGCTCTAATCTGATGATCTCATCTGTTAAATCCATACTTTTAGTAGCTGATTTGATAATCACACCATTATTTAAATTTACTAGTTTTACTGAAAGAATTAATTGTCTTTGCGTGAGAGAATAAGTACCTACTAAGGCGTAAGTGTCATCATCAATATTTGTGTACTTTAACTCATCAACCTCTCTAGACATCAAACTTGTTCCTGATGAACCAATTTTTAAGTATTTTGAAAATTCAATTTGGTAAATAGGCCAATTTAAATCTTGCGTTATATTCGTTTTTAAAGCATCAGATAAAATAAACCCTAATTGTGATTTATTTTTCAGTTCTTTTAAGTTTACGAAATCAGTTACATAAAGAGGTGATATATTTTTTCTTTTAGATTTTATTTCCAAAATTGTAGTTGATAAATCATCTAAAACTTCTTTTGTGAACAGATGAAAATCAGTTATACTTGTAGATTGTAAATATTTAAATTTAAAAGCATCTTGAGATGAGTTCATTATTGAACAACCAGTAAAAAGAAAAGTTAAAGTTAAAGTTAAAGTTAAAGTAATAATTATTTGTCGCATTTTCCATCTTTACACTCATCAGATACAATTGAAAAACTTCCTGAATCTCTTGAGCTTGATTTTGTTATTTTATTGTTAATATTTGTATTTGTTGTTTGGTCAGTACCATCATAAAGATTATGAGTTTTTTCCATTTGTTTGCAAATACCAAATTGACTACAATCTTTTGGATAATAAACAACTCGTGCAGTTGATAAAAGTTTCCCTGAGTTAGAGTCCATAATTCGTGCATTTATAAGTAAACTTTCATTTTCAAATTTTACATAAGTGCCAACAAGTATATATTCAATCTCATCAATGCTGTCTTTTAATTTTTCTACATCCCTTGTGATGTGAAATTCACCATCTTCATTTACCAATACAGCTTTTTGCCCTCTAAAATCAGTAATACTAAAATCTCTTATATGCAGTTCATTGAACATGCTCTCACTTAAAAGTTTTCCAAATGTAGATGTGTTTTCAAAGTTTTCCAAATCAACAAAAGAGGTAAGTATAATTCTTGTAGGGTTTTTATGATTTATTTTAGTAGTAAATAATTGGTTTGCAATATCTACAATGGTATCATTTAAATTTGAATGAAGATGCTTTTCTTGTATTGTATCTCTAATTGTAAAAATTGTATTATCTGCATTGTTTTGTTGTAATTGCAGTGTATTTGTATCTGATTTTTCTGCTAATAATGGTAATGGATTTTGTTCTGTATTTTTAGGTAAAGTACATCCTACAATAAAAAAGGAGATGATAAAAGGGAGAATAAATTTCATATAAGCCTCAATAGATAATTTTATAACAATGAATATATTACAATAGATAAGTTAAATAAAAGTTTAAATCATTTTTTTTCACTATTAACCAAGTTATAACCAACATTTATTTATAATGCGAAATAATAGATATTAATTTTAGGAGTTTGCATGGATTGGGGTAAGGTAATATATATATTCTTTTCATTGATGAGTTTAACAACAACAGCAGGTTTTTTGTATGAACAAAATGAAATTGCTTTATTTTTAGCAGCCGGAGTGAATATTATATCAACAATTTTAAAAATCGGTGTGCGAAACTTGCTTGCTGCTGAACTTTTAGCTAGTTCTTTAGTTGCTGATTTACATCTTATACCAGCATTTATAGTGTACTCTTTTAGTGATAATGTAGACTTAGCAATTGCTTTAGCAATTGGTGCAGTTGTTGCAAATGTGTTCTCAATAGCACTAGCATTAATAGAGAGTGCAAAAACTCAAGATAAGGAATACTAAATATGGAATATAATCCATCTGCCATAGAAACAAAATGGCAAAATTTTTGGAATGAAAACAAGACACATGAGCCACTAGAAGAGCCAAAATCTTCTGACTTAATGTCAGAAGAAGATTTGGTGAATGATTCAGTTAAAAAGAAAAAATTTATTTTAAGTATGTTTCCATACCCAAGTGGAAGAATTCATATGGGACATGTAAGAAACTACTGTTTAGGTGATGCATTTGCTAGACACTTTAGAAAAAACAATTTTAATGTTTTACATCCTATTGGTTGGGATAGTTTCGGTATGCCAGCAGAAAATGCGGCGATTAAACATAAATCTCATCCTAAAAAATGGACATATGAAAATATAGACTATATGAGAAAAGAGCTTGAAGGTTTAGGTTTAAGTTTTTCTAAAACAAGAGAATTTGCTACAAGTGATGAATTATATACAAAGTGGGAACAAGAGTTTATTATAAAAATGTTTGAAGAGGGACTTTTATATCAAAAGTCAGCAACTGTAAACTGGTGTCCACATGATTTAACTGTTTTAGCCAATGAACAATTAGAAGAGGGATGTTGTTGGCGATGTGGTACTGAAGTTGTTCAAAAAGAGATGCCTGGTTATTATATTGCTATTACAAAATATGCTCAAACATTATTAGATGACTTAAAAACATTAGAAGGTCAGTGGCCATCTCAAGTATTAACTATGCAAGAAAACTGGATAGGAAGAAGTGAAGGTTTAGAGTTTGATTTCTCTTTAAGTGCTAGCTCAAAAGAGAAACTTGGTAATAATTTTGATAAATACACAGTATTTACAACAAGACCTGATACTGTATATGGTGTAAGTTATTCTGCACTTGCTCCTGAACATGAAATTGTTACATATTTAATTGAGAATAATCTTTTAAGCACTGAAAAAATCGATGCAATTAAAGCGATGAAAAAAGTGACAGAAAGAGATCGAGCAACAGAAGAAAAAATTGGTTTAGATTTAGAGATTACAGTTGTTCATCCTTTAACTGGAAAAGAAGTACCTGTATGGGTTGCTAACTTTGTACTTGCTTCTTATGGTGGGGGAGCTGTTATGGCTGTACCTGCTCACGATCAAAGAGATTTTGAATTTGCAAAAAAATATGATTTGCCAATAAATGTAGTTATTGAAAATGATACAGATATGTCTGAAGCATTTACTGGTGAGGGAAAACTTATCAACAGTGATAAGTATGATGGGCAAAAAAACACAAAAGCAAAAAAAGCTATTATGTATGATTTTGAGCAAGAGACTTTAGGGAAAAAACAGATCAATTATAAACTAAGAGATTGGGGTGTTTCAAGACAAAGATATTGGGGTGCACCTATCCCTTTTGTTCATTGTGATGATTGTGGAATTGTTCCTGAAAAAGTAGAGAACTTACCAGTTGCTTTACCTGAAGATGTAGAGATTACTGGTGAAGGAAATCCTTTAGAAAATCATCCTACATGGAAACATACATCTTGTCCTAAGTGTGGAAAAGATGCAACAAGAGAAACCGATACTTTAGATACTTTTGTTCAGTCATCTTGGTATTTTTTACGATATGCAACAAATCCAGAAAAATGGAATGATGTAGGTATCGATAAAGCAAATACAGATTACTGGATGGATGTAGATCAGTATGTTGGTGGAATTGAACATGCTATTTTACACCTTTTATATGCAAGATTTTTTACAAAAGCACTAAATCAACTAGGCTACACAAATAGTGTAGAGCCATTTAAAAATCTTCTTACTCAAGGTATGGTTTTAAAAGATGGTGCTAAGATGTCTAAATCTAAAGGAAATGTAGTAGATCCTGATGCTATCGTTTCTAAATATGGGGCAGATACTGCAAGACTATTTATGATGTTTGCAGCACCTCCTACAAAAGAGTTAGAATGGAATGATAGTGCTGTAGAAGGTGCATATAGATTTATACGAAAATTTTATGAAAATTCTAGTAAATGTGAAGGTGCTAATGCTTCTCAAATTGAGAAAATTGATCATTCTTCATTAGAAAAAGATGAAAAAGAAGCTAGAAAAAAAGTTTATGAAGCTTTACAAAAATCTCATGAAGTTATGAATAAAACATATGCATTTAATACATTGATTGCATCTTGTATGGAAGCATTAAATGCTTTAAATAAACAAGACAATTCTGTAGTATGGTTAGAAGGATATTATATTTTAACAAATATATTAGAGCCTATTATTCCTCATGCTTCTTGGGAGTTGAGTGAAAAACTATTTGCAAGAGTAAATTTTGAAAATACTCTAGAAGTAAAAGAGGAAGTATTTGTACAAGATACTATTGTTTTAGCTATTACAGTAAATGGGAAAAAAAGAGGTGAAGTTGAAGTCTCACCAAATGCCTCAAAAGAAGAAATTTTAGCTATAGCAAAAGAAAATGAGAATACTAAAAAATGGATTGACGGGAAAGAGATAATTAAAGAGATTGTTGTTCCTAAAAAACTTGTAAATTTAGTGGTTAAAGGTTAATCTTGAAATCGATAATATCTATATGTCTTATATTAGGAGTATTCGCTGGATGTGGGTATAAGCCAGCATCTTATTATGCCCGAGATGCTATTAAAGGTGATGTTTATGTAAAGCTTAATATGGATATCGAGAATTCTGAAAATTCTATTTATATAAAAGATGCAATAAATAAGATAATCATAAATCAGTTTCAAACTCCTTTGACTGATGATAAAACAAAAGCTGAAACTTTTGTTGATATTACTTTAAACAATGTAACTCATAGTGTTATGAGTACTGATAATGATGGGTATGCCAAGAGCTATCGTACACAAGTTACTATATTGTTAACTTATCAAAAAAGAGAACAACGAATAAATACAATTGAGGTAAGTGATTATTATGATTATTCTGTCGACAAAGATTCAGTGATAACAGATGAGAAAAGAAGTGTTGCTGTAAAAGCAGCAGCACAAAAAGCATTAAGCGATATTTTCTCAAAAATTGCTATTCAAAATATGAGGAAGTAGCCATTAAGTCCTCTCTTGAAAATTTTTTAGAAGAAAAAAGTTTGTACTATGATAAGATTGATTATTCTATTGTAAGACTTGCATGGAAGCAATTGTCTAAACATATCACTTTACCTTATGTTATACATATTGTAGGAACAAATGGAAAAGGAACTACAGGACGATTTTTAGCGTCACTTTTAATGCAGCTAAATCAAAAGGTTCTGCATTATAGTTCCCCTCATATTTCTAAGTTTAATGAACGAATATGGATAGATGGAGATGATGTAGATGATGATATTTTAAATAAAGCGCATGAAAAGTTACAAAATATTTTAGAAATAAATTTACTTGAAAAATTAACTTATTTTGAGTATACAACACTCCTTGGACTATTGCTTAGTAATAATTTAGACTATTTAGTACTTGAAGCTGGTCTTGGTGGTGAGTTCGATGCAACAAATGTAGTCAATAATAATTTAAGTATAATTACTACCATTGGACTTGATCATCAAAATTTTTTAGGTGATACAATCGAACTAATAAGTGCAACCAAAATGAGAAGTTGTGATGATAAGTTTATTATCTCAAATCAAGTTTTTAATGAAGTGTATAAAGTAAAGAATACAGTTTTAAAAACTAAAAAAGAGATTGAAAGAAAAACCTACACACTTACTAGTGAGGCAAAATCTCTACCTATCTACTTGCAAAATAATTTACAAACTGCTTTAAGTGTTTTAGATTTTCTTGGATTTAAAAATTTCGATTATCAGCTTCCTAAAATATCTGGAAGATTTGAGTATTTTCAAGACAATATTATTATTGATGTTGGTCATAATCCTTTAGCTGCAAATGCCATTGCTAAGGAACTAAAAGAGATAGATAAAAAGTTTATTTTAGTGTATAATAGTTATTCAGATAAAGATTATCATAAAGTTTTAACGATTTTAAAACCTTTTATTAAAGAAGTACAAATAATAGAATGTGATGATGTACGGATTGTAGAAAAAGAAAAACTTATTGAAACTATTCAAACACTATCTTTAGAAACAAGAGATTTTGATATTCAAAATGTAAATGCAAAAAATAATTATCTTATATTTGGTTCTTTTTTAGTAGTAGAAAATTTTTTGAAAAGGTATAACAAGTAATGAAAAAAGAAAAATTAGTTATAACTATTTCGGATATAAATAGTTCAAAATCTTTTAGTGTAAATAAAATCATTAAAAAAGTGATACTTTGGATTATCGTTGTTGTTCTTTTAGTTGTAACATTAAGTTTTTTTGTTATCTCAAAATTAACAACAAGCGTAAATGAACTTTCTCAAGATAGAGAAAAACTTACAACAGAAAATAACAAATATAGTAAAGAGATAGAAAATAAAAGAGCTCAAATTGAAGAGTTGGGTATGCAACTTGACGAGATAGAAGAGATTATTGGTATTGAAAAAGAAGATGATGTATCACTTTTACAAAGAGCTACTTTAGCAAAGTTAACATCATCTGAAAAGATATATATGTTGCAAACTATTCCAAGTGAATGTCCTTTGCCAAAATGTGTTCCTACTTCTAAATTTGGTTGGAGAACACACCCTATAACACAAAAAAAACGCTTTCATAATGGTCTTGATTTAAGAGCAGCTAGACGAACAGATGTTCGAGCAACAGCGGATGGTGTTGTAAGATATATACAAGATAAAAACGAGGGAACTTTAGGAAGAGTTGTTATTATTTCACACAATTTTGGTTTTGAAACAGCTTATGGACATTTACGGTTTGTAGATGTAAAAGCAGGTGATATTATTCATAAAGGGCAATTAATAGCTCGAAGTGGAAATAGTGGAAGAAGTAGTGGTCCTCATTTACATTATGAGATTCGTTATGCAAATAAAATTTTAAATCCAACATCATTTACAAAATGGAATATGAAAAATTATGACCAAATATTTGAAAAACAAAGGAGAGTGGAATGGGAATCTTTAATAAAACTAATAAAAAGCCAAAAGAACAAATTGGCACAACAGTAATTAGTAATGGTACTACAGTTAAAGGGGTGATTGATACGAAAGGCTCAATTTTTATAGATGGCAAATTTGAAGGGATTATTGTAGCTACTGAAGATGTAACCATTGGGAAAAATGGTGAGGTTTTAGGAGAGATCCGTTCAAAAATACTCACTGTAAATGGGATCATAGATGGGTTGTTTGATGTTGCTCAAGTAAACATTTTAGGTTCGGGTAGAGTAATTGGAAAAATTCAATATGATGAGCTTATCATTGAACAAAATGGAATATTTGAGGGGGAAGGTAAAAAGAAAAACTCTACAAGATGTAGCCAATACAATAAATTAGAAGTTAATGAAACAGTACAAATCGAATCGTAAATAAATGATAAATATTGATGAGCAATTAGAGGAACTTTATAAACTTAGAGATTCTATTGCTGTACAAATAAAAGATTTAGAAAATCAGAAGCAACTATCAAATAAGAACTTTATAGTTTTAAAAGAGGCTATATATATAAACTCAACATTTCTCTCTACAGAGCTTGTAAAAGATTTAAAAGATCTTGCAAGTTTTGAAAATCCTCAAGTTAAGACTTTACAATCATTACGAAAACCACTTTATAATATTCCTCGTAAAATTTATGCATATACCCAAAATCATAACGAACTAGTACTACCAAGAGGATTGATGAGAGGTGTAATTGAGATATTTAAAAGAGCTGGTTTAGATAGTAGTTTCTTAGATGAAAGATTATTGATTCATGAAAAATTTCATAAAATCAAATTTACCCTAAGAAAAGAACAACAAGATGCTATTAAACATATAGAAAAAAAAGATTTTTCTATATGTATTGCTCCACCTGGGTTTGGTAAAACATTAATTGGTTCAAAAATGATTGAGTTAAGGCAGTGTAATACTTTGGTTATTGTAAATAAAAATATGCTTTTGGATCAATGGATTGATCGTTTTGTAGATTACTTTGGGTATACAAAAAAAGAGATTGGATTTTTAGGAAAAAGTAAAAACACCCTTAACAATAGACTTGATGTAGCAACTATGCAAAGTTTAAAAAATAATACAGATATTATTAAAAACTATTCTTTTGTTATTGTTGATGAGTGCCATCATATCCCTGCACTTACTTTTGAAAAAATCATTAAACAGTTTTCTGGAAAATATATATTGGGTTTAAGTGCAACACCAAATAGAAAAGATGGAATGGAACCATTATTATTCCAACAATTAGGATCTGTTGCATATGAAGTTAAAAGTAAAAAGAATTTAACAAATAAGTTAAAAATAGTAGAAACTACTTTTGAAAGCAAAGTTGATAACTTTTCAGATTTAATCGGTGAAATTATTATGAATGATGAAAGAAATATGCTTATTTATCAGGAGATATTACAATACAAACAACGAAAAATTTTACTTTTAACAGATAGAATTGAACATATTGAAAATTTAGAATTAATTTTAAAAGCAAATAAAATTGAATATGTGTCAGTTCATGGAAGTTTGAAAAAGAATGAGCAAAAAGTAAATATGAACAAAGTTGAAAATAGTTCGTTAGTTCTTGCAACTACTTCATTTTTTGGCGAAGGGATAGATTTCCCACATCTTGACACAATTATATTTGCTACACCAATATCATACTATGGAAGATTAGTACAATATCTAGGACGAATTGGACGAGGAGGTGGAGATTGTTTAGCAATTGATATTTTAGATATTCATAATCCTTTTGCGTTAAGTAGTTATAAAAAAAGACGAGAAGGATATAAGCAACTTCATTATAGAAGAACTAAATAACTTTACGATATAATCGTGAAATATTACAATCATTAGAGGAAATATCTTGACATTTAAAAAAAATAGAAATAGCCCATTGGGTATCATTATAAGTGTAGTAATTATTGCAATTATTATAGGAGTAGCTTACTTATATCTCTCACCTGCTTTTGAGCAAAATAAGCCAACTGTAGAATCAAAAGATAACATTTATTGGAATTTGAAATCTCCTGTAGAGATAAAGTTAAAAGATGATAGTGGGATTAAATATTATAAAGTTACTTTTAAAGATGGAGCAAAAGATATAGTATTAGCTCAAGAAGTGATGAAGAAAACAGAAAAAGAGATTACTCTTAGTATTAAACCACCAAAATTAGATATGTTTTACAAAGGGCAAAATACAACTCTAGAAGTAGAAGTAGTTGATAATAGCAAATGGAACTTTTTAGAGGGTAATAAAGTTATTCAAAATATTGATGTAAGTATTGATACAAAAAAACCGATTGCGAATGTTCTTGGAAATTCTCGATATATACAAAGAGGTGGTAGTGCAGTTGTTGTTGTAAAAGTTCAAGATGAAAATTTAAAAGATGCATATATCTCTTTCAACGATATAAAAAACTTTAAATTGACACCATATCATAAAGAAAACTATTATGTTGCGCTTGTGGCTTGGCCTATGGATATAACATCATTTAACAGAGTAAATTTGATTGTTACAGATAAAGCTGATAATAAGACAATAACTAAAGTCCCTTTTTATATCCAAAGGAAGACAGTTAAAAATGATAATATTACTGTAAGTGAAAAATTTATTAAAAATGTAAGTGCAAGTGTTTTAGAGCAAAGTTTTGAAAAAATACCAGATAATTTAGAAGATATATTTATCTATTCAAATAGAGAATTACGAGAAAAAAATGTTAAAACTATAGAGCAAACTATTGAAAAAAACACTAACAATAGAATGGTTGAAAGTTTTAATATTAAAGCTTTTAAAAGATTGCGAGGTTCTAAAACTGTAGCCGGATATGGAGATAGACGACATTATTATTTAAATGGTGAAAAAATAAATGAAGCGTGGCATTTAGGGATAGATTGGGCAAGTGTAAAAAAAGCACCAGTTCGAGTATCAAACGATGGTATTGTTGTATTTAAAAACTATTTAGGGTTATACGGAAATTCAATTATCATAGATCATGGGATGGGATTGGCAACACTTTATGCACATACAAGTTCTCAACAAGTTGATGTGGGAGAAACAGTTTCCTCAAATCAAAAGATTGCACATACAGGTGCAACAGGTGCTGTTTTTGGAGATCATTTACATTTTGGAGTTTTAATTCAAGGAGTAGAGGTTAACCCAATAGAATGGATGGATAGAAACTGGATAAAAGTTCGAATAACAGATATTCTTAAACAAGCAAAAAAAGATATAGATGGTAAATAATGAAACAAAGAACAATTAATAAAAGTGTAGAAATTGTTGGAATAGGGTTACATAAAGGCGTTCCTGTGAAAATGAGACTAGAGCCTTTAGAAGATGATATGGGTATAGTGTTTTACAGAAATGATGAAGCGATATCTATCCCATTATCACCTGAGTATGTAATAGATACTCAAATGGCAACTGTAATAGGGAAAAATGATGTAGTCGTATCTACAATTGAACATTTACTGTCTGCAATTTATGCCTATGGGATTGATAATTTAAGAGTAGTTTTAGATAATGATGAGATTCCTATTTTAGATGGTAGCAGTAGCGGATTTTGTATGTTGTTAGATGAAGTTGGTATTAAAGAACAAACAAAAAGTAAAAAAGCGATTCGTGTTAAAAAAGAAGTTGAAGTTAAAAGTGATGGTAAATTTGCCAAACTTTTACCATCAAATCATATTATTTATGATTTCTCAATCGATTTTGAACATCCTGCAATTGGAGAACAATCATTTCGATTTGATTATTCAATTGAAGAGTATAAAGAAAATATTAGTCGAGCAAGAACATTTGGTTTTTTACATGAAGTACAATATCTTAGAAGTATAGGTTTAGCACAAGGTGGAAGTCTTGACAATGCAATTGTTTTAGATGATCAAAAGATATTAAACCCTGATGGATTAAGATATCATGATGAATTTGTAAGACATAAGATTTTGGATGCAATTGGTGATATGTCTCTTTTAGGATATACAATGATTGGTGAATATAATGCACATGCAGGGAGTCATCATCTAAATCATCTTTTAACAAAAAAGTTACTAGAAGATCCTTCTAACTATGAAGTAGTTGATCTTGAAGAGATTAAAGATGAAGTGGAATCATTAGAGAAAGCATATGCAACAGCCTAAATTTAAAGTACTCGTAATATCTATTTCTAGTCCATTGAAAATAGGTATTTATAAAGATAATGAACATATAGAAACTTTCTCTAAAGATGGTAAAACGAGTGATATTTTACCTTTATTATTTGAGAGTATATTAAATAAATATGATCTCGATGAGATATATTATGTAAATGGTCCAGGAAGTTATATGGCCATTAAAATTGCATATATTTTTTTAAAAACAGTGAGTATTGTTAACAATATTAAATTATATGCAGTAACTGGGTTTGATTTTAATAATAATTCACCAATAAAAGCTTTGGGAAAAAAATATTTTTTTAGGAACAATAATAAGCAGGAAGATGATAAAATTACAATAGAATTTTTGAATGATAGTTCAATTGAAGATTTTAAAATACCTCTAAGTTTTGAACATATTAAATATAGTGAAGATACCCTACCAAAGTATCATTTACCTGCTGTATAAAGAAAATCATAAAATAAGGAAGAGAATGAAAATAAGTGTACCGGCGACAAGCGCAAATCTTGGACCAGGTTTTGATACATTGGGATTGGCGCTCAATATTAGAAATCATGTAATTATAAAACCTGCTAAATTTCATAGCGTATCGCTAAAAGGGGAAGGTGCTAATAATCCAAAATTAAAAGATAATAATATGTTTATCTCTACATTTAATGATTTTCATCAAAACTTTAGTAACAATAAACAACAGTTTAGATTTGAATTTCAAAATGAAATACCTTTATCTCGTGGTTTAGGAAGTAGTAGCGCGGTTATTATTAGTGCTATAGCGTCTGCATATGCAATAGAAGGTATAGAACTCAATGATAAGAAGTTATTAAACTTAGCATTGAGTTATGAGTCACATCCTGATAATATTACACCAGCTGTTATGGGTGGATTTACGGTGTCGACAATTCATGAAAATGAGGTGTTTTTTTTAAGAAAAGAGATTCCAAAATCATTAAAAGCAATTGTAGTAATTCCAAATAGACCAATCTCAACAAATTTGTCACGAAAAACTTTGCCTTACAAATATACTAAAGAGGATGTGATTTTTAATATTTCTCATAGTTCTTTATTAACAGCTGCATTCATGACAGAAGATTTTAGAATGTTAAAAAGAGCATCCAAAGATAGAATTCATCAATACTATAGAATGAAGCAGATGCCAGAACTTTTTGCAGTTCAAAAAGTAGCTTTAAGAAATGGCGCTTTGATGAGTACTTTATCTGGAAGTGGTTCTACTTTTTTTAATTTAGCCTATGGAAAAGATGCTGTAAGACTTTCGAAAAAGCTTGCAGAAAATTTCCCACATTTTAAAATCATGATTTGTGATTTTGATAATAATGGCGTGATTGTAGAAGATTAAGAGAGTTTTAGATAAAATGTTAAAAATATCGATAAGAACTTGTGTTGTTTGTAGAAAAAAAATGGCACAAAAGTTATTGATTAGATTGCAGTGTAAAGATAAAAAGCTAACTTCTTTTACCGGAAATGGTAGAAGTTTTTACTTATGTAGTGACTGTTTAGAAAATGAATCTAAACTTGAAAAAGCACTATATAGAAACTGTAAAAATAAAGATGAATATATCGTACAACTAAGGGAGATATTAGCGAATGGAAGACAAAGTTAGGGTATTTGAAATAGCAGAAGAAGCTGGTTCTACAAGTGCAGAAGTAATTAAAAAAGCAGCCGATTTAGCAATAGTTTTAAAATCACCACAAAGTTCAGTTTCTTTTGAAGAAGCAGAAGAGATTGCAGGTTATATAATGACAGGAAAAAGTAAATTACTTGTTCCTAAAAAAGCAAAGCCAACAATAAAAAAAGCTGTTTCTGAGAAGGTTGAAGAGAAAAAAGAAGAAGTTGTTCCCACTAAAGCAACAGAAATAGAGAAGAAAGTAGAAGTTAAGAAACCAGAAGCTAAAAAAATGACTTTGAA